>LVZN01000014.1 GCA_001695645.1 Erysipelotrichaceae bacterium MTC7 | reverse complement strand
GGTGAGGTTTTGCTGACTATTATGGCATCTCTAGCACAACAGGAAAGCCAGAGCCTTTCTCAAAACGTTAAGCTTGGTCTACAGTACCGATACCAACAAGGAAAGGTGCAGGTCAACCATAAGCGATTTATGGGCTACACCAAAGATGAAGATGGAAATTTAATCATTGTTCCCGAAGAAGCTGAGATTATCAAACGCATCTACCGAGAGTACCTTGAAGGTCAGAGTCTAGTGGGTATTGGTCGAGGTCTTGAAAAGGATGGTATTTTAACCGCAGCAGGAAAACCAAGATGGCGACCAGAATCAGTTAAGAAGATCCTTCAAAATGAAAAATACATCGGAGATGCCCTTCTTCAAAAGACTGTCACAGTAGATTTTCTGACCAAGAAACGAGTGAAAAATGAAGGGCATGTTCCCCAATATTATGTTGAAAATAGCCATGAATCGATTATTCCCAAGGAATTATTCTTGCAGGTGCAGGAGGAAATTCATCGAAGAAGCAATATCTACACAGGAGAAGGCAAGAACAAACGAATTTATAGTAGTAAGTACGCTTTAAGTGCCATTACCTTCTGTGGAGATTGTGGCGATATTTATAGGAGAACATATTGGAATATTCATGGCAGAAAAGAATTTGTCTGGCGATGCGTGACTAGAATCGAGCAAGGACCGGAGGTTTGTAAGAACCGAACCGTAAAAGAAGATGAACTCTATGGAGCTGTGATGATCGCAATTAATAAGCTGCTTGCAGGTGGCAATAACATGATAAAAACACTGGAAGAAAATATTCATGCCGTGATTGGAGAAACGACAGAATACCAAATTTCAGAGATTAATAACTTGCTAGAAGAAAAACAAAAAGAACTCATCAAGCTGGCTAAAAAGGGGCAAGACTATGAATATCTAGCAGCCGAGATTGATGAACTGCGAGATAAGCGCCAGACCCTTCTAGTAGAAGATGCCTCCCTCAGTGGAGAGAACGAGCGAATCAATGAATTGATTGAATTTATCCGCAAGAACAAATTCCGCACCTTAGAATATGACGATAAGCTAGTTAGGAAGATAATTCAGAACGTTACAGTCTATGAAGCCCACTTCGTCATATCCTTTAAATCTGGCTTCGAAATGGAAATATGAAAAAGTTGTGATAATATGAAGATAAACTCACGATAAATTCAAGTCAAAAGTCAGAATTGATATAGAGTTGTAATCTTTAGAAAAAAACAGAAAAATCACAAAAGCAGAAAAATTATATTGGATTTTTGAAGATAATATGATATAATAAAAAGACTTGGAGGTGGAAGAATGTATAACTTTTCTTGCTAATTATATGATGCATAATAAGATATTTAAAGAAACGGATATAGAACCGATTGTTTTGTTGTGCAAATTGCAAGAAAGTTAAGTATTCGACACTCAATAATACATTACAGTAACCTTATATATTACAAAAGGTAATAATAGTATTTGTTTTTGAGCCGTAAGAATTTACTTTCTTGCGGCTTTTAATATTTGTAAAAGAAAGGAAGATAAATGTGATAGACAATAACACTATGCCATCCATGACAAAATCCATGCAGAGTTGGATAACATTGTAGAGTAATTAATGCCGAAAACCAACTTTGCTTATAAAATTTTTATAATGTAAAGGAGGAAGAAATACATGTCTTTAATAAATGTTTCAAATCTAACTTTTTCATATGAAGGAAGTTATGACAATATTTTTGAAAATGTAAGTTTTCAGATAGATACAGATTGGAAACTCGGTTTTATTGGAAGAAACGGACGCGGAAAAACTACTTTCTTAAATTTATTGCTTGGCAAATATGCGTATTCCGGCAATATAAGTTCTACAGTTAAGTTTGAGTGTTTTCCTTACGATGTGGAAGATAAGAGTCTATATACAATTGAAGTAATGAAGAGTATTTGTACGGAATGTATGGATTGGGAGATTTTTCGTGAAATATCATTGCTTGATGTTCAAGAAGATGTTTTATATCGTCCGTTTAATACACTGTCAAATGGTGAGCAGACAAAGGTCCTTCTTGCATCTTTATTCCTTACAACGAGTTGTTTCCTGCTTATTGATGAACCTACAAACCATCTTGACCTCGATGCACGTAATGTAGTGCAAAACTATTTGAAACGCAAGAAGGGGTTTATTTTGGTATCTCATGATAGGAGTCTACTTGATCAATGTGTTGACCATATACTATCTATCAATAAAACGAATATCGAAATCCAAAAAGGAAACTTTACTTCTTGGTGGGAAAACAAAGCGTTACAAGATAATTTTGAACTGGCGGAAAACAAGAAACTCCTTAAAGAAATAGGAAGGTTGTCTTATGCAGCAAAACGTAGTTCAAATTGGTCAAATAAAGTAGAAAAAAGTAAATATGGAACAACAAATTCTGGCTCAAAACTGGATAAGGGCTATGTTGGACATAAAGCTGCAAAAGCGATGAAACGTGCCAAAAATATTGAGTCAAGACATCAGGAAGCTGTTTCACAAAAATCAGAGCTGCTCCACAATATCGAACAATATGACGACTTAAAAATTTCGCCACTTGAATTTCACAAAGAGTGCCTAATAGAAGCGAATGATTTATCATTGTCTTATGGAGATAAAGAAGTATGCAGTAATCTTAATTTCAGAATCAATATTGGTGATAGAGTTGCCATTATCGGAAAAAATGGGAGTGGTAAGTCTAGTATCCTAAAATTGATTAATGGAGATGATATTAAATTTACCGGAAATTTTATTTTAGCAAGTGGACTAAAAATTTCTTATATTTCGCAAGATACTTCATATTTAAAAGGTAATCTATCTGAGTTTGCCTATAATAATAAGATTGACGAAACTTTATTTAAAACGATTCTTCGTAAACTGGATTTTAATAGAGAACAGTTTGATAAGAACGTGGAGGATTTTAGTGCTGGTCAGAAAAAGAAAGTACTAATTGCTAAAAGCCTGTGTGAAAGTGCACATTTGTATATATGGGATGAGCCATTGAACTATATTGATATTTTTTCACGTATCCAAATTGAAAAAATGATTTTAGAATATTGTCCTACACTATTGTTTGTGGAGCATGATGATGCTTTTTGCAATAATATTTGTACGAAAAATATCAATTTATGTCTATAGAGATTTTGAGTTGCCACAATAACTAAAAGATATTTAGATGAAAGGGTGAAGAAATGTTAAAACAAAAAGAATTAATTGCAAATGTTAAGAATCTTACTGAGTCAGATGAACGAATTACAGCTTGTATGATGTATGGATCGTTTACCAAAGGAGAAGGTGACCAATACTCGGATATAGAGTTCTATATATTTTTGAAAGATAGCATAACCTCGAACTTTGATTCATCCAACTGGTTGTTTGACGTAGCTCCGTACTTGATGCTTTATAAAAATGAGTATGGAACAGAGGTAGTTATTTTTGATAATCTTATACGTGGGGAATTTCATTTCCTTTCTGAAAAAGATATGAACATAATCCCCTCGTTTAAAGATTCAGGTTATATTCCTGATATGAAGGATATGCTTATTTACGATGAAACAGGGCAATTAGAAAATTATTTATTAGAGATAAGTGGTGCAAGACCAAATAGACTTACTGAAGAAAATGCTAATTTCTTGTTGTGTGATTTCTCTAATCTATGGTTGATGGGAATCAATGTTCTAAAAAGAGGAGAATATGCTCGTTCTTTAGAACTCTTATCACAGCTTCAAAAAAATATACTACAACTTATACGTATGGTAGAAAAAAATGCGGATAATTGGCTAAATATGAGTAAGAACCTTGAAAAAGAAATTAGCCTTGAAAATTATAAAAAGTTTGCAAAGACCACTGCTCGATTAGATAAGGTAGAATTATTTGAAGCCTATAAAAATTCCTTACTGTTAGTTATAGATTTGCGAAGTCACCTTCTTGAACAATACAACTTAAAAGTTACACATGATATTTTAGAAAGATTGTTGAATTACATTAGTGAATAGAAGAGTAACGTTATTTAGAGCATTGGTTACTAAGAATTAACAGTATACCTCGGTTTTCAAAAAACAGCGAAGTCTATGGATATGTTCCCACATACGCAAGCCCTCAGTGGATATCTTCCCTCAAAGACAATAATGTTCAAGTGACTAATTTTTGACAGCTATCCCCTCATCTCAAAACATGTGGAGACTATAGCGTTGATACAAAAGATGTAAATATAGAAATCCTGCATTTTAAGCAGTTTTATAAGCATTTTGTCTTCGATAAAGATGAAGAAGGATACGTCAAAAAGACTCAAAAAAACTATATGGACGTAAGAGTAGTTTTGCAACTGGTATGAGGAGACACAAAGAAAAATATAATAAGATAAAACCCATTTTATACTTTCTACAAGAGTAGCTTAAATAAGGCTGCTCTTTTTTTATTTCAAAGAAAGGAGGCAGGGATGAATTTTGATTATTTTTATAATAGGCAATCTGAAATGTATAACTTCATTAGGTTACCTATGGTATTAATGGAAGATGAGATTTTTGAGAGCATTTCTATTGAAGCTAAAGTTTTGTATTCATATATGCTTAATCGAATGGGTCTCTCATATAAAAATGGATGGATAGATGAAGATGGAAAAGTCTTTATTTACTACACAATTGAAAGTATAAAAGATCAATTTAATTGTGCAAGTGAAAAAGCAAATAAATTAATAGCTGAACTTGATATTAAATCAGGAATAGGACTGATTGAAAAGAAAAGACAAGGACTTGGAAAGCCTAACAGAATTTATGTTAAAGACTTTATGAGCATATTTAATAATATGGAATTAAAAAATCAAGAAGTTCGAAAAACAAAATTCCAGAAGTTCGATAATCGAAATTCAAGAGATTCGAATATCGAAAGTCAAGATTTTCGAAAATCGGAAGGTAACTATAACAATATTAGTAATAATGAGTTAAGAAATAATGATTTTAGTAAAGGGCAAAAACCTTATGGAATATATAAAAATATATTTTTGACTGATGAAGAATATAAGGACTTAACAAATGAGTTAGGAAGTAGAATTAATGAATACATTGATAGATTATCGTCATATATGAAAGCAAATAACAGAGAATATCAAGACCACAAGGCAACGATAATTAATTGGTATCTTAATGATCAGGCAAAAAGCATTAATGACAAATCAACAAGAAAAATGAATTATGATATAGGAGAGAGTTTATGACAAGCTTAAAAAATTTTGTATTAAGAGAAAATGATATTGAAAGAAATGGACATATTTATTGTAAGGTATGTGGTAAAAGAGTCGATGGAGAATTACTTGACCTTGGATTTACAAAGTTTATTCCCAGAATTAAATGTGAATGTGAAATAAAAAGAGATGAGGAAAATGAAGAAAGAGAAAGACTGATGAAAATATCGTTATTGAAAAGAGATTGCTTCTCATCGCCACTCCAACATCAATATACTTTTGAGAAATACTTAAATGAAAAAGGTCAAGCCTATAAGGTTGCTTACAACTATGCCAAAAGCTTTGAACAAATGAAGAAAGACAATGTTGGACTTTTATTTTATGGAGATGTTGGCAGTGGAAAGACTTATCTTGCTTGTTCAATTGCAAATGAATTAATTGAAAGAGAGCAAGTTAAAGTTAAGATTATGAATTTATCTCAGGTTATAAATCAAATACAAAAATCTGCATTTAAGCTAGATTCAAATGAAATTATCAATAACCTATCTAATATTCCATTGTTAATATTAGATGACCTTGGAATTGAAAGGGATACATCTTATGCAAGAGAGCAAGTATATAACATTATAAACTCAAGATACTTAAAGGGTAGGCCGACAATTTTTACTACAAACTTATCATTGGAAATTATTCAAAATCCTAATATTGACCTTGAGTATCAGAGGATATATTCAAGAATACTTGAAATGACAATACCAGTTAAAGTTACGGGAGAAGATTTTAGAAGAAAAATCCATCAAGAGAAGTTAAGAAAATACAAAGAGTTACTTTTATATGGAGGTGGAATAGATGATTAATGAAGAAGTATCAAGGTCGAGTCTTAATCTTGAAGTAAGACTTGCAAAAGCAACAAGTAAAGCAATTCTTGATGCCTTAAAGAAAGTACACAAGCAAATAGAAGAACAAGGAGGCTTGAAAAATGTAATAAAAAATAACGGAGAAGAAGTAAAGCTAAAGGATATGGTTAAAAAGGGACAGTTAGAAGAAATTAATCTAAAGGATCCTGAGTTAAAAGAATTAAAGAAAATTTTAAATAAACACGGAGTGAAGTTTTCTGTTATGAAAGATAAGGAAACTGGTAACCACTCTGTGTTTTTTCAATCTAAGGATATAAAGGTAATGGAACACGCCTTTAAAAAAGCAGTTAAGATTTCTGAAAGAAAGGCCGATAGAAAAGATTCAATAACAAAGACAATAAATAAGTTTAAAGATATGGCTAAGGACACCATCAGCAAAGATAAAGTTAAAAATAAACATAAGGAGCAAAGCTTATGATAAGTAATTTAAAAACATTTGAAAATAAGAATTTTGGGAAACTCACTGTTATAGAAAAAGACGGTGAGTTTTTCTTTATAGCAAATGAAGTAGCAACTATGTTAGGATATGTTAATCCAAGAAAAGCTGTTTATGACCATGTAGATGAAGAAGATAAGGGTGTAACGAAATGGAACACCCCTGGAGGAATACAGAATATTTCAATAATTAACGAATCAGGATTGTATTCACTTATCCTCTCATCAAAACTACCACAAGCAAAAATGTTCAAAGCTTGGGTAACTAGAGAAGTCTTACCAAGTATTAGAAAAAATGGAGGATATATAGCTGGTCAAGAAAAGAAAACTAACGAAGAGCTACTTGCAGATGCAATTCTTGTAGCCAATAGAATTATTGCCGAAAGAGAAGAAGAAATTGAAGTATTAAGACCAAAGGCAGACTATTATGACAAATTAGTAGATTATAATCTACTTACAAACTTTAGAAACACTGCTAAAGAGTTAGGAATACCACAAAATCAATTTATAAGTTTTTTAATGGATAAGGGATTAATTTATAGAGATAAGAAAAAGAAACTTTTACCTTATGCAGATAAGAACAAGGGATATTTTGAAGTCAAGGAATGGGTTGATCCACTAGGTACACTTGTAGGAATACAAACATTTATAACACCAAAGGGAAGACACTACCTACTAATTTTATTAGATAGCGAAGGTTTCTACGATGAATAAGGTATTAGAAGCCATTCTTTCTGATATTAAAAACCTAATTAAAATAGACAACCCAAAGAAATTTATATTAGCAAACATTCCTTATCTATCATTCTTCTACATTGGAAATATTTTTTCTAAGCACATAAATTCTTATGTTGGAGGAGATATTATTGATAGAATAATGGTGGGAATTTCTGATATAGGAACTTTATCTTATATACCAAGTATTAATCCAAGGGACTTGTTAGTAGGTATTTCAGTTGCTGGTCTTGTTAAGCTAATTGTTTATAGCAAAGGAAAAAATAAAAAGAAATATAGGCAAGGTAAAGAGTATGGATCTGCAAGATGGGGAGAAAGCAAGGATATTGCTCCATACATTGACCCTAAGTTTGAAAACAATGTACTAATAACTAATACTGAAAGACTAACAATGAACTCAAGACCTAAAAACCCTAAATACGCTAGAAATAAAAATGTATTAGTAATAGGTGGTTCTGGATCAGGTAAGACAAGATTTTATGTAAAGCCAAATCTAATGCAAATGCACTCTTCCTATGTAGTAACAGACCCTAAAGGCACACTTGTGTTAGAGTGTGGAAAAATGCTTTATGAAAATGGATATGATATAAAGATTTTAAACACAATAAACTTCAAAAAGTCTATGAAATACAATCCATTTGCATATTTGAGAAGTGAAAAAGATATTTTAAAGCTTGTTCAAACAATTATTGCCAACACCAAGGGAGATGGAGAAAAGGCAGGAGAAGATTTCTGGGTAAAGGCTGAGAAGTTATATTACACTGCCCTTATCGGTTATATCTATTATGAAGCACCAGAAGAAGAAAAGAACTTTAAGACACTTTTGGATATGATTGACGCAAGTGAAGTTAGAGAAGATGACGAAACCTATATGAACCCAATTGATAGGCTCTTTGAAGCTCTTGAAAAGAAAGACCCAAGTCATTTTGCAGTTAAGCAATATAAGAAATATAAGCTAGCAGCAGGAAAAACTGCCAAGTCAATTCTAATATCTTGTGGAGCAAGACTAGCACCTTTTGATATAAGAGAGCTTAGAGAACTAATGAGCGAAGATGAACTAGAGCTTGATAAAATTGGAGATAGGAAAACTGCCTTGTTCGTAATAATATCAGATACAGATGATACTTTTAACTTTGTAGTCTCAATAATGTATTCCCAATTATTTAATCTACTATGTGATAAGGCAGATGATGTTTATGGTGGAAGACTTCCTGTTCATGTAAGATGTCTACTTGATGAGTTTGCCAATATAGGCTTAATTCCAAAATTTGAAAAATTGATTGCAACAATTCGTTCAAGAGAAATATCAGCAAGTATAATACTGCAAGCACAATCTCAATTAAAAGCAATTTACAAAGACCATGCAGATACTATAGTTGGTAACTGTGACTCAACACTCTTTCTAGGAGGAAAAGAAAAAACAACAGTAAAAGAGTTATCAGAAACCTTAGGAAAAGAAACCATAGACCTATATAACACATCAGAAACAAGGTCAAATCAAAAATCTTTTGGTCTAAATTACCAAAAAACTGGTAAGGAACTTATGAGTCAAGATGAAATAACTGTAATGGACGGTGGTAAGTGCATATACCAACTAAGAGGAGTAAGACCTTTCTTATCTGATAAATTTGATATTACAAAACATAAGAATTACAAGTTATTGGAAGATTATGATGGGAGAAATGGTTTTGATATTGAAAAGTATATTACACGAAAGGGTAAAGCTAAGATAAATGGTAATACAGTGATAACAAGATTGTAATAATTACTGTAAGAGTTTACATGGGCGAGGGGCTATTTTAAAATAGTAGACTATGTGATATAATAGAATCGGAAGTTGTGGAGGTAAAATATAGATGAATCAAGGTAGAATTATTGTAATCACAGGTGCGCCGGGGACAGGAAAAACTACAACGGCATCTGCTGTTGCAAAAGAATCAGATTTGGAAAAGTCTGTGCATATGCACACAGATGACTTTTATCATTATCATGTAAGAAAGCCAAGCGCAAGGGAGTATGATGATTGCTGCAATGAATTTTGGAATGTAACACCTTATGTTATTAAAGGATTGTGCCGTAAGGAAATTTTATTTGCTATTGATCATTTTAATCAGATTGTTCGCCATGAGCTGCTGAGAATGATATCATGGAAGGTCGGCATCGAAACAGGCTTTAAATTAAGTGTAGGCAAGAACTATAAGTTTATTGAAAGGTATATATCCGAGGATTTGTGGGAGAAACTTTTGTCCACCTACCGGATGGATTCCTATGAAAACATATGGGAAGCATTATTTCTATGCCATCAATTGTTCAGGGCGGTATCCGGTGAGGTGGCGGAAAGGCTTCATTATGCCTATCCGGAGTATGATAGGAATATAACAAAATATACCAGGGACATGTATAAAAAATACACTGGTAAAACCGGCTGCCTGGATAGCACATATGCCGCTGATATAGAAGAGAGGCGGGAACAGTGATTACAGAAATGAAAGCAGGGCACCTGAAAGATATCGATAAACCCAGCGAACCATTTGAGGTGATAGGTAAGATTATACCGAGGTATGAAAACGAGAATTGGACCTTTACAGAATTACTCTATGAAGCGCCATATTTAAAAAGCTACCAAGACGAAGAGGATGAGGAGGCAGATTGCCTTGAATATATTGACAATACTGATAAGATAATATATCTTTACTACCAAGACGATAAATGCGTCGGAAAAGTTAAACTGCGAAAATATTGGAACCGGTACGCTTATATAGAAGATATCGCCGTATGTAAGGATTTCAGGGGGCAAGGCATAGGCAGCGCGCTTATCAATATATCTATAGAATGGGCAAAGCATAAAAACTTGCATGGACTAATGCTTGAAACCCAGGACAATAACCTTATAGCTTGTAAATTCTATCATAATTGTGGTTTCAAAATCGGCTCCGTCGATACTATGTTATACGCCAACTTTGAAAACAACTTTGAAAAAGCTGTTTTCTGGTATTTAAGGTTTTAGAATGCAAGGAACAGTGAATTGGAGTTCGTCTTGTTATAATTAGCTTCTTGGGGTATCTTTAAATACTGTAGAAAAGAGGAAGGAAATAATAAATGGCTAAAATGAGAATATCACCGGAATTGAAAAAACTGATCGAAAAATACCGCTGCGTAAAAGATACGGAAGGAATGTCTCCTGCTAAGGTATATAAGCTGGTGGGAGAAAATGAAAACCTATATTTAAAAATGACGGACAGCCGGTATAAAGGGACCACCTATGATGTGGAACGAGAAAAGGACATGATGCTATGGCTGGAAGGAAAGCTGCCTGTTCCAAAGGTCCTGCACTTTGAACGGCATGATGGCTGGAGCAATCTGCTCATGAGTGAGGCCGATGGCGTCCTTTGCTCGGAAGAGTATGAAGATGAACAAAGCCCTGAAAAGATTATCGAGCTGTATGCGGAGTGCATCAGGCTCTTTCACTCCATCGACATATCGGATTGTCCCTATACGAATAGCTTAGACAGCCGCTTAGCCGAATTGGATTACTTACTGAATAACGATCTGGCCGATGTGGATTGCGAAAACTGGGAAGAAGACACTCCATTTAAAGATCCGCGCGAGCTGTATGATTTTTTAAAGACGGAAAAGCCCGAAGAGGAACTTGTCTTTTCCCACGGCGACCTGGGAGACAGCAACATCTTTGTGAAAGATGGCAAAGTAAGTGGCTTTATTGATCTTGGGAGAAGCGGCAGGGCGGACAAGTGGTATGACATTGCCTTCTGCGTCCGCTCGATCAGGGAGGATATCGGGGAAGAACAGTATGTCGAGCTATTTTTTGACTTACTGGGGATCAAGCCTGATTGGGAGAAAATAAAATATTATATTTTACTGGATGAATTGTTTTAGTACCTAGATTTAGATGTCTAAAAAGCTTTAACTACAAGCTTTTTAGACATCTAATCTTTTCTGAAGTACATCCGCAACTGTCCATACTCTGATGTTTTATATCTTTTCTAAAAGTTCGCTAGATAGAGTTCTATATTAGAGATGTAAAGAGTTTTGGTGAAGAGGTTTGTGAGTATGGCTTTTATAACCAGGGTGCAATGAGAAGCACTAACAGCAGCTAGCTTAAGAACGCATAGGATATACTTTTTATGGAAGTCACAGAGGAGGAATAAAATTTGAACAGGATTAACAGAGTAAAGATGCATAACACCATGAACATTTTCCTCGTTATCAGCTGCGAAAAAGATCAGCAGGTGATTGTCTATTGTTTGCCACGAGACTGCACGAACCGGAGTTCCTGCTTCCACACCGGAAATAGTGTTGCCTTCCGGTGAAGGAATATAGTCACATACCGCTTCCAGCCTACCGGCTTCTGTATTGGCATAATGAAACTCCAAATCATAGAGCCACCCTATACAAAACAGGGCAACAAGTGCGGAAAGAATTGCCGCTATTAAGCGAGTGCGTTTAACACGCTTTAAAAATCTAAGTGCACGCTGTGGCGCTTTTTCAATAGGAACCTGCCTGCGCATATCCTCTTCAAGCTGGCGGCAGGCCGCACAATGCTCAATGTGTTCTCTGACCATAGCAGAGGTCTCTGTCTCGGTCAATTCTTCAAGATAGGATGGGAGTAAATCCCTGACTACGCAGCAGTCAAGATTGGTTTCACGCATTGTTATCACCTCCGATAATCTTTACAAGTTTTTCCTTACCACGATAAAAGCGCACTCGAGCCCATACTTCGCTGTGCCCAAGAATGTCACCGATGTCACGGAAAGAGAAATCACCGGCTAATCGCAGATGGATTACTTCACGAGTTTCGGCATCTAACTGTTGCATTGCTCGATATAGTGCAAAATGGTATGGATACAATAAATAGTACAATTTAAAATCGAATATATGATACAATAAATAATAAGAAATCATAGGAGGATTTTAAATTGGCTAGACACTACGAAGACGACTTTAAGAAGCAAATAGTAGAAATCTTTAACCAAGGAAACTACACATATAAAAAACTAGGAGAAGAATACGACATAGCACCATCAACAATAAGAGGATGGGTAACTAGGTACAACAACTCAAACTCCTTCGACATAGATGATAATAGAACAGAAGAAGAAAAGGAATTAATCAGACTAAGAAAAAAACTAAAACAGCTTGAAATGGAAAATGATATTTTAAAGCAAGCTGCACTACTACTAGGCAAAAAGTAAAGCTCATAATCTCAAATAGAGACAAATACAGTATTAGTGCAATGTGTAAGTTTTTAGGAATAACAAGAAGCTTAATATACTATCACCTAAACAAAGAAGAATCCAAAAATAACCTAAAAACAGAAGAGCTTTTAGAAGAAAAAATCAAAGAAATATTCAGAAAAAGTAAAAACGCGTATGGATCAAGAAAAATCAAAGTAGAACTAGAAAATCAAGACATAGTAGTATCAAGAAGAAAAATATGTAGAATAATGAAAAAGCACGCCTTAGTATCAAGCTATACAGTAAAACAATACAAGGTAGAAAAAAGTAAATGCAATAACAAAAAAATAGCAAATAAAGTAGACAGACACTTTAATAATAGAGAATCTTTAGAAGCATGTGTAAGTGACTTAACCTATGTAAGAGTAGGAAATAGCTGGAACTACATCTGTGCAATAATCGATTTACACAACAGGGAAATAATAGGATATGCAGCTGGGAAAAATAAAAGTGCTGAATTAGTAAAAGAAGCAATTTACTCAATAAGATATCCATTAAATAAAATAAAAATATTCCATACAGATAGAGGAAGAGAATTTGATAACAAGAGTATAGATAAAATCCTAGATGTATTTGGAATAGAAAGATCCTTAAGCAAAAAAGGAAGTCCATATGATAATGCTGTAGCTGAAGCATTTAATAAGGTAATGAAAACAGAATTTGTTTATCAGAAAGAATTTAGAAGTTTAAATCAACTAAAATTAGAACTATCAGAGTATGTTTATTGGTACAACAACATAAGGATCCATGGATCCTTAGGTTACTTGCCACCAGTTAAATATAGACATTTAAGATTAAATAGATATTATTAGTTAATCTTAAATTAGTACGTTCGATTTTAGATTGTACAAATAGGTGTTGACAATCCAAAACGCTCTTGCCGGTTCTCAAACTCTTTCGTGGGATTATCAGGAGCCGCAACATGAGTAAGTTCGCTTTCTTCCACAAGAGTGGTGCGCTTACTTGCGATTTTTTCTTGTACTGCGGAAACAGTATCTTTGATTGAATGCGTAGTTGTATCTATAACATTTAATTCATAGATTCCCAAATTGGAAAATTGCTTCCACATTGTTTCAACTAATTCAATATTTGTTTCTCTGTCTAACTTTGAGCGTTCGATAGCTCGCTTCATAGTTTCTTCTTTACTTGCCCTTAAAACGATATACAAGGCGCGGAAATTTTAAAGCTCGAAGTGCCGACGGTGTTTGGAAAGGCAGGAGAGGTTCTTAAAAAAGCGGTGGAGCAATACAGACCCGACGCGGTGGTGTGCGTAGGTCAAGCCGGAGGGAGAGCCGCCATTACTCCCGAGATGATAGCCGTGAACATAATGGACGCGCGCATTCCCGACAACGCCGGAAACAAGCCGTGCCACGAGCTTATAATAAAAGAGGGAAGAGAAGCGTATTTTTCCTCACTTCCGGTGAAGGATATCGAGAAAAATCTAAATGATAACGGAATTCCGTCGTCGGTATCGTATGGAGCGGACAACGAGTAAAAGAGTGACCGCCGAGATAACCCATTGCTCGGCGGTGTTCCTTTCCAAGTTAATTGCGTGATATAGATTGAAAAGTGGATAGATTTATGATACAGTGAATAGATTTATGATATAATGAGTTATCAACAAATCGGAATTTGTGGAGGTAAAATATAGATAAATCAAGGTAGAATTATTGTAATCACAGGTGCGCCGGGGACAGGAAAAACTACAACGGCATCTGCTGTTGCAAAAGAATCAGATTTGGAAAAGTCTGTGCATATGCACACAGATGACTTTTATCATTATTTGAGTAAAGGGGCAATACCACCGCATTTACCAGAATCAAATGAGCAAAATTTGATTGTCATTGAAGCGTTTTTAGAAGCTGCGAAGCGATATGCTCGTGGTGGATATGATGTAATTGTTGACGGTATTACTTTGCTGCAAAAGGAGCCAAAATACATTCCGGATCATAGGTCGTTTACCTAAAACCAAAGAAAAGCACCAGTTATTGCTAACCAGTGCTCATAATGGGTATTCAGTTTAATAAAGCGGAAGTTTTCGATTTGTTTCCTTTTTTATTGTATTATATACATGTAATGTGATAATCTCAATGGAGTCCTTATTTATCCTGTGCAAATCCGGCTCTCTTGTCCAATGAAATTTTGTGAAATCCATTCTTTTATCCTTGTCAAATAGCTTTGGAACTACAATGTAATAACTTTTGGATCCTCTGTAGATGAATAAATCGTTGCCGTTCCATTCTCAAAGTACAATACGGTCATCAAATTATCATCCACAGAAAACATACTGCTAAGCGCAGCGGTATTTTCCTCCATCATTGCAACTCTTGCCTCACGACGCAAGTCCTCTTTTACAGTTCCCTCTACACGTATCCATTTTCCCTTGTTCATACCGCAAATTTCCACTTTTCCATTCTTCAACATTTGCTGATATACCTTTTTCTGATTGGTTGTTACAATGTATAATTTCCCTTCAAACTCACATACTGTGCCAAACGGGCGGACATGAGGCTGGCCATTCTCCTCCGTTGCAAGATAAAACGTACCACAATTCTTTAAAAATTCATATACTTCTTTCATAATAATCATTTCCTTTCTGATTGATTTCATTTAATTGACTTGAATGTCGATTTCAAGTATACTGACATTATACGATCGTAAGTGCAAAATCACAAGTACGATATTTTATGATACCACTATCAGAAAGGATACCATTATGGCAAAGAAACAATTGTTTGGATTATGTCCATATGTAACTTCTCAAAAAGTTCTGACTGGAAAATGGTCAATGTATATCTTATATATTCTATCCCAGGAAGCACCTATCCGGTTTAATGAACTGCAACGGAGGATGCCTGTCGAAATGACACATACTACTCTGTCGAGGCAATTAAAAACTTTAGAGGAGGAGGGACTTATTCAACGCATTGAATATTCCCAGATTCCTCCAAAAGTAGAGTATTCATTGACCAGTATCGGAAAAAAATTTGAGAAAGTTCTCGATGCTCTTGGTGAGTGGAGCGAAGAATATATTGATTACCTAAATCAGAAAAACTGTTAGAAAAATTTCGAGTCATAAAACTCTTTAAACCAATATTTACTCTTTCTTCCCAGTGTACCTCCTGGCCTTTCTGGTCACCGTACCATCTGCATGACGCTCGATGTTGCTTCTGCTCTCACGCATTTCCTGGACTGCCCGGAACGTCTCTCGTGAGATGATTGCCGGATAATGATCCTCCTGGATGTATTTCTGATGCTCTCCGTTGTTTGGTATTCGCTTCTTCTCCGGGAAGTTAGGGTATCGGACCGTGGTTTTTAAAGCCGTGGCAAAGTCTTGTTCGGGAACATTATGAGGTGCATTATATTATTTTAAGGGCAAGTAAGGAAGAAACCTTGAAGCGAGCTGTTGAACGCTCAAAGTTAGACCGAAAGACAAATATCGAATTGGTAGAAACCATGTGGGAGCAATTTTCCAATTTGGGAATCTATGAATTAAATGTTATAGATACAACTACGCATTCAATCAAAGATACTGTTTCAGCAGTAAAAGAAAAAATAGTAAGCGGTACGGCCTTACTATTTTAGACAATTATTGGTGGTAAGTTTGTTAAAATTAGAACATTCAAATTGCCTAATCAAGAATTGCCAGAAAATGTTTATTATTATGACTCTATTTAGTTATTAAGAATGAGGTGCAAAGATGGATATTATAAGTAGAAAATACATAAATGAAGGCTTTAATAGTAAGGCATATATTATAAATGATGATTATATTTTACTTGATGGAGTAAATCAAAATTCATATAAAAACTATCAAAAATATGTGAACGTAATTAATCAAATAAGTAATGTTAAATCGTTGGAAATACCAAGAATTATTGAATTGATTGAGCCTTGCGAAGAATATCCAAATGGCGCATTAATTTATAAAATGATTAAAGGACATACTTTTAGAAAAGAACATATTGAAATAGTTAATTTAGATAATATTGCTAAAAAACTCGCTGAATTTATGGATGAATTATATGAAATAAGAGTTGATTTTGATAAAGATGAATATATAAAAAATGAATTAGAAATAACTGAACAAAGTGTTATTGAATTAAAAGAATATTTAAGTGAATCTAATTATGAAAAAATATTATCTTGGTTTAATGAATATAAAAACTATTTATTAACATTTAATGATTATCATTTTATACACGGAGATTTATGGTATGAGAATTATATTCTTAACGATAATAACGAATTAGTTGGAATAGTGGATTTTGAAGGCTCTGGTATGGGTGATCCTGCTTATGATATTGCTGCACTTTATTATTTAGGAACAGGTTTTATAAATAAGGTATTAAGTTATTATAAATATACAGATGAAGATTTAATCAAAAGAGTATCAATGTTAATAAAGGCACGTGAAATTGCTGATTTTGATGATATGGTTAAAAACTATCCGGAAGAAGTAGAAGAACAAGTTGATAAAATAAAGAAAGTTTTATAAATGGTGGTACAAATGGATATATATGATTTAATGAAACAAGTTAATGACGCATTCAATCAAAGATACTGTTTCAGCAGTAAAAGAAAAAATAGTAAGCGGTACGGCTTTACTATTTTAGACAATCCCAGTTTGTCGAGCCAAATAATTAAATAGGAACGCAAGAGATGATAGATAATTAAACTCTATCGTCTTTTTTTATACTCAAAATTAGGAGGTAAAAATGGTAAGGATAAGAAGCCCCACTTAAATAATTTAATATATTAGACATTTAGCGATTGAAATATAAATTCAGTCGCTTTTTTAATTGGAATTTATAGATTAAGGAGAAGAAATTAATGGATAGAGAAATGATAAATATAAATGCAAATTTAGTTAAGGAAGCTGAATTTTCAGAATTTGAAAAAGATGGAGAAAGTGTTCAAGTAGCAAATTTTGCTCTTGTTAAAAAATATGGAAAGGGCAAAGAATATACAAATTGCTCATTATATGGAGAAAAGGTAGAAATTGTAAAAGAATTTGAAAAAGGAGATCTAATCCATGTCTTTGGATATTTCAAAGAAAATAAAAAAGGAGATAAGGTCTACAAAAACTTTATAGTTAAATCACTAAACAAAATAGAAAATAAAGAGAAAGAAAACGAGGAGGAATAATATGGAATTTTTTACAGCTGGAGTTGGAGTTTTAAAGACACTTGTAACTGCAATTGGTGCAGGTTTAGGAGCGTGGGGAGTTATTAACTTAATGGAAGGTTATGGTAATGATAACCCTGGTGCTAAATCTCAAGGTATTAAGCAGCTTATGGCTGGTGGAGGAATTGTACTAATCGGTATTAAATTAATTCCACTACTTGCAAATGTTTTAAATTAGGAGAAAATCTATGTTTGGTATCTTTGACAAGCTAACTGAATTTTTTAAGGATATGCTACTCGGAGGTATCAAAGCAAATCTTGAGTCCATGTTCTTAGATATAAATGAGAAGGTAGGAGTTATTGCAACTGATGTTGGGAAAACACCCATGGGTTGGAATGGAGAAGTATATAACTTCATAAAAAACATTAATGATAATGTGATTGTTCCAATAGCAGGTCTTATCATAACAGCAGTTTTATGTATTGAACTCATAAATATGGTTATGCAAAAGAATAATATGCATGATACAGATACTTTTGAGTTTTTCAAATACATTATAAAGATGTTTATAGCAGTCTACCTTGCAAGCCATGCCTTTGAATTTTCAATGGCAGTCTTTGATGTGGCACAAAATCTTGTAAACAAAGCGGCAGGGGTAATCACTACTTCTGCCACTGTTTCAGGAGATCAAATAGTTGCAATGGTTGATACATTAAAAGAAAAAGATGTTGGTGCATTAATAATGATATTAGTCGAAACTAGCCTTGTTAGGATTGCAATTCAATGTATATCTTTAACTATTACCTTAATAGTATATGGGCGTATGTTTGAAATATATGTCTACTCATCAGTATCATCCATACCATTTGCGACTATGGGAAATAAAGAATGGGGTCAGATTGGAACAAATTATATCAAGGGACTTTTTGCCTTGGGACTACAAGGTTTGTTTTTGATGATATGTTTAGGTATCTACACCGTTTTAATAAGAACGGTACAGGTTACAGATATTCACGCAAGCTTGTTTAGTATATTAGGATATGCTCTACTACTTGGACTTATGATGTTTAAGAGTGGAACAATTGCAAAAAGTATTATGAATACGCACTAGGAGGAATAAATGTTAAAAAAGAAAAATTGTGCTTTATTGGGACTTGGAATTTTATTGGGAGGAACTTATGAAATCTTAAAAGAGAAGAAAAGAAATGAAGAGATTAGAAACTTAAAGAGGAGAATAAATAGACTCGGAAGATGTCACAATGAATTTGTTATGTATCAAGGAGAATACAATGACAAAAATGAAGAAAAACAAGAAGAATTAGAAGAAAGAATTAGCTACCTAGAAGAAGAAACAACATCAAATTATGACCATATACTTGAACTTTCCAAAGAAGAAGTAGAGGGAGATTAAAATGGCATATGTACCAATACCAAAAGATTTGGACAAGATAAAAACAAAAGTTGCCTTTAACTTAACGAAAAGACAACTTATAGGTTTTTCTGTGGCAGGACTAATTGGCATACCAACCTATTTATTTATGAAGAAATATCTACCTAATGATGTTTCAATCATTGTAATGCTAATAGTAACCCTGCCAATCTTTTTTATAACCTTATATGAAAAAGACACCTTAACTTTTGAAAAATATTTTAAATTTTTCTATCTTCACAAGTTTTATCAACCAACTAAGAGAATAAGAAAGGAGGAATACCTTGAAGCAAAGAAAAAAGCAAATCAGCGACTTAAATCTAAGGGAAAAACAATTAAAAAAAGACCGAAAGGAAGTAAGAAGGCTAAAAACAAAGAAAGATCCAACAAATAGTCTTCTAAGTGTACTTTTAAAGAAAGAGAAAAAGAGATTTACAGTTGAGGATACAATTCCTTATATAAGAATATTACCAGAGGGCATTTGCCAGTTAGATGAAAAAAATTATTCAAAGACAATTTCATTTCAAGATATAAATTACCAGTTGGCATTGGAAGAAGATAGAGATTTAATCTTTAACCAATTTGCCAACTTTTTAAATTCTTTCGATCCAAGTGTCCATATTGAACTTTCGTATGTAAATCAATTAGGAAGAAATAAGGACTTACAAGATGCAATTAAAATTGCTGATAAGGGAGATTTCTATGACGATGTAAGAAAAGAGTTTAGGGAGATGCTAAAGCTTCAACTTGCAAAGGGCAATAACGGACTTAAAAAGATGAAGTATATAACCTTTACAACAGAAGCCGATAACCTAGAACAAGCAAGAGCAAAGTTAAATAGACTTGAAGTAGATATTTTATCTAACTTTAAATCTATGGGAGTAAGAGCAGAGAGCCTTGATGGCGAAGAAAGACTAAGACTTGTTCACGATATGTTAAATCCCGACAAGAGCTTTGATTTTTCATATAAAGATTTGAAGAAGAAAGAGTCTACAAAATCACATATAACTCCCAATATCTTTAATTTTGCACCAGCAAATAATTTTAAATTTGGGAAATTCATTGGAGCAGTAAGTCATTTTCAAATACTTGCAAGTGAGATATCAGACAGAATGTTATCTGAGTTTTTAGATATTGATGACAATATTTATGTAGCTTTTCATATAGATGTAGTTGAACAAGCAGAAGCCATTAAACTCATTAAGAGAAAAAACACAGACCTGGATAGAATGAAAATCGAAGAACAAAAGAAAGCAGTTCGTGCTGGATATGATATGGATATTATTCCATCAGATATAAATACTTTTGGGGCTGATGTTAAGTCCATGTTATCTGACTTACAAAATAGAGATGAAAGGCTCTTTGTAGTATCCATAGTAATGATGAATTTTGCAAGGACTAATCAAAAATTAGAAAATACTATTGCTCAAATATCATCAATTGCAAATAGACATAATTGTCAGGTAAAAAGATTATCTCACCAACAAGAGCAAGGACTTGTTTCTGTCTTACCTCTAGGAGTTAATCAAGTCGAAATAAAAAGATTTTTAACTTCATCATCAACGGCAGTATTTATGCCTTTTACAACAGAAGAGCTATTTATTGATTCGGCAAATTCTTTGTACTATGGATTAAACGCCCTTAGCCAAAACTTGATTATGGCAGATAGGAAGAAACTTAAGAACCCTAACGGACTAATATTAGGAACACCAGGTTCTGGTAAATCTTTCTCAGCAAAGAGAGAAATGGCAAATGCAATTCTTGTAACAGACGATGATGTAATTATTTGTGATCCTGAAGGCGAGTATTCAAACCTTGTAAAACAATTTAATGGAGAAGTTATTAAAGTTTCGGCAAAGTCAAAGGACTACCTAAATCCACTAGATATTAATATGAACTATGGAGATGGGGACGCACCTTTAAAGGATAAGGCAAACTTCATAATGTCTATGCTTGAACTTGTGGTTGGAGGATCTGGTCTAACTGCTGCAGAAAAATCTGTTATAGATAGGTGCTTGCCAAAGATATACCAAAAATATTTTGAAGACCCAAAACCAGAAAATATGCCTATATTAGGAGATTTATACGAAATGCTCCTATCTCAAGAAGAGGGAGTTGGTAGGAAACTAGCAACAGAAATGGAAATTTATGTTAAGGGAAGTCTTAATGTCTTTAATAATAGGTCAAATGTTGACCTAAATAGGCAACTGCTTTGTTTTGATATAAAAGAACTAGGAACACAACTTAAAAAAATAGGTATGCTTGTAATTCAAGACCAGGTTTGGAATAAGGTTTCCCTTAATAGAGGAAGCAAGTCTACAAGATACTATATAGATGAGTTCCACCTTTTATTAAAAGATCCACAAACTGCTTCATATTCAGTAGAAATCTGGAAAAGATTTAGAAAATGGGGTGGTATTCCAACAGGTATAACTCAAAACGTAAAAGACCTTTTAACAAGTCAGGAAATTGAAAATATCTTTGATAATACAGACTTTGTTCTAATGTTAAATCAAGCATCTGGAGATAGAGATATTCTTGCTAAGAAATTAAAAATATCGCCTTATCAGTTAAACTATATTACTAATTCAAATGCAGGTGAGGGATTACTATTCTTTGGAAATACTATTGTTCCCTTTATTGATAAATTCCCTAAAGACACCATGTTATATAAGCTGATGACAACAAAACCAGAAGAAGCTAAGTAGGTGTGATATGGATAAAAAACTAAAAAAAGATTTTCAAAAGAAAATTATACGAAATAGGGACTCTCCTGAAAAGAATCTTGAAAGTAAACTTGTTCATTCAGATGATTATACCAATAAGATAATTAAGACTAAGGATAGGTTCGGAGATAAAATTTCAGAAAAAGAATCTAAACTTATCCATGAGAATGTATTAGCTAAAGATCAAAAACAAGATAAACTAAAAGATTTTCAGAAGGCTAAAAACAAGGAAAGAATCAGAAAAGAAGTTTTAGATAATAAGGATAAGGCTGGAGAAATAAAACAAGCTAATCTTGAAATAAGGACAGATGAAAGCTTTAAACTTGATGAAGACTTAGATGTAGACTTCAAAAAAGTAAATTTTGATAGTGAAAATAGTAGAAATATTAATCCTGATAAACTAACAACAGATGATATTTCAGCGAACTCTGAAGTAATAAGCAATAAGAAGCCATCAAGTAAAAGACAAGTTCTCAAAAATTACGAGAATAAACTTATCCATAGTAAGGATAAATTCCAAGACAAAATCAACGAGAGAGAGTCTAAGAGAATCCACACAAGCGAAGATAAACCTATCGAAGCAAGGAAAAGCAAGAGAGTATATAAAAAAGATAAGCTTGTTAAAGATGAAGTAAGCAATAATGAGAGTAATGCTAATATCGATAAAAAGCAAAAGCAGAAACTTTATCAAGAAAAGAATTTTAGAGATAAGGAAAAAATTTCTAAAGAGATAGATAAAGAAAATAAGCTAAACGAAGTTGATGCAGATAAAACTTTTGATAATTCGAAGGTTAAAGAAAATAATCAAGAATTTATAAAAGATGAAAAGGAAACAAGTCTTAAACCTTCAGAACAAAAGAAAGTTAATAAAAAGAAGACTTACTACAAAAGAAAAAATTATGAAAGTGATAAATTTACTCGAAAGAAAATCGATGACTTAAAAAATGAATCTAAGAAAGTTACAACGAAAGATTCTAAGAAGGCACAAGATGTTAAAGATTTTATCTCAGATAAAAAGATTGGAGAGCTTGAAAAGTCTAAAAGCAAGTTAAAGGATAATATCTTAAAGAATAAAACTAAAGGAAGTCTATCTTCTGGGGTTTTATTATCTGGAGCTAAGTCAGCAGAGTTAGTGAGAGATTATCTAAGTTCAGGATCGGACAATACTGGTGTAGAATCTGGAGAGAAGGTCGCTAATGTAAGCTCTAAACTCCAGCATGGAATAAGGAAGTATAAGTTAGACAAAAAGAAAAAGTCCTTAAAAAAGCTATCTAAACTTGATAAGAAAATAAAAAAGAGAAAAAGCAAGTTGGAGTTTAAAAGTGGCTTGGAAGATTTAAAAAAGTCAGATGCCTATATAAAGAAAAATAGATTTAAGAAGTTTTACCAGAGAAAACAAATGAAGAGCATTATAGCTAAAAAGCACGAAACAAGACTTGTAGATAGAGTTAAAAAAGCTATTTTAAGTTTAGGTAAGGCTTCTAAAGAGCTAATAGTAAGAAAAAGCAAGATGGTTCTATTTCTAGTAATAGGGCTAGGTCTTATGCTATCAATCATGATTGGTGGTGGAAGTGTTGGTATGAGTGGATTAAGTAACTCTGTTAACTCAGTAATGACAACAACATACCTATCACAAGACACAGTTCTAAGTGAAGTAAATCAAGAATTTTCATCAATGGAATATGACCTACAATCACAAATCGAAAGTGTAAAAACAAGTCATCCTGGATATGACGAATATATCATAAACAAAGAAGGAGAAATTGGTCATAATACCCACGAACTTTTATCCTATATAACTTCAAGATGTGGAGAAGTAAAATCAGCATCTGAAGTAAAAGGAATTTTAAAAGAACTTTTCGACAAGATGTATAAGCTTGACTTTAAGGAAGAAATTGAAATTAGAACAAGAACAGTAGCAAGAACTAGATATGATAGTCGTGGAAATCCTTATACTAGCTATGAAAAGGAAGAGTACGAATATAAAAAGTTAATTGTAACTTTAAAGAAAAAAGAAATGGATGAAGTTGTTAGGGAAATATTTAAAGATTATCCAGACAATGTAGTTCATTATGAAGCTCTTCTTGAAGCTAAGGGGAATATGGGTGATGTTTTTGGATCAGGTAATGGGGATTTAGGAGAAATAGTAGATAATCCAAACTTTGGAAATCCTGGTCTTGCTTTTGATTCAGCTACTGCCAAAGCCTTATTTAATGAAGCAGAAAAACATATAGGCAAAAGATATGTGTTTGGAGCAAGTGGACCATCTAACTTTGACTGTTCAGGTTTTGTATGTTGGTCATTTACTAAGTCTGGAGTAAAGAGAATGCCAAGAACAACTGCATGGAGAATATACAAAGACTATTGCAATCCAGTAAGTCCAAGTGAAGCTCAGCCTGGAGATATTATATTTTTCCACTCAACATATAACAGTGGAACACCAATATCTCACGTGGGAATATACGCAGGTAACGGAATGATGATTCACGCAGGAGATCCAATTCAATACACATCAATAAATTCAAAATATTGGAAATCACACTTTTATGGTTTTGGAAGACCAAGATAGAAGGGAGATATTATGTGAACAGAAAACTTACAAGTATTAGGAACAAAAAGAAAAAAATAGAAGAGAAATTAAAAGATTTAAATGCAAAATACAAGGAAATTTGCGATGAAGAAATACAAGTTGAAAATGAAGAAATAATTGTAACTCTTAGGAGGAACAATATTAGCTTGGAAGAATTAATGGAGAAAATCAATGATAGAAAAAGAGAAGAAAAATTAAAAGAAAAGGAGAATATTCATAATGAAGAAATTTAACACGAAAAGACTAAGAGCCTTTTTTATGGCTCTTTTATTAGTTTTAACATCAACCTCAACTACTAATGTACTAGCTAAAGCTGATGATACAGATGGTAGTAAAAAAGTTATAGAAAGTTCAATAAGCAAAATTAGTGATTTAGAAAATCAGATCAAAGACTTAAATGATAAGAAACAAGAAGACCAATCAAAGATAGATGAATTAAAGGAAAAGTTAGAATCTTGCAAAGATAATGGAGAGAAACTAAAACAAGAAAAAGCTAAGCTAGAAGAAGAGATTAGAAATAAAGATAATAAGATTGCTCAACTGAATAAAGAAATTGAGGATCTTAAAAACTCTAATAATGATGAACTAATAGCAGAAATTACTCAGCTTAAAGATGAATTAAAAAGATTACAAGATGAAAATGAAAAATTAAAAGAAGATTATTCATCTACAAAATGGGAGTTAGAAGCTGAGAAAGAAAAGACCGATAAAAACGAAAATAAAATCAAAGAAATGCAAGAAAAGCTTGAATCTTTAGAAGGAGAACTTGCAAAGAAGACTAAAGAAATTGAGGATAAAGACAATAGAATTAAGGACTTAGAAAAAGCTCTTGATGAAAAAGATACTAAGATAAAAGACTTAGAGTCTAAAAAGAAAGAGACAGAAAATTCTAAGTCAGAATGCTTTAAGAAAATTGAAGAGCTTCAAAAGGATATTGATAGTTTAAAAGAATCTTCTGAAAATACAAAAAAAGAATTAGAAGAGAAAATTAAAGAACTAGAAGAAAAACAAAAAGCTTCTGAAGAAGAAATTAAAAAGCTAAAAAAAGAGTTAGATAAGAAAATTGAAGAAGTAAAGAAGTTAATCGAGGAAGCAAATAAAAAATCGAAAGAAGAACTTGAGAAACAAGCTAAAGATGAAAAAGATAAAAATCTAAATCAAGACTTATCTAAAAAATTAGATGAACTTCTAAAACTCCAAAAAGAAAACAAAGAAAAGAAAGAAGATAAGAAATCTCAAGATAAGAAGTGGGACGAACTTTTGAAAGCTGATGATAAGAACATCCTAAATCAATTTGATCTTAACAAGATGAAAAAGCAAGAGGAACAACAAGACAAAAAACAAGTTAAAGATGAAAAAGAATTTGCAGTTTTTCAAGTAGACAAAAACTTCTATAACATTATTAACAAAGATGGTAAGACAACAGTATATATGGATGTAAAAACTTATGTAGATCAAGGAAGAACTATGATTCCAGTAAGATATATTGCTTATACTCTAGGTTTTAATGTTGAGTATGACAACTCTACTCGTGAAGCTATTTTCTCAAATAAAGAGAATAATATCTTAGCTAAAAAGACATTAAGACTAAATATTGATACTGGTGTTATGAAAGATTCAGATGGAAAGGTCTACAATTCAGATGTTAAGCCAGTGATTATAAATGGAAGAATTCATGCTTCAATTTCAAATATTGCCAAAGCTTTTGGAGCAAGCCATGGGGATATTAAAGATGGTAAAAACCAAACAATAGAATGGGACAATACTAGAAAAGCAGTCTATGTATTTAAAAATGTAAAATAAGAAAGGATATAAAAATGAATAAGAGCATTAAACGAGGAGTAGCCATAGCGTTACTCCTCTTTACATTTACAGTACCAGCAACTACATTTGCGATGACAAATGAAGATCAAATAGAAAGTCAAAATGAATCAATCTATGAACCACAAAAAGAAGAATTTGAAAAAATGTTGAAAGATGATGTTTTTACACCGTCAAAAGAAGAGATTCCTTATCAAGATGTTCCAAGAATACCAGGAAATACAAGTGAAGCAAATAAGCCTTCAAATAATTCTCCTAAGAAAGTACCACTTTTAAAAGGTGGTAATACAAAGGCAGTAAATAATCTTGCGACTGGGGAAAATAAGGCAAGAGGTTCAGTAATTGAAAATGTAGATAGGAATGGAAAAGACATTACACCAAGTGGAGATACAGAAAAAGATAAAGAAAATCCAGTAGATGTAAGACAATTTTTAACATTTCAAACTAAAAGTGGAAAAACTATGCACCTAATAGTGGATCACTCATCAAACCAAGATAATGTAAGGCTATTGACAGAGGTAGGAGAGCAAGACCTACTTAATATGATTGAGTCAGAAGATAAAAATACTATAAAGGTTGAAGAACCTAAGAAAGAAGAAGTAAAAAAAGAAGAGCCTAAGACTGTTCCAGTAAAAGAAGAAAAGAAAAGCGGGATAGGTTCATTTCTAATTGTTGCACTTGTAATTGGAGGAGTTGTAGGAGCAGGATATTATTTTAAGGTAGTCAAAGCTAAGGAAGATAAAATGTTGGAAGACTTTGAAGAAGATGATGAGGATTATATTAGTGAGTCAGAAGATGAGTCAGACAATGAAGAAAGTCATGAAGAATCTTTAGATGATGACGATGAAGATGATGAACTATTATAAGAATATTAAATTTAAGTACAATTGAATTGTTGTCACGAATATGATACAATATCCGTGACAAAGGAGAATTGTAATGAGTTCATATATGGAAATAATATCAGATAAAATAAATAGCTTTGACTCGCATAAAGTATTTTTTGCAAATGACTTTTTAGATGTTGCATCTAATGCTACGGTTAGACAAATATTAAAAAGATTAGCAGATGAAGATAAAATTAAGCGTGTCATTTATGGATTTTATTACAATCCAAGATATAGTGAATTAATTGGAGAGTACGAAGCAGTATCGATTCACGAGTTAGCACTTGCCATAGCAAGAAAATATAATTGGAATATTGCACCATATAGTAGCACAGCCTTAAACTTATTAGGACTTTCAACACAAGTTCCAACTCACTATAAATATATATCTAGTGGAAGATATAAAGAATATAAAATTGGGGATACAGTTTTAGAATTTAAAAAAGTAAATCCAGGAGAAATTGCCAATATGTCTTTGAAGACAGCGACAGTTATTCAAGCAATTAAGTCTTTGGGAAAAGAAAATATAACTAATGAAGTTATACAAAAGATAAGAGAAAATTTAAGTGAAAAAGAAAGAATAGACTTAATGAACGAGTCAAAATCAGTGCCAGCATGGATATATGAAGTAATAAGGAAAATTTCTGAGGGTGAAAATGAATAAGTTTTATATAGAAGACAAAGAAGACTTAAGAGTTTTAATAGTAAATACAGCCAGAAAGAAAAATATATCTGAAGCAGTCATTGAAAAAGACTATTGGGTTACTTTTATCTTAGACTATCTATTCAATGAAAATAAATGGAAAGATTGTTTTACCTTTAAAGGTGGCACATCACTTTCAAAGTGTTTTGGACTTATAGAAAGATTTTCTGAAGATATAGATCTGATCTTAGATTGGAGAGTATTAGGCTATGAAGAAAAAGAACCTTGGTTAGAAAGGTCAAATACCAAGCAAGATAAATTCAACAAAGCAGTTAATGAAAAGACAGAAGTATTTTTAAGAGATGAATTTTTAAAAGTTTTAGAACAAGATTTAAAGGATTTTGATTTTGAATTTTCTATAGATAGTATAGATTCACAAACAATTCTATGTAAATATCCTAAAATCTTTGAATCTAATTATTTAACACAAAATATAAAGCTTGAAATAGGAAGCCTTGCAGCATGGACACCTGCAATTGATGTTGAAGTTTTGCCGATAATTGGCGAAGCATATTCAAATGTATTCCAAGAAAAAACTAATATAAGAACGGTATCAGCAGAGAGAACATTTTGGGAAAAGGCAACTATACTTCATCACGAAGCAAATAGACCAGAATCTTCTCCTATGCCGCACAGGTATGCAAGACACTTTTATGACTTATATAAAATAGCAAAATCAGATTTTAAAAACAAAGCCTTAGAGGATAAAGAATTACTAAAGAAAGTGACTGAATTTAAAATGAAATTTTATCCTAGGAAGTGGGCAAAGTATGAAGAAGCACTAAATGGTAGATTAAGATTAGTCCCAAGAGAGTACAGATTTTCTGAAATAGAAAAAGATTATAAGGCTATGGCAGAAATGATTTATGGAGACTATCCAAAATTTGAAGAGATTATAAAAGTTCTTCAAGAACTAGAAAAAGAAATTAATAAGTAATAGAATTCTCCCGAAAATAATACGATATTCAGGAGAAATACTTTGAGCGAGAGAGAAATCTTTCGCTCTTTTTTTTATTTATGGAGGTATGAATGAAATTAGTAATAGCAGAAAAGCCAAGTGTAGCAGTTACAATTGCAAAAGTAATTGGAGCAAGAACAAGAAAAAACGGATATTATGAGGGGAATGGATACATTGTTTCTTGGTGTGTCGGTCATTTAATTCAAATGGCAAGTCCAGATAAGATAGACGAAAAATGGAAGAAATGGACAATAGACACTCTTCCTATAATCCCAGAAGAATATATTTATGAAGTATCTAAAAGCACTAAAAAACAATATGGAGTTTTAAAGAAACTTTTAAACGATAAGAACAACGACACAGTAATAAATGCTTGTGATGCTGGAAGAGAGGGAGAACTTATTTTTAGGCTTGTATATAATCAAACTAAATGTAAGAAGAAGATTCAAAGACTTTGGATATCTTCAATGGAAAACAAAGCTATTGAAGATGGATTTAGAAATCTTAAAGACGGAGAAAACTTTGAAGACCTATATAGATCAGCAAGTGCAAGAGCAATTGCTGATTGGCTGGTAGGAATGAATTTAAGTAGGCTTTATTCTTGCATTTACAAGGAAACATATTCAGTTGGTAGAGTACAAACTCCAACTCTATATTTAATAGCTAAAAGGGATAGTGAAATAAACCTATTTAAGAAGCAAAAATATTATACAGTTGACCTATCTTATGAAGGATTAAAACTTGTATCAGATAGGATTGATAAAATTGAAGTTGCTGAACAACTATTAAATCTGCTAGAAGATGAAATAGTTATTACAGAGGTAGAAGATAAAGAAATAAGCACAAAACCAGATAAGCCTTATGATCTTACTACCTTGCAAAGAGAAGCAAATAAATATTTTGGATATTCAGCAAATGACACTTTAAATCTGGCACAAGGTTTGTATGAAAAGAAGCTAATCACATACCCAAGAACGGATAGCAGGTATTTAACCGATGATATGGTAAATACTATGAAAGAATTATTAGAAGGACTTGAAGAAGACTTTAAAGTTAATGAGTCAAACTTTAAGTCTATTTTTAACTCATCTAAGGTTACAGACCACTATGCAATTATTCCTACTATATCAGGTATTGGAAAAGCTAAAGATATATCTGACAAAGAAAGTAAAATTTATAATCTAATTAAAGATAAGTTACTTGCTTCATGTTCGGATAACTTAAAGGAATCTAGTAGAAAAATCAGATATGAATATGATAAATTTAACTTTAATGCAAGTGGCAAGACTGTAATCAATGAAGGTTATATAAAGTATCTAAAGACTTATGGAAAAGAAAAACAAGAAAATGAATTACCAGATGTAAAGACTGGAGATAAAATTAAGCTAACTTCTAAAAACATATCGGAGAAATTTACCAAAGCTCCAAGTCATTATAATGAAGATACACTTTTAAAGGCTATGGAGAGTGCAGGAGTAGAATCCTTGGATAAAGATGTAGAAGTGGAGAGAAAAGGCTTAGGAACACCAGCTACAAGAGCAGGAATTATTGAAAATCTTATCCATAAGGATCTTATAAGAAGAGATAAGAAAAAATTACTTGTAACAGAAAAAGGCAATAGACTTGTATCGATTGTAGAAGATAATTTTAAGTCGGCAGAAACAACTTCTGAATGGGAAATGAAACTTGCAAAAATTAGCTCTGGTGAAGTAGATAAAGAAGACTTTTTAAGAGAAATTGAAGATAGTATAAGGGAGCTTGTAGATAGGTACAAGAACAATCTAAATGAATAAGGTGAAAATATTAGAGCTTTTCGGGGGCATAGGTGCTATTAGAAAGGCTTTTATTAATTTAAAGATACCTTATGAAGTAGTTGATTATGTAGAAATAGATAAGGCTTGTGTTAAATCATACAATGCACTTTATGGAGGAGAATATAGAGCAAAATCAGTAGTAGGATATAAAGCTCCTAATGAAAAGATAGACTTAATTATGCATGGAAGTCCTTGCCAAGACTTTTCAAGAATAGGAAAAAAGCAAGGAGGAGTAAAAAACTCAGGAACTAGATCAAGCTTACTATTTGAAACAATTAGAATAATAAAAGAAATGAAAGATAAACCTAAATGGATAATTTGGGAAAATGTAAAGGGAGTCCTTGATAGAAATATGAGGGACTCCTTTTTTATTTATCTAAAAGAGTTAGAGAGCCTAGGATATGAAAGCAAGTATGAAATCTTAAATGCAATGGACTTTGGGATACCTCAAAAAAGGGAAAGGATATTTGTTGTTTCATGTCTTGGGGCAAATAACTTTTCTTTTAATAAATTGGAGAGGAAAGAAACAAGACCACTAAGTGAATTTTTAGAAAAGGATGTAAGTGAACTTTATACAATGACCCAACCTTATATGCTGAAATTTTTAAATAAAAGCATAGATAACAGTTTTAGAGGGCGACTAAAAGTGATTAAAGATTTTTCATATACTATTTCTACAAAACAAATGAGAGTACCAAATTCTGGAATAATAGATATTGGAAATGGTAAATATAGGTATTTAACAGAAAGAGAATGCCTAAGACTCATGGGTTTTGATGACTGTGATATAGACAAATTAGAGAAAGTACATCCAAGAAGAAAGAATTGTACATCGAGCAAACTATATAAGCAGGCCGGCAATTCTATTGTGGTTGATATTTTAATGGCTATTATAAAAGAATTTCATAGAATGGAGGTAGGAAATGCAAGTAAATGATTTTAAGAATATACAAGAAGCAATAAAGTATGAAGTTTTACAAGATGAAAAAGAATATTTAAAACTCTTAAAGGTTATAGGCAATAATCAGAAATATGATTTTTCTAGCCAGCTAAGTATATACAACAAAGAACCTAAAGCTAGAGCTTGTGCAACTTTTGATATGTGGAAGAAATATTTTGGTCGAGTTGTTATGAGAGGTCAAAGGGGTATTCCAATTTTAGTTGGAAGTGATATAAATCAAAAAATTTCATATATTTTTGATGTTAGTCAGACCACATCAATGGATAGGAATATTAATGAGGTTAGTTTATGGCAGTTTGACCACGAAAACCATAAGGAGGCTTTAAAAGAAATAATAAGAGATTTTTCATTTGAAGCGAGTGATTCACTAAACGAAAATATATTTTCTTTGAGTCGAATTTATGGAGATGAATACATTAACTTGGCTCTTGCTGATTTGAGGATAGATATAGAGGATAGACTTAGCTTTGAAAAGTTTATGAGAGACTCAATATCCTATGCGGTAGCTAATAGGTTTAATACAGTCTATCCTATGGATATGGAAAATTTAAAAAATAATTTTTCTAGGATTAATACAATTTCTTTAGAGCAGATAGGTCTTGTAATATCAAGGGTTAGCGAAGATATTATAGATAGCACAATAGAAAAATCTAAGGAAATAGATCGTGCTAGGCTGCTGACAGAAAGGGCCGGTGGCGATTATAATAGAGATATAGAAAATATAAATGAAGATAGAGGAGGTCAAGATGATTTATATAGACGAGATGATAGGTCAAGAAGTAGAGATAGACGAGTTTTCACAGATGGAAGCGACAGAGGAAATAGCGATGAAGATCGAAGAGAAAATCTTGGACATGATGGAGAAGGATCTGGAATTTATGGAGAGATATCCGAATCCGACATACGCAGTTCTAAGACTGTCTTACCTAGTAGGGAGCGAGGACATGGAGAACTGGAAGAAACTTCAGAAAATGTACGAGGAGAAAACACTTTTGAACCACCTGAAGGAAATTCAGAATCAGGCAGTGGACTTTATCAAGAGAGAGAAAGTCAAGATGATGAAAGCACAAGGATTGACAGAGAAGATGATGAGAGAGGATCCAGAGGAATACCAAGGACAGATGAACAACTTGATGGCAACAGTGAAGAAGATGGCAATCAAGGAATACGTGGAAGCTTAAAAAATGAAATAAGTCAAGAAAAGGAAGCTGATGAAGCTTCTTTTTTTGATGGCAAAAGCACTGAAAATAGAAAAGATTACTGGATTGTAGAATTTAATGAAAATCACGAATTAGTTCCCGATTATAGTGGGCAGATAGTAACTAAAGACTTAATCAATATCCTAAGACAAAAGGATATTGATGTTAAAGACCATAATCAAACTCTTGGAGAAAATGAATTTGGAGAAATGACTGATGACTATATCGGGTATTTCAAATTCTATTTTGACCACTATGTAGACGATGAAGTTGTCGAGCATTATAGGATTGACCTTGGTGATGGTGAAGAAGTAAATGAGCGTGAATTTTCATATTTAGAAGAGCAAGTTGCACTAAGTGAGGAAAAATCATTACAAGAAGAAGTTAAGGAAAAGATAGAACCTAAATTTAAGATAGGTGATCAGGTTAGATATAAAGATAAGGACTTTACCATTACAAATTTTGATGAACTAAGTGGAGGACTTAAAACTGTCACTATCAGAGACAATATGGAATATATGGGAGGTATGATTAGGGGTTCGGAAGTAATTCCATATAGAAACGATTCATACCTTGAAGAAATCTTTGAAAATCTAAGTCAAACATCAGAAAAACTAGCAGTAAAGGTTGGAAATGAATTTATTTTAGAAGATGAAAATACATTTAATGGAATTAACTTAATTGAAACAGGAACTAAGGTAGAAGTTAATGAGAAAGAATATCCTTTATATAAGGGTGCAACATTTGAAGAAAGTAGAAAGATTGATGACCTTTTAGATAGTGGAAACTATGAGATATACAAATTATCTGACCATGAAAATCAAATTGAAAGACAAGTAGAACAAGAAAGCTTTATTGATAAGTTCAATCCTGAAATTGACCAAATGATGGATAGGTACGATGTTCCAAGAGATTCAGCCGAAAACTTATTGAGGGGAAAAGAAGATTTAAAAAATCTAGGCTATGAACCTAATAAGGAAAGGCTAAGTTTTGCTAGAAATTATGACTTGAAAAATCATATCTACTCAGAATACCTTACACCATCAGAAAGACTAGATAAAAATATAAAAGCTATTAAAATGCTAAAAAGACTTGAAAATGAAAATAGGAGTCCAAGAGAGTATGAACAAGCCTATCTTGCTGATTATCTAGGTTGGGGAGGTCTTGCCGATGTCTTCGATGAAGAAAAGGGAGGACAATGGCTTGAAGCAAGAAATATTTTAAAAGAAAACCTAACAAATGAAGAGTATTTGAATGCTAAAGAGTCTACTTTAACATCATTTTATACACCTAGAGAGGTAATGGATGGAATATATAAGACCCTAACAGATATGGGTTTTAAGACTGGGAACATCCTTGAACCATCTGCAGGAGTCGGTAATTTCATTGGTAATATGCCAAGTGAAATACAAGGCTCTAAAGTCTATGGAGTAGAAAAAGATAGTCTAAGCGGAAGAATAGCAAGAGAACTTTATCCTGAAGCTAATATTCAAATTAAAGGCTTTGAAGAAACAAACTTCTCAAATAATTTCTTTGACTTGGTAATAGGAAATGTTCCCTTTGGAGATTTTAAAGTTAACGATCGTGAATATAACAGAAATAACTTTCTGATTCACGATTATTTTTTTGCAAAGTCAATAGATAAGGTTAGGAATGGAGGAATTATTGCCTTCATAACTTCATCTGGAACTATGGATAAAAAAGATGAATCTGTTAGAAAATATATTAATGCAAGATGTGAGTTTTTAGGAGCTATGAGGCTTCCTAATACAACATTTAAAGGACTTGCTGGTACAGAAGTTACTTCAGATATTATTTTTCTAAAAAAGAGAGATTCAGTTATAGAAAGAGATGACGATTGGATACACCTAGCAACTGATAAAAAGGGTTTGACCTATAATAAATACTTTGTAGATAATCCTCAAATGGTATTAGGGGATATGAAAGAAGTATCTGGAAGATTTGGCAATACTATTACTTGTGATGAAAAAGAAGATGAAAAATTAAAAGATTTAATGGATCTTGCAAGCAAGGAAATATCTTCAAATTCAAAATATGAAGAAGTCGAGCTATTGGAAGATGAAGAATTAAGTCTTCCAGCAACAGATGATGTTAAAAACTTTTCCTATACCATTATTGACGAAGATGTATATCTAAGAGAAAACTCAGTCTTAATCAAGCAGAATATATCAGATAAAAATAAAGAAAAGATAAAAGATTATCTTGATGTAATGAGTGCTTTAAAAGATGTAATAGAAAAGCAAAAGGACGATTTCTCTGATGAAGAAATAAAAGAGTCACAAGCAAAGTTAAATGAAGTCTATGATAACTTTTCAAAGAAACATGGTTTTATTAACTCCTTATCAAACACTAGAGCCTTAAAAGAAGACTCAAACTTTTCTTTGGTATCATCAATAGAAATACTTGATGATGAGGATAATTTTAAAGCTAAGAGTGATATATTTTCAAAAAGAACAATTACAAAGGCAAAGGTAGTAGATCATGTAGATACTTCCCTTGAAGCCTTACTCTTATCAGTTTCACAAAAAGGATATGTAGATTTTGAATATATGGAATCTATCACAAATAAAGATAGGGACACCTTAATTGGTGAGCTTGAGGGCGAGATATTTTTAGATATTAAGGACACAGACCTAATAAATAACAGAATGCCATTTGAAAACTTTGACAATGACGATCCGTTTCATTTTTCATATGTATCGGCTGACGAGTATTTAAGTGGAAATATTAGAGAAAAGATTGGCTACCTCAATTCATATATAGGAGAAATTGAAAATGTAATTGATTTAGCACCTTCTGAAAAGAAAGATACATTATTAAACGAGTTAGGAAAACTCAAATACCAAAGAGAGAAATTACAAGAAGTTATCCCTGAAGAACTCACTGCTTCTGATATAAATGTAAGGTTAGGAGCAACCTGGATACCTCAAAAAGATATAGAAGACTTTACTTTTAATCTTTTAAAAACACCAGGCTATGATAGGTGGAATATAAATGTTAGGTTCTCACCACATACAAGTGAATGGAATATTGAAGGTAAGAGTGTTGACTCAACTAATGACCTTGCTAACATGACTTATGGTACAAGTAGAGTGAATGCCTATAAGCTAATTGAGAACGCTCTTAATTTAAAAGATACAAAAGTATTTGACCAAGTAATAAATGATGATGGGTCTAAGACTTCTGTATTAAATAAAAAAGAAACTATGCTAGCAAGTCAAAAGCAAGAACTGATTAAAGAAGAATTTAAGAATTGGATATTTGAAGATCCTGATAGAAGATATAGGCTAGAAAAAATTTATAATGAAAAATTCAATTCAATTAGAAATAGAGAATTTGATGGTTCTAACTTAACTTTTGATGGAATGAATACTGAAATCAGACTTCGAGAACATCAGAAAAACGCAATAGCTAGGACTCTTTATGGTGGAAATACACTGCTTGCCCATGTAGTAGGAGCAGGAAAAACTTTTGAAATGGTGGCTTCTGCTATGGAATCTAAAAAGTTGGGACTTGCAAGTAAATCATTATTTGTAGTTCCTAACCATCTAACCACTCAAATTGGTAGAGAGTTTATGCAGTTATATCCGTCAGCAAACATTATGGTGGCCGATAAAAAAGACTTTCAACCAAAAAACAGAAAAAGATTTATTGGTAGGATTGCAACGGGAGAATATGACGCAGTTATCATAGGACACTCTCAATTTGAAAAAATACCAATGTCTAAGGAATACCAGGTTAGACATATACAAGACCAAATAGATGATATAGTTTCCTTTATTGATGAGAATAAAAGAAATAGAGGGGAAAATTTCACGGTTAAACAACTAGAAAAGACAAAGAAGAAGCTTTTGGTAAGACTGGAAAAGTTAAACGATGACTTTAAAAAGGATGACGTAATAACCTTTGAAGAACTAGGAGTAGATAAGTTATTTATAGACGAAGCTCATAATTACAAAAACTTATTTTTGCATACCAAGATGAGAAATGTTGCGGGTATCGGTCAGAGTGAAGCCTTTAAGTCTTCGGATATGTATATGAAATGTAGGTATATGGATGAAATGACAGATGGCAAGGGAGTTGTTTTTGCTACTGGTACACCAATATCAAATTCAATGACAGAGCTTTATACCATGCAAAGATACCTTCAGTATGACGATTTAAAGGCAAGAGGATTAGAACATTTTGACGCTTGGGCTTCTACTTTTGGAGAAACAGAAAACACCTTTGAATTATCTCCAGAAGGCACTGGTTATAGGCAAAAGACAAGATTTTCAAAGTTTTATAACTTGCCAGAGCTGATGAGCATGTTTAAAGAAGTAGCAGATATAAAGACTTCAGATATGTTAAATTTGCCAGTTCCTGAAGCAAATTTTGAAGTTATTAAAACAAAACCTACTGAGGAACAAAAAGAAATATTAGAAGCTATTTCAGAAAGAGCTGATGCGGTTAGAAATAACCAAGTCGAGCCTACAGAAGATAATATGCTAAAGATTACAAATGATGGTAAAAAACTTGCCCTAGACCAAAGATTAATAAACCCACTACTTCCAGATGATCCTAATTCAAAGGTAAATGTATGCGTTAAAAACGTCTTTAGTATCTGGGATAAGACAAAAGAAAATTCATCAACTCAATTAGTCTTTTCAGATATGTCTACACCAAAAGGAGATGGAGAATTTAATATCTATGATGATATTAGAAATAAGCTAGTGAATATGGGAATACCAAAAGAGGAAATAGCCTTTATTCACGAAGCAGATACAGACAAACAAAAAGATGAATTGTTCTCTAAGGTAAGAAGAGGAGAAGTAAGAGTATTATTAGGCTCTACTCAAAAAATGGGAGCAGGTACAAATGTACAAAATAAACTAATTGCTTTACACGATTTAGACGTCCCATGGAGACCGTCTGACCTAGAGCAAAGAAGTGGTAGAATTGTTCGTCAAGGTAATGAAAATGATAAGGTAAATATCTTTAGATATGTAACAGAAAATACCTTTGATGCCTATTTATGGCAGACAATAGAGAATAAGCAAAAATTCATATCTCAAATTATGACAAGCAAGACGCCTGTGCGTGTTGCTGAAGATGTTGATGAAGCAAGTCTATCTTATTCAGAAATTAAAGCTTTAGCTACAGGCAATCCTCTGATTAAAGAAAAGATGGACTTAGATAACGAAGTTACAAAACTAAAAATGCTTGAAGCAAACTACAAGTCTAATAAATATAAGCTTGAAGATAAGGTAAATAAAATTTATCCTCAAAGTATTTTAAAAACTGAAATGGAAATACAAGCAGTTAAAGAAGATATTGCAAGTATTGAGAAATTGGGAGAAGGAGACATAAAATTCACTTCAATCAGTCTTAGAGAAAATAAAATTCTAGATAAGAAAGAAGCTGGAGAGAAATTATTAGAAGAAATAAAAAAAGTAAAGATAAATGATAGCAAGGTCATTGGTAAATATAGAAATTTAGACTTGCAAGTTTCATATAACTTTATGACTAACACTCACACCTTTAAACTCCTAGGAAAAGCAGAATACTTTGGAGAGTTTTCAAACTCTACTGATGGCAATATAACAAGGCTTGATAATGCCATTGAAAAAATGCCTTCAAGACTTGAAAGATTAAATCAAAACCTTGAAAATTATAAAGAATCTTTAGAAAATGCCAAAGTAGAATTGACCAAACGATTTGAAAAAGCAGATGAGTTAAGGGATAAGACACTAAGATTAGCTGAGATTAATAAACTTTTAGATATGGGAGAAGTAGAAGAATTAGAAAACCAATCACCATTATTGGAAGATTTAAAGAGGGCGATAGTTGATTATTCTAACTATGAGTTTTCAGAATCTAATAGCTATGAAGACTTTGACAAATTATACCCAGATTTAAGCCATATAGGACTTGCCTATACAGAAACACCAGATGGTAAACACTCTATTCAATATGAGGTAAATTTGGAAGAAAAAACATGGACTCAGTATGTAGATAATGTAGCTATTAGAACAGAATCTTTTGTAGAAGAAGATATATCTAATTCACAAGCTATTAAAGATATGACTGAAGCCATAAAGATGTCAAGTTTTGACGATCTGGTATCAGTAGATGAAGAAGATTTGAAACAAGCTCTAGGACTAGAAATAGATGATGATGGAAACTTCTATGATCCACTAGCAAAAGATCTTGATAATGACGGAATACCAGATAGGTATGACAATGATTTTAAAGATAGTGATTACTTTGAATCAACTTATGATGTAGAGGATAATCTTCACTCAAGGGAAGAGAAACCATCAATATTGGGACAAATATCAAAATTCAAATCTGAAGAAGAAAAAGATAAAAATCAAGAAAAAAGTGAAAAAGGACAAGAACGATAAAGGAGGGCGAAAGGCTCTCCTTATTTAGTACAAGGAGGAAAATATGGAATACAAAGATATTAGAGAAAACTTAGAAGAAATGATGAATGATAATTACAAGGACTTTATAAAAGCACTTGTAAGCATAGAAAAAGGTGTTAATGATGAAAAAGCACTTGAAGAAGTCTATGTTTTATATATGAACAATGACACAACAGGTATACTAAGTGATGACTTTGACTATATGATTGATGACATGAAAGAACAAGGTAAGATTGTTGAAAATGTCAGTGATATTGAAGAAAAAGATGACCTTATAAATCTCGTGGGTAATATAGCTGGCAAAATAGAAAATCTTGAACGAGAAAATGCCAATGGAGAAAAATTTAAAGTAAGTAATTTTTCTCTTGTTTCAAAAGATGACGATGGGAATAAAATTTATACCAATTGTTCAGCTTATGGAGATAAGACAAAAGATTTAGAAAACCTAAAACAAGGAGATTTTGTTAAAATATTTGGACAAGTAAAAACAAGCATTGACAACAAAGGAAAGGAGCATAAAAATGTCCGTATTTTCTCTTCTAAGCTCTTAAAAGCAAAAGAACAAGTAAAGAGTCAAGATAAAGATAAAAAGTCCATATTAGGGCAAATAAAAAGCTTTAAGACAGGTGACAAAGCTAAGTCAAATAAGAAAGACCATAGCAAAGGAGCAGAGAGATAAATATCGGCAGTCTTCGGACTGCCTTTATTTTTTTGCTCATTTAAAGTGATATATCAAGTAATAGAAAATAACTTATAGTTAATATTTTAATTAAATAAAGAGGAAATAAAAAATACCATAGTTAAATAATATAAGTAATTTGATTATAGAAACTTGAATACAATTATAAGAATGAAGAAAGGAGTGATTTTGAAAGAAATTGGGTATAATATAATAAAGGATTAAATTAAAAGGGGAGCGATGTCATGAGAAAAATAAAAATTATAGTATATAGCTTATGCGTCATCATTTCTTTCCTGATTTTAGGAGAATTATATGTTTATAATTTAGATAGCTTTTCTAATGATTATATTAACTGTACTTTTGCTGTTAATCAAGTAGAGGATTTAAGTGTTGCAAAAAAAGATTTCGTAGACATAGCAAAAAAATATAATTTAGGAATTTTTACTTTAGAAAACAAGTTACCAAAAGAAAAACGAAAAGAGTACCATATTTATGGTAATGAAATTGGGCTTAAAAAACTTCAAAAAACATTTAATAAAAAAGGTGCTTATAATAGCCTAGTAGCAGGTGAAGCAGAGGTTATATTCCATGACTGGAAAGAACTAGAGAATGTAGATTCCTTAAAAGTATTGTTCTTCACCAATGATGTCGAAGATTTAACCCAAATAAGAGAGTTTAAAAAAGAACTTATCGATCAATACGGGGGAGGATTCCCAAATTACTATGGAAAATCCAATACATTGAGGAACAAAACTCTTCTCGTGCTGTCAATTGTTTATCTTGTCCTCATTTTGATAACTACATTCGAACTGCAAATTAGCAAAAAAGAAAACTATATAAAGCTTATACAAGGTGTGGATATAGTAAAAAGCAATTTGAAATTATTTTTAAAAGATCAGCTAATTTTGGGTATGATTACAGCTATCTTATACCTTTTTATAAAGAGATTCTATTACTTAGAATACATAAGATACTATTTAGCTGTTGCATATAGTTTACAGTTATTGCTGGCCTTACTACTCTATATAAGAACAGCAAATAAAATTGAAAAAACTGGGATTCGTGCAGAAAACAATAATACTGTAGTAAAGATTTCATACGGTGTTCGAGTTCTTGTTTTATTGATTCTCATACAGTTAATGTACAGCAATGGATTGATTATAAAAAACGGGTTAGACTATGCTAAGCAGAAACCTTTTTTTGAAAATCATAAAGAATATTCCTACTATCAATTAAATTACAAACTTGATAATTCCTTGGGGAAAGATATAGATAATACCGACGATACAGCCCTCCTTCATAAATACTTAAACGACAAATATTATGAACGTTCAATGTTGATGTTTAATTTTTCAAGAAATTTAGGTGGTATGGAATCCATATTAGTAAATAAAAAAGCATTAGAGGAGCAAGGGATACAGCTACCTCTCCATGACTTAAAAGAAGGAACAGACTTGGCAGTTTTTTACCGATCTGAATTATCTGATTATACAAAGGAAGAGATAGAAAAAATTCTAGAGCTATACTATCCGTCCAATAGTAAAATTGATTACGTAAAATATAAGGACAAGATAGAAATTATAGCAATCAACGATACCAACAGTTTGCTCAGAAGTGTTCTATTAGAGTCTCCTCTAGTAATTTTAGAAACAAGAAACATAGGGATCTCAATCAGCAATGCGGATGCTAGGCTCTATTATGCCTATTCAACACCCTATGATTTAAGTGGGAAAGAATATGAAGAACTAATTGAGAAGTTTCAGTTAGAAAATCAAATAGCAAAACGAACAAACATAAATGAAGTATTTACATTTGAGTTGAATAATATACGACGTAATACGGCAATGTTATTATTTATGAACCTGCTATTTTTAGGCTTAAACTTTTTGATTTTAGCTTTTATAATAAGAATGCAGTACTTTTGGCGTCGTAAAGAATTTGTATTAAAAACAATTCTTGGCTATAGCATTTTTGAAAAAAATAAAATATTTTTATCAACTCAAGCATTGACTGTACTTATCAGCTTATTGATTAGTTGCCTTATTTATATACGTCTATCTGTTTTTAGCTTGGAAGTGTTTATGATTCTTGCGATATTATTGATAGCATTGGAAATAATGTATACTATGATACAAGTAAAGAGTAATGAAGAGATACTTCTTGCTCATATAATAAAAGGAGGTCAATAAAAGTGATACAGATAAAGAATTTATGTAAGAACTTTGATGAGCATGTATTGTTCAAAAACTTCAATTTAATAATTAATGATGGGGATTTCCTTTGTATCACTGGTGATAGCGGGACAGGGAAAACTACCTTATTAAATATGATCGGTCAACTAGAGCCATATCAAGAAGGAGAAATCCTATTTGAAGGAAAACCAATTGAAACTAAAAAGGATAAACTCGATTTATTCAGGAAAAAACTTGGGTTTATCTTTCAAAATTTCGTTTTAGTAGAAAGCAAAACAGTGGAAGAAAATCTAAAGCTTATAAGAAAAGAAGATCGTACGGATGTAAGTATAGATTCTGCATTAAAAATGGTAGGTTTAGATGATAAAAAAAACAGTAAGGTATATACTTTATCTGGTGGTGAACAACAGAGGGTCGCTATGGCTAGGTTGTATTTAAAAAAATGCAAATACATACTTGCAGACGAGCCAACTGGGTCTCTAGATAGAAAAAATGCGGAAAAGATATTTGAGATTTTAAAGCAGTTAAATGATATCGGAAAGACAATTATCATTGTAACACACGACGAATATTTTAAGAGTAAAGTAGAGAAAAGAGTGAATCTCAATGAAATTTAAAGATAGAAAAGTTTTATCTAAATTTATTTCAACTATCTTAATTATAGTTTTGGTATTTCATCTCTTATGGTATATAAATTACTCAAAGTTTCCAAAAGTAAGCGGTTATGAACAGGGTGTTAAAAATTACTATAAAGAATTTGAGGAGTATATTATCTCTTATCATCCTCCCCAATATCCAAGCTTTACTGGGAACTATGCCATAAGCGACTATGAAGAAGATGTTCAAATAATTTTTTGGCCTAAAACACTAATGAAAAAAGAATCTGAAATCGGTGTAATACTACACAATAAGGAGAATAATACTAGTTACTTATTTTATGTAGATGACCAATTTAGATATCTAGCAGATAAAAGTACTCTTGATGAACCTGAAGAAGAAATAGCTTTGAAGTTGTTAGAAAGGAACGAGAGTAAATTAAAAGAGTATATGACGGTCTTGTTAGAGGAATGTTTATTGTAATTTAAAAGTGGACCATTTTCATGGCATGTTGCCATTGAAAAAGGGACCACTTGTTTTTTTATACT
>LVZN01000013.1 GCA_001695645.1 Erysipelotrichaceae bacterium MTC7 | reverse complement strand
CAATCCCAATTTTGAGGAACGTGTTAACAAGTACATTAACTTCCATTAATTACTTACACACTTTTCTTGACACTCCCAAAACGTTTGTGAATATTATCGACTAAAACCTACCGTTCGGTAGGTTTTTTGTTGAAAAAAGGTTGAGCGAACTCAACCTTCAAATGCATCTATTTCAGCTTTTAAGACACTTACCATATCTTCTTGTTTAACCCGTTTGATGATTTCACCTTTCTTGATGAGTAAGCCATCATCTTTTCCACCAGCTATGGCAATGTCTGCGTGTTTAGCTTCACCTGGACCATTGACTGCACAGCCCATAATGGCAACGGTAATGTCTTTGTTGACAGTGCGCATGTATGCTTCCATTTCGTTTACGATAGGGCGAATATCAAACTGGGTGCGTCCGCAAGTAGGGCAAGCAATGAGGTTTGCAACTTTATCAATCAAATGTAAACTTTTTAGTATTTGCTTACAAATAAAAATTTCTTCCTCTGGTTCACCATTGACGGATACACGCATGGTATCCCCAATACCTGCTTCCAATAAGGTGCCTAGTGCAACACTACTTTTGATGGAAGAAATGGCAAAGTTTCCAGCTTCTGTGACTCCTAAGTGTAATGGATAGTCAAAGGTTTTGGCTGCAAGTCGGTACACATCAATACATAGTTGTACATCACTACTTTTGAACGATAAACAGATGTCATAGAAATCCATATCTTCCAAAATTTGCACGTGTCGCTGGGCACTTTCAATCATTCCTTCTGCGGTTGGTTTTCCATATTTTTCATGAATGTCCTTTTCCAAAGAACCTGAGTTGATGCCGATGCGAATTGGAATATGCTTTTCCTTACAAAGGTTTACCACTTTTTGAACATTTTCTTTAGAACCGATGTTTCCCGGATTCAAACGAATTTTGTCTGCACCATTTTCAATGGCAGCAATTGCTTGCTTGTAATTGAAATGAATGTCAGCAACAAGTGGAATATGGATGTATTTCTTTATTTCTTTGATGGCTTTTGCATCATCGTCATCCATCACCGAGACACGAACGATCTGGCAACCAACTTCTTCGAGTCGATAGATTTGTTCGACGACTTCTTGGACTTTGCTTGTTTTAATCGAACACATCGATTGAATTACAACTTTATTTTGCCCACCGATGGTTACATTACCAACTTGAATGGGTCTTGTTTGATTTCTTGTTTTCATAATATCACCTACTCGCATTATACCATTCTTTTTCGCTTGTGTATAATTATAAAGTTTCATTAATTTTTCACATGGAAGCGTAAGCAAAAAAGCAGATTCATGCTATAATGTTTTGGTACTGGAGAGCAACTATGATAACAAACCCATTTCGTAAAAGCGATCTTGATCGTCGCAGACGTTCAAGTAATATATTTAGAAAAAAGGATGATTTAGCAAAAGTAATCAATTTTCGATCACGTGTTTTCATTGCGTTAATCGTGGCTGCTTTTTTGCTTATCGCTGTTCGTTTAGTGCAAATTCAACTGGTAAAACAAGATGAATATGCAATTAAACTAGAAGCTTTCACAATGAAACGCCAAGCATTTGCACCACCACGTGGAGATATCAAAGACCGCAATGGTGTACTTTTGGCTTCCTCAAAGAAATCATTGTCCATTTTTTACTATCCACCTGAAAATATCAGTGCGAAAGAAGAATGGGCACTAGCAGAAAAATTCCTTGATAATTTTGGAATGTCACTGACAAAAACAAATTCGCGAGGTGTCCAATCTTTGGCAATTACTGAACGTCAATTAAAAGATATGCACTATCAACATGAATATCAATTGCATGGAAATAATTTTAACGATCTACTTACAGAAGAAGAATTGACCGCAGCAAATAAAGGGAAATTAGCTACTGATGATGCCTATGCTTTAAAAATTGAGCGTATGGATATTTCACAATTGGACGAACATACCAAACAACTTTACTTAACGTACATGTTGATGAATCAAGCTCCAGAAAACGAATTCAAGATCATTAAAGAAGATGTTGAAAATGACCAAATTGCCAAGTTATTGGAAAATCATGGAGAGTACCCAGGTTTTGAATATCGTGATGATTGGAAACGGGTATATTATGAAGATGATAATCCCGTTGTAAAATCGATTATCGGAAGTGTATCGGACCAAACCCAAGGATTGCCTTCTGAGAATATGGAATATTATCTTGGATTGGGATATGCAATGAACCAAAGAATAGGTATTTCAGGTATTGAAAAGCAATACGAAGAATTCCTTTCAGGAACAACAAAAGACTATGACATCAGTTATGGAAGTGATGGTTTAGCAAACCTAGAAGAAAACAATGCAGGAAAAAGCGGTTATGATTTAACGCTTTCCATTGATGTGAACTTAATGAAAGAAGCAGATAAATTGTTGCGAGAAGCAGTACAGAGTCGTACTGCTGATGCACAGTATTTCAACAATATGTATATGACGGTTCTTGATGTCAATACAGGGGAAGTGTTGGCAACAGCAGGTCTGCAAAAAAATAAAGATGGGGAACTGGAATCCATTCCAAGTGGGACCTATTTAAATGCAGAACGTGTAGGTAGTACCGTTAAGATGGCGACCTTATACATGGGACTAGAAGAAGGTGTGATTCAACCAGGAGAAGTAATTGTTGACCAGCCGTTGACTTTCCAAGGTACTCCAAAATTTGCGAGTTATCAAACTTGGGGAGCAATTACCGATCGTGCTGCAATTGCGGTTTCAAGTAACGTGTATATGGCTGAAATTGCTTTGCGTATGGCCGGGATGAAAAGTTATGTGCCAAACATGGCAATGCCATATGTTGATGGAACGTTTGAAAAGATGCGAACATATTACAATATGTTTGGACTTGGTGTAGAAACAGGATTGGATGTTCCAACTGAAAGTGTCGGAGCCATTGGTGGATCCGAAGAACATGGGAAAATTATGGCGATGGCCATTGGTCAATACGATACCTATACATCGATGCAACTTGCACAATATGGTGCAACGATTGCCAATGGTGGAAAGCGCGTACAACCACACTTTTTAAATCAAGTAACGGAAGTGAATGACCCTGAAACGGTGATTTATAAAATGGGAACCAACATTCTTTCGACGTTAAAAGGGACACATGTGGAAGAATATTTAAAACGGGCACAAGAAGGAATGCGCGGTTGTATTGAAGGAGTCGATGGGAAAGCTGGTATTTGTCCAGCAGATGTAAAAGATGCAGCTGTTGGTGTTAAAATGGCGGTAAAGACCGGAACTGCGGAAAATGATATTTACGCAGATGGAGATGTACAAATCACAACTTCCAATTCGATTGTGGCTTATGGACCTTATGAGGAACCTGAAATCGTTGTAAGTTGTATTGCACCAAACTACACCAACAATACCAACAACTTAGGTAGTAATGTTTGTGGTCCACCAGTTGGGAAAATTTCGAAATACTATTTTGAAAATAAGAAGTAGACTTTTACTAAATGTATATGATACAATAGGAAACGCTAAAGAGTTAGGAGGATTTTCAGATGAGAGATCGTATTACTTTGAAATGTACAAAATGTGGGATGGAAAATTACATCAACACAAGAAATAAAAAGACGCAACCAGAACGTATGGTGGCTCAAAAATACTGTCCAAAATGTAACGCTAAAACTGAACACAGAGAAAAGAAATAATAATGAAGCCCGTTTCGGGCTTTTTCTTATGGAAAGCAAGGAGGCATTATGAAAGTAGAAACTTATCCTTTAGGAAATATTCAAGCAAATTGTTATTTGTTGTGGCAAGATAATCATGTCTTGATGGTGGACCCTGGTGGTTCCAGTCGTAAAATTGCAGAACGTATTGCTAGTGATGGTGGTATTGTCGATGCGATTTTATTAACCCATGGACACTTTGATCATATTGCAGGTGTTGAGCATTTTCAAAAAATGTACAACTGTCCGGTATATGCAAGCAAAGAAGAAGCAAAACTATTGTCAGATCCACAATTGAATGGATCACATCAGTTTGGTGAAAATATCAGTTTAGATGTTGATCCTACTTATTATCAAAGTGAAGAACACATTGGGCCATTTACATTTGAGGTGTTTGAGGCACCTGGACATTCAGAAGGAAGCGTTTTGTTGATTTTTGATGATGTCATCATCAGTGGCGATGTCCTATTTCAAATGTCGATTGGAAGAACGGATTTGGCGACAGGTTCATCTAATAAAATGAATCAAACGTTAAATCGCATCAAGATGTTAGATAAAAACTACACCGTTTATCCAGGTCACGGACCAAGTACAACCTTAGATTTCGAAAAACAAAACAATCCATTTTTTCGTTAAATGTGACTCACTTCAATGAAGTGAGTTTTTTTTAGGGATTTTAGAAGCCTGCGTTTACCTATATATAAACGAGGTGCACATGAAAAAGAAATTAAAACTATTACTTGAACTTATTGAATCTTATCAAGCAACCGATGTCCATTTCACTCTGCAAAACAAACGTTTGTACGTTCGAATTCGTGGTATTTATGGAATTCAGGAAGTGGAACATAAATTTCTTGATGAAAGTCTTTTTCATTATTTGAAATTTACAGCCAATTTAGACTTAGGAAACTCCTTATTGCCACAAAGTGGAAATTTTAGTTATGTTTATAAGCAAAAAGAATTACAGTTTCGTTTTTCGTATTTGCGAACAATGCAACTACAGACTGGAGTCTTGCGCATTTTGAATAACCACCAAGCATTTGCAATTGAGGATTTGACTAAAGAAGAAGCACAGGTTGCAATTTTTTATGACTGGCTAAAACGCTCCAGTGGGTTAATACTACTATCTGGTCCAACTGGCGCAGGAAAGACCACCACACTGCATGCGTTGTTGGAAGCTTTAGCGTTACAAGAAAACAAGCATGTCATCACGCTTGAAGATCCTATTGAAATACAATCCAATACGTATTTACAGCTGCAGATTAATGAAAAGATTGATTTCACGTATGAAGAAGGAATTAAACAAATCTTACGCCATGATCCTGATGTCATTATGATTGGTGAAATTCGTGATGGTAAAACCGCAAAACAGTTAATCACTGCAGCATTAAGTGGTCATTTGGTTTTATCTACCATTCATGCAAAAAGTTGTAAAGATGTCATCAAACGAATGTTGGATTTTGGGGTAAGTGTTCTGGATTTAAAAGAAACGTTGTTTGGCTTAAGTTCGCAGCGTATTTACAAAGCAAAAGATGAAGAACGACGCATTTGCATTTATGAATTAATGGAAGAACAAGACATCCAAATCTTATTGGAAGGAGGCTTGCTTGATGAAACCTATCAAACCATGGAAGACAAAATTCGCTTGGCTCAACAAAGAAATTGGATTTCGTAAGTCTCGTGTATTGCAAATGTCGCAAAATGAATGGATGTATTTTGCTTCTTTATTAAGACAAGGATATCCACTTAAGCAAGCGTTGCAACTGTTAGAAAAAGATAGTTTTCAAGTGTTTCAAATGCTTGATGATGGTATACGCATAGAACAATTGGTCATTGATGCATGTAGAGGGCGAATGAAAGTGTTTGTAACTTTCTTTTTAGAAATGACAAGTCTTGCAAATGCCATTGCTTGTGCAAGTTCCATGTACATGTTTGAACAAAAGCTAAAGCAAGAAATGATAAAGAAAAGTATCTATCCCTTCTTTATTTTACTGGTCTCATTTTTTACCGTTTATATCTTTTCAGGGTATGTGATTCCACAGTTGGTGCAACACTTTGAAATCGAACAAAATTACATGTTTCAACTGGTTGGTGTGATTCAACAATTGGCCAATTTGATGGTTATTGGAATCGTATGTCTTTTTCTATTGTTTGGGTTATGTCAGATCAGTTCCAAAGTGATGCGTGTTGTTGGTGCTTTTGGACTAACACACAGTCCCCTTGTGAAAGAATGGATGTCGTTTTATCTAGCACATTATCTAATTGAACTTGATCAACATGGGCTAAGTACCAGACAAGCCTTTTTGTTTTTACAAGATATGCGAAAACAACCGTTGTTTCATAGTGTGAGTCAATCCATTTACAATGGTTTGAATGCAGGTGCAGACTTGTTTGTGGTCTTGCAAGAAAACCCACGCATTTCGAAACGATTTAAGCTTCACTTTACCATTGGCTCTTCAACAGGTGCGTTTCGTGAAATGATGATTTCTTATCGTGATGAACAACAACGAAGGTGGGAGATGCAAATTAAGAAATTTAATATGGTGTTACAAATCATATCGTATAGTTTTGTTGGTGTCATGGTCATTTGTGTTTATCAAGTAATGTTATTGCCTTTACAGTTATTAGAAAGGATGTAACGATGAATCGAAAAAAAGGATTTACCATATTGGAAATGATTATTGTATTAACCATTATAGCCTTAATATTTTTGCTTACCATTCCAAACATTCAACAAAAGAAAGAAGTTATCGACAACAAAGGATGTGAAGCTTTGGTGGAAGTGGTTAATGCGCAAATTTTGCTTTACGAAATTGAGACTTTAGAGACGCCAACCAGTTTACAACAACTGATTGGTAAAGGATATTTGAAAACCAGCCAAGCTCGTTGTCCTGATGGAGAGACAATCACCATTGTTAATGGCGAAGCACAAGCGAGTAAGTAAACAAGGGTTTACATTGGTTGAACTACTTATGGTCCTTTGTGTGGTAAGTGTGTGTATGCTAATTTTGACACAAAGTCCAAAAACTTTGACATCACTACCTATGGAAATCGATAAACTTAAAAGTGTGCTTTTGAAAGCACAAAGAGAAGCTTTGCTAAGTAAACAGGTACAACATGTACAAATCGAAGAAACCTTTATTGTTACTGCAGACAAACGATATCAATTACCAAATGGAGTGAACTGTGGCTATCATGATATCTTCTTCAATGAACGCGGAAATGTGAATCAAGCACGTACGATTACCTGCAGTTATAAGCAAGATGTGAAACAACTCATTGTGCATTTAGGGAGTGGAAATATATATGCGAAGTAAACAGGGTTTTCTTTTAAGTGAAAGTATTGTATTTCTACAGGTTTGTGTTGTACTTGTACTATTTTTAAGTATCAGTTCGCAAAGTCTATATCGCTATCAACGCCTAGATATCAATCGTTATGATGAAGTGATTGAAATTTACGATATCTATGAACAATTTCACTTTGAAGAAATCATTGTTGAGGAAGAACTGCCAGAACAAATAGAAGTTGAAGCAGAAAGCATAATAGATCATGAGGGCTAAGCAAGGTTTTACACTATTGGAAGCACTCGTAAGTTTATTAATTGTAAGTATTCTAGTTAGTTTGGTGTTGGTGTATCTTCAGAGTTTTCGAAAAATGGATACACGTCTTTATGAAGGAGAAGACGATATAAGTATTTCTCAACTGCGTTTAATCTATGTGTTAAGCGAAGATGTACAAGCAAATGGTGAACTTACGCTGACTTATTTTGAACGAGAAAGTCACTTGCAATTACAAAAAGATCGTTTGGTTATGCAACCAGGTTATCAAGTTTTTTTACAAGATTTAGATGATGCGTATTTTGAACAAAGAGAGGAGTGTATCTATCTTGTTTACCAACATAAAAAGCAAAAACCAAAAGAAAGAATCATCGGTTGCTAAAGGCGGCTTTATTAGTTTGTATGGTCTTTTACTATTGAGTTATACGTTAAGTTTTATTACAATGCTAACTTTGAAACTCGAAGCACAACGTCCAATGGTTAGTAAAGTTGAATTTGTGGAAGTGTACGCCATTGCAAGTGCAAAACAAATGTTGAAACAGGAGGAAACAGAGCGCAATCATACATATAAGGGCTGTCTTGTCCAAATCAACTGTGATGAGTTGCAATGTAAGATTGTTATTGAAGGTGAAAACTATCAATTATCAAGTACACTTTCATACGATTATGAAAGCAAAAGAATTGTAAATTACCAATATGATAGAGGTGTCAAGTAAAAAACCTTGACACCTCTTTTTATTGTGGTATTATTAGTGAGTAAAAAAACTAGAAGGAGAAACACAATGGCTGTTAAATTAAGATTAAAAAGAATGGGTAAAAAAGGTTACGCATACTACCGTATTGTTGCTGCTGACTCAAGAAGTCCTCGTGATGGAAGAATCATCGAAGCAATCGGGACATACAACCCTAACTTAGACCCAGCACAAATTACATTAGATGAAGAAAAAGCAATGAACTGGATTAAAAATGGAGCTCAACCATCAGATACAGTACGTACAATCTTATCTAAACAAGGAATTCTTAAAAAATTACACGACGAAAAAAACAGTAAATAGTCGTCATGGATTACGAAAGAATTATGTTGGATCTCATCACTCCAATGGTTGATAATAAAGAAGCACTTTCTGTAAAAGTATTACCAACGCTTGAAGATGATGAAGTTCTCTTAAATGTCTATGCAAGTTCTGAAGATGTTGCTCGTCTTATCGGGCGTCGTGGAATTATGGCAAGCAGTCTTCGTCAGATGATGTCTATTGCATCCCGTACAGAGAACAAAATGATCACAATTAAATTTGAATCATACTAGGATGCATACGCATCCTTTTTTAAAAGGTGAAATGATGGAAAAAATTGAAATAGGACAAATCGTAAATACTCACGGCTTACGTGGGGAATTAAAAATCAAACTTGATACAGACTTTGCAAATGAACGATTTAAAGTTGGTAACAAAGTATTTGTTGGTGACATAGAAATGCAAGTTCATAGTTTTCGTATGAATAAAGGTATGGCACTTGTGGCATTTAAAGATCTTTTGGATATTAATTTGGTTGAGAAATACAAAGGTGAAAAAGTGTATGTCAATCGTGAAGATATCCAAGATGACGGGCAAGGTTATTTTTTCTTTGACCTTGTTGGATGTGAAGTTGTTGATCAAGATGGACAACTCATTGGAAAAGTAGAAGAAATGATTGATACCGCTGCAAATCCAATTATGCGTATCGATCAAAAAATTCTAATTCCGTTTGTTGATGCATTCGTAAAGTCAGTAGACCTTGATGCAAAACGCATTGAAATTGAAGTGATTGAGGGAATGTTATGATGAACGTCAAAGTGTTAACTCTTTTTCCGACGTTTTTTGATTCGTTTAAAGAAACTTCAATCATCAAACGTGCCTTAGATAAAGGTAGTGTACATTTTGAAGCAATTAACTTTCGTGATTACACATTAGATAAACACAACAATGTCGATGATACCATTTGTGGGGGAGGCGCAGGTATGTTGCTTGCCTGTCAACCAATAGTTGATGCAATCAAAGCCAACCGAACACCTGATAGCAAGGTTGTTATGTTAAGTCCACAGGGTAAGAAACTTGATCAAAAACTTGTCCATGAATTAGCAAGAAATGATGATATCATTTTGCTTTGTGGTCATTATGAAGGTTTTGATGAAAGAATTCGTGATTATGTCGATGAAGAAGTGAGTATTGGTGACTTTGTATTAACCGGTGGAGAACCAGCAGCTTTGGTTGTTAGTGATGCCATCATTCGCTTACGTGATGGTGTGATTCGCAGTGACTCTCACGAAGATGATTCTTTCGAGAATGGGTTACTTGAATACCCACAATATACAAGACCAGTTGCATTTGAAGGGAAAATGGTTCCTGATGTCTTGATGAGCGGACACCATGAGAACATTCGAAAATGGCGTTTGAAAGAATCGTTACGAAAAACATATTTGCGAAGACCAGATTTACTTGAAACTCGTAAGTTGAATGAAGAAGAACATAAATTCTTACAGGAAATCATAGAAGAAGAAAAACAAAGCCGGTAATTTACAATTAACAAATATGCTTGTAAATAGGGCAAATATAGGCAAAAATCATGATTTTTGTATTTACATGAGCGATGAAATTTGCTATTATAAATAAGCCTGTTGGCTGCAGGGTTCCGCTTATCCAGTTTTTTAGGATGATGAACCAATCTGTATTACTAAAGAAAAGGAGAAAGACAATGAATTTAAATTTAGTTAACGAAGTAACAAAAAAACAAATTAAATCTGATATCCCTGCATTCCGTAGTGGAGCTACAGTAAAAGTTCACGTTCGTATTAAAGAGGGTGACAAATCAAGAATCCAGGTATTCGAAGGTGTTGTTGTAGCACAAAAAGGTGGAGGAATTGCTGAAACTTTCACAGTTCGTAAAATCTCTAACCAAATCGGTGTTGAAAGAACATTCCCATTACATTCACCAATTATCGATAAAATCGAAGTTGTACGTCATGGTAAAGTTCGTAGAAACAAATTACGTTACCTTAAAGGACGTAGTGGAAAAGCTGCAAGAATTAAAGAAGTACGTAAATAATTGTAAAGTCGTTGCAATACATACGATTAAAAACAGGTTATGCTTAATTGCATAACCTGTTTTTTTTATCCAATCTGATTCCCAGTTATAGAAGTGTATTGCTTGCTTAACTAAGGGCAAATGCTACTATATAGATAGTCGTATGAGGGGAAAGGAGGATTTTATGGACAAACATGAAATGCATGATCATCACGAGACGATGGAACATGAAATGCACAAAAATGGTGGACAAATGATGGACCACTCAATGCATATGGGAAACTTAAAACAAAAATTTATCGTTTCTATTATTCTTTCCATCCCAATATTTTTAATGTCTTCTTTGATGGGGGCAAAATTGCCGTTTCAAATATCGTTTTCTGGTTCACAGTGGGTGGTTTTACTGTTTGCGACAGTGTTATTTTTTTATGGTGGTATGCCATTTTTAAAAGGTGCCAAGATGGAACTGCAAATGAAACAGCCAGCGATGATGACGTTAATTTCACTTGGTATTTCTGTAGCGTATATCTATAGTGTATATGCGTTTTTTATGAATCACATTTTGCATAGTGATGCACACGTTATGGATTTTTTCTGGGAACTAGCAACTTTAATTATTATTATGTTACTGGGACACTGGATTGAAATGAATGCAATTCAAAATGCAGGAGATGCATTGAAGAAAATGGCAGAACTTCTGCCAAGTGATGCCACGCGTGTAAATTCAGATGGCAAAACAAGTGTGATTCCTTTAGCGCAAGTACATGTTGGTGACATGGTGTTGGTTAAGCCTGGAGAAAATATACCAACCGATGGCATCATTGTCAGTGGAGATACAAGCGTCAATGAATCCATGGTAACGGGAGAGGCAAAAGCCGTAGAAAAACGTGAAAATGATACTGTGATCGGTGGTTCGATTAATGGATCTGGTACGTTAACTGTTAAGGTGACAGGCACAGGCGAATCGGGCTATCTAGCACAGGTTATGAATTTAGTTGCACATGCCCAACAAGATAAATCCAAAGTGGAATCCCTATCTGATAAAGTGGCTAGTTGGTTGTTTTACATAGCACTAGTATTTGGAATTGGTGCTTTTATTGTATGGCTTTTGGTTGATCATGATGTTAGTGCTGCACTAGAACGCATGGTGACGGTGTTCATTATAGCTTGTCCACATGCACTCGGGTTAGCCATTCCGTTAGTGACTGCAAGGTCTACCTCACTTGGTGCGAAAAATGGTTTGTTGATTAAAAATCGACAAGCTTTAGAGATTGCGAAAAAGGTGGATATCATTGTAATGGATAAAACTGGAACCCTAACTGAAGGGAATTTTGCGGTAAACGCGTTTCAATCATTTGATTCAAACTATACAGATGAACAGGTACTGATGTATGCAGCAAGTTTAGAAATGGGTTCAAGCCATCCACTTGCTACTGGGATATTACAAAAAGCTAAAGAACTTCAATTGTCATTAACCAAAGCACAAGATATCCAAAACCTACCAGGAATTGGGTTGCAAGGTGTTCTTGCGGGTAAAACAGTTAGGATTGTTAGTGTCAGTTATATGAGTAAACAGCAAATCGATTTTGATGAAGCGTTGGTAACATCCTTGTCAAAACAAGGGAATACCATTAGTTTCGTATTGGTTGATGATGTAAATGTTGGTCTTGTTGCGCAAGGAGACCAAATTAAGCCAGATGCAAAAACAACGGTTGCACAATTTATTGACGAAGGCATTACACCTGTGATGTTGACTGGAGATAACACACAAGTTGCCAATGTAGTTGCAGCACAAGTAGGAATCAATGATGTACATGCACAACTGTTACCGGAAAACAAAGAGCAAATTGTAAAAGAATACAAAGCAAACGGTCATGTTGTGATGATGGTTGGTGATGGTGTAAACGATGCACCAAGTTTGGTTCGCGCAGACATCGGTGTTGCCATTGGTGCAGGAACTGATGTAGCAATTGATGCTGCAGATGTTGTCCTGGTAAAAAGTGATCCAGCTGACATTGTACATTTTTTATCACTTGCCAAAAACACGCAGCGTAAAATGGTCCAAAACCTATGGTGGGGAGCAGGCTACAACATTATAGCTATACCTCTAGCAGCTGGTATCTTGGCACCATTAGGAATTGTATTAAGTCCAGCACTTGGTGCCATTTTGATGTCACTGAGTACCATTATTGTTGCAATTAATGCAATGATGTTGAAATTGAAATAAAGCTAAGTATAAAGAGTATGAAAGTTTACATGGTGGAAATATTCATACTCTTTAACATTGTGTAATTACATTTTGAATTATATATTTAAAAAAGTATATAAAGCAGGTAAAGAATATGATGAAAGATATGAGTCTTTATGTGTGAAACGAAACGGAAAAATGGTATAATAAGCGATGATGAATAAGCGTGAGGAAACAAGAAATAATAAAAAACAAGAAATCACTAAAACAGAAATTTTGAGCTTTGTGAAAATGGTTCTTATTTGTTTTGTTTTAGTCTTTTTATGCGTGAAGTTCTTTTTCCGCCCAATTACGGTTTCAGGAATCAGTATGTATCCAACACTTGAAGATAAAGAATTTGGTTTTTCAAATGTTTTTTCTGCGATTACTAGTGATTTACAACGTTTTGAAGTTGTTGTTGTGCAAGATGAAAAAACGGGAGATGATTTATGGGTAAAACGCGTAATTGGTTTGCCAGGTGATGAAATTGAATATTTTGATGATCAATTGTATGTTAATGGTGAACCGGTGGAAGAACCGTTTTTAAATAAAAAATACATGGAAGATCAGATTGGACAATCAGGTTATGGAAATAACTTTACAAATGACCTAGATCCTTTTGTGTTAGGGGAAGATGAGTATTTCCTAATGGGTGACAATCGTCCAGTTTCGCGCGATTCGCGTGCTGTTGGACCATTTAAAGGTCAAGCAATTGTGAGTAAGTACGTTCTCGTACTTTATCCGTTTGATAAAATAGGGTTGGTAACAAATAATGAGTAATCAAAAATTAAACATACAGTGGTTTCCTGGTCATATGACAAAAGCGAAGCGGGAAATGCAAAGCATGCTAAATATGGTCGATATGGTCATAGAACTTCGTGATGCCAGAGTACCTAACGCTTCAAAAAATCCATTAATTGATGAGTTGGTTGGTGAAAAGCCAAGATTGATTGTACTTTCAAAAATAGATAAAGCTGAACCAGAAGAAACAAAACGTTGGATACAAGCGTTGTCCGATGATAAAACAATAGTCATTGGTGTAGATGTCTTACACGATAATGTTAAAAAAATCATTACTGAGAACGCACTGACGTTAATGAAAGAAAAACGTGATCGTCAAATCCGTAAAGGGATGAATCCTAGAGCGGTTCGTTGCATGGTTTGTGGAATTCCTAACGTTGGGAAAAGTACATTGATTAACCAAATTGCGGCAAAGAAAACCTTAGTTACGGGTGACCGACCAGGGGTAACTAAAAACACGCGTTGGGTGAAAGTAAATAAGGATATTGAATTGTTAGATACACCAGGTGTATTGTGGCCAAAGTTTGAAGATGAACACATCGGAATTCTATTAGCTATTACTGGTGCGATTCGTGATCAAGTTTTACCGCTAGAAGAAGTTGCATACGCTGCATTGAAATATTTAAAAGCATACTTTCCTGAACGCTTAGTGGAAGCGTATGATGTAACAATTATCGAAAATAATTACAAACTATTTTTAGAAATTGGTAGAAATCGTCATTTGTTGCAAAAGGGAAATGAAGTGGACTATAATCGTACAATTGAGACGTTTATGAAAGATATTCGAGCCAATCGATTTGGTCGTATTACATGGGAGCGTATTGATGGAATGCAAGAATGAGTTTGAAACGCTCTATATGGAGCAAGGTTACAAACAAGTGATAGGAATTGATGAAGCAGGACGCGGACCGCTTGCTGGACCATTGGTTGTGGCTGGTGTCTGTTTTCCAAAAGGTTTTAGTCATCCTGATATTTACGATTCAAAAAAAGTAGGTGAAAAGAAACGTGAAGTGTTATTTGATTACATTCAAGAACACGCACTTTACTTCAAAATAGAAATTATTGATGAAGCAACGATCGATCGCTTAAATATCTATGAAGCAACTAAACAAACCATGATGAAAATTGCAAGAGAATGTGAAATAGCTGATGTCATCTTAAGTGATGCGATGAAATTTCAAATTGAGGGAAAAGTTGTTGAACCGATTGTTAAAGGTGATCAAAAAAGTGTGAATATCGCTGCAGCAAGTATTCTTGCCAAAGTGACTCGTGATCGTATTATGAAAGCGTATAGTGAAACGTATCCAGAGTATGGCTTCGATAAAAACAAAGGATACCCAACCAAACAACATTTACAAGCTCTCGAAACCTATGGCGTTTTACCGATTCATCGACGCAGTTATGCTCCTGTAGCAAAAGCATTACAAATGCATTTTGATTTCAAATAGTAAGGAATATCACAGGATATTCCTTTTTTCTTACCTATATATATATACAAAGAGGTAAAAACATGAGAAAACGATTATTGTATTACAGTGTAAAATACGACGGTGATGTTCATGCAATTAAAAAAGCAATCTTACATAATGAAGCCTATCGTGACATTGATTATCCAGATCCCTATATAACTATTTTAGATGATGCATACCCACCAGAGTTTTTATTGTTAAAACAACCACCGTATGTACTTTACTATAAAGGAGACTTGAAGCTATTAGAAAAACGCAAATTATCCATTGTTGGTTCACGTGCAATGAGTCGTCAAGGTCGCTACAACTGTGAATCGTTATTGCGACATGTAAGTAAAGATTACGTAACTGTAAGTGGACTGGCAAAAGGAGTTGATGGGTACATTCATCAATTGTCCTTGGCAACACGTAGTACGATTGCGATTGTGGGGTGTGGACTTGATGTACATTATCCAGCGTGTAATCACTTCCTTTATAAAGAAATTGAAAAAGAACATTTACTCATAAGTGAATACCCCAACGGATCACGACCGTTTTCTTTTCATTTTCCTTTACGAAATCGCTTGATTGCAGCACTCGGTGAAAAGGTAGTTGTCATTGAAGCAAGTAAACGAAGTGGTACGCTATTGACGGTAAATGAAGCAATCGAATTAAATAAAGAAGTCTATGTATTTCCATTTTCATACAGTGAAAAACAAGTAAGCGGTTGTAATGTTCTCATTCAAGAAGGAGCGAATATTATTATTGATCACGAAAGTTTGCGCGAATTGTAAGTGTTGACAAAACGATAAAAGTGAATATACTTGATGTAAGTCGGAGGTAGTAAATGAAAAAATTAGTAATTGTGGAGTCACCTTCCAAATCAAAGACCATAGAAAAATACCTTGGTAGCGATTTTCAAGTCGTATCAAGTAAAGGACATATACGTGATTTAGCCACATCAGGAAAAGGTGGGTTAGGGATCGATGTTGATCATAATTTTGAACCAACCTATAAAATAAGCAAAGAAAAGAAAGCAACGGTTAAAGAATTAAAAGCACTTGCAAAAAAGAGTGATGAAGTTTATCTTGCAAGTGACCCTGACCGTGAAGGGGAAGCTATTGCTTGGCATTTAGCTGATGAACTTGGACTTGATCAAGATAAGCAAAACCGTATCATTTTTCATGAAATCACAAAGCCAGCAGTTATTGAGGCGTTTGAACATCCAAGAAAAATCGATCAAGATTTAGTGAAATCGCAAGAAACGCGTAGAATTCTTGACCGTATTATCGGATTTCGTTTATCGACATTATTACGTAGTAAAATTAAAAGTAAGTCTGCAGGACGTGTACAATCGGTAGCGTTACATTTAATCATTGAACGTGAAAATGAAATCCGTGCCTTTATTCAAGAAGAATATTGGACAATTGATGCGCTTGTTAATAAAAATAGTGATGCATTTGTTGCTGAACTAAAAAAATATAAAGGAAAAACTGCAAAGATTGCCAATCAAGCAGAAAGTGATGCCATCATTGCATCATGTACAGGTGATTATGTCGTTTCTTCCATCGAAAAGAAAGTTAAGAAAAAAGCTTCGAAACTTCCATTTACCACTTCAGCATTACAACAAGAAGCGAGTACAAAGTTAAACTTCAGTGCTAAGAAAACCATGTCAACTGCACAAAAGTTATATGAAGGGATTGAAATCGGTACAGGTGTTGAGGGGTTAATCTCTTATATGCGTACGGATTCAACTCGTTTAAGTGAAGTGTTTACAGAAAGTGCACTAGCTTATATTGAAAGTACATATGGAAAAGAATACGTGGGTAGTGTACGACAAAAGAAAGATGCAAATGCACAAGATGCTCATGAGGCTTGTCGTGTAACGGATGTGAATCGTACACCAGAATCAATCAAGAACTATCTAACAGCTGATCAATATAAGTTATATAAATTGATTTATGCACGTACGCTTGCCTCACTGATGGCACCTGCAAAAAGTGATAGTGTGAGTGCACAAATCACAAACAACGATGCACAGTTTAGTGCTTCTGGTTCTGTATTAACTTTTGATGGGTACTTAAAAGTGTACAAAGATTATGAATCAAGTAAAGATGAATTATTACCTGTACTTGAAGAAGGTGAAATTCTTAAAGATGTTAAGCTTGAAGGAAAACAACACTTTACAGAACCACCAAAACGTTACAGTGAAGCACGTTTGATTAAAGAACTTGAAGAACAAGGGATTGGACGTCCATCAACGTATGCGATGATTATTGATACATTGCAAGCGCGTGGATATGCGGATTTAAGAAAACCGACAGAAACAACAAAAACCAAAGTGTTCTTCCCGTCAGAACAAGGAGAATTAACGGATAAGAAATTACAAGAATTCTTCTCTGATATCATCAATGTGAAATACACAGCAGCAATGGAACATGAACTTGATGAAATTGCTGATGGACATAAAGACTATGTAAAAGAGCTACGTACATTCTATGACCGTTTTGAACCATTACTTCAAGAAGCTTATGACAAAATGGAAAAAATCGAAGCGGAAAAAACTGGTGAAATGTGTCCAGAATGTGGTCATGAACTTGTTATTCGTAAGGGTCGCTATGGTGATTTTGTTGCTTGTAGCAACTATCCAGAATGTAAATACGTAAAACAAGAAGAAGAAGATAAAATTGACGAAACATGTCCAAACTGTGGAGGCCCACTTGTTAAAAAACGTGGCCGTTTTGGAGAGTTCTATGCATGTGCAAACTATCCGGAATGTAAATACATCAAAAGTGATCGTCAACCGCCAAAAGAGACTGGCGAAATGTGTCCAGAATGTGGCAAACCACTAGTCGAACGTAAATCACGATATGGAAAAATGTTTGTTGGATGTTCTGGATATCCAAAATGTCGTTACATCAAAAAAGATGAAAAACCAAAGGATGAAGAAGCAGATGTTGTAGTTGAAGAAACAGCAGAACCAAAACCAACTAAGAAAACAGCTGCTAAGAAAGCCACAACAAAGAAAACGACAACGAAAAAAGCAACAACGAAAAAAGCAACGAAAACCAAAAAGGCGAGTAGTTCAGATGCAGAGGCATAAAATATGAAAGAAGTTATCGTCATCGGAGCAGGACTTGCAGGAAGTGAAGCGACTTGGCAACTCGTAAAACGAGGGATCAAGGTAAAACTTTACGAAATGCGACCAAAGAAAATGACACCTGCTCACCACACGAATGATTTTGCTGAACTTGTATGTAGTAACTCACTTCGTTCTAACTCGTTAGAAAATGCAGTTGGAATTATGAAGGAAGAGTTACGCATGCTTGACTCTTTAATCATTCAAAAAGCTGACGAGCACCAAGTACCTGCCGGTAGCGCACTTGCTGTGGACCGTGCAGGTTTTAGTGCTTCTGTCACTAAAACATTAAGAGAACACCCATTGGTAGAAGTCATTGAGGATGAGTTGACAGAAATTCCTGAAGGGAATGTTATTGTAGCGACGGGTCCACTCACAAGTGATGGGTTGTCAGAAAGTATCAAAGAATTGTTTCAACAAGATTACTTACATTTCTATGATGCAGCAGCACCTATTATTGAAAAAGACAGCATTGACTTTAGTCAGGCGTATTACAAATCACGTTATGATAAAGGAGAAGCTGATTACATCAATTGTCCTATGGATGAAGAGCAGTTTAAAAACTTCTACAATGAACTCATTCACGCAGAAGTGGTCGTACCTAAAGAGTTTGAAGATGAAAAATACTTTGAGGGATGCATGCCATTTGAAGAGATTGCCAAGCGTGGTGAGAAAACACTTTTGTTTGGACCGATGAAACCCGTCGGGTTGGAAAAAGATGAAAACCATAAACCGTATGCGGTTGTGCAATTGCGTCAGGATGATGCAGCAGCAACACTGTATAATATTGTCGGGTTTCAAACACACTTAAAATGGCCCGAACAAAAACGTATTTTACAGATGATTCCAGGATTGGAAAACTGTGAGATTGTTCGTTATGGGGTGATGCACCGTAATACATTTATGTGTGCACCGAAATGTTTAAAGCAAACATACCAAAGTCAAATTCGTGACAATTTATTTTTCGCTGGACAAATGTGCGGTGTAGAAGGATATGTAGAAAGTACAGCGAGTGGAGCACTTGCAGGAATCAACATGGCACGTTTACTGGAAGGTGAAGAACCAATTGTACTTCCACCAACCACAGCCATTGGTGCACAAGCATACTACATAACGCATACCAATCCAGCCTACTTCCAACCGATGAACGCAAACTTTGGGATTATGCAACTGGAAACAAAAGTGAAAAAACGTGAACGTAAAGCTGCTTATGCAAAGCAGGCATTAAGCGTAATGGAAACCATTGTCGAAAAACTATGAATGAGTACGTTGAACGTTTCTTAAACTATACACGACAAAGAAACTCAGGAAGTGATCATACTACTGAAGCCTACCAACGTGACATTGAGGAATTTCAAGCCTTTATGGAACAAGAGGGAGTGCAAAACTTCGATCACGTTGATCGGCTTTTGGTAAGTAACTATATTGTTGAATTGCGAAATCGCTTTAGTAAAAATGGTCCTTTAAAAAACAGTAGTATTGCACGTAAGCTAAGTTCACTTCGCTCGTTTTTCTCGTATCTAAATGAATATGTTGGAATCCAAAACAATCCTTTCCATTATGTGAAGATGCCAAAAATCGACAAGAAGATTCCCGAGTTTCTTTTTGAAGATGAATTGGACCAACTACTTGATTCAATGGATACAAGCGATGATGTGGGTCTGCGCAATCGTGCGATGATAGAGATTATGTATGCTTGTGGCTTGCGGGTTAGTGAAGTGGTGAATTTGAAAATCACTGACATTGATTTTTCGGAACAAGTACTTATTGTCACTGGGAAAGGTGATAAACAACGCATGGTGCCATTTTACGAAAGTGTTGGTGAACTCTTGCAAACGTATGTACTGCGCACAAGAGAACGTTGGACACATGAGAAACACGGATATGTGTTTATTAACCAAAAAGGTAAACAGCTAACCAGTCGTGGGGTGCAATATATCTTAAATCAGGTGGTGTTAAAAAGTGGTTTAAACATGCACGTACATCCACATATGTTGCGGCATAGTTTTGCGACGCATCTACTGGATAATGGAGCAGATTTGCGTATTGTGCAAGAACTACTTGGACACAGTTCACTTAGTACCACACAGATTTACACACACATTAGTCAAGATAAATTGAAATCTACATATGAGAACGCATTTCCACGCGCTAAGTCGTGAATGCGTTTTTCTTAAACCCTATTGAATAAGGGGTTTGTTTGTGGTACAATACCTTAGCGTGTGAAGACACGACTACACACATCAAGAATTGGTTGATCCGTGCTCTAGCAGGAAGAATCCTCGCGACGATGAGTTATCAACTTTTGAATTGATGGAGGAGTAACGGAAAGAGAGGACTTACTTATGTCAATTGTTTCAATGAGACAACTATTAGAATCAGGTGTACACTTCGGACACCAAACAAGAAGATGGAACCCAAAAATGAAACCATATATTTATGGTTCAAGAAACGGTGTATACATCATTAACTTAGAAGAAACTGAAAAACAAATCGATACGGCTTACAACGCAATGAAAGCAATCGCTGAAAAAGGTGGTAAAGTATTATTTGTTGGAACAAAAAAACAAGCACAAGGAACTATCGTTGAAGAAGCTTTACGTTCAGGAAGTTTCTATGTAAACCAAAGATGGTTAGGTGGATTATTAACAAACTACCGTACTATCCAAAAACGTGTAAAACGTTTAATCGAAATTGAAGAAATGGAATCAACTGGATTAATCGACGTATACACGAAAAAAGAACAAGCACAATTCCGCAAACAAAAAGCTCGTTTAGAAAACTTCTTGGGTGGAATTAAAGAAATGAAAAAACTTCCAGATGCAATCTTTGTTGTTGATCCAAAAGAAGAACACAACGCAATTGCGGAAGCAAAAAAATTAGGAATTCCTGTATTCGCAATGATCGACACAAACTGTGACCCAGAGGAAGTTGATTACCCAATCGCATCAAATGATGATGCAATGCGTGCAATTAAATTAATCGTTACATTAATGGCTGATGCAATTGTAGAAGCTAAAGGTGGATTGTTATCAGTTGCTCACTCATGTGCAAACGATACTGAACCAGATGTAACTATGAAAGATGTAATCATTAACGTTGAAGAACAAATCGCTGAAAACGAACGTCGTCGTCGTGCTAAATACGAAGAACGTCGTGCTCGTTTCGCTAACAAACGTGATGGACGTGACAACCGTGGTCCAAGAAAACCTTACCAAGGACGTCGTGATGACAACCGTGGAGCACAAGGTGGAAACAGACCAGCTTACAACAACAAACCAGCTGAAACAGCAACAACTGCAGAAGCTAAAACAGAAGATAAAAAAGAAGCATAATTACATAACGTAAAGAAAGGAGACTTACTATGACAATTACTGCTGCAATGGTAAAAGAACTAAGAGAAAGAACAGGCGCAGGGATGATGGACTGTAAAAAAGCCCTTCAAGAAACTGACGGAGATATGGAAAAAGCAGCTGAATGGCTACGTGAAAAAGGTATCGCGAAAGCTGCTAAAAAATCAGGAAGAATTGCTGCTGAAGGATTAACTCGTGTTGCAACTGATGGAGACATCGCTGTAATCTTCGAAGTTAACTCAGAAACAGACTTCGTTGCGAAAAACGAACAATTCACTGAATTATTAGATAAAATTCAAGGAATTTTATTATCAAACAAACCAAGTGACATGGACAGTGCATTAGCACTAGTTACAGAAGGTGATTCATTAGAAACTTTAATTGCAAATGCAACAGCTACAATCGGTGAAAGAATTTCACTACGTCGCTTTGAAGTGATTGAAAAAGCTAGCGATGACGTATTTGGAGCTTACATGCACATGGGTGGAAAAATTTCTGCTTTAACTGTATTAAAAGGCGGAAATGCTGAAGTTGCTAAAGACATCGCAATGCAAGTTGCATCAATGTCTCCTCAATACATTTCTCGTGACCACATGCCACAAGAATTTATTGATAAAGAAAGACAAATTCAAACGGAAATCTTAAACAATGATGAAAGTTTAAAATCAAAACCAGAAAACGTTCTTAAAGGAATCGTTGAAGGTCGTTTATCTAAATCATTACAAGACGTAAGTTTAATTGACCAAATCTACTTCAAAGATCCTAACTTAAAAGTTGCTCAATTCTTGAAAGAAAACGGAGCTGAAGTTGTAACATTCGTACGTTACGCTGTAGGTGAAGGAATCGAAAAAAGAGAAGAAAACTTCGCTGAAGAAGTAATGAGTCAAATCAATAAATAATTTTTAAAGGCCTTTTGGCCTTTTTTTCTTATCCAAACTTGTAAAACTAGTTATAATTTGGTTTTTAAATGGACTCTTTCTCTTATAAAAAAACCTTTACAATACTTATAAAATACATTAAAATATGTTTAAAGAACTAAGGAGGAAAGTATGAATAAAAAGTTAAGAAAAACCTTACGTACGTTAAGCATTGTTTTTATTGCTTTTGCTGTAGTTTTTACTACTGTTTCAAACATGACAGTAATGGCAAAAGATTTTAAACCAACTGCTCTAACTGATGGTGATGTTGCCACAAGTAAAATTTCGTCAACTGATACAAATGAGACGACAATTGATGGGATTGAGTGGGAAAAATCACTTGAAAAACTAGACAATGGTGAATATAAAATTACCTTTAAAGTAAAAGGTGGTGATATTCAACAAAAACCAAAACCATTGAATGTAGCTTTGATAGTGGACCGCTCAGGATCAATGGATGGTAACAAGTTTAAAAATGCGAAAAATGCGGTGAAAAAATTAGCCAATGCTTTAAAAGATATTAAGCCGGCGAGAACTGTAACTATTCAATTAATCACATTTGCTGGAGATGTTACAAGCAAAGCATATAGTTTTGGAAAAGATGAAGATTCGCAATTTGGTGATGCAGATGGTAATACAAATATGCACTACGCTGTACTTAAAGCTAATGAATGGTTTAAAGGTAAAACAAACGCGGATAACTACGCATTTATCTTAGGAGATGGTGAGCCAAATCGTCATTTAGGGGATCCATGGATTTCTCATGATTGTGTAATTGATGGAAAAAAATATGCTATTCGATATTCTGGTGATCACATTAAACCTACAAAAGATGCTGGTGATAAGTTAAAATCTTTATCTACAGTATTTACTTTAGGTTATGGCTTAGAATCGGGATCCGCGGCAGAAACACTAATTAAGTCTTTGGCATCAAAGCCAGATTATGCATATACCTCAAATCCTCAAGATATTTCTGAAGATATAACAGCAATTATTGATAAAATGTTATCAACGATTCCAACGGCAACGAATGTGTCAATTAAAGATGTTGTAACTGATGAGTTTGATATTGTTTCTGACAGTGGGACAGCTGGTGTCGCTCTTGATGTAAGAAATAAAACTGCCAACATTACAGTTGGAGATGCAAATAGTTCAACTAAAGAATTCTCATTCAATGTAAGATTTAATGAAAGTAAAGCAACTTTTGAGAAAGATACATATGTTTCAAACAAAAACGCTAGTATTACTTACACGTTGAATGGTAAATCTGAATCTACAACTAGTTTCAACAATTCTCCAAGTATTCATTATGTAAAAAAAGTTGGATATAAAATCGTATTACACGAAAATGCAATAAATGGAGCGACTATCGGTACCATACCTGGAGAAGCTAAAGTTGGAACTGCACTTGATGCGAACAGTTATGTGAATGAACTAGAAGCATTCCTAACTGGCATCTATGCAAATCATGTTATTGATAACTCTACGCTTACTTCAATAAACCTTACAAAAAATGCTGATACGAATGTCATTCACGTTGTAGCAAATGCTCCAACAAAGTATAAAATTACTGTTTATAGAGATAGTATAGATAGTGGAGATGTTGTAGGTACAACAACTGAAATTAGTGGTCATGTAAATGATGTGATTGCTGCAAATACAATCTTGGCTGAGGCAAATGCTATTGCAGCTAGAGAACCAAATTACGTATTGGTAACTACGGGTGTTACAGATGCAACCCTAGTGCCAGGTGGTGCAGAAAATAACCACATTAAACTATACATGACAAAGGCAAAAACATCAGTAACAATTCAAATGCACTTAGACGATATTGATAATGGAAAAATTTTAGACTCTGCAAAAATTACAGAGTTACAAGCAGCTGTAGAATTCTATCCATTGACTGATGCTTCAACAGTTATTGAAGATTTACTTAAAGCATATCCTGGATACAAGATTAATGGATGGGATGGTGAAAGGGAACTACAAGCTGACTCGAGTAAGAATGTGTTTAGATTCTCTATCACCAAAATGGATACGACTGCAAAAGTAATTGTGGTAAAAACTGAGGACCAACAAAATCCAACTGATATTCCGGACGGATCAGCAGTCAAAGCATTTACAGAATTAAAAGCTACAGATACGTTTGGTGAAAGTGATTATGGTAGTTTTGTTACTGCAAACACACCATTAGGGTATGAAGTTGTTGGGGTAAATCCATCTTCATCTATTACTTTGTCTGAAAATGAGGAAGCGAACACAATTATTGTTTATATTGCTAAAAAGAGTACATTTGCGACAGTGACTGTTTATGATGTTACGACTGATTCTCCAGTATTTGTGGCATCGCGAATCTATGAAAACTTAAAAGCAACTGATGAATTTGGACCAGATCAATACAATGATTTTGTAGATAGTGCAGTTCCATATGGTTATAAAGAAATTGACCCTCGTGATTCAATAACACTTAATGAAACAGGTAATGATATCATAATTAATATCAAGCGAATGACAACTGCAGCTACTGTAAAGGTTGTTGATGTTACTGATGGTGGACAAAAAGAATTGGGAACAAAAGATTTCTTTGATCTTTTCGTGAATGACGAATTTACTCCATCGGACTACAACCAATTTGTTGACGGAGTTCTTCCAGAAGGGTACGAAGTACTGGGAACACGTCCAACGATTACATTAAGCGTTGAAGATGCTGATAACGTAATTGTTATTGAAGTAGCTCGTATAAAAACAAATGCAACTGTTCGTGTAATGCACGAAGCAAATAAAGAGGTTATTGCAGAAAACGCATATAGTGGACTTTACGTTACAGATGCATTTGGGCACGTACACTATAAAGATTTCTTAGATACAGTTAAACTAGAAAACAATCAAAGTTTTGTTACACCTTACGGTGAAATAGCAAAACTAGACGTTGATGGCGAAAAGAATGTAATTGAAATTTATGTTCGTACACAATCACCTTCAATAGACAAACCAAAAGAAGAACCTAAGAAAGAAGAAACTGTTTTAGGATTACCTTCAATCGCTACAGGTGATACAACAAACGTTATGGCATATGCAGCATTATTGTTGCTAGCAGCAGGTGTTGTATTAGGAACTTACAAATTTAGAAAAAACAAAAAATAGTCAAATCTAAATTCGTTTGGATGTAGACACAAAAAGAGAACTCAAATGCTGAGTTCTCTTTGTTTTTGGTTTTAGTGATTTGCGCAGTTTCCACTACATTGGTGCTCATGGTCGTGATGATGTTCGTGATCATGGTGATCGCATGTTGCATCACTTGATAATGTCGCAGTTCCACTTATGTATTTGGCGATTGCTTGTTCGCAACTGCCTGTAAATCCTGTGTATACAGTAATACCTGCAGCTTCGTTTGCATCCTTGGCACCATTACCCATACCACCACAAAGTAAAGTGTCGACATTTTGCGCTTGTAATACATTTACAAGTTCGTGGTGTCCCGCTGTACCAGCAGAAATGATTCTTTGATTCGTGATTTGACTATTTTTGACAGTGTAAATCTTGAACTCTTTGGTTTTACCAAAATGTTGGAACACTTGTCCTTTATCGTATGGTATTGCTACAATTGCAGTTATATTTGTTGCTGGTTGATCTGTTGCTTCTTCTTTATTGTTATGAAGGCTTTCAACGGTTTCCAACATGGTTGTGATTGGTTGAATTTGGGTCACGTTTAAATCTTCAATTCTTCCTTGGTCAACAAGTTTTGCAAAGCTAGGGTCCATCGGTAAACGTGCAATGGTTTCAATGCCAAATTTTTCAGCAATTTCTTCAAGGTGACTATCACCGAAAATATGGTGTTCTTTATTACAAGAATCACAAATGAAGTAACTCATATTTTCAACTATACCCAAAACTGGGATTTGCATCATGTTTGCCATGTTGACTGCTTTTTCAACAATCATTGATACCAGTTCTTGTGGACTTGTCACAATGATAATTCCATCAACAGGAAGAGATTGGAAGACAGTCAATGGTACATCTCCAGTTCCTGGAGGCATATCAACAAACATGTAATCTACATCACCCCATTGTACTTCTTGCCAGAATTGCTTGATCATTCCAGCAATAACTGGTCCACGCCAAACGACTGGATCACTTTCGTTTTGAAGCAACATGTTGGTTGAAAAGAGTTTTACACCTGTACTAGAAGTCGCAGGGAACATACCGTTGTCATTTCCATAGGCTTTATCTTTAATTCCAAACGCTTTTGGAATGGAAGGTCCTGTGATATCTCCATCAAGAATCGCACTTGGATAACCTTTTCTTTGCATGCTTGAGGCAAGTAGAGAAGTGACAAGTGATTTTCCAACGCCACCTTTACCACTTACGATTCCGATGACTTTCTTGATGTTAGCGTTCTTATTTGGTTCTTCTAAAAAACTTTGCGGTGTGGTTCTATCGTTACAGTTTTCGCTACATGAACCACAGTCGTTATTACAATTACTCATGTTGAGTTCCTCCTTTTTTACAACAAGGACGTTTTTTATGCACTTTTGGGCAAACTTCACGATGATCACTTATTCGTAAGGCGGTTGACTCAACCAAACATATGGCAATTTGCTTACGTGCACGTGCATACATCGCTTGTACTAAAGTTCTTGAAATTCCCATTTGCGCCGCGCATTGTTCTTGGTTTAAGCCTTCATAGTCGATTAAACGAATCACTTCGTATTCATCAAGTGGTAAGAGTGTTTCTTTCTCGTGATGAAGGTCAGGACGAAAACTTGTACAACGTGGACGTTCACAGATATTTCTTGTCTTTTTTGGTCTTGGCATCGATAGTTCTCCTTAGTTGTAATTTGTACAAGAAAAAGTATATGCCTATTATTGACATATGTCAAAAACTATTGCTAAAAGTTCACATAGATTTTGTTGTCTTCTTTATATTTACGGTGGAAGTGGTTTCACAAATCATGTATAATAAACTAGAGTCTATACAGACTGTATATAAAGGAAGGTATTATAGATGTATAATCGAGTTCTATTAAAACTAAGCGGGGAAGCTTTATCTGGGAACGGAAATGCTTTTGACCCAAAAATCCTTGAACAACTTGCCGAAGAATTAAAGGAAGTTCACGAACAAGGTGTTGATTTAGCAATTGTTGTCGGCGGAGGAAACTTCATCCGTGGAAAACTTGTTGAACAATTGGGAATTGATCGTGTTCAAGGGGATTACATGGGAATGCTTGGTACTGTTATAAATGCACTAGCGGTCCAAAATGCATTGGAACAAATTGGTGTACCAACACGTGTGCAAACAGCAATTGAAATGCAAAAAATTGCGGAACCATTCATTGTAAGAAGAGCCATTCGTCACCTAGAAAAAGGCAGAATTGTAATCTTTGGAGCAGGAACTGGTTCACCATACTTCTCAACGGATACCACTGCAGCATTACGCGCAAGTGAAATTAAAGCAGATGTGATCTTAATGGCCAAAAATGGTGTTGATGGGGTATATGATAGCGATCCAAAGAAAAATCCTGATGCGCAAAAATACGAACGTTTAACGTACATGGATCTATTAAATCAAGGGTTGCAAGTCATGGATACAACTGCAACAAGTATGTGTATGGATAACGATATTGACTTGATTGTCTTCAATATGAATGAACGTGGCAATATCTTAAAAGCAATTAAAGGAAATACAATTGGAACTGTAATTAGTAAAGGAGAAAAATAAGATGCAAACAATTTTAGATAACGCAAAAGAAAAAATGGAACGTGCAATGGATGCACTTCACAACAATTTAGTAGATATTCGTACTGGTAGAGCAAATCCAGCGATGTTGGATCGTGTAGAAGTAGATTACTATGGTTCACCAACACCAGTTAACCAAATGGCGAGTATTCAAGTAGTTGAAGGACGTCAATTGTTAATTAAACCTTATGACAAAAGTCTAGTTAAAGATATGCTTCAAGCAATCAACGCATGTGATTTAGGATATCCTGTGCAAAATGATGGAGATGTCTTACGTATTAACATTCCACCATTAACAGAAGATACACGTAAATCTTTAGGAAAAGATGCAGCGAAGGTTGGTGAAGAAAGCAAAATTGTAATCCGTAACATTCGTCGTGATGCTAACGATGCTGCAAAAAAAGCTTCTGAACTTACAGAAGATATGAAAAAAGATGCACAAGATCGTATTCAAAAACTTACGGATGAATACGTGAAGAAAATTGACGAAACAGTTAAAACAAAAGTCGAAGAAATCATGTCAATTTAATTAACCCACGTAAGTGGGTTTTACTTTATGGAGGCTAACTATGGTAAAACACGTAGCAATGATCATGGACGGAAATGGTCGCTGGGCAAAAGCAAAAGGATTTGAACGAACAAAAGGACATAAAGCAGGTGCAGAGACCATTCGCACCATCGCCTTAGAAGCAAACCGTTTGGGAATCGAAGCCTTAACGTTGTATGCTTTTAGTACAGAAAACTGGAAACGTCCACCCAAAGAAGTTGAATATTTATGCAAATTACCAAAAATGTTCTTTAATAAATACATTAAAGAATTGAAAGAAAATAATATAAAAGTCATGCATATTGGTGAACTTGAGCGCTTTCCTAGTGATACAGTGAAAGTCATTTTAGAAGCGGAACGTCAAACAATTGATAATACAGGTTTGAAGTTAGTGATTGCCATCAATTACGGTTCAAGACGTGAAATTACACTGGCTGCACAGCAATATGCAAAAGATGTGTTAGCCGGAAAACAGTCTTTAGAAATTGATGAAGCAACGTTTGGTTCTTATATGATGACCAATGGTTTGCCAGAAATTGATCTATTGGTTCGCACCAGTGGGGAAAAACGTTTATCAAACTTCTTGTTGTGGCAACTTGCATATGCGGAATTTGTTTTTGTTGACTATGCATGGCCAGAACTAGATGAAACACGCTTTCGTGAAATCATTGAGGAATTCAATCATCGCGAACGCCGTTTTGGAGGTGTCTAATTATGGTAAAACGAATCATAACTGCACTAGTAATCATTGCTTGTGTCATTCCACCTTTATTATATGGAGGAATTTTATTGAAAGTTCTAGTTGGTTTAATCGTCTTGGTTGCCAGTTTTGAACTTGTCTCTTTATTACCAAATCGCAAATCACTAAGTACAGCATTGTTGGCTTTATTGTTTCTACTGAATGGATGTTTGGTTATCATACCGGAAAAATATAGCTTCTTTGCATTTGCAGTGCTTATTTTTGTTCAACTTGCAACACCACTATTTAGAAAGCGTGTGTTGACGGAAGATGTATTCTTTCTGATTGCGATATCAACTATTACGTTTATTTTAGGTAAGGTGTTCTTTTACATCTACTCGTACAATCACTTGTACATTTGGTACATTCTACTTGCTACTTACGGTTGTGATACAGGTGCTTACTTTGTTGGCAGTATTTTTGGTAAAACAAAACTTTTACCAGAAATCTCACCTAAGAAAACAGTAGAAGGTGCAGTTGGTGGTTGGGCAACTGGGGCGGTACTATCTGCCTTGTTTGCCATCTTTGTTGTGAAAGATATGCCACTTATCTTGCTTATCGTTGGATCTTTATGGTTACCAATTGTCAGTCAAATCGGTGATTTATCTTTCTCGAATATTAAACGAGACTACCATATCAAAGATTTTTCTAACATTTTCCCAGGTCATGGAGGATTCTTAGATCGTATTGATTCACTTATTTTTACCCTTGTCGCGTTTGCGGCAGTGATGGTTATTATTATATGAAAAAAATAATATTACTTGGCGCAACAGGTTCGATTGGAACACAAAGTATCGATGTAGTACTTGGACACCCGAATATGTATGAAATCGTTGCCATGGCAGCTGGTTACAATATAGAAGAACTTAAAAAAATCATTCGCATCTATCCAACCTGTAAATACTACAGTGTACGTAAGGAAAGTGATGCACTTGCTTTACAAGCGATGTATCCAAATTTGCATTTTGGTCACGGTGATGATGGATTGCTTGGATTGTTGGATGTAAAAGCAGATATGGTAATTAATGCACTTGTTGGATTTGCTGGATTAAAACCAAGTCTTTTAACCATCGAAAAAGGGATGGTCTTAGCTTTAGCTAATAAAGAAAGTTTGGTGACTGGAGGACCCTTAGTCAAAGCTGCACTAAAAAAATTCAAGGGAACGATGTTGCCAATTGATAGTGAACACTCTGCGATCTTTCAATGCTTACAAGGAAATAAAACCAGTGAAGTGAAACGTCTTATCGTTAGTGCCAGTGGTGGAAGTTTTCGTGATAAAACACGAGAACAACTTGTTGATGTAAGTGTAAAAGATGCTTTAAGTCACCCCAATTGGTCGATGGGAAAACGCATCACGATTGATAGCGCGACGATGATGAATAAAGGATTTGAAGTGATTGAAGCGCATTACTTGTTTGATATTGACTTTGCGAATATTGATACCATTATCAACAAGGAAAGTATTGTACATTCCCTTGTTGAATACGTGGATCGTTCTGTTATAGCGCAACTAGGAACCGCAGATATGCGCATTCCTATCCAATATGCATTGAGTTATCCTGATCGACTACCACTTATGCAAAGTGAACCTCTTGATTTAATCAAGGTAGGAATGTTACACTTTGATGCGATGGATTTTGAACGCTTTCCACTTTTAGCCCTTGCTTATGAAGCGGGTAAACGTGGTGGAAATAGCGGTGCGATTTTAAATGCGGCAGATGAAGTTGCGGTTGAATTATTTTTAAATGAAAAGATTACATTCTTACAAATTGAAGAGTGTATTGCAAAAGCATACGAAACGATGGAATTTATTGCAAATCCAAGTTACGAAGATTTACGAGTAACGGATGAAAAAACACGTGCTTTTGTATATGAATATGGAGGGAAATAAATGGATACGATTATTGCCATTTTAAGTTTTGTAATTTTACTAAGTGTCATTGTGTTTATCCATGAACTTGGTCACTTTCTTACGGCAAAAGCATTCGGTGTATACTGTGGTGAATTTTCAATTGGAATGGGACCTGTTCTGTTCAAAAAACAAGTAGGAGAAACACAGTATTCCATTCGTGCTTTACCAATTGGTGGATTTGTTTCCATGGCGGGTGAAGCAGACGATACAAAAGCTGATGAAAATGTACCGTTCGAACGTACCATTAATGGAATAAAGACATATCAACAAGTCATTGTCATGCTTGCAGGAATTATCATGAATGTAATTCTAGCGTGGGTTGTTTTTGTGGGGATCAACATGGCGGTTGGTCAACGTGTGGAAGCACAACCGGCAATTATTAATGAAGTTGTTAGTGACAGTATTGCAAGTGAAGCTGGTTTTAAAGTTGGCGATAAGGTCACAAAAATCGCGGATACGGAAAACAATGTTTACGATGTAAAAACGGCAAGCGAAATGGTAAGTGTCGTGAATACATTTGAAGGAACTTTAACTTTTACCATTGATCGTGATGGGAAAATTCTTGAACTAGAAGCAACACCAGTGCTAGATAAAGAAAGTGAATCCAAACGTATAGGGGTTGCTTTTGCACCTGGAAAGGTTGTTAAAATTTCAGCAGTTGATGCCATTGGCTATGGGACAAAAGATCTTGGTGAAGCTAGTACAGCAGTCTTTGATGGACTTGCCAACTTACTTCACGGGAAAAACTTAAGTCAATTGAGTGGTCCAGTTGGAATCTTCAAAATCAGTGCCCAAGCTGCACAATCAGGTATTTTAGTATTCTTGCGTTTATTAGCTTTATTCTCAGTGAATATTGGAATTATGAATGCTTTACCAATTCCTGCACTGGATGGAGGACGTGTTATCATTGTGTTAGCCGAACGTCTATTTGGACGTAAACTAAATGAAAAGGTCATGAACTCCTTAATTTTAGGTGGGTTTGCGGTATTGATCGGATTGATGTTGTTTGCAACTTACAACGATATATTACGAATGTTCTAGGGGGTGTGGTTACACATTCCTTTTTTCATGGAAATGAGTCATAAGGGTACAAAACTTATGCAAATAGATGTACAATAAGATAGTTAGAGGCGGTGAATTTAATGATAAATGAAAGAATCCACGCATTGCGTGAAAAAATGAAACAATACAACATCGACTATTATTACATTCCAACCAACGATTACCATAACAGTGAATATGTAGGAGCACACTTTCAAGAACGCTACTACATGAGTGGTTTTAGTGGTTCAATGGGAACAATGATTGTCGGAAAAGAAAGTAGTTATTTATGGGCAGATGGTCGCTATTACGTCCAAGCTGAAAATGAAATTAAAGGAAGTGAAATTACCTTTAAACGTTTGGGTAGTGATGGTGTAGAAACACCACTACAATTTTTACAAATGAATCTTCCTAAAGAAGGTGTGATTGGGTTTGATGGAAAGACTGCTGCTGCTTTTGAAGGTTTAATGATGGAACGAATAGCCAAAAATAAAGGTGGTAGCCTTGTTAGTGCATATGACCTTGTTGGTGAAATTTGGACGGATCGTCCAGCACGACCAACATCAAATGCTTTTATTTTAAATGAAAGCTATAGTGGTGAAAGTACAGAAAGCAAACTAGGTCGAATCCGAGAAGTGATGAAAAAACATGAAGCGATGGTTCATGTGATTAATTCATTAGATGACATTGCTTGGATTTTAAATATCCGTGGTGGGGATATTCCAGCTACGCCAGTCATTCTTAGTTACTTGATCATTGAACAGGCTGAGTGTCGATATTATGTTGATGAAAGTAAACTAAGCGAAGAAGTGAAAGCGTACTTCATCAAGAATAATATTACAGTGCATCCTTACGATGCGATTTATCATGATGTCACTTACCTAAAACAAACAACCATGATGGATCCAGAAATCATGAACTATGCGCTTTATACAGAAATTAAAAAGGCAACAACAACGGTTGAATTAGCAAACCCATCGATTATGATGAAATCGCTAAAAAATGAAACAGAAATTGAAAACCTTCGCATTGCTCATATCAAAGATGGTGTGGCAATGACAAAATTCATGTATTGGTTAAAACAAAACATCGGAAAAATAGAAATGGATGAAGTGTCTGTAGCAGAAAAATTGTTGACGTTTAGAGAAGAACAAGAACAATTTATTGAAGTTAGTTTTGATACCATCTCTGCGTATAATGCAAATGCGGCTATGATGCATTACCATGCACAAAAGGAAACATGTGCGAAACTAAAACCAGAAGGGTTTTTATTGGTAGATTCTGGTGGGCAATATATGAATGGAACAACTGACATTACAAGAACTTTTGCCTTAGGTGAAGTGAATCCAGTTTGGAAACACCACTTTACACAGACGTTAAAAGGAATGTCACAACTTGCTCGTCAAAAATTCTTGAGTGGATGTACAGGAATTAACTTAGATATTCTTGCACGTCAGCACTTGTGGAATGAGAATATTGATTATCGTTCAGGAACTGGTCACGGAGTTGGATTCTTGCTTGGTGTACATGAAGGACCGCAAGGCATTCGTTGGCGTAAAGCGATGAATCGCAAAGAAGATACACCATTAATGGAAGGTATGATTGTTACGGATGAGCCAGGTGTTTACGAAGAAGGAAGTCACGGTATTCGAATCGAGAATGAACTTGTCGTAAAGAAAGATGTATTGAATGAATATGGTCAATTTATGGCATTTGAAACAATTACATTCGCTCCAATTGATTTGGATGCAATTGCTGTTGAAACACTTGATGAAGCAACAAAAAACTGGTTAAATGAATACCATGAACAAGTTTATGCAAAACTGCACAAGTATTTAACTGCAGAAGAACAAGCATGGCTTAAAGAATATACAAGAAAGATATAGGAGATATTTATGTACGGAAAAAATGCATGGGAGAAATACGATGGGAATTTCAAAGAGATCTTTGATTTCAATGATGCCTATAGAACATTTATTTCAAACAACAAAACAGAACGTCGTTGTGTAGAAGATGCTACAGCAATGGCAAAAGCAGCAGGGTTCAAAGACCTTGAAGAACTTATCAAAAATAAAACACCATTAAAAACAGGTGATAAAGTTTTTGCAACAAACAAGGATAAAAACATTTATCTATTTGTTATGGGGAAAAAACCACTTGATGAAGGTATGCGTATCTTAGGTGCACATATTGATTCACCACGCTTGGATTTAAAACAAAATCCATTATATGAAGCAAATGATTTTGCCTTATTAGACACACACTACTATGGGGGTGTAAAAAAGTACCAATGGGTTACTTTACCGCTTGCCATTTATGGTGTTGTAATTAAAAAAGATGGAACACGTATTGATGTTACCATTGGAGATGATGATCAAGATCCAGTTGTTGGAATTGGTGATTTACTCATTCACTTAGCTGGTGAGCAACTTCAAAAACAAGCAAGTGTCGTAATTGAAGGTGAAAATCTTGATGTAACTGTTGGAAGTATTCCAGTAAAAGGCGAAGAAAAAGATGCAGTAAAGAAAAACATTCTTGCTTTACTGAATGAAAAATACGGAATGGAAGAAGAGGATTTCCTATCTGCTGAACTTGAAGTCGTTCCTGCTGGAAAAGCAAGAGACTATGGACTAGACCGTTCGATGGTCATGGGATATGGACACGATGACCGTGTTTGTGCCTATACATCTTTGAAAGCGATTTTAGATAGTGAAGTAAATGAGTATACAGCATGCTGTACACTTGTTGATAAAGAAGAAGTTGGAAGTATTGGTGCAACTGGTGCACAATCTAAATTCTTTGAAAACATTGTTGCTGAAATGTGTGCTCTTCAAGGCTTGGATACAAACCTTGGAACACGTCGTGCATTCACCAAATCAAAAATGTTATCAAGTGATGTAAGTGCCGGTTTTGATCCACTATACGCTTCAGTTAACGAACCAAAGAATGCTGCATACTTAGGTAAAGGTGTAGTTTTCAATAAGTATACAGGAGCACGTGGAAAAAGCGGCTGTAACGATGCAAGCGCTGAATATGTTGCTGAGTTGCGTGAAGCAATGGATGCAAATGACATCAATTTCCAAACCGCTGAACTTGGAAAAGTTGACCAAGGTGGGGGAGGAACAATCGCCTACATTCTTGGAAATTACAATATGGAAGTTATTGACTGTGGAGTTGCCGTATTAAACATGCACGCACCATGGGAAATCGTTTCTAAAGTTGATGTGTATGAAGCTTACAAAGCATACAAAGTCTTCTTGAAAAATTTATAGGATAAGCAAAGCCACAAGTCATAACGACCTGTGGCTTTTATTACATATAGAAGATGATTCCAATGAGATGACATATAGAAGCTAGGGCAATAAAGATATGCCATATTGCATGAGCATACGCCCATTTTCGCGAATAGAAGTATGCACCCACCGAATATAGCAAGCCACCAGCTACGATCCACATCAAAAATGTGAAGTTTGCTGAACGTAATAACACTGGTAAAAAAAGAATGACACTCCAACCCATGACAAGATAAATAGTTAGGGATAATTTTGGTAAACTTTTAGGGGAAAGTGTTTTATACAAAATACCAATGAAAACCATAAGCCATTGGATGATCAAGATTACAGTACCTTCCCAGCCTTGAATGACACATAATGCAACCGGGGTATAACTTCCAGCAATTGCCAAATAAATACAGATATGATCAAGAATACGAAAGACGACCTTGTGAGGGCTGTCAAAAGCCATTGTATGATATAGCGTTGATGATAAGAACATCAAAAATATACAAATGGTAAAGATGCTAACACCAACAGCTCGTAAAGTTCCACCAACTGTGTATGAATACACAGCACCAAAAGGAATCAAACAAAGCATAACAAGTATCATTACTCCGTGCGAAACTGCATTAAAAACCTCTTCACCAAAGCTCAGTTTTAACATATCTTTCAATCCGTTTTTTGCCATACGACACATCCTCCTTGGTATTGGTATTTATTTTAATTGCTTTTATCGTAAAGGTCAACAATTATTCTTTGATATTCAAAGTAAAATGATTTCACGGCAAGATTTTACGGAAATGATAAGTGATTATTCTAGTGAAGAAATTCACAAATAATCATTGCGTAAGAATCGTAAAATATCCAATAAAAATCAATAAAAAAAGCCATTTTTTATCTCCGGATAGTTAGGTGTATATGCTATAATAATAAACAGTGAAGTAGGAGGGTTTCTATGTTTCTTAAAAGAATTGAGTTACAAGGCTTTAAGTCATTTGCCGATAAGACAATCATTGATTTTGAAGATGAAGTAACCGGAATCGTAGGACCGAACGGTTGTGGTAAGAGTAATGTTAATGACGCAATCCGTTGGGTACTAGGGGAACAAAGTGCCAAATCACTTAGAGGGCAAAGCATGAGCGATGTCATTTTTAGTGGTTCTGAAGGTCGTAAAGCTGTCAACATGGCAGAAGTAACCTTGGTATTTGATAACAGTAAAAAACATTTTGATATAGAATTTGATGAAGTCTCAATAACTAGACGCTTGTTTAGAAATAGTGGAGAAGCAGAGTATTTGATTAACAATTCCCCATGTCGTTTAAAAGACGTAACGAACATGGTTATGGATAGTGGACTTGGACGGGATTCACTTTCGGTCATTTCACAAGGAAACATTCACGAAATCGTTGATGTTAAACCAGAAGACCGTCGTCCGTTATTTGAAGAGGCAGCTGGAGTTGCTAAATATAAAAAACGGAAACATGAAAGTTTAAATAAATTAAACCGTACACAAGAAAACTTGTTGCGAGTTGAAGATATTGTTGCTGAACTTGAAACACGAGTCAATCCATTAAAACGACAAGCAAAAAAAGCAGAACGTTATTTGGAAATGAAAAAAGAACTCGAAACGATAGAAGTAAGTGTTATCGTAGATGAAGTACAACAGTATACCAAAAAGATCGAAGACTTAAAAAACAAATCATTTGATAATGAAAGTCAAAAAGCAATCGCAGAGACAACCATTCAAGTAGAAGATCAAAAGAATCAAAGTGATCGTGAAGAAATATCGAGTTTGGACCGCGAAACACATAAACTACAAAGTGAGTTCGTTGAAGTGGTAAATGAGATTTCTGCACTTGATTCAAGAAAGACAGAACTTGAAGAAAAACGTAAATATGCACTTGATTCTCAAGATGCAAAAGCACGAGCTAAAGAATTAAAGAGTATGCTTGAAGAAGCGAAATACGAATATGAAGATCGTGACAAACGAATTTCTTCTTTACAAACGGATGTGGAACTAGCAAATAAAAACTATGATCAAGTCGAAGCAAACTTCAGTAAGCTTGCAGAAGAAAATAGTCATACCACACAAATGATGAACCGTTTATCCAATCGTAAAGATGTCTTAACAAACTTATTGAAATCTCCTTTTGATCATCAACAGGGAGTTAAGACGATCATTGATCAAAAAGATAGTTTCTATGGTATTCATGGGGTTGTTTCACAATTGTTACAACCACAAGAAGGATACGAGGAAGCAGTGTCTAGTGCGCTAGGAGGAGCTTTATTCCATATCGTGAGTGAAGACGAAGACAGTGCAAGAAATGCGATTTCATTCCTAAAGAAAAACCGTAGTGGACGTGCAACTTTCTTACCAGCGAGTGTTTTAAAACCACGTTATGTAAATCAAGATGATTTAATTGTGGCAGACAATGCAACTGGATATTTGGGTGTTGCAAGCAAACTTGTGGAATACGATCCAAAGTTTGAAATCTTAGCATCTTCATTGTTAGGGAATGTATTAGTCACTGAAAAACTTGTGCAAGCCAACGAACTTGCACGAATGCTAAAATTCCGCTATAAAATTGTGACAATGGATGGTGAGGTTGTACATAAAGGTGGTTCCATGACTGGTGGTAAGGTTAAAAATGATTACTCACCACTAACGATTAAAAAAGAACTGACCAATGTGGAAGCACAACTGCAACAACAAAGTGATCGCAGTGCAGATGTAAATGTGAAGTTAAACGAATTGCGTCATCACTTGGAATCACTGAAAGATAAGAAAGTGGAATTGCAAATGGCGATTGCACGATTGCAACCAGTCTTAGATGCAAAGAAAAGCAAATACGAAAAGTTGTTAGATGAGTTTAAAGAACTTGATATCGAATTCGATGATATGGATGTAGATACAAATAATGACAATGATATTGTTGTGCAAATGTCTAAAGCGCATTCAAAAAAAGATGAGATTGAAGCAAGCTTAAACAATAAGCGTGAACGTCGTTATACCCTTGGTAAAAATGTTGAAAAACGCGAAGCTCGTATTCGCGATATTCGCAGAGACTTAGCCGTACTTGAAAAAATCAATCACGAAGCTGAAGTGGACATGGTAAAAACAGAAACGCACTTGGAAAATGTATTGCAACGTTTATCAAGCATTTATGAAATGACTTACGAACATGCAGTTACCATTAAACAAGACCAGGATGACTTGAACAAAGCAAGAGAAGATGTATTACACCTGCGTCAAGACATTGCAAAACTAGGAAATGTGAACCTAGATGCACCTGCAGAATACGAGGAAGTGCGTGAACGTTACGAATTGTTAGTCTCGCAAAAAGAAGAACTCGAACTTGCAAAAAACAAAATTTTAGAAGCAATTGATGAAATGGATGAAGTCATGAGTAAACAGTTCATGGAAATGTTCCATAAGATCAATGATGAATTACACGAAACGTTTAGAGCGATGTTTGGTGGCGGTAAAGCACGATTATACTTAACCAATCCAGACGATGTTCTAGAAAGTGGAATTGAAATTGAAGTGCAACCTCCAGGTAAAAAAGTAGATAACATGCGTGCATTATCCGGTGGTGAAAAAGCCTTACTTGCGATGTCGGTATTGTTTGCCATTCTTCGTGCAAGAACAATTCCATTATGTATCTTTGATGAGGTAGAAGCAGCACTTGACCAAGCAAACGTTGAACGTTTTGCGCGTTATGTCTCTAACTACCGCGGAGATTCACAATTTATCATTGTGACACACCGTCCAGGGACAATGGCACAGTGTGATCAGTTATATGGAGTGACGATGCAAAAAGACGGAGTAAGTAAATTCTTGAAAGTCCGTTTGAAAGATGCAATGGGTTATGTACAAGAAGATAGTGCAAACCAAGAAGGAGTGGTTGCGTAATGGGATTTTTAGATAAACTGAAAAAGAAATTTACAGCCGAAGAACCTACAGAAACTGAAGTTATAGAAGCTGAGGCAGAGATTGAACAAGTTGTGGAAAGCCAAACGCTGATGCAAGAAGCACCAGTTGCTCCAGAACTTGAACAAAGTGATCGCAGTGATGCCAATCGTTACCTAAGTGGCTTGAGTAAAACAAAGACATCGTTTACCCAAAAACTTAAAAATCTAGCAAGAGGTTTTAAAGGGGTAGATGCTGATTTTCTAGAAGAGTTAATGATTGTTTTACTGGAAGCGGATTTAGGTATTGATACAGCTGAGAAACTGATTAAACAAGTAGAAAAACGCTCGGAAAAAGAGAAGGCAACTTCCATGCAAGAAGTTACAGATATTCTATTTGAAGAAATGCAAATTTTATACAATTCATTTACGGATGTTCCATTCGTTAAAAATGAAGATGGACCAACAGTTATCCTGATGGTTGGTGTCAATGGAAGTGGAAAAACAACGACAACTGCAAAACTTGCCAATATGTTCAAAGCAGATGGAAAATCGGTTATGGTGACCGCTGCGGATACCTTTCGTGCTGGAGCTGTCGATCAATTGAAACGTTGGGCAGATCGTATTGGTGTGGATTGTGTCGAAGGAAAAGCACAAGCTGATCCAGCAAGTGTGATTGTTGACGGTGCACGATTCGCAAAAGAACATCATAACGATATTATGATTGCCGATACTGCAGGACGTTTACAAAACAAAGTAAACTTGATGAATGAACTTAAGAAGATTCATAAAGTGATTGATAAGGAAATTCCTGGACAGCCCGCTGCTGTATGGTTAGTAATAGATGCAACAACAGGTCAAAACGGAATTAGCCAGGCAAAAGAGTTTATGGCTGCTACCAACGTAACAGGTGTTATCCTTACAAAACTAGATGGAAGCGCAAAGGGTGGTATTGTATTAGCTATTCGTAACATGCTTGGTTTACCAGTCAAGTACGTCGGTTTAGGTGAAGGCGTTGATGATTTAAGACCGTTTGATATTGATACATTCCTGTATGGAATCATGGGCGATATCAATGCGTAAATCATTTGATGATATGAATACTTTGTTGGATTTCTATGAGGATTTATTGACAGAAAAACAACGTGCGATTATGAATGATTATTATCGCGAAGACTACTCACTTGGTGAAATTGCTGAAAATCGTAACATTTCACGTAGTGCAGTAAGTGATAATATCAAACGGGTAACGAAGATTCTTGAAGATTATGAAAAGAAGCTTCATTTAATTAAGAAATTCCAGGTTCGCCAAAACTTATACGAACAGTTGGCTGACGAGCATGAGAATATAAAAGAAATACAAAAGAAACTGAAAGAAAGTGAGATTGAGAATTATGAGTAAGATTATTGCAGTAAATGCGGGGAGTTCTTCTTTAAAATTTCAACTTTATGAAATGCCTAGTGAAGAAGTACTAACAAGTGGTATTGTTGAACGTATCGGATTTGATGATGCGATCTTTACCATCAAAGTGAATGGAGAAAAAGTAAGTACTGTACAACCAGTAAAGGATCACACGGTTGCAGTTAACTTATTGTTGGCAGCGCTAATTGACCACAAAATTATTGCGAGTTTTGAAGAAATCATAGCAGCTGGACACCGTGTAGTACATGGTGGGGAATACTTTGACAAGAGTGTGATTGTAACTGAAGAAGTTGTCGAAAAAGTTGACCAACTTTCTGAACTTGCACCTTTACACAACCCAGGAGCACTTATTGGATACCGTGCGTTTGCAAAAAGCTTAGACCATGCTAAACATGTGTTTGTTTTTGATACAGCATTCCACCAAACAATGACTCCAGACCACTTTATTTATGCATTGCCATACGAATGGTACACGGATTACAAAGTACGTAAATACGGAATGCACGGAACAAGTCACTTGTTTGTAAGCCAACGTTGCATCGAATTGTTAGATAAACCAACTGCTGACACAAAAATTATTACATTACACTTAGGTGGAGGATGTTCAATTACTGCAGTTGATGGTGGAAAATCAGTAAATACATCAATGGGATTCACGCCACTTGCTGGAGTTATGATGGGAACACGTTGTGGAGATGTTGACCCTGCAATTCCTTTATACATGCAAGAAAAACTTGGTGTAAGCGCAGGAGAAATGGACAACATCCTTAACAAAAAATCAGGAATGTTAGGAGTATCTGGAATCTCTAGTGATTCACGTGATATTGAAGCAGCAGTTGCAAAAGGTGACGAAAGAGCAATTATCACAGAAAAAATCTTCACAAACCGTATTGTTGAAACCGTTGGTTCATACTACATGCAAATGGGTGGTTGTGATGCAATCGTCTTTACTGCAGGAGTTGGAGAAAACTCTAAAGATACACGTAAAGCAATCTTGAACGCATTAGAACCTACATTAGGTACGATTTGTGATGATGAAGCAAACAACGTTCGTGCAACAGAAGCATTGTTGACAACTGCTGATTCAAAAACAAAAGCATACTTAATCCCAACAAATGAAGAAGTAGTTATCGCTCGTGACACATACGCTTTAACAGAAAAATAATGCTAGATATACTACAAGAAGTTAAAGATTTCGATATTATCACAATCTATCGTCATACAGGTGCAGATGCGGATGCATTGGGAAGTCAGTTTGGAATGAAATACTTCTTACAAGCTAACTATCCAGACAAACAAGTGTTTGCCTTAGGTGAAGATGTAGGAAGCGCAGCTGACATGTTTCCTGCACGCGATACAGCAAGTGATGAACAAATTGGTCAATCATGCGCGATTGTTCTAGATACAGGAAATACAGAACGAATTGACGATCAACGTTACCAAACTGCAAAAAAAATTATTAAAATTGATCACCATATTGAGGTGGATCATTATGGTGATGTAAGCTACGTTGATACATCGGCAGCAGCAGCCTGCGAAATTCTCGCTTTTATGTTTGCTGAAAGTAAAGCAATCGTTAATGTAGACTGTGCACGTGCCTTATATATTGGTATATTGGCAGATTCGATTAACTTTACAACGACATCCACAACTGCAAAAACATTGGAAGCTGCAGCCTTTCTAGTTTCTTGCGGATTGAATGTCAACAAGATCAGTCAAGAACGCATGGGAATGAGTGAAAATGATTTCTTCTACATCAATGAAATTCGCAATCATGTGGAAGTCTTTGATGCAGTTGCATTCTCTGTTATGGATGCAAGTGTTTATGAAAAATATGGACTCGTCTATAACTTGGCAAAAGAAAAAGTCTTTGCATTAGCGAATGTGAAGGAGTTTCAAATCTATTGTTTATTTACGGAAGATCTATCGTATGGTGAAGGCTACTATAATGGATCGCTACGTAGTAAAAATGTTGCCATCAATGAAGTTGCAAACGCTTATGGTGGAGGTGGACACGCCAATGCTTGTGGTATAAAGAAACTCACTAAAGCTGATATTGCTCGACTTGTTGGCGATCTTGCCAAACTTGTTGCATAAATTTGTCGTTTAAGCTGTGCTTACAATGAATAAGCAATGATAAGATGATGTATCAAAAGATAGATCATCTTTTTTTATCTAAATGGAAACATTATTACAACTTATTACCAAAACATCCAATTATGAATGTAATTTTTCCTTGTTAGAGATAATAATTGACAGTTATAGTGTTTGATCTATAATGAAATTAGAAGTATATGAAATAATTCGTGAATTGTTTGTGATGAAAGGGGATTTGGTATGTCAGTAAGTAAAGAAACTAAAGACATGAATAAAACATGGGTAAAAAAACAAAGTGACATTGGTAAGGACTGGGCAAGTTATTACAAAGGTGGATTTGTTATTATGGGAATTATGTCTGTACTCTTGGCAGCAATTGTAATTTATCATCTCTTTATGTAATACGTAAGATTAAGGCTACCAACGAGTTGGTAGCCTTTGTGTTATTTGGTTTTCATTCATTTTTATATATAAGCCGAGAACACTTTCGACTTTAGTCGTGCAGATGAATCGGCTTCGTTCATGTATAATTTGCTGTATTGATTAATCGACATATGTTAATTATATATATTAAAAAAAAAGTACTTAAAACAATCGAAAGTATCAAATACACATGTTACAATTATTAAGAGGTATTTAGCATGTCAGAAATCCATTATGGACGTGGCTATGTCTACTCTATTCAGTATCATCTTGTCTGGTGTGTAAAATATCAATATGATATTTTGTATGGTGATGTAAACATTGATATCAAAGCGTTATGAAAACAAATCGCAGATGATAATCATATAAATATCATAGAAATGGAATCGCACAAAGATTATATCCATTTACTTATTGAATGTAATCCACAACACTATATCCCTAGTATTGTTAAAGCATTCAAAGGTGTATCTGCTAGACTTTTGTTTAAAAAGCATCCAGAACTTAAACAACAACTGTGGGGTGGTCATCTTTGGAATCCAAGTTATTTTGTAGCCACTGGTAGCAACAACACAGAAAAGCAAATTCGCGCATATATACAAAGTCAGAAAAAGAAATGAGGTGAATGTGAGTGCTACGGCATAAAGCCTACAAATTTAGAATCTATCCGAATCATAAACAAAAGATCATAATTGCCAAAACGATTGGTTGTTCAAGGTTTGTCTATAATTACTTTTTGAATTTGTGCAACAACTAATATGAAACAACTGGGAAAGGGTTATCTTATCATACTTGTTCTGCATTGCTTCCACAAATGAAAAGAGATTCAGCGACACTTTGGCTTAAAGAAGTTGACAGCATTGCACTTCAATCTTCTCTGAAACATCTTTTTGATGCGTTTTCTCGATTCTTTAAGAAACAAAATGAACGGCCACAATTTAAAAGTAAAATGAATCCCGTGCAAAGTTATACAACTAAAAATGTAAACAACAGTATCGAAATTAGAAATAACTTCTTGAAATT
>LVZN01000012.1 GCA_001695645.1 Erysipelotrichaceae bacterium MTC7 | reverse complement strand
AAAATGACAAATTGTCCAGCTTTTGCTTTTTTCGCAATCGCTGGTGCTTCAATGACCATTTTCGTAACTGTTGGATTCAATCTTTCTTTTTCAACAATCTTATACATATTAACCCCTTATTATTTTTCTAAGTTTTGGTAAACTTCATTTTTTACTTCTTCAAGTTTCACCATAAAACGCTGATCTAAATTCGACAAGGTGTAACCTTCTCGATAAATAAAACCATCACGATATTTTTTACGAATACCTTTACAAGGTTTTTGTTCAAGATTGTATAAATCCAACAACTCTTGTGGTATTGCCGAACCCCAAATATACGTTTTTGGGACATGAGACATAATTGCAAATTGTGTTTGTCTTTCATAAACAAAGATTTGTTTACTACAAGCTTCTTCATTTTGGTTCAACTGTTTAAGATATGGCACAAAATTATCTCCGTGTGAAATTTCAACAAAATCATCCAAGTCAGAAAGTTCTAAGATTTCTTTGTCATGCAATGGAGAATCTTTTGCCAGTGTAACTAAATGCTTAAATTCCCAAATAGGTTCAAATACAACCTTCTTATCCTTTAAATAATCACGAAAGTAGTTTTCGTGCGCCATATCGTAACGAATCACACCTAAATTAAACTGACCATCAGACACATTAGAAATCGCCTGCATCGAGTTGGTTTCTTGAATGTTAACCTGAATGGATTTATCCAAATCAAGTTCTTCAATCAAACGAACAACAGCATAAGAAATATAACTACCTCTTGGCGTTGTCACATTGAAACGTTGTACATCTTTAAACTCACTTTGGCTAATTTGTTCAATCTTATTGATTTGCGCAAGAACTTCTTTCGCATATTTAATCAGTTGTGCGCCTTCTGGTGTTGGCACCGTACCCTTTGGTCCACGTTCAAAAATCGTAAAACCAAGCGTTTCTTCAAATTCTCGAATCACTTTACTTAGGTTTGGTTGTGCCATGTACAGTTTCTCTGCAGCATGCGTAATGGAACGTCTTTTTTCAATTTCAATTACGTATTTCAAATATGTAGTATTCATTAAATTCTCCCTGTCTGATCCGCCTTCGGTTCCTATATCTTAATATGTCATATACTAAAATATATTATATGGGATTTCAAAATCTTCTTCAACTAAAGAACCTACAATTCTGATAATTCGTTTGTTTACAGTGCAACCACCTTCAAAATTGCATCAATTGAGGCTAATTCTTTGACTACTGCATCAACATCGGTACTGTTTACATCGACAATCGTATACGCATAATCGTTTTTACTTTTGTTGATTAAGTTTTCAATGTTGATCCCTTTATCTGAAATGGTTTGTGTGATTTGCGCAATCATATTTGGTGCATTGCGGTGGAAGATCGTAATTCTTGCATCTCCACTACGATCCATATGTACATTCGGTAAATTCACCGAATGTAAAATGTTTCCATTTTCAAGGAAATCTTGAATTTGGTCAACCGCCATAATGGCACAGTTTTCTTCTGATTCTGGTGTTGAAGCTCCTAAGTGCGGAATACAGATAACACCATCTACATGTAAAATATCTCCATTTGGGAAATCTGTAACATAGTTTTTCACTTTTCCTGCTTCAATGGCTTTAACAACGGCTGTTTCGTCAACCAATCCACCACGTGCAAAGTTTAAGATACATACGTTATCTTTCATTTTTGCAATTGCATCGCCATTAATCATATTTTTTGTTTTATCACTTAAAGGAACATGAACCGAAATGTAGTCACATTTCTCGTACAATTCTTCTAAGGTTTTTGCATAGTGCACTTTACGTGACAACTGCCATGCTGCATCAATTGAAATATATGGGTCGTATCCATATACTTCCATTCCAAAGTGCAATGCTAAGTTTGCCACTTTGATTCCAATGGCACCCAGTCCAATGATTCCTAGTTTTTTACCACGAAGTTCATTTCCGACAAAGTTGCTTTTCTCTTTTTCAACAATACTAGATACTTCTGCAGTCTCATCTAGCGTTGCAACCCAGTTCATAGCGTTATAAACCGGTCTTGCAGAAAGTAACATTCCTGCAAAAACAAGTTCTTTTACGGCATTTGCATTGGCTCCAGGTGTATTAAAACAAACAATACCCGCTTCGCTACAACGATCGATTGGTAAGTTGTTTACCCCAGCTCCAGCACGCACAATGGCGCGTAACTCATCATTAAATTCCATATCGTTTAGTTTGGCACTACGTACCAAGATACCATTTGGATTGTTTACTTCTTCACCAAAACGGTATTTTTCATCATCAAAAAGAGCCAATCCTTTTGGTGAAATTTTATTGTATAGTTTTATATTCATTTTGTATGTTCCTCTTCAAATTCCTTCATAAACGCAACAAGTGTTTCTACACCTTCTTTTGACATCGCATTGTAAATGCTGGCACGCATTCCCCCAACACTACGGTGTCCTTTTAAATTCACCATACCTCTTGCCTTTGCTTCTTTTACAAAAGTAGCATCTAGAGTTTCATCACCAGTAACAAATGGTACGTTCATTAAAGAACGGTCTTCTTTTGCGACAGTTCCTTTAAACAGTTTTGATTGATCTAAATAATCGTACAAAATTTCTGCTTTTTCACGATTGTAAGTTCCTAAGTTCTCAAGACTTCCAAATTCTTCTTCAATCCATTCAAGTACCAAACCAAGAATGTAAATTGCATACGTTGGTGGTGTATTAAACATAGAATCGTTATCGGCTTGTACTTTATATGACAACATTGATGGAAGACTCTTATCTTCTTTAATTAAGTCTTTGCGGACGATAACAACTGTCAATCCAGCCATTCCCATGTTTTTTTGTGCACCTGCAAAGATGATTCCATATTTACTAACATCAATTGCTTCCGAAAGGATGCAACTAGATAAATCGGCAACCAATGGTAAACCTTTTGTATCAGGTAATTCTTTGTATTTTGTTCCATAGATTGTGTTGTTTTCACAAATATAGAAATAGTCTACATCACTTGGTACTTCATACTCTTTAGGGATGTATGAGAATGTATCATCTTCACTACTAGCTACAACGACTGCTTCTCCTAGTTTTTTCATTTCACCAATTGCTTTTTTTGACCAAGCTCCAGTATTAATGAAAGCTGCTTTTTTATGTTCCCCTAAGATGTTTAAAGGCACCATTGTGAATTGTGTACTTGCTCCCCCTTGTAAGAATAATACCTCGTAGTTTTCCGGTATATTCATGAGTTGAATTAACTTGGACTTACAGGAGTTGAAAACCTCTAAAAATTCTGCCGAACGATGGGACATCTCCATAATCGATTGTCCTGTCTGGTTGTAGTTTAACAACTGCTCACTCGCTTTTTTAAGAACCTTTTCACTCATCTGTGATGGTCCTGCACTAAAGTTAATCACTCTGTTCATAATTTCAATCTCCTTTATAATATTGTACCCTATTGTAACATAAAAATGACAGATTTTTGAAATAAATGTAATTTTTTTGAAAGAAATGTAAATATATCAAATATTCTATTACATTTTGTTACATTACGAATTATAAACAAATAAAAAGGATTCTCTTTTTCTATTGTCAGAGAATCCTTTTATCATGAGTTGCCTTTCATTTTTTGTATCCTGTTCAACTCTCTTTCAGGATAGTTCTTTAATGAGCGATATTTGGGATTTTTGTCACCCTCACTCCTCGGGAGACATCTTTCTAGGTATCTCTACCTTGTACTTGTATTATAAATTAGAATGGCATATTCGACAATGTCATTCCTACCAGAAATAAAACCGTTTTTTCCAAATGTTAGGATATGCTATAATATCCAAAAGAAATGAGGGATACATATGATTGATGGACACATGCATTTAGAAAACGGACCACTCACAAAAGAGTATGTCTATGAATTTATTAATGAAGCTAAGAAAAAAGGATTAACAACCATTCAAATTTTGGACCACACACATCGCTTTGTAGAATTTAAACCAATATATGAAAACTTACGCACTTATGAAGTACAAGATCTCTGGCTACAAGGAAAAACAAAGTTTTGTAATAGCGTACATGAATTTATCGATTTAATGAAAGACATTCAACGAGAAGATCACGGTATTGAAGTTCTCTATGGTTTGGAAGTATGTTATGCACCAGAGTATGAGACGTTCTTACGCAAGACACTTGCTCCATTAGAACTTGATTTTGTCGTTGGTGCTATTCACTCCATCGATGGAATTCTTTATGATATGAACTTTTCCAAAGAGCTTTTATGGAATGTACAAGATGTGAACAGTATCTATCAACGTTATTATGAGCTTGTCATGCAACTTGTACGTAGTGCTTTGTTCACGCAACTTGCCCACCCAGATCAATTAAAACTATTTAATTATTATCCAACCTATGACTTACAAGAAACCTATAATGAACTGGCTAAAGCGTTAGTTGAGCATCATGTGAAAGCCGAAAACAATACCGGTATTCATTATCGTTATCATCATGAAGATATTGGCGATAACAAACAGTTGTTACAAACATTCAAAACGTATGGAGTTTCTATGATCACTGCAAGTGATGCACATCAACCAAGTCACGTTGGAACGGACATAGATAAAATCGAAAAAGAAACGATGGCCTAACGCCATCGTTTTACATTATATAATCATTTTCAACATATTAAGGTTTAGTTAGAATATAAAATAGATTTTTTATTCAACAACTTCATCAGGAATCGCTCTATCATCAATGGCAAATGTTACATAAATCAATCTATCAATTTGCTCATTGGTAAAGTTGAATTGCCAACGAGTTTCCATGAACTTTAATAATGATTTGCTTCGTTGATAGATTCTATCAGCAGACCAATCTGCTTCTTTTGAAACCTCAATTTCTGAATGCGAGCCATTTTGATATCCTCTTCTTCCAGAAGATTTAGATGTCTTTTTATCATCAAAACTATCATTTTGCAAGGAAGAGTTAATACTTTGTGACAGAGGTAGTAGATTTCCTAAAGCACACGAAAGGAGTCGTATTTCTTCATTATCAAATTGCCTAAACTGTTTCCTCCAGTAATGCTTTGATGGAGTCTGTGGAAGTATATGTTCAATAGATATTTTATCCTTTTCTGTTTTTGTGAACATCTCCCAACTTACCTTATCAAGATTGTTTTTCTTTGCAAGAAAGAGCTCGTACTCGTACAAAAAATACTTTATGGAGTTCCAAGAATAATAACCATCTTTACTGGCAAAAAAGTTTTCAATTTTTGTTACAAAACTTGGGATAATATAATCAATATTGTCATCAATGGTTTTAGCCAAATCGTTAACCAAATCACTTATTTCCATCTGTTTTAAATTGATACTTCTAGCAACGCGATAATATTTACTACTTCCATACGTTGAATTGAAATATCCGAATCTAAAACAAATAAAGATAAATCTTTCTATTGCCGAAAATGCGATAATTCGTTGTTCTGCTGTAAAATCTCTGCGACTTATAAGCACCATAACTAACGGTCTGAAGTAACCAATACCGACACGATTTAATCTGTCTACCCACAACTTTTCCTCTTTTGACAAGTTTTCACTTTGCATTGGAAAAAACGAGTCATACCAGTATTTTGCTGCATTTTTCAGGCTGCTGACATACGTAGATATCTCTGCAGGTTCAAGTTTTGATACTTCAAGAATTTCCTGTTCAGTTAGTTCATCAATTGCTTCTTCTGCATCATAATCTACATTCTCTACATCTATTGGTGCATCAGCTATTATAATCGTTTTCTTTTCATATATTTTTTTTGCAGAGAACTTATTTAGCAAGAAATGAATGTAATCATCACCTTTTGTACGAGAAAAAGCAAAATAAGTAATCCAATGAGCTCTTAAAAATTCATCATCTGACAATGATGTTTTTTCATTTCTCCCAAGTTGATAATATACTTCCTTCCACGCATCATTTACTTTTCCTCTAAGATTGTTTTTATCCAATTCATCAAATTTATTATTGGAATATAGTGTTGTAAGATAAATCAACCTATTTTTGAGCAGTTCCAAATTTGTAAGTTTTTTCCCACGATTATTCATTGTTTCAAATGCTATAAATACATCATAATCATCAGCTATTTCATGTATATTAAACATTAGTTGTTGCGTTAATTTCAAATATAAATTGCTTAAACCATCTATTCCCTCAGTATTATATAATGCCGTTATATTTTCATGAAAAAAGGATTTAGCGAACTTTAAATTCTTTGTATAATATGTTTCATTTATAGTCCCAGAGAATGTCTCATTAAAAACTTGAAATCTAAGATAATCAGAACTTGGGTTATCAACTTCATAGCCAAAAAGATATGTAGTAATCAAATTATTCGGCGGTCTATGCTGACAAATATACTTTGCAACTACATCTTTTAATGTATCGTACCCAAGCACTATTTCATCATCAGTTTTGCCAGAGTTGCAGTCAAGTAAACGTTCAAATTCAACAATTTCGTTCAGTAGAATAATAAATGTAGTTAATCTTTGTTGTCCATCAATAATATGACATAGTTTAAAACCTTTGTCTCTCATCCACAAATCACTGTCCCAGTTCATAGTTTCAGCACTGTTAAGTACTTTTAATGAAAGAAGTCCAGTGTAGTGATACTTACCTTTTTGTAAATTAATTAAATCATCCCAAAAATCCGCTAACTGCGTCTGTTGCCAGGCATATCCACGTTGATAATCAGGTATTCTAAATAATCTGTTTTGGAATAATAATGATAAATTTTGTAATTCATTAGACATTTTGTTTCCCTCCAAGTTTATTTCACTTTTCACATAGGTCAATTCTACACGATTTTCTCTATGAGACATGTCAACTTTACAGTTTTTTTGACATTTATGTTCAAGAACATCATTTATCGTGAAAAACTTTACCAAATTAATACCCTTCTTTGAAATCTTCGTACGGTAGTATAAATTTTTTTCAAGAAAGCGTATTGCCGATGATAGTAATCATCACCTTCCCTTATCTGATCAAACTGAAACTGTCTTCTTAAACATGTTTTAATTTGATTTCATGTTCACATGTCGCGCAAATGATAATATCTAAATCAGTCAAAAACTATTATATCCAAATAATATCAATAGAATCGATTATTATGAATCTAACTAACTTATCTTAATTTACGAATAATACCATTAACAGTTTTGATCAATTTCTTTCAGTCTCTTAAGCCACTTATAGACAGCTCCCTTTTCAAGGAAATTAAGAAAAGCTCCGTCACAAAAACGTTCCGATCTTACTGCTGCTATCAGTAAAGCCATAATTGTTGTACCTTCTAGCTCGTCTATATTAGCATCAAGCATTGATTCTGAATCCCAGCTTATATGACTTTGTTCCAAAATTTCATAATAATTGTTCAAACCATACTCAGGGTGTTCATCATTAAACAAATAGATATCTTGTTGTAGTTCTCTAATTATTATTGAATAATTCACAAAAGGAAACTGGATTGGATGTTCTTTTGAACCATCATTCACATTATCAACTATCCACTCTCCGAATTCTTCAACTTCAACAAGTGGAATGTACTTAGTTAATTTCTTGTATGTTTCTACCATACTATGACCTCCAAATACTTTAACGTTTTAATTATAGCACACGATCGTTTGCTACAAAATGTACACACAACTGGTTCCTACGTAGATTATTTTAACTAAAAATCAATGAACATTGTGCTTTCAACATTGTGTTTTATTTTTTGTCATAACATATGTGAAAATGTTTCATAAAAAGCTAAAGGATCAACACATAAGTTGATCCTGTTAGGTAGATATAATGACTTTCACTTAATTTTATATTATTATGATGCGCTCCACCAAAAAATGCCCAAGTCTAACGCCATCGTTTTACATTATATAATATAGGCCAAAACCGATGATACCTGAGACTACCGTCAACAAGATTGGATTGACATTTTTTTTGATGTGTAAATAACTACAAACAATCACTACAACCAATGCAAATACATCAGGTGGATGTACCTTAGCAAGTAAATCTTGAAATGTATCCACCCCGAAGACAACCCCCAAAAACAACGTAAAGCCTGCACTAGCTACCAGTCCAACGGCTGCAGGCTTGACCATATCAAGAAATTGGTTCACCTTAGGGTTATTGGCAAAGGTCCGTTTGAATTTGATGAATAGCGGTACCAAGACAAACGATGGCACACAAACAGCTGCAGTTGCAACAGTTGCACCAGCAAAACCATCTGCTAGATATCCCACATACGTTGCCGCATTGATGGCAATGGGACCTGGTATCAACATATCTAGTGCATTCAAGTCTGCAAATTGGTGAACCGTAAGTCCTAGTTTCAGCGATTCATCAAGCACCATCGATAACATGGCATATCCACCACCAAAACCAAGGAAACCGACCTTTAGAAACGCAAGAAGAATTTGGATTAGCATTACACCTTACCTCCTTCTTTTTTTATATAACTATAGTAGATAATTCCAAAGATACCAGCAAATAAAATTACATAAGGTGCTTGGAAATTAAACACGACAATCACTAGAAAACTTAATATCATAATTAACCAGTTAACTTTGTGGTTCAAAGCGTGTTGACCAATAGAAATTGCAGCAGCAAATATAAAGGCCACAGCGGAAGCACGTATACCCACAAACGCCGTTTGTAGTGGTCCTTCTTGTGGAATATATGCATATAGTATCGTGGCAAGCAACATAAAGACAAACGCAGGTAAAATACTTCCTAAGGCAGCAGCAATCATTCCTGATATTCCATTACTTTTCTTACCAACGAAACAAGCACTATTCAATGCTATGATTCCTGGTAAGGTTTGTGCCATAATCGCATCTTCTAAAAACTCGTCTTTGTTCATAAGTTTATGCTTATCGACAATTTCCTTTTGTAAAAGCGGCAACATTGCCAACCCTCCTGCAAAGGTGAATGTTCCAGCTATGACAAATGAACGAAACAAGACCCAATTTACATGTTTTGTCATGAGACCTCCTATAATTGATTAATCAGTTTGGTACGCACTTTATAATCTGGCATATAATTTTCAATGATTTGATAAAAGTGCTTACTATGGTTTGGTTGTACAAAGTGCGCAAGTTCGTGTAACACCACATACTCACAAAACGACTTTGGTAAATGAAGCAAGTTTGTATTTAAAGTAATTAGATTGCTTCTTGTTGCACAACTTCCCCACCGCGATTTCATTTTACGTACTTTTAGTGTTGGAAATGAAATTCGATAATCTTGGAGCATGTGATCAAATTCATGAATTACTGATGTAAAACGCTTTTCACATTCTTGACGAATCCACTTATGAAGTTGTGTATCACATTCTGCTTTATCATTAACATAATACACATATACATTCTTGTCTAAGAATTGAATCCCTTTTTTATTGGATTGCACGCAAATGATTGTATACGCTTCATCAAAAAGATATAAATCACGGTTCTTTTCGATAGTCGTAAAGATGCGATCAAAAATTGCATGCTGTTTTTCTTGTTTAGCTAAAATCCAAGAAAGCCGTTCTTGCAAGAAAGAATCAATTTTATGTTGCGGAATATACGGGTTGGCACTAACTTTTAAAGAACCATCTTCTTGGATGCGCATTACCATATTTTTCATTTTCTTTTTTTCCAATTGATACGTAATCTTATACCCATCAATTACAATCTGTTTTGTTTCAATCATTTCCTATAAAGATTAACACAAAAGTGGTTCTGTGTTAAGATAAGAAGCATGAATAATCCATTTCCGTACAGTGATGACAATAAGCGTTATTATACGTGGAGTCACTATTTAAAAACAAAATATGACAGCAAAGTATTCAAAGTTGCTTTAAACGCAAATTTTAGTTGTCCCAACCGTGATGGAACCGCAGGTGTTGGTGGTTGCACATTTTGTAGTAGTTATGGGAGTGGAGATACCATTGAAGCAATGTTTGAACCGTTGGCAAAACAATACCAAGAAAATTTAAAGGTTATGTTACACAAGTGGCCAAATGGTAAAGCCATCGCTTATTTTCAAGCGTATACCAACACCTATGCAAGCGTTGAAGACGTCTCAAAGATGCTAAAACCATTTTTAAACAAAGATGAAGTTGTTGCCATCGCCTTAGCTACACGCGCAGACTGTCTTAGTGACGAGATGATTGACTACCTTGATTTTATCAGTCGAAAGAAAGATATTTGGGTGGAACTTGGTTTACAAACAACAGACGATACAATTGCCGCAAAGTTAAATCGTGGACATACATATCAATGCTTCTTAGATACGATTGATCGTTTGGCAAAAACCAATCTAAAAATATGTGTCCATCTAATGAATTCCTTACCTGGTGAAAGTAAAGAAGCAATGATTCAAAATGCATATAAAGTTGGACAGTTGCCAATTCACGCAGTGAAGATTCATATGTTGTACATATTAAAAGAGACCGTTCTAGGTCAGGCATACCTAGCCCACCCATTTAAGATGCTTGATAAAGATGAGTATATTGATGTTGTTGTTTCACAACTTGAAGTATTGCCTAAACACATCATCATTCAACGCTTAACAGGTGATGGCATTCGCGGTGAACAAATAGGGTCCGAATGGATGTTTAAGAAAACCATTGTCCTCAACGACATTGATAAACGCATGGTTGCTAAAAACACATGGCAAGGAAAAGCTCTAGAAAAAACAAAAGACGCATAAGCGTCTTTTTATATGATATCTCTGATTTCACTAGCTGCTTCTTCATCTAGAATCAACGTAAAGTTCGGATGCAATTGGAAAATTGAAGATGGACAATTTTCATTTACTGGTCCAAACATCGCTTCTTTGATGATTGCTGCTTTTTTCTTTCCTGTTGCAAACATAACAACTTCTTTAACATGCATGACAGCTTTTGGTCCCATAGTTACATAAGAAGGCATCATTTCTTCAATTCCACCAACTTCTTTTGCCATTACTTCATTTAATGATTCATCAAAGAACACTTCGACTGTTTCATCAGAAAACGTTGTTGTCCCTGGTAAATTCCCACAGAAGTGACCATCTGCTCCAATTCCTAAAAAGATTGCATCCAAGCCTCCAACACTTGCGATATAGGCATCGTGTTCATTGAAGTTTTCTGGTGTTAGTTTATGGATTTGTGATTCTGGAATATTTGCTGGCGTAAAGAAATCCTTACGTAAATTAGAAATCGTGACACCTTCACTTTGCTTTTTAGCATATGGAATTTCATCAAAGTTATAAAACGTAACGTTAGGAAAACTTCGTTTCTCCTTAATGGTATCACTCAACAATTCATACATTCTTTTTGGTGATGATCCTGCTGTAATCGCAATGTTCATTTTCTTGTCTTTATACATGTATCCAAGTAAACGATACATCACTGTTTTAGACATTTCTTCGTAGTTTTTTTCAATAATTATTTTCATGTGTATCTCCTTTTTTTTCATTGTAAACCCTATAGTAACTAGAGAGTCAAACCATTTTCATGTATACTAGAAATATGGAAAAATATTTATCAATTGGAGAAATGGCAAAACTTAACGATGTCAGTGTACAAAGATTACGTTATTATGATTCTTTAGGCATGCTTTCACCTGTTTATGTCGATCCAGACAGCAATTATCGATATTACGAAAAAGGTCAGTCTGGGACGCTGATTCAAATTCAGCGATTGCAATACGTTGGCTTTTCATTAGATGAAATTAAAATCATGCTTGAAACACCAAACCTAGACTACGAAACCTTATTGAAAGAAAAACGTGAAAAACTAGAAAAAGAACTTGAAACCATAAAAAACAAACAAGAAAAGCTTACCTATTATGAAAAGAGTTTGGAGCAACCATCACCACAAATACATGATGTTGACCTTCCATATTTACGTTTCGCATTAATTGCTATCGACTTAAAAAAAATCCTTCATATGGACTTGGAAGATTATATTAAGTATCGAACAGCCCTACGCGAGTTTATTAAGAAACATAATTTAAGTCGCTCGACCATCTCAAAAATGGTGATTTTTAAAGAAGGTGAAAACGCAAATATTGTTGTCCCTGTATCCGCAACACTAGAAGTGGATCCAAGTTATCCGGTGTATACATATCGTGATTTACAGTTAAAAGAAGTCCACTGTTCTACTGATGATTTGGATCAAACCATACAAGATATCTACAAATTAGTAAAAAAACCTGGTATTTGCATCATTCATCGCCTACCAAGTTTACATCAAGAAAGAAAGGATAGTTGTCTTGTTGAAATACAAGAATTAGCTAAATAAATGCTATGAACTTTGACAAATTAAAACAACAAATGTTGCTTGGTGAAATGTACAACGATCTTGATTCACAGCTGGTAGAAGCAAGAAAACAAGCCGTTCTAATGACTAATGCCTACAATCAAAGTTATGAAAAATCTGCTACTGAACGCGAAGCGATATTACAAAAACTGTTCCATAAGGTTGGTAAAAACCCGTATTTCGAACCCAACTTTCGTTGTGAGTTTGGTTTTAACATCACCATTGGTGACAACTTCTATGCAAATTTCGATTGCATAATGCTGGATGGTGCACCCATTACCATTGGAAATCACGTACTATTTGGTCCTCGTGTTGGCATCTACACAGCAAACCACGCCATCGATGCGACGGAACGTAGATATGGTGCATGCTACGCTAAGCCTGTCAGTATTGGAAATGATGTTTGGATAGGTGCAGGTGTTCACATCAATCAAGGTGTACAAATTGGTGATGGTACTATCATTGGTTCAGGAAGTGTTGTAACTAAAGATATCCCAGCCAATGTAGTTGCAGCAGGAAATCCATGCAAAGTGCTTCGTCCTATTACAGAAGCGGATAAAACAAACTATAAATAGCATAAAAGACGGGCTCTACCTTATTTAGGTTGGACCCGTCTTTCTTAGTTGTGTTTATGTTTTACATAATATTCAAAAGCGATTAGATCACGACGTTGCACAAGTTCATTCACACTGCGCTTTGTATAATCTTTTAGCATACCCATCACTTCAGATTCACTATATGCCTCTGTACCTTCAATCAGTGCTTCTTCTTCCTCTGAACGTGACTCCCCGCCAATATAGTTTGTGAGCTTCACCACAAAGTAATTTGAAATCGTTTCACGATTTAACGAATTGTAATGATCAACTACATATCCAATATTATCGATAATCTCGCACTCATATCCAATCTCTTCACGAATTTCTCGTTTTACTGCGTCTTCTAAACTTTCCTCATTTTCAACCCCACCACCAATGGTTTCTAAATGATTTCTACGACCAAGGGCATCCGTTCCCTTAATACGTAAGAAAACAAGTTCATCGTTCTCGTTATAAACGAAACAACGGACTGTCCAACGTTTTAGGTATGGCTCTTTTGTGCGTTTTCTAAAAACGCGATCTTCTAGAATGGCAATTAACATATTTACATTCCTTTCCTTTTATCTATCCTTTATATATCTATTATACCTAACTCCTCCAAGAAAACAAAATAAGAGACACTTACATGCCTCTTAACGATCTTTCCGTAATTAATCTGGGGAGAAATTCAATTATCTTTCTATGGGTGGGGAAAAAGATAATTAAGCGATTAACCACGAGGCATCACTACCTATCTATAGGTTATCAAGTTTTAACTTTAAAGTCAATATAAGCGCTTTCACTTTATCAAAATATTGTTACTGACAATTCGATTATACGCGATAAACATCGGCTTATTTGAACATCTTATGCTACATATCTATTGAATATATATAAAAAGGGACATACACCCCTTTTTATACAACTTTATTATGCGTTTGCAGCGATTGTTTGCTCAGTATGTAGATTTCTATTCGAACACGGAAAAAGTGAAAAGATGACCAATTGATGATCATCTTTGTGTAATATTATGAGCTTAGATCTTCTCCGTTGGTTTCAATGACTTTCTTGTACCAATCGAAACTTTTTTTCTTACGACGGCTGAAGTCACCACTTCCATCATCGTATTTTTCAACATAGATAAATCCGTAACGTTTCGCCATCTCTCCTGTTGAAGCACTCACCAAATCAATGCAACCCCATGGTGTAAAGGCACGTAAGTCTACTCCATCAGCAATTGCTTCTGCCATAGCATCAATGTGTTTGCGTAAGTAATCAATACGATATTCATCGTTTATCGTTCCATCTTCTTCAATGGTATCTATCGCACCAAGACCATTTTCAACAACCATTAACGGAACACGGTAACGATCGTATAAATCAATTAATGCATAACGAAGTCCTTGTGGATCAATTTGCCATCCCCATTCACTTGCTTCTAAGTATGGGTTTGGTGTTCCTCCAAGTAAGTTACCTTCACCTTTTTTAGCTGGGTCTGCTGAGGTACAACTTGACATATAATAAGAGAACGAAATGAAATCTACGGTTCCAGCAGCGATGGTTTCCATATCTCCATCATGAATGTCTAATGTTACACCATAATCGTTCCAAATACGGTTTGCAAACGTTGGATACTTACCTTTTACTTGTACGTCTGTACAGTAGTAATTAAAGTTTTGATTTTGTTTTTGTGCAGCAATAGCATCCTCCGGTTTACATGTTAGTGGATATGTCGTTGCATAAATAATCATGTTTCCAACTTGGTTTGTTGCATCAATTTCATGAGCCAGTTGCACAGCTTTTGCACTAGCCACAAACTGATGATGCAACCCTTGGAAGCGTTTTTGTGGATCATCCACTTGATTCATAAAATCAGTAGTTCCTTCATTTAAAATACCCAATGATAAGAAATTCCCTAAATTCCCCATTGCTCCATTGATTTCATTAAATGTTAACCAATATTTTACTTTGCCTTTGTAGCGATTAAAAATCGCTGTACAGTAGTTCATAAAGAAGTCAATCAACTTACGATTTGCCCATCCACCATATTCTTTTGTTAGATGGAATGGCAATTCATAGTGTGAAATCGTAATCAGTGGTTCAATGTTATGTTTGATACATTCATCAATCAAGCTTTCATAGAAAAGCAATCCAGCCTCATTTGGTTCACTCTCATCTCCTTTAGGAAAGATTCGAGTCCATGCAATCGAGAATCGATATACTTTAAATCCCATTTGTGCAAACATTGCAATATCATTTTTATAGTGATGATACATATCGATTGCTTCGTGTGATGGATAAAAAGTTCCTTCTTCTAATACAGGAGTTATCCGTTTTGCTTGTTTTCTTGATCCTCCGGTGCAAATATCAGAAATCGATAAACCTTTTCCACCTTCTCGATAGCCACCTTCACATTGGTTTGCAGCAGTTGCTCCACCCCATAAAAAGCCTTCAGGAAATCTAGCCATTATAAACCACTCCTTCACGTTCCAATTCTGCAATTTTATCAGCGAATTGTGGTAAGTGTGCTTTATGTGCAACTAAAAGTTCATTCATTACCATGTCTGCTTTTTCACCAGACTCAATTAATGGATTGATCATAAATGCTTCTTTAAGTACTTCATAGTTACCTGTAATGGCAGCTTCAATTGTACACTCTTCCATGGCTTTCATAATTTGTAACATTCCACGTTGTGCACTTTTGAAACTTCCCCAAACAATTGGCTCCGCACCATGACTTGTAATGTAACTTGATACTTCAGCAATACTATCATATGGTAAATCCGCAATCGCTCCTTTGTTTTGTGTACTAACAACCATGACTTTACGTTTATCATTCACAATCGAAGCGATAACTTCACATGCAGCATCACTGTAGAACGTTCCACCTCGTTCACTTAACTCTTTTGGTTTGTAATCAAGGTTTGGATCTTTGTATAGTTCAAACAAGCGATCTTCGGTTGCTTTTACCAGTTGTGCACGTGTGTTGTTTTCTTTATATTCTTCAAGTTCTAAATCTAGCATTGTTTGTGTTAAATAGTAATAACGGTGGTACATACATGGTAGTAATCCTTCATGTTTTACCAAGTCGTAATCAAAAGGCATTTGTGGAATGTTTTTTACTCCTTCTGGCATATCTTCAGGAGCGATATCTTTTCCATATTGTTGCTCAATGATTTTATCTGTGATTTCTTCTCCTTGTTTATTCCAAACACGGTGCCAGTGGAAGTGGTTCAATCCTGCAAACTTGAAGTATAATTCTTCACTGAATGGTTCTAATCCTTCAAATGCATTTGCGATGTTTTGATGAACGATAGGCACATTACATAATCCAATCGTTCTTGTCCAACCAAAGTATTTGATTGCTGCTTCTGTAACCATTCCTGATGGATTGGTAAAGTTTACTAACCAAGCATTTGGACAAAGTTCTTTCATATCATCAATAATTGATTTAATGACTGGAATGGTACGTAATGCTTTGAACATTCCTCCAGCTCCATTTGTTTCTTGACCCATCATTCCATATTTTAATGGAATGGTTTCATCTTTGATTCTTGCATCAAGTAATCCAACACGAAATTGTGTAGTGACGAAGTCTGCATCTTTTAATGCAGCTCTACGATCCATTGTAAGGTGCACTTCCCAATCAAGGTTGGCAGCTTTGATCATACGTTTTGCCATCGCTCCAACGATTTCTAGTTTTTCTTTTCCTTCTTCGATATCCACAAGCCAGATTTCTTTAATATCTAACTCATCTTTACGTTTGATAAATCCTTCAAATAGTTCTGGTGTGTAGCTACTACCTCCACCAATTGTTGCAATTTTAAGTTTTCCCATAGTTCCTCCTGTTTCTTTCTTTTTCTTTAGTAAAATAATAAAGCCTGTTTATCAACTACCAGTTCTCGGTACATCATAAACAGGCAATGATTTAATTAGATATTTTCTCCGTTAGAAGCAATTACTTCTTTATACCAGTCAAAGCTTTTCTTTTTACTACGTTTTAATGTTCCATTTCCTGCATCATCACGATCAACATAAATGAATCCATATCGTTTACTCATTTCACCTGTTGATGCACTAACTAAGTCAATGCATCCCCAAGATGTGTATCCAAGTAAATCTACACCATCCAATGTAACAGCATCGTGCATTGCTTTAATGTGTTCTCTCATGTAGTCAATGCGGTAGTCATCTTCAACACAACCGTTTGCATCTGGTTTATCTACTGCACCCAATCCATTTTCAACGATGAATAATGGTTTTTGGTAGCGGTCATATAATGCGTTAAGTGTAGTACGTAATCCTTGAGGATCGATTTGCCATCCCCATTCACTTGCTTTCAAGTATGGGTTTTTCACTGAAGCAAATACGTTTCCATCAGTTTTTAGCTTTTCATCAACACTTGCACATTTTGAAGAGTAGTAAGAGAAACTAATAAAGTCTACAGTGTGTTCTTTTAAGATTTCTTCATCACCTTCAACGAAAGGAATTTTCACACCTTTTCTTTCTAAGTCAAGTAATGCATATTTTGGATATTCTCCTCTTGATTGTACGTCAATAAAGAAGTAGTTATCACGGTTTGTTTCGTAAGCTTTCCAAACATCTCCAGGGTTACATGAATATGGATATACTTCACCAGCAGCAAGCATACATCCAATCATGTTATTAGGATCAATTTCATGTCCAATTTTTGTAGCTAGAGCACTTGCTACTAATTCATGGTGTGCAGCTGTATATGTTGCTTGATCACGGTTTTCACCTTCTTCAAAGTAAAGACCAGCTCCCATAAATGGTAAGTGTAAAATCATGTTAATTTCATTGAATGTTAACCAGTATTTTACAAGTCCTTTGTAACGCGTAAATAATACTCTTACTAATTTTTCATAGAATCCAATTAACTTACGGTTTTTCCATCCACCATACTCAGTGATTAAGTGCATTGGACAGTCAAAGTGTGTAATTGTAACTAATGGTTCTATTCCATATTTGTGACATTCTTTAAATAAATCTTCGTAGAATTTTAATCCTGCTTCATTTGGTTCATCTTCATCACCATTAGGGAAAATTCTTGTCCAAGCAATTGATAAACGGTATGTTTTAAATCCCATTTCTCCAAATAGTGCAATGTCTTCTTTGTAGTTATGATACATATCAATCGCATTTTGTGCTGGATAGAAATGTTCATCATCAAAATCAAACATCTTCATGTTTCCTAACATCACTGGGAAACGGTCCTTCCCATGAGGAATCACATCAACATTTGCCAATCCTCTTCCATCAACATTGTATGCACCTTCGCATTGGTTGGCAGCGGTTGCTCCACCCCATAAAAAATCTTTTCTAAAAGCCATAGTACCCTCTCTTTCACATATATTTCTTTCAATTATATTATTGCTTATAACCTTAGTTTAAACCCTCTAGCAACTGTAGAGTCAAGGCAATAAATGCATTATTTTTATTCTTTTTTATCTATAAAGGCAACAAAACATTAGGTCTCCCTAATGTTTTGCATGTTTTTAAACTAGACTGATAATTAGTTCATCACCAGTTTTTACTTCTTTATCTTGTGTTTCTACAAGATCTAAGTAATCAGTAGTATTTACTACCACTACTGGTGTAATTGTGCTAAATCCAGCAGTTTCAATTGCTTTGATATCAAAATTAACAAGCGGTTGTCCTTTTTTCACTTTGTCTCCTTGACTAACAAGTGCTTCGAAATGTTTTCCTTCAAGTTGAACAGTATCCATTCCAACGTGAATTAGTAATTCTAAACCATCATCAGAAACCAAACCAATTGCATGCTTTGTTGGGAATAATGTAATTACTGTACCATCAAATGGTGCAACTACTTTTCCTTCTGTTGGTTCAATCGCAACCCCTTTACCTAATGCACCTTGTGCAAATGCATCATCTTTTACTTTTGAAAGTGCAACTACAGACCCTTTAATTGGACTGTAAACAATTTCCTTCTTTACGCTATTTTTTTTTTCTATTTCAATATCGTTAGTATCTACATCTGTATCTTTCCAGAAGAACATCGTTAATAAGAATGAAACAACCATTGCTACAACAACACTAGCTGCTGCTGCATACATTGAACTTGCATCTCCGGCATTGATGAAATTAGGGAATCCGAACACTCCCATTCCTCCCATTATGTAGTATTGACCATTTAATATACTCATAATAGTTCCACCAATTGCTGCTCCAATCATACTAAAGATGAATGGCTTTTTCTTTGGTAATGATAATCCGTAAATTGCAGGTTCTGTTACACCACAGATTCCAGAAACGATAGCTGGAACACAAAGTTCTTTTAATTTCTTGTCTTTTAATTTAAAGTACATTGCTGCAATTACTGCTGTTTGAGCGAAACTTGCTGCGAATGATGCTGCCAAAATGTTATCTCCTCCAGCCCCAATGTTAATCATAGCCATTGGAATTAAACTCCAGTGTAATCCAAAGATTACTAATCCTTGCCAGAAGAATCCAACTAAAGCACCGAATACAATTGGTGAAAAATCATTTAATGCTTTAAATCCACTACTTAATAGATCTGTTAACGCAGTAATAACTGGTCCAATTACTAAGAATCCAACAGGAAGAGCAATTAATAACACTAAGAATGGTACAAAGAAATTCGAAACAACTTCAGGAATAATTTTCTTTGCTACTTTTTGAATTTGAGCTGCAAATGCAACAACGAAGATTACAGGAATTACACTACTTGTATAACTTGCTCCAACCCAAGGAATTCCTAGGAATGTTGTATATGCATCTACACCAAATAAGCTATATGGTGCAGTTGTTAAGTCACCTTGCAATGCTCCACCTTGAATAGATGGGTAACATAATGCTGCTCCAATTACCATCCCAACCATTGGGTGTAATCCGAATTTTTTCGAAGATGTGTACCCTACAACGATTGGCATGAAATAGAAGATTGAATCTCCAATTGCATTTAACATTAGGTATGTACCTGATGTATCTGAATAAACGTTAAAGAAAATAAATAATGCATTAACACCTTTAATCATCCCTGCAGCACATAATGCTCCTAGGAATGGTTGGAAACATCCACTAATAATATCAATAAAACGATTGAAAATACCTTGTGAAGAGTCACCAGAGTTTGTCGTATTGGCACTTAATTTCGCTTCTTCCATAACTTCTTCATATACTGCTGGTACATGATTTCCAATAACTACTTGGTATTGTCCACCACTTTTCATGACAGTAACAACTCCGTCCATATTTTTTAATACATCATCGTTTGCTTTACTTTCATCTTTTAATTTAAAACGTAATCTTGTGATACAGTGCGTTAAACTGTTGATGTTTTCTTTCCCACCAACATTAGCAACAATATCTCTAGCTAATTGTTCATATTTTCCCATTTTGACCTCCATCTTTCTGTTTTTAATAGTTTTAATATGAAATCTGAAGGTTTGGCCAACTTAATGTCACCATCCAATATATTTTTGTAAACGTTATGAACGCCCCTCCTTTCATCGTTAACGTTTATGAAAAATCAATTCTATTTATCTGTTTTGTAAATAACTCTTTCAATATGAATGGTAAGATACAATTGCTCTTCACTTGATAATACATAATCGTATTTTTCAACAATGAACTTTGCAATGTTTCGTACACATTCATATGCATTTTTATATTTCAATCGAATCACATCTAGCAATTCATCATCTTCTTGACTGCCAGAAAATGTACTATGATGCACGAGTCGTTGTGCAAAGAACTTCAAATGTGTGATGAAGCGATAAAAATAAACCGAATCTTCATCAAAATCCACATTGAAGTAATACTTAACAATATTTGATATTTCTTGCATGACTTGTGTTATTTCATATACATCTTCAATATCTTGTTCATTCATTTCTGCATTTACAATATGCAATGCAATAAATGCTGCTTCATCTTTTAGCAGTTGAACATCAAATCGTTCATCAATCATTTTTAATGCTTCAAGTCCAATTGCATATTCCTCTGGATAGAAACGTTTAGTCTCCCACAACAATGCATTTTTTACTTTAATTCCCTCTTTTTGACGAACAACTGCAGTATAAATATGGTCAACTAGTGAAACGTGAATATTTTCATCTAATTTCTTTCCTAGTTTCGTTTTTGCATAGCGGATAATATCTTCTGCAAGATCTAGATATTCAAGTGGAATGTCTACAATTAATTCTTGAAATCGTGAATTTGCAACATCACTTGTTAAGGCAAATTCTTTATCGATTTTTGTATCATCAATTTCTTCTCCAACTTTTTTGCCAAAAGCCAAGCCACGTCCCATTACAATTTTTTCTTCTTGATTCTTTTCCAAAATGACGACGACATTATTGTTTAGTATTTTCTCAATTTTCATCATTTCCTCACCTTCTAAAATATAAAAACCTATCTACCCTATACAAAAAAGAAATTCTTTTTATACATATTAAGGGCAAATAGGTTTAGCTTGTTAATCACAATCACTATCCAACTTTACAATTGCATTGTAACATAATTGCACACAATTGCAACCGCTTTCACGTAATTTGTTTAATTTTTTCACTACATTTTGATTTGATCAAATGCATCGACAATATATGTTGGCTCAATTTTCAACTTTTGAACATCTTCTCGTTTATGTACACCACATGTAATTAAAATCGTTTCAATTCCAGTATTTTCACCAAGTGCAATATCGGTTTCTAAATTATCACCGACCATGATGACATCTGCTTTGTCAATTTGAAAATGACGCAATGCTTGATTCAAGATTGGTGCATATGGTTTTCCAATCTTTTCACTTTCTTGTTCACTGGCGTACTCAAACAAAGCAACAACACTTCCATTACCAATGGCGTAACCATCACTCGTTGCCAAGCGGCGATCACTATTGGTACCAACAAGCTTTGCACCGTTTAGTAAGAATTTCAAAGCATATGAATACTCTTCATACGTCCCCTCTTTATCCAATCCTACAAAGACAAAATCGACATCTTTTTCAGTCATAGTAAAACCATTGTCCAGTAATGCTTCACGCAAACCATCACGACCAATCATAAATGCATTGCGTTCTTTATAATTTTGAGCAATGTGCATGGCAGCCCCCATACTTGATGTAAAGAAATCTTCATCTTTAATTCCACGAAAACCAATGGCTTCCATGTGTTCCCTATTTTGTTGTAAGGTTCTTGTGGCATTGTTTGTTAGAAAAACATAACGGTTGCCACTAGCTTTGATGCGATCAAGGAATTCTTGCGCACCATCCATCATAATGCTTCCATGATACATTGTACCATCTAAATCGATAAAAAATGTTTTCATTGTATACCTCTTAATGTCTTCTATTTTATCATATTTTAGGTACTTATAACTTTCAATTGTATATAAAGTATGGAATCTACAACATATTTTCTACTTTATTACCTTTGTATACAAGATATAGAGTCAAACTTTATTCAAGATCGCTTCTTCTGTCTATTGTATATCGACTTACTTATATACAATAACCCAAGAATTGACTTTGTTTTACTTGCGATTTTATTTTTTTGTCTGTTGTGGTGTGGTTACATGAAAGGTATGCTTGGTGGTGCAGATTTAAAGTACTTACTTTATGTGTATTTGCTAGTTGGCCTATCGTGCATGCTTGTTGTTGTACTATGCGGATCGCTAATTGGCTTGTTGTATTCCTTGTCTATGCATAAAAAAAGAATCCCATTTCTACCATTTCTGGTAATTGGGACTCTAGTTGTATATTATCTATGGTAAACCTTGGCTTCACTAACAATGTAATCCAAAGGAACATCGAAAGCTTCCGTTGGAATATCTGCAACCTTTTGTGCTTCAAAACCAACACCGATTTTTAATGCATTTGTTTTCTTAAGGTAGACATCATAATATCCACCACCTTGACCCAAGCGGTTCAAGTTCGCATCAAAGCCGACCAATGGCACAATAATCACTTCAAGATCTTCAGGTGCTATTTTAAAATCCGAGATTGGTTCTTTTTGTCCAAATGCTCCAATGGTAAATTGATCAAGACCTTCAATTAAGTAAAAGTCCATTTCTCTTTTTCCACTTACAACTGGCGCAAAGAAAGAACGTTCAAGACCTAGTAAACTTGTTACATCAACTTCGCTATTCATCGGTAGATAAATTGCGATTTTTTCATATTTTCGTAGCAAAGGTATCAACTTATCAACAACATCCAATGAATAATTGGCAAGTTGCAGTTCGTTAAGTTCTTCACGTTTTTTTCTAGTTTCTTCTCTCAGATTCTTTTTCATAGTATTACCCTATTGACCCTTCCATATCCATTTTTAATAGTTGGTTAAGTTCAACTGCATATTCCATTGGTAACTCTTTTGTAAATGGTTCTAAAAATCCCATTACAATCATTTCTTCTGCAGCTTCTTTGGTTAACCCACGACTCATTAGATAGTATAATTGTTCTTCAGAAATCTTTGATACTGTTGCCTCGTGTTCAATCGTTGAGTGATTGTTTTCCACGATATTTGTTGGGATTGTATCTGATCGACTTAATTTGTCTAATATAAGTGTATCACATTCAATTTTACTTTTGGCATATTTCGCATGTTTTCCATGACGAACAATACCACGGTAATTGACTTCTCCACCTTTTTTTGAGATTGATTTAGAAATTATCGTGCTTGATGTATTTGGTGCTAAATGAATCATCTTGGCACCTGCATCTTGGACTTGTCCTTTACTTGCAACGGCAATCGAAACGGTGGTTCCTTTCGCATATTCTTCCGCTAGAACGCAAGCAGGATATTTCATATTAATCCCTGAACCGATATTTCCATCAATCCACTCCATGCTTCCATTGTAAAGTACTTTTGCACGTTTGGTAACAAGGTTGATAATGTTACTACTCCAGTTTTGCACTGTTGAATAGCGACATTTAGCATCTTTATGCACAAAGATTTCAACAACTGCAGCATGCAAACTATCTTTAGAATACACAGGAGCTGTACAACCTTCAACATAATGGATGTCCGCACCTTCATCGACAATGATTAATGTACGTTCAAACTGACCACCTTGTTCTGTGTTAATACGGAAATACGATTGTAATGGTTTATCTAACTTCACACCTTTTGGTACGTAAATAAAACTACCACCACTCCATACAGCACTGTTTAACGCTGCAAATTTGTTATCCGTGTAAGGAATTAATTTCCCAAAGAACTTCTTAAATAAATCTTCATGTTCTTTTAATGCCGTGTCTGTATCAAGGAAGATGACCCCTTTATCTTGTACTTCTTGTAGCATGTTGTGATACACAGCTTCACTATCGTACTGTGTTGTAACTCCAGCTAAGAAGTCTTTTTCTGCCTCTGGAATTCCTAAACGATCAAAAGTTTCCTTAATCGTATCTGGAACATCATCCCAAGATGTCTCTGTACGATCACTTGGTTTGATGTAATATGTAAAGTCATCAAAATCGATTTCACTTAAATCTGGTCCCCATGTTTGCATCGGTGACTTTTGAAAGTATTCAAGTGCTTTAAGACGATATTCTTTCATCCATTCAGGTTCACCTTTTATTGTTGAAATTTCTTCAACGATCGCTTTTGATAACCCTTTTTTTGTTTTATACACACTGGTATCTTCATCATGAAAACCATATTCATAGTCTTCACTTAGTCCCAGTTCTTTTTCTTTATCAGTCATGGTGTTCCTCGCTTTCATTAATTAAAGCTTCCATACCATCCCAGCCAATTGTGGCACAGTGAATACGGTTGGCTTGTTTTCCAACGTTTTTAAATGCAACCGCTTCTTCAAGTAAATCTTCATCGTATGGTTTTTCATCAATCATCGCACGATAGTTTTTAATAATTTCACGTGCTTCTTCGATGGTTTTACCAATGAGAAGTTCACTCATGATTGAGGTTGATGAAGTAGAGATGGTACATGCTACCCCATCAAAACGTACATCATCGATCTTTCCATCTTCAATTTTTGCTTGCACATGGATATCATCGATACAAGAATCGCTGGCCATGTGTTTTTCTTTATATGTAGGATCTTGCGACAATTCATGATTTCTTGGATGCTCTCCATGATCCATAATAATTTGTCGTAAAATCATCGGGTCGTTCATCATACTACTCATAAACATTTCCTCCTAAAAGAATACATCCAACATGGATTCTTTACTTATGCTCTTACATACTTCAATAAAGTGATCAACTTCTTCTTTGGTGTTGTAGAAGTATAGACTTGCACGCAATGTACTCGGTGTTTTTAATACATCCATTAACAGTTTGGCACAGTGTTGTCCACTACGTAAACTAATTCCTTGGTCTGAGAAATACGTTGCTGCATCTTGACTAAAGACATCTTTTACATTGAACGTAATGATACTACTTTCCACATTTGCATTGTAGATTTCAACATTATCAAGTTCACTTTGCATTTTTTTAAGCATATAATCACGTAATTCATGTTCATACTTGTGAATGTTTTCCATTCCCAAGTTATCAATATAATCAATGGCTGCTTTCATACCTAACGTTGCTTCAATTGGTGGAGTTCCTGGTTCAAATTTGTATGGTGGGTTTTTCATTAAGATGTTTCCACACATATCGTAACGGGCATTACTTCCACCACCAAGTAAAAGTGGTTCCATAACTTCCAGCAATTCGTATTTACCATAAAGTACGCCAATTCCAGTTGGTCCACATAGTTTGTGTCCACTAAAAGCAAAGAAATCACAATCAAGATCTTGCATGTCCACTTTCATATGTGGTGCACTTTGCGCACCATCAACCACAATGATTGCACCATATTCATGAACAATACGTGTAATTTCTTTTATATCAATTTCTGCACCAAGTACGTTTGTGACATGTGCAATCGCCACAATTTTTACTTTGTCAGACATCATCTCTCTTACTTTTTCAGGTGTAATCATCCCATGTTCATCAAGTGGAATAAATTCAAGCTTCGCTTGTTTTTGTTCTGCGATGTTCATCCATGGCAAATAGTTAGATGCATGTTCAGCTTCATCAGTTAAAATAACATCTCCAGGTTGCAAAATATGACCCGCATATCCATATGCTACTTGGTTTAAGCCAAAACTAGCTCCGGTTGTGAAAACAACTTCTTTTTTCTCACAATTTATAAATTTTGCCACGCGTTCACGTGCTTCTTCATAAAGCGTATCCACGGTAAATCCGAGTTCATAGTCACCACGGTGGGCATTCACTGAATACTTTGTGTAATATGAAGTTACTGCATCAATTACACTATAAGGTTTAAATGCGGTTGCCGCATTGTCAAAGTAAATCAAGTCATGACCTTTTTTACTTTTTACTTTCAACATTGGAAAGTCTTCTCTTATTTTTTGTACATCCATGTTTATAAACCTACGCGACTACGCACTTTATTGATATAGTCACTGCGAATATCTTCGTTATCAAACACTTCACTGATTGGTAACAAGTAAGATAGTGTTAATAATTCTTTTGCTTGTTTTTCATCCATTCCTCGACTTGTTAAATAGTAAAGGTGTTGGTCGTCCATTTTCCCCATCGAGTTGGCATGGCTTGCCATTACATCATTTTCATCAATCAACAAGACTGGTGTTGCCTTACTGATTTGATTTTCACTAGTTGTTAGAATACGACTCATTTGGTGCGATTTACTACCAACAGCACCTTTTTTTATCGTTCCACAAGCACGTAATGTATAGTTTGCCCCTGCATCTGAAATTTCAAAGTTATTCATATCAGAACTCGTGTTTGGTGCATGATGTATACATTCAATATCAAAGTCTTTGCTTGTACTAGAAATACTTGTTGAAATAACTTTTGCCTTGGCTTCTTGGTCAAGCAAATTCACAAGCACTTGTTCTTTGACCGTACTTTCACTCAGTTCATACATACCAAGACGAATACTTGCTCCACGTTTTACATCAGCAACAACATTTATATTTGCTTGTTTTGTTTCATTATCAAAAAGGATGTGTAATTCACTGTATGGTGCCAAAGCAATCCTACAGTTCACATTTGTGTTTTCCACAAGTCGAATCACTAACTCGCTTTTTGTTTGTTCCGTTGTTGTAATGTTTAATTCCTGCGTATCATGAAGTTCATATATTTCTACTTGTGAATCAACCAGCGTAAGATTGGTATTCCCTACGAGTTGTTCCATTACTTTTTCGCTCCACAAGCATCTAGTGACATACGCGTTTGAATTGCAGGTTTTTCAACACCGTATTTATCGTATACCCAGTCGTATCCTTCACTATCAATTTTCTTAATGAGTTCATATCCACCAGTCTCTTGGATTTTACCATCAAGCAATACATGAACGTGTGTTGGCTTGATCAAGTCTAAGAAACGTTCGTAGTGTGAGACAATTAATAATGATAACTCTTGTGAGTTAAATAAGTCATACACTGCATTGGCAACAATTTGCAAAGCATCAACATCCAATCCAGAGTCAATTTCATCCAACATTGCTAAATTTGGTTTCAACAATTTCATTTGTACAATTTCGTTACGTTTCTTTTCTCCACCAGAGAATCCTTCGTTTAAGTTACGGTGAGCCATTTCACTTGATAAACCAAGGTCTTCAATTGCCCCTTCCATTTCCTTAATGAATTTAAATAACGAGATTGGTTTTTCTAAACGTGCATTCATTGCAGCACGCATAAAATCCGAGTTGTTTACTCCCGGAATTTCTGCAGGGTATTGCATTCCTAAGAAAATACCCATACGACTTCTTTCGTCTACGCTCATCGCTAAGACATCTTTTCCATCAAAAGAAATACTTCCTTTGGTGATCGTAAATTTAGGGTCTCCCATAATCGCTGACAAGAGTGTACTCTTCCCTTGCCCGTTTGGTCCCATGATTGCATGTATTTCGTGAGAATCAACTTCTAAGTTTACTCCCTTTAAAATTTCTTTTTCATTTATTCCAACATGTAAATCTTTAATAATAAGCTTTGCCATATGTTATCTACCTCTCATTCCTATTATTGTACTCACAAAGTGCCGTTTAATCAATGAAGATGACTTAACTTTGCGAAAATTTTTTTATTGAAGTTCTCGTGAACTTTTACGGTAAACACTAGAATTATGTAAGTGTTTCCTTTATAATATACTAGCATATGCAAAAATGCAAAAACATAGTAGGAGGCATTATGAATATTGAAACAATCAAGGATATCCTTAAAAAATTCTGGTTTGTTATTCTAGTGGGAACCATTTTAGTCGCTTTTGCGATCTATTTTGCTTGGGATACAAACAAAGATACCATCGGAGCAAAAAGTGTTGATGGTAAGGATGTGATTTTCTCTTTAGCCGATAAAAATTACACTGCAGACAAATATTATAAAGAATTATTTGAATTAACAGGAAGCGACAGTGAAACACCAAGTGGTGTCATTCTTGCTTATTCAATGTTAGAACGTGAAGTTGTTAGTCAAAGTGTAAAGGCAACAGACAAAATGAAAGAAACAGCAGAAACAAACTTTGAAGCTGCTGAAGCAAGCTTTAAATCATCACAAGGAAAGAATTACGAAAGCTACATGGATACAGAACTTCAAAAGCTTGGTTATTCTGGTGTGGATGACTTTGAAGAATACTTCTTAGACATTGAAAAAGCAACAAAAATGATGAGTGATTACATCAATAAAAATCCAGAGCTTTTCGACAAAATCTATGAAGACAAATCACCACGCGTGATCAGTCATATCCTAGTATCAGTTGAAAAGGATGCAGAAGTTACTGCTGAACAACAAGCAAAAATGGATAAAATCGATAGCTTGTTAAAAGATGAATCGTTTGGAAAAGTTGCAAAAGAATATTCTGAAGATACAACAAGTGCTGCTAAAAATGGTAGCCTAGGTATCCAAACGAAGGACAGTTCCCTAGTTACTGAGTTTAAGGATGCTGCATGGAAACTTAAAGATGGTGAAGTTTCTGGATGGGTTCGTACAGAACACGGATTCCACAAAATTAAAATTGATACAACAAGTAAAGAAAAAATGTTAAAAGATTACGCTGATGCAGTTGTCACTGCAGTTCAAGAAGCGAACCCAAACTTACGTAAACAAGTCGTTTGGCAAAAAGCAGAAAAACTTGGAGTTAAAATTAATGACAAAGATTTAAAATCGCAACTGCTTACATACATGGGCGTTGAAGAAGAGAAAGAATAATAGGAGGATACAACAATGAAAAAGAAATTACTTACAGTTGCTTGTGCTAGCCTATTACTCGTTAGTGGATGTAGCAATGCAACAACACAAGTCGAAGATGACAATAAAGTCTTAATTACCATCGGTGATGAAGAAATTACCAAGGGTGATATTTACACAGGTTTAGTCGCACAAGGAAACATTACTCCAGTGCAACGTGCGATGAGCGAAATTCTTGTCGATAAACTTGTAAAAGTTGACGATGAAATCAAAAAAGCAGCAGATGAAGATCTAGCATACTATAAAGAAACGTATGGCGATCAATGGGAAAATACATATAAGAGTTACGGTTATGCAGACGAAGAAAGTTTTTACAACGATGTTATCTTATTGAACGCACGTATGAACAAGCTTACTTCATTATATGTAAAAGCAAATTTAGCAGACCTTGCAAAAGAATTCAGTCCTAAGAAAGCTCAAATCATCCAAGTAAAAGATGAAGCAAAAGCAAAAGAAGCATTAGCTGCTGCTAAGAAAAAAGACGCAGACTTTGCTGCTGTCGCAAAAGAATTCGGTGATGAAGGAACTTACAATGGATCAGAAGCTATCTATAACACCAACAGTGGACTTCCTGATGTTGCTTGGAAATACATCGAAGAAGCGTCTAAAAAAGGTGTAGTTGATAAAGTCTTACAAGATCCAACAGCAGAAACATACTACATTGTAAAAGTAACACAAACAAACTATGAAAAATTCAAAGATGAAGCAATTACAAACATCTCTGAAATTACGATTACAGAATCAACAGAAGAGGATGCACCAAAACCTCTTGCTGATCGTGCATTTGCATATTACTTAAAGAAATACGATTACTCAATTCACGATGTTAAAATCTACCAAGAACTACTATCATCTAGTTGGAAGTTTGAGAAATAATTATGTGTATCTTCTGTAAGATTATCGATGGTGAAATCCCCTCGTACAAAGTGTATGAAGATCAAGATGTCCTAGCTTTCCTTGATATATCTCAAGTAACCAAAGGACATACGCTTGTCATTCCAAAAAAACATTATGAAAACTTCGTTGATGTAGATACAGAAACGATGCAAAAAGTAATGGTAGTGGCACAAGATCTTGCAAAGAGTTACATGAATAAACTGGATTGTACTGGTTTAAACATTCTAAGCAATGTGAACGAAGTTGCTGGACAAAGCGTATTTCATTTCCATGTACATATCATTCCCCGCTATCATGCAACGGATGATGTTGTCATTGAATTTAAAGAAAGTCCAGAACAAGATTTACCAGCCTTACAAAACTTACTTAAGAAGGATTAATTTCCTTCTTTTTTAATGCAATTTTATATATAATAAACCTATACATAAAGGGAGCTTACATTATGCAGACAAAAAAAATTGGAAATGTACTAAAAGTCGTAGCGATTCTTTGGTTTGTTGTCATGTTGTTTTTAACGATTGGGGCACTTACCAATCCAGCAATGGAGAGCAATCAATCTCCAGAAAAGACGTACACATTCATTAAAGATATTAGTACATATGCGCTTGTGTGTTTTGCGCTATTTGGATTTGGAACGTTACTTGTATCAAACGGTACACAAGAACTTTTATTACAAAACCAAACACATACGAAATAACAAAAGAAAAGATGTTGGTTCATTGCTTGTTCCAACATCTTTTTTCTATTTCGCAATAATTTTAGCGGGCATATCGACAAGATAATGTTTTGCTTTCGCTTCGCCATAGTGTTCGCTGATGTATTTGTAGACATCACTAAGTTTTGGTGAACGTGGTGGATATGGTGCATGTGAATCTGTTGCAATACAGTCCACTAAATCATCTTCAAGCAAACGTAACGCAAAAATATTTGCTTTTTCCATTTTATCAAGTTGCAAGACACTTGTTCGATTGACTTGCATCAAACATCCCATGTTACGCCACAAACGGACCAATTCGTAATCTTCGTGAACCCATTGATAACGTTCTGGGTGTGCCACAACTGGAATGAAGCCTTTATCTATAATACGTTGTAAGTAACTGGTTGGTTTATCATAGATGTTTTTGGTCCAAGCAAACTCCACCAACATATACTTGCCATGATCTCCATAACTCACAAATCCATCTTCATCAAGCAAATGCATACTTTTATGGTTAAGAAAGTTTTCTGCTCCAAGAATTACTTCAATGTCTAAATGATTTGCTTGGATTAAGGCACGAACACGATCCAATGCTTCTTGTAAGTCTTGTTTGGTGTTTTCATACATCGGTGGTTTGATATGACTGGTTGCTGCAATGGTTCTAATTCCATCAGCAGCAGCTACTTTTAACATATCAAGTGATTCTGTAGAGCGTTGACTTGCATCATCTACACGATACAGAATATGACAGTGTACATCAATCATATACATGCATCCCTTCTAACAATCGCACATTTGTTTCGATGACATGAAGCAATACGGTTTCGTCAAAGTCAAATTTTGCACTATGGAGGTTTTGATCGTATTGATCTGTGTGTGTTCCAATATAGTAGAAAAGCCCTGGTATTTCTTTTTGATAGAACGAGAAGTCTTCTGCGACCATTTTTGGTTCAACCACTTGTAAATCATCTTGTAAGACATCCTCCAAAAGCTTGTATAATTTTTCATCATTATCAACAACAAAGTAATAGTCAACAATTTTAGCATCGATTGTAACATTGTATGTTTTTGACACGCCTTCTGCAATTTCTTGAATTCGTTCTTTGATTTTTTCGTACGCTTCATCTTGAAAAGAACGAATGGTTCCCTTCATTGCACATGTTTCTGCAATGATATTTTCTGCACTTCCTGCATGAAATGTCCCAATTGTCACAACACTGCTATGTAATGGATTGATATTTCTAGATGTAATGCTTTGTAAGGCACTAACAAAGGCACTACCAGCAACAATTGCATCACTACCTAAGTGTGGTGTCGCTCCGTGTGTTCCCTTGCCTGTGATGTTCACAAACAACTCTCCATTACGTGCCATCATTGGACCAGCCTTGCAGGCTATGCGACCTGCTTCAACTTCACCCATGACATGAACACCTATGATGCATTCCATCGGATATAATTGAAACAGACCGTTTTCAATCATGACTTTTGCCCCACCGGGACCTTCTTCAGCTGGTTGAAACACAAAGGTAATGTTCTTTTTTATATGTTCTTTATGATCCATCACGTATTTACATAATCCTAAAAGTGCTGCCATGTGTCCATCATGACCACAGGCATGGCTGTTCCCATTCACAGAAGCAAACGAACGTTTGGTTTCTTCTTTTAATGGTAAAGCGTCCATATCACTACGAAAACCAATCGATGTTGGTTCATCATTAACTCGTAGTTGAACCACAACAGAATTTTTAGCTAAGCTAAAGTCAAAGTTATCATAACCAAAGCCAGTTAGTTTATTGACCACGTAATCTAAGGTTTGTTTCGTCTCAAAACCGGTTTCCGGTATTTGATGAAGTTCCCTACGCATCAAACAAATTTCATTCTCTAGTTGTTTTATATCATCTCTTACATCCATACAAAATCTCCTTGCTATAAGTATATCATAAAAAAGCTAAGAGTATTTTACTCCTAGCTTTGTTTCTTTTCTTGTTATGATTGCACTGTTTGTTTTTTTGAACCCTTTGCTTTTGTTGTTAATATATATGCACCAAGTAGCGAAGTAAACGGAACGGTTAAAACTATCCCTATACTTCCTGCCAGTGCTTGGCTAATTTCTAATGCTATATAATCCATATTTAAAATCTGATTGGCATTGACACTGTACGCCATAAATAAAATCATCGTTGCAAACGAACTACCTGCGTACGCAAGAATTAATGTATTGGACATCGTTCCTATCATGTCTCGACCAACATGCATACCAGATTGAAACAATTGATAAGCACGCAAGTTTGGATTGACTTCATATATTTCATGTAACGTACTTGCAATACTCATCGCCACATCTAACAGTGCTCCTACAGCTGCAATCAATACACCTGCAAAAAGAACATCACGTATGTGTAAACCTGTTTGATTTGCAATCACAAACATCGTTTCTACTTCTTCCAGTTGAAAACCGGATACATGTAAGATGGATGAAAATATCGTAAAGATACAACCGGCAATCACAAGCCCACAAGCAGTTCCAACAAATGCCACCAGTGTTTTCTTCGTTGGTCCATCAATGATAAGCAAGGTAAATCCAGAAATTATGATTGCACTTAATAAGGCGATAAGAATTGGTGCATACCCGTGAAAGATTAACGGGAGTGTGAAAAATAACACGGTAACCAGTGTAAATGTTAAACCAATGGTTGCTTTTACACCCTTAAATCCACCAACAGCAATCATGAGAACCACGAAGAGTCCAATCATGATAGACAATCCACTTGTTCGTTGATAGTTGTAAATACTCACACTGTTTCCTGCTTGATTTTCATCCACAGCGACAATGATTTTACTTCCCTTTTCGACAAGTATGTTGTGTGTTTTTGTGACATGGTTAGTTATTGTGAATTCTTTATTTTTTAGCTTACCACTATTCACTTTTACTTGTACTTCTTGCGTTCCACGATATCCTGAACTTGTTTGCGCATCTGCTTCAAGATATTGATCTATAACATTTGTAATTGTCGCTTTTTCATATTGAAGATTGTCTGCTTGTAAAAGTTTATAGGATCCAAGTTTTTCTGTATTCAACCAATATAGAAAGACACAGAAAATGCACGCAATTAACAGTAATAGCATGGTACTAATTTTATGTTTATCCATCTTTTTCATACGTAAGAAAGGTACGATCTTACGATCGTACATTCTCCTTTCTATTTTTCTTTTTTCAAGCGATAGACACCAAGAAGCATACCGCTAACAAGTGCCATCATTGCAAACAGCATTACTGTTGTTTGATCACCTGTTTTAGGTGTTGAAGTTTGTGCATCAACAGACGGACGTTGTTTGTCATTACCTGCATCAACAACTGGTTTTTCATCTACTGGTTTGTCTTTACCATCTGTTACTTCTTGTTTTTTTATCGTGTAAGTATCTACACTCTCCATAGTATCCGTGCGATATGCTTCCATTGTAAACGTATCATCCGTAAACGAGATATGCATAAACATTGGTACTTTTGGTTGATTCCTTTTTGCTAGATATTCATAATTATCAACTAAATCATAGTACTTACTTCCACTTGCACTACTTGTTGTAAGATACAAAATTCCATCAGGATTTGTTACTTCACTAGCATTTGCATCGATACTATCTACGGGCATAAAGTTTTTCATAATCTTTGTGCGTGCATAACAGTGATCGTGTCCCATCAAAACAACATCCACTCCAAGTTCTTCAAACACTGGTACAAACGTTTGTTTTCGTGGTTCTACTTGGTCAACGTATGTTGACTGTTTTCCTGAAGCGTAAATACTTTGGTGAAACATAACAACTTTCCATGCAAAGTCTTGATCTTTTGTTGCTTCATTTGTATTGCGCATAAATTCTACATGTTCTTCGTTGTTTGTGTTACTTGTGTTTAAGACCATGTAAAGCACATTGCCATACGTAAAATAGTAATCACTATTTGCTGCACTTGCCCCCAAACCTGATAGATTTGGTTCGTTAAAGTGATTTCCATAGTTTTTTGCAATGTCATGATTTCCAACTGCAGTTGCAGAAGGAATTCCTTGTAATACTTCAGGCGTAAAATATGCATCATATTCACTTTCCTTATTTGCAACATCAACCATATCTCCAGTATTCGCAATAAAGCTTACATTCGGAAATTTTGTGATTGCTTTGCTTAATGTATTTTGCCATCCAAGTAAATCGGTTGGAATGGTCCCTGTACCAATTTGTGCATCTGATAGAAATAGCAATTCATATCCATCATTTACCCCTTGGGTTGAAAGTTTATACACTTTAGAATAGCCATCAGCATTCCCTACACGGTACACATAGTTTTTACCAGGTTCGATACCCTGATAAGAAACTTTATTTGCATAATAATGTGTATCCGTAAATTTTGTGTACGCTTTTTCAATAGAAGTTACGGGAATGGTTGTTGCACTTGCTTCATCAAACGCATCTACCACATTTCCTTCCATAATTTGAAGGGTTCCTGCTTGATCAGATGTTGCAAACCACGCAAGATTTAAAAAAGTTTCATCTGCTCCAACATTCAATGATACATTCTTAATTGCATCACTATCTGGTAATTTATCACCAGCTGGATTGATATTAAAATCAAGTAGTTCAAATAATGCATCTGTATCCAATGGATCAGCGGTATGAAGTTCAACAGCGATGGTAATATCCATAAATGTATTTCCATACACGTCTGTATCTGCTTCTTTTAGAACTTGTACATCTTGTTTGTACACTTCACTAAACTCTGTTTCATAACGACCAGGAACATACCCATTTGACAAACTTGAAACATCTTCTACTAAAAAATCTTCTTCAATGTATCCATTTACCTTTTCTTGACATCCATATTCTTTGTTTTGCTTGTAATTGCTTTGTGGGATGTTAAAGAAATTGGCAACTGGTTTTCCATTAATGTACATAATCATTGCATCATTGTAACGCACCGTACCAGAGATTGCATAAATGCTATCCACCTGTTTTTGGGTTAAACGGAAGGTGTGACGCAAATAATACGTACTATACGTTGTTTTATCTTCCGTCGTTTGTAATAGTTGACCACCATCATTTTCAGTTGTCGTAAATTTGTTTCCTTGATATGTAGGCCAAGCTTCATCTGAAAACTCCATATCAATTGCACCATGGTCTAACCATCCAATGGGATATGCCCATCCATTTCGCTTATTCCATCCTTGATACCAAGTTTTATCATTTGGATCTGTATTATCATCCAAATACTTCCAATTCATCGTTGGACTTACAACGTTGTAATTTGATAATGTCTCGCTTGGTGCTTCTGTCAAATCTACTTGTTTACTGACAAATTCAGTAACACCCGTTGTTCCAAATAGCGTAAAACATGTAAGTAATATGATTCCAATTTTTTTAAACATAATATTCTCCTTAACTTTTTTTGTAAAGTAAGGTTTAGCCAACTCAATGTAACTATCCAATTAAACTATTTCCTATTTTTATGAATTATACTTTTGTTGTTTGATATATAACACATTTCTCAGGTTTAATCTTTTTCTAGATGAAAATTTACTACTCCTCTTCACTGTGTAAAAAGCCAACAATATTCATAGATATAAAGTGCTAAAAATGATATATGAAGTTGGAAACTTCCTTATTCATACACCATTTCTTATTACCTGTCTCGATTGTCTACATGACACTTCATAACCCCTATGGTTAATTTTATGCTTTGTTTGCTTTTCTTTGGTACATTTTACGTAATACGATTAGCATTGCACCCCCACACAATGCAACTAACATACCTTGGTTTGTACGATCGGATGTATCGACTGTTCCATTTGTATTTGTGCCTGTAGATGCATTTGATTTTACATCTTCTTTTGCGACTGTTGCTTTAACAGTTACTTGTTTTGTTTGTGAATCACTAGTTGCTTGAATCACAACATCCACAGTCGCACCTTTAGCATCAACTGCTTGCAATGCTTTCATACTTTCATCTGTAACGATAAGTGTGATTGCATCATTTGCTTTCGTCTCAATATTCCAAGAAGCTGTTGCTTGTGCTTTTTCAAGAATTCCTTTTGCATCAATAGTCTTTGCTTCTGCATTTGTTAATGCAAAATCTGATGCTGTTAGTTGTAGTTCTCTTACTACTTCGTTGTTGTTGTGTACATATTCTTTAACACGTGCATCATCGATGATCCCTGACCAGTTTAATCCGTATGCAAAATCATACGTATTGCCTTGACTATCTACATAGCAATCTAAATCAAAAGCTATGTCTTCATAGTTTGCTTCTACCGTATCCATGTTTGCTGGGAATTGCATTGGCAACAATCCTTTTGGTTCATGATTTCCTTCTACAACATCGTAGATTGCCTTATCGCTAACTGAGAAACCAACAACAATTGCATCTACTTTATCTTCGAATTCTGCCATGATTGCTGGACCACTTGCGTTCATTGAAACTACAATTGGAATATCTTTATTTGTTGCTTCAACTGCAGCAACTGCTTTTAAAACACCATCTAAATCGCCCTCGTTGATAAGTCTAGAAGTCCCACCATAATACGAACGATTTTCTTTAGTTCCATCTGCTAATACATCACCGGTAATTGATGTTTTTCTAACATTATCACCATCTGCAGTATACGTACTATATTGCAATGAAAGTGGATAATATTTCACATTTCCATCATCATCTGTGTATTGACCAACACCAGAGAATAATCCTCCATTCATTGGAGAACGCATACCAACAATTACCTTATCAACATTTGATAGATCTGGTACTTCGTATGTATCTTCATCAATTTTTGTATCAGTGATAACCGTACCATATACAGATTTAGCAACTTCTAAGTTCATTGAAGGTGCCCAAGAAGCAGGTGTTGTACTCCAGATACTTGGTTGTTCTTCTGTGTAAACCGTCGGAATATATACCGTCATATCCTTAGAATCTTTTTCCATTTTTGATGCTTCTTGAATGGTATTGTCTACATTTTTAACCATCACAATTGAATCAAGTTGTGCTTGGTAACCAGCTTCTACTTTGTCTTTTGAACCAGCAATTGCTTTCGCATCTGCTAATTTTTGATAAGGGTTTTCAAATAACCCTGGATTCATTGTTAGTTTTAATAAGCGTTCAGCACTTTGTACAAATCTAGCGTTTGCTACTTCTTCACCATCTTTTTGTACCATTTTTTCATATGAATCAACAATTGGAGATGCATCATTATTTCCACCAAACATGTCAGTACCTGCATTTAAGATTGCATAGTGACGTTCTTGTGTTGTTGCATCTTCATAACCATATGCCATACCAAATCCACCGTAGCTTGTAACACCCCAGTCTGTACATACAACACCATCATATCCAAGTGTCATCCGTAACAATTCCATCTTAAATGCACTATATGCAGAACCTACATATTGTCCACCAAGAGCAGTACCGTCAGCATTTACACCAATTGAATAGCTTGTCATAATTGCTGCTGCACTTTCCGTTTTTCCTTTTAATTGAAGTCCACCTTCCACAAAAGGAATTACATGTTCATCAAAGTTGTTTCCTGGATATACAGCATATTTTCCAGCAGTCGTGTGTGATTCACGTCCACCTTCACCTGCACCATCACCAGGAAAGTGTTTAATCATTGCATTTACTGATGATAGGCCCCATCCTAAATCATTACCATCTGCTGCATATGTTGATTGTGTTCCATCTACATATGCTTGTGCCATGGTTGTGGCTAGTTTTGTATCTTCTCCAAATGTACCACCATTACGCAGCCATCTTGGATCCGTTGCTAGATCAATTTGTGGACCTAAAGCAGTCACAATTCCTAAAGCACGATATTCTTCAGATGTTGCTTTTGCAAAATTATACATATGATCTTCACTGAATGTTGCTGCCATACCTAAATTTGATGGCCATGCAGAGATATCACTATTTTCTGCAGCACTTGAATATAAATCACCAGAACCAGCTGTTGAACGTGGATCTGAGCTGAAATCAACCGGTACATTGAAATCACTTTCTTCCACAAATGCTTGCATCATATTTGTCCAACCGACTGCATTATCTACATTATTATCAGCAGAGTCCGTAATGTTACGCACATACGAGTCTGTTAAATATGTCTTTTGATTTTCGGTAAGACCTTGTGCACTGTTGCCCTCATGTGAGCTAAATAACATCAGTCCTGCAATTTTTTTAATTCCCGTTTTATTACCAGCATCATCTGTTTCTTCCACCAATGATGTTGCCAAGTCATGAACTCTTTCATCTGTTGATAAACGCCAATCATCATATGCATCAAGTTCACCATTTCGGTTCATGTCTTTAAATGCATACGTGTAAGAACCTTCAGTTACAGATAAAATGTATGGATTGTCTCCATTTTGATCTCGCTCGTGTAACAATCCAAGCGTTGGACCGTTATTTGGGTTGGTAACAAAATCTACGTCTATTGTCGTTGAAGTTCCATTTTCAATTGCATGAATGCTTTCCATTTTTACATTAAATGTTTGTATTTCGGTTTCCGCTTGTACAGGCGATACGTTAAATACCCCTACAGTACACAATCCTGCCAAAGCAAAATTCATTATTTTTATTTTTCATTTAGCTTCCCTCTTTCAATTATAAACACACCTACATACACACTTTTCTCTTCCTTTTTGCCCCTATTAATTCCCTCTTTTTTTTTACACACACCTCCCTTAAAGCAACTGACAAAAAGAAAAACCTATGCAAATACATCCTCAAAAAAGAGAATCTATTATACATAGGTTTAGCTTGCTTTTTGCAATCACTATCCTGTTGGCAACATAATAGCATGCAAAAAATAGAATTGCAAGCGCTTTCTTTTAACATGTTTCATAAGTTAAACATAATGTATATCTCTAAAAAAGGAGCAACATTCGTTGCTCCTTGTATGATTATTCGGTTTCGATACAACCGTATCCACCGTTTTGACGACGGTATACAACAGCTACATCTTGTGTTTCATTATCTTTATAAACGAAGAATGAGTGACCTAACATTTCCATTCTCATAATAGCTTCATCAATGTCCATTTCATCAGGAACAATGGTTTTTGTTCTTACAACTTCTTCATCAACTACATCATCTTCTGGCACATCTTCTTCCATAAAAGCCATTGCCAGACTTTCTTTTCCTTTATTTCTCGCTAATCTTGTTTTTTGTCTTCGAATTTGGTCTTCTAGTTTATCGATAACCAAGTCGATTGCAGCATATAGATCATCGTCGACAACCTCTGCCCTCAAAACTGCAAACTTTGTTGGTATTGTAACTTCAATTTTTTGTCCAACAGGATACACTCGGATAACTACGTTTGCTGTAACATCATCATCGATGATAAAATACTTCTTCAAGAAATTGAGTTTCGTCTCAATCTTCTCAGCGATAGCTGGGGTTACGGTAACGTTTTTTCCATAAATTTGTACTTTCATATGCAAGTACCTCCTATTCTTTTGTTACAACTATTATAGCCTATTTATGTGATGAAAGCATTCCAGATGAGTGAAATCTATATGAAAAGTGGAAGAATCGGTTAACCAATAGAAAAGGAATGACTCTTCTCTGTAGAAAAGTAATCATTCCTTTGTTTTTCTTGTAAAATCATACATAATATTTGCAGTCAACCCCCATATAACAGCTTCGGGTGTTTCATAAAAATAGACCACTTGGGTTGCATTTCCCCATGGCTTTTCATAATGCGTTGGTAAATTAAATTTCTTTACTGGCAATAATTCATGTGTTTGCCCCGATTCATCAACAACATATGGTTGAATTTCTACCTTGCAGTGATATGCCTCAGGTTCATGTTCATTAAAGAAAGAAAGCGGCACGGTGAATAAGTGATCAACTTCATCTTTATTGTAGTTGAGTTGTTCAAGAGTGGTATGCAAAATTCCTGCAAATGCATGAATAACCATACCACTCGCCAAAATCAAGGTATCTAGTTTCGCAATTACTTCGATATCGTTTTCTTTACATCCCAACTCCTCTACAGTCTCCCGTACTGCTGTATCCATAGGCGAAGGGTCAAACGTTTCAATTCCACCTCCAGGAAAACTAATTTCACCAGGTTGTGAAATGGTATCTGCACGTTTTTCGAAAAGTACATGATACTGGCCATCCACCAATATCAACGGTAATAAGACTGCTGCATAAAAGTAATCTTCAATTCCACTATAACGGGTACTTGCATATAAAGTATTTTTTAATTTTCGTAATTGTTGTTCATTCATGAATCTATTGTAGCATAGAAAAAAACTGGAATCATCTTTCCAGTTTTTTCTTATAGACACATTTTGTAAATATTTGCGACATCTTCCTCATTGAGTTTGACAAATCCACCAATAGTTCCTGTACGTTTATTTCCATAACATGCACTATGTGCCATAGCTGGAATATCTTCTGCTTTTGCATCAATTTCAGCAAATGTTGTCGGCATGCCAATAGAACGTAAGTATCTTTGGAACGCTTCAATTCCTTTACTTGCAGTTGTTTCAAAATCATTGAAATCAATTTCAACGTTCCATACACGATGTGCAAGTTGGACAAAACGCATCAAATCATGATTCATGTTGTAGCGCATCACTTGCGGCATGACAACTGCTAGTCCAGCTCCATGTGTAACATCATAAGTTGCACTAAGTTCATGTTCAATATCATGACTTGCCCAGTCTTGTGTACGACCCACTCCACATGAGTTGTTATGTGCCATCATTCCAGCCCACATAATATTTGCGCGTGCTTGATAGTTATTCGGGTTTTCAATTACTTTTGGACCTTCGTGAATCATCGTTAATAATAACGATTCAATCATACGATCGGTAACTTCAACATCTTTCGTGTTTGTCATATAACGCTCCATCAAGTGCGCCATAATATCGGTAATTCCTGCAGCACTTTGGTATGCTGGTAACGTTTGTGTGAGTTCTGGGTTTAAAATAGAAAACCTAGGACGTAAGCCTTCTCCTGAACTTCCACGTTTGAACATACCATCTTCATTGGTAATAACTGAATCTGGTGAACCTTCACTTCCTGCCGCCGCAATGGTTAATACCGTTCCGATTGGCAATGCTTGATCCACTGGTTTTCCTTGGTAGTAATCCCAGAAATCACCATCGTAAATGGCACCAGCTGCAATCGCTTTGGCAGAATCAATAACACTTCCTCCACCAACTGCTAAGACAAAATCAATACCATTGTTCTTACAAATATCAATACCTTTATACACCAGTCCACTTCTTGGATTTGGTTTTACCCCACCAAGTTCCATGTAACTAATGTTTTCTTTGTCTAAACTTTTCTTCACACGGTCAAGCAAACCAGAACGCACAACACTTCCTCCACCAAAATGAATAAGTACGTTTGTTCCTTTAAATCGTTTCACCAATTTCCCAGCTTCGTTTTCACTTTCTTTTCCGAACGCGAAATACGTAGGCGCATAAAAACTAAAATTTTCCATGAGTTCTCCTTCCTTGTGTGAATCACACATTTCTCATAAACTCTTCTACTTACATGATACGCGCATGTCTGTAGTGTATCCATATGTTTTCTTATACCTTCTATCCACTATCTTATGAATTAGATTTATTTGCGATCATAGATAGGATCTTTGTATTGTCGGGTTGCCTCACTAGGTTTAACGCCATTGTTGTAGGTTTTATTACCTAAAAACGTTAAGAATGGTTTCATGTCTTTTCCATCAAGTGCAGCAAATAGAAGTGGAAGACCAATTTGAGCATCATGCAAAGCACGGTGGAAAACTTCATCTTCACTTTCATTGCTTGGTTGTCCTGTGGTTGGATGTAACCATGTTTTTTTAGCGACATTCATCACATCGTAACGTGTATCAATATCTGGTAAAACGACATTGCCACTAAGACCTGGTTTACGTGATAAGATTTCATAACTTCGCAACAAGCGATACTTTACTTTATGTGGGTCATATAAATACTTTTGAGCTTTTTGCCAATCACGTAACGCTTGTTCAATATCACTTTGTGAAATATCCACATCAAAACATGCACGAATTGCAGGTACATATACTTCACTTATGGCACGATCCGTATATTTTCCACGGTTTGTAATTTGATACGTTTTAAATGAACGTATGTCTGTATTTCGATAGTTTTTTAGGTTGATTGTGTCCATCATCGATTCAAATCGATGGTGGTATAACGTAGCGTATTCGCTTTGAAAACCCGTAAGATAAACGACGTATGGATGCATTACAGAATCCAACTGCCAATGTAAGTAATGGCCGATAATGTAACTAGCCATCGCATCTTTTACTTTATTATTGGCATGTTGTACATAAGTTGTAATGGCGCTTTCATAAAAAGCATTCACTTTACCTCGATGTAACTTTGTACCTAGTTTTGAAATGTGTAAATCTGGTGTTTTATACAAAGGAAAAACGCCATGAAAAAATAAGAAATCCGGCCCATTACTACCAATCCGATATTCTTCCATATGGTTGGTGATGATGTTCTTGTATTTCTTATTGTTTATGTCTTTGAGTACTTCTTCACAGAAGATGTTATGTGTAATTAAATTTGGCATATGCTCACCTCTTGCTTTACAACAAGTGTAACATAAAATTATTTGTTTTTCTTTCGTTTTGCCAGTTGTCGTAGAACCCAGTGATACACCAAAATCATCGCATAGGTATCCATTGCACAATACTTCAATAGATTTTTTATGGTTTCCTCATCTGCTTCATCTAACTTGGCATAGGATTGCATTGCTGTTATACCATCACCTATTTCTAAATCATCATACGATTTATTAGTGAAAATCTTGACGAGTTTTTTTAATGAATACATACCAGCCATTTTATTGTCATAAATCAGCCCACTTGAAAATGGAATTGCCAAATCCACCATTCGTTCCCAAATTTGTTCAAGCGCATCGTGATATTGTGGAAATTGTACGGCAAGTTGTTTCAAACGCAATTTTTCTGCACCTTCTACATTGAAACACATGACAGATCCTTCTTTTGGAATATCATGGATTAATTGTTGCACAAAAGCTTCTCGACAATCGCCCTTTCCTAAAAACTCTTTATGTCGAACATTATGGTTCGCATTTTCAATATGTAATGAGTACTGAAACGTTAATACATCGTATGGTTTCATTCCATCAAATGGAGGGAACGCAAAAGTTTCCCATTCAAAATCCAAATAACTAATTGGATATGTTACATCACGAAAGAAATAGTCCACAGCAACTGCATCAAAAAACAGAGTTCCAGTTTTCGCTGCCATATACTGTGCATATTGATGGCGTGTACCTTCAATGTCATCAAAATCTACCTGTGAAATCGTTTCGATTCCTTTAAGGTCGTGCAATTCAAACTTCTTAGATGATGATACCAGGTTTAAAATACTTGTATCTTTTTGATTTGGAAAACATACATCAAAGTAATCACATTTCCCTTTTCGCGTACAAATGTTTGTTCGTATTTTGCGTGGTGGTTCTTCTTCCATCACTTGATCAATCGCTTCTAGAAATGGAATTAAGTCACGTTTACGGTCATTAACCAATTTTCCAATGGTATGCTTTGCCTTGTTTTTATCATTATAGAGTTTCTTTTCTACAATTAATAGTTGTTCCAAATCCAAGTCACCATCGCGAACATATGCGGGATTTAAGTGCACTACAAAACGGTCCACTACCTTAATACCCAAATGATCCAATACCCATTCTTGATCCGCATAGGTTTGTGCTTCATTTTCTTTTGGATAACAGTTGGCATATGAATAGTAAAGAACAAATCCATCGTGTACTTTTCGCATGATTGGCATCTTGATTCGTAACCCTTGGTATTCCAAACGTACACTTACAAACACATCATAAGCATCCAAGCTACTAAAGAAGCGCTCATTTGGATCATGTGGAGCACCTTTAAAGTAATCCTTCATACCAAATAAACGTAACGTTAGTTCATATATATTTTCATTGAACATTACATAGCGTTGGTATGGCAGTGGTTGCTTTTTAAAAAGCCACAACAGACGGTCACAACGCTGTAATTTATTAATATCAGATAAATGTTTCATAATTCGCTTTATCTATTATAGCATATACTTTGTAAGTGTTTCCTTTAAACTTGTAATTAGTTCGTCTTTTAATTCCAAAGGCTCCAACAAAGTACAATCTGAACCCAGCGAACGGATGAATTCAAGAATTTTTGTTTTGTTTTCCATTGTGAATTCCATCAACAATCCATCTTCAACTTTACTTTTTGTTTCAAGCAGCCCAACGCTTCGCTCTGCTAATAAAACAGCATGCAATCCAGTAACTTTGATTTTTACGCGATAGGCTTCTGGAATGACGTTTTGTTTACCAACATATTGATCAATTTTGAAGTCTGGGTCGCGAGCAAAGCGTTTTGGCTCTACAACTACATGTTTCATACGTATTTCAGAAAGCTTAAAAAACTTAAAACCAGGTTTCTTTTTTTCTGTACGATCATAGGCAAGAACATAGTTTCCATCTTCTGAAACAATCAGCTCATATGGTTGTACATAACGTGTTTCAAAGTCTTTTGCTTGCAGAGAACGATAGGCAAAACGTACATGTTGATGACGATCACGCCCTTCTTGCATTTTAGCAATCATTTGACTTTCATTATTTGTTGTTTGACTACTCCAAATGTAATGAATGTTATTGCTTTGATTTGGCTCGTGTAATGCATTTTTAATCTTTAACAACGCTTCATTATACACTGCAATTTGATTGTACTGATGCATTTGCAAAAAGGCACTTGCATCATGCAAAGATGCGATTTCACGATCATTTAGATTGATGGTTGGGACCAACGTTGATTCATCCAAACGGTATCCCCCATCTTTACCAGTGATGCTTTCAATCACATAACCAGCAACTTCGAGTTCCTTTTTAAACTCCGAGATATTACGTTTGTTGGTTTCTAAATAATTGGCAATTTCTTCGCGTGATACGACATCGTTTGCTTTTAAATAATTCAACATTTTGATGACAAGTGCACTTCGATTCATATAGACTCCTTTATATTTGTAATGATGTTTTAAGCTTGCATGCTTTGCAAGGTGTGTTTTGGTAAACTAAAGCGTTCCGGATGCGGCCCAAAACGTTCGTCTACTTTAATTGCTTTTGGGACAATACCTTGATACGCAAGAGGTTCAACCATTTCTCCTAATCCTGATTCCAAGGCAAATCCCAATGCTTCACCCACTTGACTTGCACCGTGAGAGATTAATAGTTCAACCATTTCTAAATCTCTTGTATAAACAGCATGAACCAAAATTGGATATCCATTAAAAATCCAGTTGGCATCTGCTCCATAGGTTAAGGCTCGTTTGACCGCTGCGTGGTCCACATCCCATACGCCATTTAATAATTCCTTCGCTAATAATGTATCTTTCATTTTTCGTTCCTCCTCTTTATCTACCTTGAGTATACAGGAACTTGTTACATCAATTATGTTACATTAAAAACGTTACTTGGTAAAGAAAAAGAACTCGATCGAGTTCTTACTTTTTGAATTTCTCTTGTAGTTTTTCAATCACAAACGGATTGACAAACTTACTAACATCGCCACCAAAACTAGCGATCTCTTTTACTGAACTGCTAGAAAGAAAGGAATACTCAGGTTTTGCCATAAAGAAACAAGTTTCAATTTTGGGGTCCAACCACATATTTGCAGTCGCATTTCTAAGTTCATATTCATAATCTTGAACCGCACGAATTCCACGAATCATGACATTTGCTTCTTTGCTTTTGGCATAGTGTACCGTAAGTCCTTCGCCGATATCAAAACTAACATTATGTAAACTAGTACACGTTTGTTTAATCATTTCCAAACGTTCTTCCACACTAAAGAGTGCTTGTTTTCCCGGATTGTTCATCAATACAATGACAACTTCATCAAAGATTTTACTGGAACGTTCAATAATATCGTAATGTCCTTTGGTGATGGGATCAAAACTTCCTGGATAGATTGCTTTTTTCATTCGCCTTCTCCTCTATACATATGGATTTTGCTTTTTCCATATACTTTTTCTTTTTGTTTATGTAAATGTCCTACCACTTCTGGTAAATCAAGTTTGGCATCACTTTCGCAAATCACATAAGCATCTTGACTTAGCATTTGATGTTCTTGTAAATACATCATAATCTCTTCATATACATCCAGTGCATATGGTGGATCCAAATAGACCAAACGAAAGCTTTCATTTTGTAAGCAAGGTAAGATCTTATGATAATCCCCTTGCATGACACTTGTATTTGATTCTTCTTTTAACAAGGCTACATTCTTTTTAATGACTTGAATCGCAGCTTTATTTTTATCACAGATAAAGGCGAAATCCATTCCACGAGAAATTGCTTCAAGACCCATACCGCCACTTCCACCAAATAAATCAAGCATAATGCCACCATCAAAATAAGGACCAATGCTTGAAAAGATAGCTTCTTTTACTTTATCTCCAGTTGGTCGCGTTACATCGCCTTTCAGTGACTCTAAACGACGTGAACCATGTCTTCCTGCACTAATACGCATTATCGCAACACCCGCTTTCTTTGACGTCGTATCAACGAAATGATCGACTGACAAACACCCATTAAAATCATAATGGACAATAGCGAACTACCACCACTTGAAATAAATAATAACGGCACTCCTGTAAGTGGTAGAAATGCACTAACTCCACCAATGTTTAAAATAAAGTGAATGGATAAGTAAACAGCGGTTCCAACAAGAATCATCCGTGTTCCATCATCGGCTGCACGTTTAGCAAAATAAAACAGACGATATAGAATAATTCCATAACAAAGTACGATGACCAATAAACCAAACAATCCAAGTTCTTCAATGGTTACTGGTAAAATAAAGTCCGTTTCTGCTTCTGGTAAGTATCCATATTTTTGAGCGCTTTGACCCAAACCAAGTCCCGTGATTCCACCGTTGGCAATTGCATATAAACTATACGTTAAGTTATATCCGGTCCCAAAGATGTTTGTGAACGGATTATCGGCATTGATAAAACGAGCAAGTTGGTAATTATTTTCTCCTAAAATACCTTCAAGGATGGTAATTCCCACATGCGTCATACTAAAAGCTAGGCCAACAACAATACAAGCCAGTGCAATTTTGCAAAGTGATTGAATGCCACTTAACTTATAGTGACTAGGCACAATATTACAAATTAAGAAAATCATGGTTAGTACAACAATGGTACCAAAGTCTGGTTGTGCAATAATTAGTAGTGCAAATGCCACAAAGAAAAACGTTGGTCGAAAAATAATCTGCATTAACGTTTTCCGTTTTGGTCCTATGTGATACATGTTTACACCCATATAGACAATCAAAAAGGCTTTGGCAAACTCACTTGGTTGAATGGTCCCCATCCCTCCAGGTAGTTGAATCCAAGATTTTGCCCCATTAACCGCACTTGAGAATAACAAGACAAATAACAATAAACCAACAATAAGAACTCCAATCACATCAAGCACTGATAAAAAGCTTTTGTTTTTTAACCAAAGTTGAAAAACCCGTGCAACTTTTACCATAGCAAAATAAGATATGATTAAAAATACCGTCTGTCGAATGATGGTATTTCTTACAACATTTGGAGCTTGTGCACTCATTCCAACGCTAGTTGAAATAACCATAATACTTCCAAATACAATTAATATGATTACTGCCGCATGAATCCAACGATCGTACATGGCTGGCATCTTTAAACTCAATAGTTTTCCAAATTTCTTCACTTTATCACCCTGCACTACATTTTACACCATATTCAGCTAATTTTGAATTAATATGTCAAAATGCTTTGCAAATTTTAAAGAATTGCGTAAAATACATCTTAAAGGAGAAATATAAGATGCGATTAACAACAGAAAATATAGTACTTGATTCAGATCCACGTATTCGTGAAATATCTGAAGAAGTAAGTTTCCCTTTATCAAAGGAAGATGAAGAGTTGATTCAAGCTCTTTACCAATACGTGGAAGAATCTACCGATGAAGAAAAAATCGAAAAAGAAGGATTTAAGCCTTCCGTTGGTTTAGCAGCGATTCAAGTTGGAAAGAAAAAAAGAATGTTGGCCATTGTCCTTCGTGATGAGAATGATGAAATCACTGACCAATACGCTTTAATCAATCCAAAACTTATCAGCCATTCCCAACAAGATAGTTATCTTGCAAATGGTGAAGGTTGTCTATCCGTAGAAATTCCTCACGAAGGCATTGTTCCTCGTCATGCTCGAATCACCGTGCAAGCATATGATTACCTACAAAAGAAAGATGTTCGCATTCGTGCACGTGGCTATGTAGCAATTGTCATGCAGCATGAGATGGACCATTTGGATGGAATTCTCTTCTACGATCGAATCAAAGAAGATCAAGGACCGGAAACTTTGCACGACCCAATCGTGATCGAATAAAGATGCATGAACATGTTTCATGCTTTTTTTATGGATTTCCTGGGATTTTTAGGCGAAAATCATGTCGGATTTGACAGAGTGTGCTATAATACATGAAGTCAAAAGGTGTTAGAAGGAGAAGTAAATGAACGAAAAGAAACAAACACCGAAAACGCAATCCAAACAAACAAACCAACAAAACGATAATAGGTTTCATAAGATTAGAAATACTGACACCTTAGTGTATGCGCTAGGGGGTTTAGGCGAGGTTGGAAAAAATATGTACTGTATCGAACAAGGAAACGAAATTTTAATTGTCGATGCTGGGGTGCGTTTTCCAGATGAAGAGCTATTAGGAGTTGACGCAGTCATCCCTGATTTTCAGCACTTAGTCGAAAACAACAAAAAGAAAAAATATTTGGTGATTACCCATGGTCATGAAGACCACATTGGTGGAATCCCCTACTTATTACAGCACGTACAAATTGATGCGATTTACGCACCATTATTTGCAAGTGCTTTAATTCAAAAGAAACTAGATGAAAAGAAATTACGTAATGTGAAAATTCGTCATATCAACAGTGATTCAAAAGTGAAAACTAAACACTTCACTTGTGGTTTCTTTGACACAACACACTCGATTCCAGATTCACTTGGAATCATCGTAAATACGGATAACGGAAGAATTGTAACTACAGGAGACTTTAAATTTGACTTAACACCTGTCGGTACGAACTCAGAATATCAAAAGATGGCTTACATCGGACAAATCGGTGTAGATTTATTGCTTAGTGACTCAACCAACTCTGGTGTTGAAGGATTTTCAATATCGGAAAAGAAAGTCGCTGGACAAATCTTGGACATCTTTAAGAAAACTGATGGACGTATCATTGTAGCGACATTTGCTTCCAACGTGTACCGTTTAGCACAAATCTTAGAAGCAGCTGTTGCCTGCGGGCGTAAAGTTGCCGTCTTTGGTCGTTCTATGGAAAATGTACTTGAAGTCGCACGTAAACAAGGAAAAATCAAAATTAAAGATGCAAACTTGTTATCACCTGACCAATTGAATCATTACCCAGCGGATAAGACATGTATTGTTTGTACCGGATCACAAGGTGAGCCACTTGCTGCCCTTTCAAGAATTGCAGCGGGAACACACCGTCACATTCGTTTACAACCAACGGATACGATTATTTTCTCAAGTAGTCCAATTCCTGGAAACAACCAAAGTGTCAACACGGTTATCAATAAGTTATATCGCAATGGAGCAAACGTATTAACAAACTCTATTTTAAACAACTTACATACAACTGGACACGCTTCCAGTGAGGAACAAAAACTAATGCTTCAATTGATGAAGCCTAAATATTTCATGCCTGCACATGGTGAATACAAAATGTTAAAACAACACGCAGAAAGCGCAGTTGAAACAGGGGTACCAAGAGAAAACATCTTTATTTGTGCAAATGGTGATGTACTTGTCTTACGTAACCACAAAATGTTTAGAAGTTCTCTACGTTTTGATGCAGATGATATTTATGTGGATGGTAATGACAGTTCAGGAATCTCTACTGCTGTCTTAAAAGATCGTCAAATCTTGGGTGATAGTGGGCTTGTCTCAGTCATCATCCCAATCGATTCAAGAAAAAACAAAATTGTTTCTAAACCGATTTTAGTTACGCGTGGATTTGTCTTTATTAAAGATTCACAATCGTTACTAAAAGAAGCAGAACAAGTTGTCTTTGAAGCCTTGAAAGAATATATGCAAGGTAAAGTAAGCTTTGGTGGAATCAAGAATACGGTTCGCCGTACCCTTGAGCCATTCTTATATGAAAAAACACATCGTAACCCGATTGTGATTCCTGTAATCCTTAACTCGGTGGAGGCCATTGAGGAAATGCAAAATCGCAATAAGAATCCTAAACCAAAACCAAAAAAGAAACAACAACCCAAAAAAGCAGCTACCCAAGCGTAACTGCTTTTTTCTTATGCTTCGTTGCATGTATACCCATATCCATTTTGCGTTAGTAAATAACGTAAATCCAAACGAATGCGATGAAGCCTTGAATGAATGGTTCCAAGTGGTATATCTAACATACGTGCTATTTCCACCGGTTCATAATCTCTAATAAAATGTAAAAATGCAACAAGGCGTAAACTTTCTTTCAATTCAAAAATTAAACGTTTTACCAAATCTAAAAAGAGATGGTAATCAATGTTTTGCATGTTTGATTCTTTTGTGGCAAACTGTTCCATTGAAAAATCGTACAATTCACAAATTTCTAATTTATCTCTGCGTTCTTCATTTCTACATACATTAAGTGTAATGGTTCTTAACCACGTATAAAATGCACCATCATCTTTTAGTGAGTGTATTTTCTTCCAAACAATGGTAAAGACATCTTGAACGATATCCAAAGCTTTCTCCTTATCTGTAAAATAATAAAATCCCCAAAAGAATACATTTTTTTGAAATGCATCATATAGCATTGTAAATGCTGCTTCATCCCCCTTTTTTACGTTTCTAACAAGTTGTATTGTCTTCGCTTTCTCTATCATGAAAACCTCCTTTTCTATATCCTCCAATACGCTTTTAGAATTCATATTACAAGTGTTCTCATTATATCGAGTTTCTTTTGCCGTAAGAAAAGGATGTCACGAATTTCTTGCTTTATGCCCTTAACGCCATTTGTTAATAAAATACATATAAGTAAAAAGCCTCCAAATGGAGGCTTATGTATTCAACTTACGTAAGGCATCTTCTAGACCGGTTTTACTTGCCGTTTGTTGATCGACAGCCTTGATGACACGTGCTGGTGTGCCTGCAACCATCATACCAGCAGCAACATCTTCTAAGACCACGCTACCAGCAGCAACAACGGCTCCTTTTCCAATGCGAACACCTTCAATGACAACTGCGTTAGCGCCGATTAAGACATCGTCTTCTACAACCACAGGTGTTGCACTAGCAGGTTCAACAACGCCAGCAAGCACCGTTCCTGCACCGATGTGACAACGTTCACCTACGATGGCACGACCACCTAGAATTGCGCCCATATCGATCATTGTTTCTTTACCAATGATTGCACCAATGTTGATGATTGCACCCATCATAATGACTGCATGATCTCCAATTTCTACTTGTTCGCGAATCAAGGCACCCGGTTCAATTCGTGCATTTATATTTTTTGTATCAAGCAATGGAATTGCTGTATTTCGCCCATCATTTTCTATAAATATATCTGTGATATCTTTTTGATGTGCATCAAGTTGCACTTTTAATGTATCCCACTCACCAATCAAAATATAACTTGGTGCATTTCCAAACATTTGACAATCTGTAAATGCAATTGGTTTTGTAGTATTGATATAGATTTTTACCTGTGTTTTCTTTTTTGTGTCTTTAATATAGTTAATGATGTCTTGTGCGTTCATAAATTTTACCTCAATTCTATTTACTAAATAATACGTCATGCATGTTGTATAACCCTACTGGTTTACCAACTAAGAACTCTGCAGCTTTTATAGCTCCATTGGCGAAAATACCTTTGGAATGTGCTTCGTGTTTAATTTCCAGCACTTCATCCTCACCTGCATAAATGACAGAGTGTTCACCAACAATACTTCCTCCACGAACCGCATGAATTCCAATTTCTCTTTTACGTTTGCTACTTCCTTCGCGTCCAAACACTTCTTCATAGATACCATCTGGATTTAAGGTTTCCACAAGCATTTTTGCGGTTCCACTTGGTGCATCAATTTTTTGATTGTGATGTTTTTCAATCACTTCTATGTCAAAGGAATCTTCTAAGATTGGCGTGATTTGACGTAACACTTCTTGCATGACAGTTACACCAAGCGAGAAGTTTGCAGTATAAACGACTGGTGATTGCAATGCTGCATGTTTAATCGAAGCCACTTGTTCATCCGTATATCCTGTAGTAGCAACCACAATTGGTGTGTGGTGAACATCGACATAAGCTAATAAACTTGCTAAATTATCTGGATGTGAGAAATCAATAATCACATCGAATGGTTCACTAATATCTTTTATGCTTTGTAGGCGATCCATACTTACAATACCTACAATTTCATGTCCTCTTGCAAGTAGTTTTTGTTCAATGACCTTGCCCATCATTCCATATCCAATTAATGCTACTTTCATCTTAATTACCAATCACTTTCATTTGTTCAATCAGTTTTTTACGATTTGCTTCACTCATAAATGTTAGTGGTAAACGATATCCACCAACTCCCATACCATATAAGTTCATCGCTTCCTTGATTGGAATTGGATTTGTTTCAATAAATAACGCATTGATGAAATCTAAATATTTCAATTGCAATTCACGAGCATGCACAACATCACCAGCTAAGTAATCTGCAACCATATCATGCGTTTCTTGTGGTAAAATGTTTGCCACAACCGAAATGACACCACTTGCACCAAGTGACATCGCTGGTATGATCATATCATCATTTCCAGAGTACACTTGGAATGTATCACTAGCTAACTTACATACTTTGGCAAAGTAGCTAATATCTCCACTAGCCTCTTTAATGGCTGCAATATTATCTAATGTAGCTAAGCGCTCGACTACACTTACAGGAATGCTACATCCAGTTCTACCTGGCACGTTATAAATAATTAATGGAATATCCACCGCGCGTGCAACCATTTCAAAATGGAGATACATACCTTCTTCATTAGCTTTATTGTAGTATGGTGCAATTACTAGTAAAGCATCAGCACCCATCTCTGCATATTTTTTTGCATACGTTACTTGTGTTTTTGTTGAGTTTGAACCAGCCCCTACATATACTGGTAAACGTTTTGCGACTTTCTCAATCGTATATTTTACAACTGAATCATCTTCATCATGTGTTAAGGTAGGCGTTTCTCCTGTTGTCCCTAAAACAAGAATTGCATCGGTGTGATTGGCAATATGAAACTCAATCAATTCACCTAGTTTGTTAAAATTAACGCTTCCGTTTTCATTAAACGGTGTGATTAAAGCAACAATACTTCCTTGTACTAACATGTCATTTCCTCCTCTAAATCGACCTTACCTACAGCAATTAAAGTAGCAGGCCCTTTCATCATTACTTCATTTCCTTCATAACGAATCTGTAACGTTCCTAATGGTAGTTGAACAGACACGCCATCATGCACATATCCTTTTTTATGTGCGATAACAAAACTTGCACAACAACCGGTTCCACAAGCTAGCGTTACTCCTACCCCACGTTCATACGTCATGATTTTTAATGTATCTTTATCTACAACTTCCACAAAGTTTACATTTGTTTTTTCTTTAAATGTTGGATGGTTACATAAATATGCACCAACACCTTCGATATCATAGTGATCAACGTCATCCACAAACAGAACCGTATGAATCGTTCCTAGAAATACAGAACTAAGTTGATATGTATCGATTTGGTACGCTTCTAAGTGGATGGATGGATCCATGTGTAAACGTGCATGATCAAACAAAGCAGTTCCCATCGCAATTTCGTATTGGTGATCATCTGCATAGACTTCAAGCATACCCGCTCCTGTTTTCACCATAAACCTTCGCGAATCAACCAATTGTTTGTCCAATACATAAGCCGCAAAACAGCGAATGCCATTACCACACATTGGAGCTTGTGAACCGTCTTGGTTATAAAAGATCATTTCAAGTGGATCTGTTGCCACAATGATAAGTCCATCAGCTCCAATACCGATGTCTTTTGAACAAAGGTAGATAGCTAATCTAGCATAATCATAAGTTGCCACAAATGCTTGTTCAACTATCACAAAACTATTGCCACAACCATGATACTTGGCAAACGAAATCATAGTTCAATATCCTTTTGTACATCAAGTAACATTTGGGTTTCAAAACTCTCACGCGCAAGCACTTGACGTGCATGACCATCCTTTACAAATACGACAGCTGGACGGTTCAATCGATTGTAATTACTTGCCATGGAATATCCATAAGCACCAGTTGTAAACATCAATAAGATATCTCCTGCTTCGACTTTAGGTAAAGGTGCATCGTGGATAAGAATATCTCCACTTTCACAGCATTTCCCAGCAATTTCATACACACCAGCAATCGCTTCATGTTCTTTATTTGCTAGTATACATTCGTATTTTGCCTCATATAAGGCAGGACGAATATTATCTGCCATACCACCATCAATAAAAGCAAACTGTTTATGTTGTGTTTGTTTTTTAAAACCGACCGTATACAAACTATATCCAGCTTCACCAACAATGCTACGCCCTGGTTCCATACAAACTTTATCGACACGGATATCGGCCTTTGCAAATGCTGTTTCCAAACTATCAATTAATGTTTTACACATATGTGCAGTTGGTACTGGTGTATCATCTTTTGTATAACGAACACCAAATCCACCACCAATATTAAAGGTTGAAACAGTAATACCTGTTTCTTTGATGAAATCAACCATTTTATCAATGGCAGCCACAAATCCTTCATACGCAAGTATTTGCGATCCAATATGTGAATGAAATCCTTTAAAAGTTACATAACTACTTTCTTCAATCAAAGTTATCATTTGTTTGATTTCTTCAACTAAATCAATGGAAATTCCAAATTTAGAATCTGCCGTTGCTGTTGCGATAAATTCATGTGTATGTGCTTCCACTTTAGGATTGATACGAATAAGCACATCCACCGGTTGTTGCTTTTGCTCCGCTAAAGCAATCACACGATGAACCTCATGCAAATTATCTATGACAATGGTTTTCACTTGGTAGTCAAGTGCCATTATAATTTCTTCATCTAGCTTATTGTTTCCATGAAAGTAAATGCGTTGGGCAGGAAACTTTGCTTGTATTGCGACATACAACTCGCCACCACTAACCACATCAATACTTGCACCTTCTTTTTGTAATTTTTCAAGCATGGCTACACAAGTAAACGCTTTTGATGCATAAATGACTTCCGTTTCAAACGCCGAACTTTTAAAGTTATCGACATACAAACGAATTTGTTCATCTATTTTATTTTCATCATATACAACGAGTGGACTTCCACAAGCTTTTAATAACGTATCACATGCTACTCCTGAAATTTTATACATATTTTTACCCCCCATTATAGATAAAAGGTCAACAAGATTGTACTCTTATTGACCTGTATAAGTTCATTAAGATAGCACAACTACTTGCGTAGACAGTCCTTAAGATATTCTCCTAAAGCCCATAGAATCTGTCTGCCAACAGTTCTATTCGGCGATCATTCCTCTGGTAAGTGTCAAACGAATGCCTTCTATACATACCATAATAACAAATCGCACCTCTATCATCTATTCATATTCATGTTTTATTTATTGTATCATAACTTATTTAAATCTGCATTGTTTTTTTGACAATGTGTTTTACAATCATCAAATCACTGGATGATGATACTGTCCATTTACTTTTGTCTGCTTTCCATACTGGATGGCAAACTTTGGACAATGATGCAAACAACGTAAGCACATCTCACAGCGTTTCTTTTTCCAAACGGGCTTCCCTTCTACAAGTTCAATTGCGTGAACGGGACACTTTCTTTCACATAGTGCGCAGTGAATGCACTGATCTTCCACATGAAAACCTTGTGTTCGAGTTAAAAACGTTTGACTAAACCAACGGACTGGATAGCTAATAATCCCAGGTCTTCCTGTTTTTGTAAAATTCCCTTTTTCTTCCTTTTCAATTTGCTGCATGATCTTTTTTAGTTCAATAATTGCTTGTTGATTGATTTGCATAATCTTTTGTTCATCACAAACACTATACATTCTCGTATAATTATCTGGCATAATCAAATCAAACATCGCATCCAATTCCAAACCTTTTTTCTTTAAAATCGCATTTGCACGTTGCACTGTCCGGCCTTGCTGTCCACCACAAGTTGCAATGTAATAAATGTATGGCTTGTGTTCAAATGAAATGGATATTTCTTCTAAAAACTGTTCTACGATGTGTGGTAAGCCAAAATAATAAACCGGAAAAACAAACCCAATACTTTCTTGCGGTTTTGCTTCAAAGTTAATACGACCTGCATGCAACCATTCATCTACACGTACCGCTTCTTGATTGTAAGCTTTTGCTAAATGCTCTGCTACAAATGTACTGTTTCCTGTTCCACTAAAATAAAATATCATACCCTTCCCTTTCCATAACTTATGTTATATTTCCTTTTTTAAGATCCAATCTGTTTCTACTAAATCACCCATTGCAAAATCGTGTTCACTTACTTTATCAAAACCAAAGGTTTTGTAAAATGCTTGTGCTGCATAGTTGTGTTCCCATACACCTAACCAAACAAAGCTTTTTTTATAAAACTTCGCAAGTGAAATGGATACATCCATCAATATGCGTTCCAAGCCCAAGCCTTTGAACTTTTTTAAAATGTAAATACGTTGAATTTCAAAGCCATCATCTCCCATTGGCTCACTTTGACTAGTGTGCACATTCACTTTTAAATAGCCAGCGATTTCTTGTTTGCAATAGATAAAAAACGTATGTGAATATTCATCTTGCAAGCTATCTACAAGCACATCTATATCATATGCCTCATGTACATAATCCTTCAAGTTTTTGGCTTTTTCTTCGGTATAAAACGTTTCGTATAACGTGGTGATGGCAAGTTCTCGTAAGAAAGATACTTGCTCAACTTTTACTTCTTTAATCTCTACCATGTATTTATTATACTATAAACAAAAAGAAAACATCTACTTTATACAAGTAGATGTTACATATCAGCCTCATGTACCGCAAATACATACACATTCAAAACCAAATACGTTTGATATGTTGATTTTGATTGATGTTATGTTCTTGTTTTCGTAAATCTTCTAGCTCCTCTTTTGATAGTGTCGGGGCTTTTACTTGTAACGTTTGTGAATAGAGCATACCTGTACAAATACATAAACAAAGGGTTGTACGTATCATAAACCTGCGTAGCATAAAGTCCTCCCAACACATCGTGTATCTTGTGTTTTACGATTTTATTAAACCATAAATGATACAGCTTGTGAAGAAATTCGATTGTTATGTATAATATTTATACTCCATTTGCAGTGTGTAGTAAAACTGGCTTATAAACTATCAAACAATTCTTGTGTGACAGGTTTCCGTTTTGCCTCTAACAATTTATCTAAATATACCGTTGCAGAACTCACCAAATTACGAATATCCGTATCATCATCATCAACAAGTTCATAACGTTTAATAATAAACTCACGTGATTTCTTAATTAAATCTAACCCTTTTGCAGTTGGTTGAATGTAAATAATTCGTCGATCATGATTTGCAACCACTTTCTTCAATAAGTCATCTTTTACCATCGCAGTAACCTTAACTGATAGGTTTGTAGCTGCACGATTCAAGACTGACGCTAACGTATTCAACGTCAAATTTGGATTTGCTTCTGCCTCATTAAGAATAGACAATTGCAATGCATTTGTTCTAAATTTTTCATAGAACGGTTGTAAGAGTTGTTGACTTACAGCTGTGATTTCGGCTTTTAATTTCTCCGATTCTCTAATTACTTCCCATTGGATCATATATAATCCTCCTATCTGTTTATATAATATTTATATTTACATAGTCATCTTAGTTCTTTTAGTATTAATAGTCAACGAATGTGACTGGATATTTACCTGTCCATAGCCACAAAAAACCAACTGTAATTTACAGTTGGTTTTCTTTAAAATGATCAAGTAAAATTCGTTCCGCTTCGACATTCCATAAGCCATTGTGTTTCTCACATGATGTATGTAGTTTGGCAAACAAAGGATCCTCTTTTGCTAGTGTGGCAAAGTCATCAATTGCCGTAAGTGGCATATCAATTTGTGTATAAATTAACTTCTTTCCACCCGGTATTTCTGGAAGGTTGATGGTTGTTTCAACCACACTATCCAGTCCACCAACATGCGTCACCATAAGTGAAGGATTGATGGTTCCTTGTTCTGACAAGCGTAGTGCTTCAAGTAAATCATCATTTGTCCCACCAGTTGTTCCCATGATGTGAGTACTTGTATAATGAACATCATATAAGTTAACCATCGCTGAGAAGTTTTTGTCTGTTGGACCCGCAAAGATATTCATACATCCATCAAATGCCAACAGTTTACTTGCTTGTTGGGCAAGTGCTTCTACAGGTACATAAACAAAGATGTCGTCATACCCTTTTCCTTCGGTAATATCAAGTAAAGCTTGCGTATCGTCTTCATAATCATTTGGATTAAAGTAAATAAGTTCAATCCCTTTATCTTTCATGCTTGCTTCTGATAAAACGCGTTGTGCACGTGCAATTCTTTGCGCACTCAAGTCAGTAACAACGACGCGTTTTGGTTTCTTATCACCTGCTGCTGCATAATCAATAGCACCTAAACCCATCGGTCCTGTTCCACCCATGATAAGAAGATTTCCACCTTCTTTGATTCCCATGTCATGAATGTAGTTTTGCTTGTTGGTGTGATAGTTGGCGCGATATCCACCAATGATACATGACATCGGTTCACCAAGGCTTGCACTATAGTAACTATCACCTTCGTACACCATCAAACAACCCAACTCCATCACTTCTGGTGGAATGATGCAATACGTACAATCTCCACCAAAATATGGATACGAATATCCAGGTGAAGCTAAACTTCCTTTGTAGTTTAACGCTGGTTGTTGTGCAAATCGTTGTCCTGCTTTGAACTGATCTTGCCATTTTTTCCCAACCTGTACAATGTCACCAGCAAATTCATGTCCAATAATGATTGGATTGGTGGCTACATCATCCGGTACTCGTTTATGGTTTTTACCTTGTTTTACAGTTTTGTATGTCGACATACAAATACTGTCACTTACGACTCTAACGAGAATTTCATCATCTTTTATTTCTGGAAGCTCAAATTCTTCTAAACGAAGATCATCTACTCCATATAATCTAACTGCTCTGGTTTTCATGTTATACCTCTATTTTCTCTACTACGACTTGTTTAATTAATGTATCAATAACGTTTTTACTTGCCGGCTCTGTACCTGCAGTTGTACATGCTCCAGCACTTACTGCTGTTGCATAAATTGCTAATTTTTCAAGATCCCACTTCTTTTCAATTGCATAAGTAAGTGCTGCAACCATGGCATCTCCTGCTCCAACCGTTGATTTTACATCAACATGTAAACCTTTGGCATAAAGCACTTGTTGATCACGTAGGAATAAAGCTCCAGCTTTCCCCATCGATACAACAACCATGCCAATTCCCTTTTGTAAGAGTTGCTTTGCCATTTTGGCAAGTACAACCGGATTTTCACTTTCAGGTTGATGCATATATTGACACAGTTCAAATGCATTTGGTTTTACCAAATATGGAACTTGATCTACAGCTTGTTTGAAAGCTGCATCATCGGCATCGACAATTACTTTAACCTCACGTTTTGCAAAATACGCAACGAGAGTTGCATAATAAGTTGTGTCCATTCCAGTTGATAAACTTCCAGCAAGTACAAGTATATCTCCTGGTTGTAAAATCGAAGCAAGCATTTCCATCATTTCGTTTTGTTTATTTTCATCCACCAAAGGTCCACGTTCATTTAATTCCGTTAAGTTTGATGCATGATCCATGATCTTTAAATTGGTTCGTGTGGTTCCTTCAACCCAAATAGCCTTTGTTGCTAAATTGATTGTTGCTAATGTCTCTTGAATAAACGTACCTGTATTACCTGCAAGAAAGGCCAACACGATACTATCTTGTCCCATCGTGAGTAAGGTTTTACTGACATTGATCCCTTTACCCGCTGCCGAAATAACGACATTTTCTAACCGATTGAGAGCACCGACTTGTAATTCTTGTAAGGTCGCTGTTTTATCAATGGCTGGATTGCATGTAAGTGTATAAATCATTCTCTTGTCAGGGTGCGGTGGATTAAGTCAACATCATGACTATTCACAAGTTCTTCCACAACATCCATTTCTCCTAACTTTACGGCAATGTTACTTAAAATATCAAGATGGTCACTATCCTTTGCAGCAATACCAATGACAACACGCACCGGATTCCCATTCCAATCAATTGCTTCTGGGTATACTTTAACAGCAAGTCCTGTTTGTTTCACAAAGGGTTTAACTTCATACTCTCCGTGTGGAATGGCAATATCATTACCAATGAAGGTCGTTAACGATTCATCACGTTTGTGCATTCCATCAATGTATGGTTCTTCAATAAACCCAGCTTCTAACAAGGTTTGTCCAATATCATCAATGGCTTGTCTACGTTCTACTTTTTTGCAATTTACTTCGATACAATCTTTATTGAGTATCGTATTCTTTTTATTTTCTTCCATAATCTCTTTAACGATCCTTTCATAGGTATTCTTTTCTGTAAATGATATAAAAGTTATCACTTTCGCATCTTTGTATGCTTCTTGAAGTTGGTTATAGAACATTCGATGTGTAATTAAAATATCTGCATCTTTTGGTACTTCTGCAACACTACAATTATTTATGTTGATAGCTACTTCTTGTTCTTTTAATTTCTTTTGAATGAGTGATGCACCTAAGGCACTTGAACCCATACCTGCATCACAAACGACATATACTTTCAATTGTTTCATGTTACTTCCTGCCTTCTGCAATCACTTGGAAAACGTATTCTTTTAACAGCATTTCAAGCTTCTGATAAACGATTGCATGCGGTTCACTCATACATGCTTGATAGAAATTATCGTCTTCGATCAATTTGCGTGATAACATGCTAAGCATTTGCAATTGTTCACGATTGCTATTTTCTGGTAGAAACATCGCAAACACAAAATAGATATTTGATAATTCTTCGCAAATAAATGCTTCGTGATTGGGGCGTATCAACTTTACAACACCTTGTTCGACATACGCTCCTTGCCCATGAAACAAGGCAAGACCCAAATCAGAAAATACAGTTGTGTTTAACGCTTCTCGTTTTTTTAATGCAAGAACTAGTTCTTCTTGGTGATCGGCACGTTGACTTACCATACTGGCACATGCTTTCATCACATCCTCTTTATTGGAGCGATAGTCCAAGGTTTCAATCGAGAAGTTTTCTAAGACATCAAGTACGGTATTAGCAAGTTGATCAACAGAACTTTGATTTTTACGCATCTGACTTTTATAACGAGTCGTGACTCTTGTTTTACTAATCGCATCTTTTACCCGATTTTCATCATCCAATGGCAACAAAGGGTTGATGGTGATTGCTTGCACTTCATTTGGTAAAGCGATCGTGCTCACCAATAGATCACACATATGGTTTTGTTGGTGCACTTGATCCAAACTCAATGTTTCTAAATGCACATGACTATCGACAATTTTTGACAGTTTTGCTTGCAATAATGCCGATACACCAATTCCAGAAGCACAAACAATTCCTACACAAATGTGTTTATTCATTGGTTTTGTTCGTTTGCTACGCTCGATTGCTGCACCTAGATGCATGGCGATGTAGGCAATTTCACCTTCTGGTAAACGATAATTATAAGTATGCTCTAACACTTGACTTGCTTGTTTGGCGTAGTCAAACATTGTTCCATATTGTGCTTTTACTTCTTCCAATAAAGGATTGTAGATTGGCATGTTATGTTTCAATCGAATTAAAGTAGGACGCAAATGTGCAATCATTCCCATCATTAACTCATCATCATTTTTTAGTAACACATCATACGGCTCTGGTAATGTTGCAATCATTTGATCGATGAATGCTAATATTTCATCTTCACTATACAGTTCAAGTAATTCACTGGGTTCGCTAGCCTGTCTCGTGGTTAGTTTTGCAGCTTTCATATGCATAGCAATAAATGCAATCTCGGTTTCTGGCATGACAATCGCAAATCTCTCATCAATTATCGTTTTCAATTTTGTTGCTTGTTGGTAGGATATATCCTCAATCATCATTTCTACAACATACTCATTTTCCTTAATCTCTTCATGCTTTTGAATTCGATCAATAGCAATGACTAAATGAATAAGTAGACCAATGTAAGAACTTTGTGCATATTGCAACAATCCTAATTCTTTACCATGATGATCAAAGATTTCTAATACCTCTTTTAAGATGTCCTGATTCAACAAATTAAAGATTCCTTCATCACTTGTGAAGACTTCATCTAACAAGCTTTGTGAGTTGTACATATCAATATGTGTATCTTGTCGACTTGCTAGTGATTCATTTAAAATCGCGGTCATCGCCTGACGATAACTCACTTCATCTCCAAGCAATTCAATACCCAATCCTGGTGTACGATTGATGTGTAATTGATGGTTATCAAACCATGGTTCCACACAGTCCAAATCGTTGCGTATCGTTGCTTGTGAAACTTGAAATAAATCTGCATAGTAATATAGTTTTTGGACTTCATCCGTTCGCAATATTTCAAGGATTAATAGTTTTCTACGATCTTCTTTAATTAAATATCGATGCTTTTGGCTTTGTAATTCTTGGTATAAGGCATCTTTATGTATTTTGTCACCATGAACCTGCAAACCCATTCCTGTTTTAGAAACAAGTTGTAATTGAAAGGGTTCAAGGACAAAATCAATATCTTGTATTTCACGAAACAGTGTTCGCTTACTAATTTGTAGTAAGGTAGAAAGTTCATCCATGCTCACAAAGTCATCCGCTTTTTGTTCTAAGCAGATTTGTAATATTTTACTTAACCTTGGTGATACAATCATAAACTTTCCCCTTTCTTTATTTTTGACTAGCGTTTTGCAATTTCTTCAACGATGCGATCGTATTCAGTTCCACCCATAAAGTTTGTAATTTCCATTACAGTTGCAGTTGGTACAGTCGAACGTACACGATCTGCTAAACTTTGGTGCGTTACAATGATTTGTGCATCCTTAGGAATTTCTTCAATCGCATAGTGTTCTACTTTCAAATCTATGCCTGCATCTTTTAGTTTCTTTGTGAGTGTAGTAGCTCCCATTGCACTTGACCCCATTCCGGCATCACATGCAAAGACAACTTTCGTAATTGTTGTTGAAGCTTGTTGGATTCCTTTTGCCTCAGCTTTACGTTCGTCAACTTGTGCTTGTGCATCTTCTAAGTCTACATCTTTTCCATTTGTTAATTTTAAGATAAAAGCACCAACAACAAAGGTTACGATACAACTAATCACAACACTTAATGCAACACCTAAGAAACTTCCCTTTTCTGCCATTCCCATAATTGCAATAATACTTCCTGGGCTGGCTGGACCTGTTAATCCACTATTGAATAACACATTGATGAAAACACCACTTGCTCCCCCGGCAATCATAGCAATGATTGTTAATGGGTTCATCATTACGTATGGGAAGTAAATTTCATGAATCCCACCAAAGAAGTGAATAATCGCTGCACCAGGTGCACTTGCTTTTGCCATACCTTTTCCAAACACCGTATATGCAAGTAACAATCCTAAACCTGGACCAGGATTCGCTTCAATTAAATAGAAGATTGATTTTCCTGTTTCTAAAACTTGCTCTGCTCCCATTGGTGTGAAAATACCATGGTTAATCGCATTGTTTAAGAACAGTACTTTTGCAGGTTCAACAAAAATTGATGTAAGTGGCAACATATTATTTTCAACCAATACATCAACCGCAGCTCCTAAAAAATCATTGATGGCTAAACTTACTGGACCAATCACAACCATTCCGATTAGTGCTAAAATGAATCCAAGAATACCAGCTGAGAAGTTGTTAACCAACATCTCAAATCCACCTTTAACATGTCCATCTAACATTTCATCCATTTTCTTAGTTAGGTATCCCGCAATTGGAGCAATGATCATAACCCCTAAGAACATGGTCACGTTTTGACCTTCACCTAGCAGGTTTAGACCTCCACCGATAACCCCTAATGATGCAATAGCAGCGACCACTCCACCACGTTGTTTGTAGATCATATGTCCACCTGTATATCCAATCAATATTGGCAACAAGTACGTCAACATCGGACCTACCAAACCAGCAAATTTTGCATTTGGTAACCAACCGGTTTCAATGAATAAAGCAGTAATGATTCCCCAAGCGATAAATGCGGCAATGTTTGGCATCACCATTCCACTTAGAAAGCGACCAAACTTTTGAATTCCTTCTTTCATACAAATCTCCTCTTTTCTGTCTAAGACTTCCTTTGACACCTTCATTGTAAAAGAGGCTTAGCCAACTAGCAATAAAACGAAAATCATCTTTGTCACACGCTTGAGTGACAAAATTACATAGGCTTCTATCAACATTATAACAAATGCAAAAATGTATGGATAGTAAGCATTTATTTCGTTCATTTCATGATAAAATGTAATGGATGAAGGAGTTTGTTATGAAGAAGAACATTTGTTTTGTGTGCCATGGAAATATTTGTCGTTCACCAATGGCAGAATACGTATTTAAAGAAATGGTAAAAAAAGCTGGATTGGACGGCTATACCATTGTTTCAAGAGCAACCAGTAGTGAAGAAATTGGTAATGATATGCATCCTGGTACCAAACGCATCTTAAAAGCCAAAGAAATCCCCTTTGCTAGACATCAAGCAACACGACTAATGGCTTCTGATGTACAAGTTTACGACTATTTTGTCTGTATGGATGATGCAAATGTGAAAAACACGAAACGTATGCTAAACCTACAAGATAATCGTGTTTTTAAGCTATTGGATATCACTCCATTGAAACGTAGTATTGCAGACCCATGGTACACTGGTGACTATGAAACAACCTACACAGATGTCAATATTGGTTGTAAAGCATTGTTACAAAAACTGAAAGAAGAAAAAAACACCGAGATTTAAACTCGATGTTTTTTTATTGGAAATTGAAATCGTTGTTGTACACAGTAATCTACAACGGTTTCAAAATCACAGTCTATAAAAATAAAGAAATCATTCTTCTATTAAATAAATCGATACAAAATAGATCCAAGTTTCGTAAGTCCCTCAACAATTCGCTCTTCACTCATATTAGAAAAATTGATTCGAAATGTATTTTCATGTCCACCATTTGGAAAGAATGACCCACCAGGAACAAACGCAATGTTTTCTTTCAAAGCGACTTCTAACACTTCCCTTGCATGTATTTGCTCAGGTAATTCTACCCACGCAAACAATCCGCCTTCAGGTTCTGTAAAATGCACATTCTTTGGAAATGCTTGATGCATTGTTTGCACAGCTAAATCACGACGTTTTTTATATACTTTCGTAATCGTTTGAATGTGTGCATCAAGGTCGTATAACTCGACAAATTTGGCAATCGCTAATTGAGACATCGTATTACACTGCAAATCAGAACCTTGTTTTACAAGGACATACTGCTTAATCAAATCACTGTTTGCTGCTACCCAACCAATGCGATACCCTGGGCAGTACGTCTTTGAAAACGTTCCTGTCACAATGCATGTTCCCTTTTTATCAAACGAGGCAATTGCTGGTAAATGTTCACCTTCAAAACGCAATTCTCCATATGGGTTATCTTCAATAATTGGAACATCATACATATTAGATAGTTCAGCAATTCGTTTACGTTTTGCTAAACTCCAAGTTCTTCCAGTTGGATTTTGAAAATCTGGAATCACGTACATGCATTTAATCCTTTGATTTTGCTCTAATTGTGCTTCTAAAGCATCCATATCCATGCCTGTATCATCACAAGGTATCTCAATAAATTTAGCTCCATACATTTTAAATGCGCTAATTGCAGCTAAATAGGTTGGACTTTCGCAAACCACATAATCACCTTCATCTAAAAATACTTTACCACTTAGATCAAGTGCTTGTTGTGAACCATGTGTAATAAGAACTTGATCAGCATCAAACTGTGTTTGTAGTCGGTGATTCATTCGCTTTGCAATCCATATACGTAAAGGGTGATACCCTTCTGTTGTAGTATACTGTAAAGCTTTTTGTCCATCTTCTGCTAAAACAATTTCATTGATTTTCTTAATTTCCTCAATTGGAAAAAGTTCAGGTGCAGGAAGTCCACCTGCAAATGAAATTACTTCTGGGTTTTCTGTTATTTTAAGTATTTCGCGTATCTCTGATGCTTTTACTTGACTCATTCGTTTTGCGTATTTCATATTGTATCCCCCAATAATTTTTATAATTATAGCATTCTACGCTACGGGATACTAGAAAGAAATCAAATCACTTATCTTGAAAAGACTTTATTATAGATTTCGTTTTGATCTTCGTCATGTACAACATAACCAACAGGTATTTCACCATTTGTGGCATGAATAACTTCTCTAGCTCCTGTTTTGGTAAATGCACCACACAATTCAATACAACTAATTCCTTCGTCTTGTAGACGTTTTGCAACTGTGCAAGCTTCTTCTATGGTTCTTACCCCAATGATTTGTGCTGTTTCATTGTGGATGGATGCGTGATCCACATCACTTTGAAACGGTCCCAAAATTAAATATGCAAATTTCATAAGTGCCTCCTCCTATATGATCCTAACTCCATTATAAAAAGGTTGCAGTCTAACTACAACCTTAAGTTTATCCTCTTAAATCTGCATCGAACTTTTTATTCACAATATCCTTCGCACCATTGTACAAGTTTGTGATTTCTTCATCCGTTAACGTATGATCTTTTGCTTGGTATGTAATCGAAATCGCTAATGATTTCTTACCTTCTTCTACATGTTCTCCACGGTAGTCATCAAAGACTTCAATATCTTGAATGACATTTTTACCTGTCGTTTTAATTGCTTTGATAATTTCTCCAGCAGGTGTTTTAACATCAACTACAAACGCTAAGTCACGAACTACATGTGGATATTTTGAAATCGCTTCAAACTTCACTTTACTTGTTTTATTTTTTAAAATGACTTCAAGTTTAAGTTCTGCCATCACCGTTGTATCCACACCGTATGCTTTAGCCATATTTGGATGAATAACTCCAATAATACCTAATAAGTCACGACCAATGTACACTGCTGCACTTTGGTATGGGTGGAAATGTGTTGTATCTACATCATTTTCTTTAATCATGACTCGGCTTGCATTGTATCCAAGTTTTTCTAACAATGCTTCAACTAAACCTTTCATTGTATAGAAATCGGGTTTGATTTCATAATGTAAATGACGATTTTGTTGTAAATCACCTTGGATGGCAAGTGCCAGTCGCTCTTCACTGTCTTCGTTAGAGTACACCTCTGATATTTCAAAGAATGCCACATGTTTAACACTACGTGCTTTGTTGTACGCAATGCAACTTAGCATACTTGGTAAAATACTACCACGGATAATTTTTCGATCCTCGCTCATCGGTGAAGCAACTGCAACATTAGATGCTTGTGGCATAATGGCATCATTGTTTAGTTCGTCACTAACCAAAGTATACGTTACGACTTCTTGAAGTCCTTGCGCACAAAGCGTATTGCGTAATAAACGACGAAGTTGTTGGCGTTTATTTAACTTCCCTTCTGTTTCAGGCATTAAAGGAAGCGTTGATGGTAAATCATCAAATCCAATCAGACGAACAAGTTCTTCAGCAATATCTGCTTCAATTTTAATATCTGTACGATAGCTTGGGATCACAACATGAATGTTACCTTTACGTTTTGTTGGATTGAAGTCCAAACGAGTCAATACATCAATTGCCTTTTGCTCAGAAATTTCCAATCCTAAAAGTGCATTGATAGCTTGTAAGTTAACATCAAACGCAGTATCTTCATATGCGATATCTGCTGAATACTTTGTTTCTTCAATGCCTGTAGCATCAGCGTATTCCATAAGTAATTGCACAGCTCGATCCATTGCTTTATATGGAGCAAGTGGTTCAATCCCTTTTTGGTAACGAATACTTGCATCTGTATTTAAGTTTAAACGACGTGCTGTATTACGAATACTTACGTGATTAAAACTAGCAGTTTCAATTAAGATTGCGGTTGTATCATCATCGATTTTTGAATCATCTCCACCCATGACTCCACCAATTGCAACTGGTTTGTCATTGATGGTAATCACAATATCTTCTGGTTCTAGTTGGTATGTATTTCCATCTAGTGCAGTATAGGTTTCATGTAAACCATCTTTTACAACGATTTCTTGTTTCTCTAATTTCGACAAATCAAAGAAGTGTAATGGTTGTCCTGTTTCTAACATCACCAAGTTCGAAATATCGACGACGTTGTTGATTGATTTGATTCCACTTGAGTGCAATAATTCTTGCATCCACTTTGGACTTTCTTTGATTGTGAGCTGATTGATAATTTTCCCTGAATACAATGGACATTTTTCAGTTTCACTTTTCACAACAAGTTTTGAAGCATCTCCACCGTTTGCTGCTCCTTCATACGAAGGTAACATCACTGGAGTATCTAAGATTGCACCAGTTTCTTTTGCCATTGCAAAGGCAGCTAAACAGTCGTTACGATTAGGGGTAAGTCCAATATCTAAGACTTCATCATCTAGCCCTAAATAGGCAAGAACATCACTTTCACCTACGATTGCATCAGCATCTAGTTCTTCAATCCCTGCTTTTTGTTCGTCAGTTAAACTTTTAGCATCTACACCAAGTTCAAGTAAGCTACAAAGCATACCATTACTTTCAACACCGCGAATGCTTCCCTTTTTAATTTCTAGTTCTGGTAGTTTCGCTCCAACTTTAGCCACAATAACTTTTAAACCAGCACGGACATTAGGTGCTCCACAGACAATTTGTAGCACTTCATCTTTCACATCAACTTCGGTGATTGATAGATGATCACTATCTGGGTGTGGTTTGCATGTTAAAACTTCACCAATTACTAGATTCGTTCCACTTGCTAGGACTTCAATTCCTTCGACTTCTAATCCTGCAGCAGTTATTTTATCCGCCAATTGTTCAATGGTGTATCCACTGATATCCATATATTGGCTTAGCCATTTTCTACTTATTAACATGAACCCTCCTACTCAAAACGTGTGAACGTTTTCAAGAAACGAACATCGTTTGTATATAAATGACGGATGTCATCAATTCCATATTTTAATAATGCAACACGTTCCATCCCAATTCCAAAGGCGAAACCACTGCATACGTTTGGATCATAACCAGCCATTGTCAGCACATTTGGATGCACCATACCAGCCCCTAGAATTTCAATCCATCCAGTACCTTTACAAGTTGGACATCCTTTACCACCACAAATATGGCAGCTAACATCAACTTCAACACTTGGTTCAGTAAATTGGAAATACGATGGACGGAAACGAATCTTTTTGTCATCACCAAACATCTTTTTAGCAACAAGCTCAAGCGTTCCTTTTAAATCCGATAAACGAATGTTTTCACCAACTACCAATCCTTCAAGTTGTGTAAATTGGTGAGAGTGTGTAGCATCGTCATCATCACGACGATAAACTTTACCTGGACAAACAACTTTAATCGGTAGACTTGGTGCTTTTTCTTCTAAAACACGCATCTGCACAGCTGTTGTATGTGTACGTAACAAGCGATCTGCATCAATGTAGAATGTATCTTGCATATCACGTGCAGGGTGACCTTTTGGAATGTTGGCACGTTCAAAGTTGTATAGATCAAGTTCTACTTCTGGACCTTCAGCGATTTCATAACCAAGACCAATAAACAAATCTTCCAACTCTTGTTGGACCATAATCAAAGGATGTAAATTTCCCAAGTTTGGTTTAAGTCCACTTAAGGTAATATCAATTTTCTCTTTAACAAGTTTTTCATTAACCTCTTTTTCTTCAAGTACGACTTTTTTCTCTTCTATTTTTGAAGCAAGTAATTGTTTGATTTCATTCACTTGTTGCCCAAATTTTGGTTTTTCTTCTGGACTTAAGTCTTTCATCATTTTCATAACTTCTTGAATGGGACCTTTTTTCCCAAGGTATAAAACACGCACATCTTGCAATTCTTTTGTTGATGTACAAGCTTCAATTTTCGCTATACCCTCTTGGCGTAGCGTTTCTAATTTTTCCATGATATTTTCCTTTCTGCATAAAAAAAACAAGTTGATATAGGAACGCTATTGCGCGGTACCATCCTATTTCATCTTGCGACACACTTAATTGCCCAATAACCGTGGTAACGGGAGAGTATTAATCTCACTCCTAGGTGAATTCCTGTTTACTTTTTTAAGTTGCTTACAGTCAAGGCAACCATTCCCTAAAAAAAAGCGTACAACAGTACTAGTCCTAATCAACGTTTTACCAAGTCATTATAATATAAAGAACAAGCTTATTCAAGTTTAGTCTTATAATAATAAAAAGATGACCCAACAACTTAGGTCATCAAATCGTGATACTGGCGTAATAGCTCACGCACAGCAAAATCATAAATATGTAAATTGGTATAAAAACGTCCAATGTACGCTTTAAACTCCAACACACAAAATGATGGATCGTGAATCCCCAGCTTAAAGTGTTCATCATCTTCACTTTCATAATACTGTATGGATTCCTCATGGCCAAGGACTCGCATGGTTCCTTGTAAAGTCAGCGTTCGCACAAAATCAGGATCATAGTAATGGATCGCAGCTTTATCATTAAGCAAGTAATTATTTGTGCGTAAAGAATTTCTTGTTGTCGCGAAATAGAACGTCTGAATTCCATCATGATACCTAGCCGGTTTCATAGCTTTGATGGTTGGATATCCATCACTGCCCACAGCAGCAATAAAAGCTGCCGTTGCATGATCAATCAAATAATTCATCGTTTGCATAGCGCGTTCAACGTCCTCGAAGTCTTGTTGTGTAAACATAAGTTCCTTTCCTATTCCCTAACGCTTGTGATAGAACTCATACATGCAAATACCTGCTGCAACTGCAACATTCAATGATTCAAATCGTTCCATTTCGATCATCACTTTTGTATTTGCTTGTGCAAGTATCTGTGAACTTACCCCACTTCCTTCATTTCCAAACGTCAAAGCATACGGAACTTTGACATCAACTTTGGTCAGTTGTTTTGCTTGTGCATCCAAAGCTGTTGCGTATACATGAACCCCATATGCTTGATGGTTTTTCATGATTTCTAATAGATTGCCTTTAACGATTGGCATATGGAAGAGCGCCCCCTGGGTTGCTCGAATCACCTTTTCATTATACATATCTACACTTGTTTCACTGGTGTAGATGGCATCGTATCCAAGTGCAAAAGCGGTCCGAATAATCGTCCCTACATTACCTGGATCTTGTACATTGTCCAAATAGATTATGCGATCCATCTTTACTGGTTTAAGGTCTAGTTGCCTACAAACACCAATCATCGACACACTTGAGACATGGGTAGATAGTTTATCTAACACTACCTGGCTGACTTCAATGACCTCTCCATCAAAATCCAAGGTGTTATTTTTTCCTTGCAACACCAACAATGTCACAAGGACATTGGCAGCAATTGCCTCTTCAATCAAATGTTCTTCTTCAACTAAAAACTGACCATCTTGATCACGGTATTTTCTTTTTTCATATTTCTTCCACTGTTTAATACGTGGGTTATTTATCGATAGTATTTCCATGTATGCATTATATCATAAAACACATCTTCGTTCTATATCATTATATATTAATAACTATATAATATCAATTCATAAAAATGAGAACTGTTGTTTTGTTAGTAAACTTCGCAAAAAAAGATGAAGGATTGTACATCCCCCATCTTGAAAGCAACTATTACTTGTTTGTATTTTTAGTCTTCTTTTACAAGTGTTTCTAACTCACTGGTCGTTAGACGATAGGTCGTCCACGTGTCCATTGCTTTAGCGCCTAATGAGTGATAGAAATCGATACTTGGTTGATTCCAATTTAAGCAACACCATTCCATCCGTCCACAACCACGATCCAGTGCAATCGTTGCCAGTTGTTGAAATAAGTATTTCCCAATTCCTTGACCACGATATGCTTCAAGTACAAATAAATCCTCAAGATATAAACCAGCACGACCAACAAACGTTGAAAAGTTGTGAAAGAATAAAGCAAAACCTACTTCCTTTCCTTCCACAACTGCAAAGATAACCTCTGCTGTTTTCTTTTCAAACAACCAGTACACAATATCTTGTGGTGTTGCAACTACTTCATCAAGCATTTTTTCATATACTGCAAGTTCACGAATAAAGTATAAAATTTTATCTGCATCTTCACGCGTTGCATAGCGATACGAAAGATTGAATCTATTCATCATATGACCGTAAATCTGCGACCACTTCAAGTAAACGTTCATCGCGGACTTCATTTTCTAGCACATGTTGCATATTTTGTGGGTATTCTCGTAGCGTTTTACGACCTTGCATTCCTAAGTTGATCAGCATCATAATCGCTATCAAGCCAAGGGTATATAAGATGGATAACTTTAGCACGAAATACATAACAAGCAGCAAGACAATTGCCATAACAACATTCACCATCAATAGCTTCTTGAACAGTGATTTCTTGTTTTTCTCGACAAATGGTGAGTGTGCAACTGCTTGATCAGTCAGTTTCTCATCATCATAAAAGTATGCTGCATTGCGCAAAGCTAGAAAACAAAAACCAGCTTGTTTTTTATCTTGGAGTCTTTCGAAGTGTAAACCATAGGCATACACAATATACGGTTGGTCAGATTTTTTATGTTCACCATGTAGTAAATCGTATGCAGTTGTATACATCTCATCACTATATGCATATTGATGATCTTCAATGATTTGTTTTAAGCTCATATTTTATACCTTCAATGTGAGTTCTTCAAACTCTTTGTCTTCATCTACACCACTGTAAGGGTGATCACTTACCTCTTCTAAACCTTTCATCAAATAGAAATTAGGTTGTAAGGTTATTGAGTTAGAGAAACTAGATTCACGATTCATAATGCTAATGTCTGTACTTTCAATAGTTTGTACATCCTCATCTACGAACGTAAGTGTTGCACTTGCATCAAGCACACGGATGTAACGAATGTAATTTGGATTACTTTTTACTTGTTTATGTAGCAACAAGCCTTTAACTGGACGGTTCATTAAAGCAATCTCATCAACTTTAATGCGTTTCACTGCACCATTTATTGTCACAAGTAGTACGTAGCGTGCATTGGCATCTGCAATTTGTCCACCAACAATCATATCGTCATTCAAATTCATGGCTTTTACACCTTTGGATTTGGGTGCACTTGCTGGCACTTGGTCCAACTTGTAGTGCGCACCATAACCGTTGTATGTCGCTATATACACATCATCATTTGCATATGCAAGAGCTGCACTAACAAGTTCATCTTCTTTATGAACATTCATGCAAGTCATTGTTTTGTTGTTACGTGTAACCTCAAAGTCAACGATTGCTGTTTTCTTAATCATTCCGTGCTTACTAGTAAATACAAAGTAACCATCTTGTTTAAAGTTTGGCAAGATAAAGGCATTGACCAACTTTTCATCACCCTTCATCTTAATCTTGGTATTTAGATGCGTTCCAATATCTTTCCATTTATGTTCTTCAAGTTCATAAACCGATACATATCCATACGTACCCTTATTGGTAAAGAAGATTAACGTATCTAGATTGTTGCACTCGTGATATCCAATGATGTGGTCACTTTCCTTACAACCAGTGAATGTGTTTTCACTTGCTCCATAGGAACGTAAACTCACACGTTTTGCATAACCATCTTTTGAGACAGTAACCACATAACGATCGTTACTAATCATTTGAACTTTATCAATTTTAATTTCTTCAATTTCATTTTCAATTTTACTTTTACGTGGTGTCGCAAATTCTTTTTTCACTTCTTTAAGTTCGTTAATCATCAAACGGCGAAGACTGCGTGGATTATCAATAATGTCACGTAACTCTTCCATTTCATTTAATAATTGAGCAAACTCTTCTTTTAATTGGGTAACATCCGTATTTGATAAACGATACAAACGTAACGTTACAATCGCTTCCGCTTGTGCTTCACTGAATTGGAACGCTTCAATTAAACCACGTTTTGCATCACCTTTATCTTTTGAAGCACGAATGATTGCAATCACTTCATCTAAGACGGAAATAGCTTTAATCAAACCTTCAAGGATATGGCATCTTGCTTCTTTTTTCTCAAGATCATATTTCGAACGACGCATGATGACTTCATCTCGATGTGCAATAAATGCATCAAGTGCTTGTGCCAAACCAAGTTGAATTGGTCGTTTGTTCACAATGGCAACCATGTTGTAGTTAAATGATGTTTGTAAATCTGTATGCTTGTAGAAGTAATTTAGAATTAAGTTTGCATCTGCATCTTTTTTTACATCCACAACAATGCGCAATCCGTTACGGTCTGATTCATCACGGACATCAATAATGCCATCAATGTCTTTATTGATGCGAATTTCATCCATCTTACGTACCAAATTACATTTGATAACATCATATGGGATTTCACTAATAACAATTTTCTGAATGGTTTTGGTTGGTTCAATCACCGCTTTTGCGCGAACGATCACACGACCTTTCCCAGTTGAAAAGGCATCTTTAATACCTTGTAAACCTTGCACAATCGCTCCTGTTGGAAAATCTGGACCTTGGATATACTCCATCAGTTCATCTAATGTACAATGTCCATTTTGAATACGATAAATGGTCGCATCAATCACTTCTCCAAGGTTATGTGTTGGAATGTTTGTTGCATAACCTGCAGCAATCCCACTAATTCCGTTGATCAATAAATTGGGATAACGAGCTGGCAAAACCGTCGGTTCTTTTTCTGTATCATCAAAGTTTGGTGCAAATTCAACCGTATCCTTATCAATATCTTGAAGTAGCATTTGCGAAATTGAAGAAAGTCTAGCTTCCGTATAACGCATCGCAGCAGCTGGGTCATCATCAATGGAACCATTGTTTCCTTGCATATCAATTAATGGATGACTACTTTTCCATTCTTGTGACATACGAACCATCGCATCATAAATACTACTATCCCCATGTGGGTGATAGTTCCCCATAATTAAACCAACAGATTTCGCTGATTTACGATACTTGTTTTTATGGGTATTTCCTTCTTCATTCATACAGAATAAAATTCGGCGTTGTACCGGTTTTAATCCATCACGAGCGTCTGGTAATGCTCTTTCTTGAATGATGTATTTTGAATAACGTCCAAAACGATCACCAAAGATTTCTTCTAAAGGTGCGACAATGATCCCACTTTTATTTTCTAAAGTTTCCTTTTGCTTAGGCTCTCGACTCATCTTGTACCTCTCTTTCAAAATCATCTTCCATCGTGAATGAAACATTTTCTTCAATCCATTCACGTCTTGGTTCTGCCTTATCACCCATCAAAATGCTTACGCGGCGTTCAGCCACAATCGCATCTTCAATACTGACTTGAATCAATGTACGGGTTTCTGGGTTCATAGTTGTATCCCAGAGTTGGTCCGCATTCATTTCTCCAAGTCCTTTATAACGTTGTAAAGCATAACCTTTATATTTCGCTGCTTTTTCAGCCAATTCTTTTTCATCCCAAATATAAACTTGATCTTTTCCCCGCTCCAATTTATACAGTGGAGGTAAGGCGATGTACACCATACCCTCTTCAATCAGTTCACGCATGTAGCGATAGAAGAACGTCAGCAGCAACACTTGAATATGTGCTCCATCGGTATCCGCATCGGTCATGATGATGACTTTATTGTAGTTTGAATCACCCACGGTGAAATTCGAACCAACACCAGCACCAACTGCATGAATGATCGTATTTAACTCTTCATTTTTCTCAATGCTTTGAATACTTGCTTTTTCTGTATTCAACACTTTTCCTCTAAGTGGCAAAATTGCTTGATACTTACTATCACGACCTTGTTTTGCACTTCCTCCGGCACTGTCCCCTTCGACTAGGTATAATTCTTTTTTACGTGAATCTTTACTTTGTGCATTTGCCAGTTTCCCAGATAATATTTTCTCGCTTTTTCCTTTATTTTTGCCACTACGTGCCTCATTTCTAGCTTTTCTAGCAGCTTCACGAGCTTGTGCAGCGCGTTGCATTTTCTTAACTAAAGAGATTGCAAGCTCTTTGTTTTCCTCTAAAAAGAACGTTAGTTTCTCACTTACGACATTATCAACAACACCACGTGCTTCTGGTGTTCCTAGTTTTCCTTTGGTTTGACCTTCAAATTGCAGTAAGTTTTCTGGAATTCCTACCGATAAAATAATCGTTAATCCTTCACGCACATCACTTCCATCAAAGTTTTTTTCCTTTTCTTTTAGAAGTCCATTACGTCTTGCATAGTCGTTAAATACTTTTGTAAATGCTGCACGTGCACCAACTTCATGCGTTCCACCATCTTTTGTACGTACCAAGTTAACAAAACTAAAAATGTTTTCTTGATATTCGTCAATGTATTGGAATGAACAATCCACTGTGATTCCATTACTTGCAGCTCCTGCAAATGATACTGGTTTATGGAAGACTTGTTTATCTTCATGCAAATAGTTCATGAAGTCTTCCAATCCTTTTTCAAAATGATAGGTTTCTTTTTTATCTTTACGTTCATCTGTGATGTTGATAGTGATTCCTTTTAAAAGAAAAGCACTTTCTCTAGCACGTTCACAAATTTGTGAAAATGAGAAATCAACTGTCGAGAAAATGGTATCATCAGGTAAGAACGTGACCTTACTTCCTGTTTGTTTGGTTGTTCCTATTTGCTTTAGTTTTGTGACTTTACTTCCACCATCACTAAACTGCATTTCATAGCGTTTTCCACCAACACATACTTCAACGTGTACCCAACGACTTAATGCATTTACAACACTAGCTCCAACCCCATGAAGTCCACCTGATGTCTTATATCCTCCTTCTTCAGAGAATTTACCACCGGCGTGCAAAATCGTAAAGATAACTTCTAGTGCCGATTTACCAGAAGCATGTTTATCCACTGGCATTCCACGACCAAAGTCTTCAACACAAAGAGAACCATCTTTAAAGATGGTTATGTTGATTAAATTCCCATATCCGTTGATTGCCTCATCAATTGCATTATCAAAAATTTCCCAAACCAAATGATGAAGTCCTCGACCGTCCGTGGATCCAATGTACATCCCTGGACGTTTCCGTACAGCATCCAAACCTTCCAGTATTTGAATACTACTACCATCGTATTTATTATTTGCTTTATCAGCCATGATTTACACCCTTTCTACTGCCTTTAATCTTTAACCTACTTATGATATCAATTTTACCATCCTTTTTCAATTTATGAATGTAGGAAAAAAAGCTTTTCGTTCTTTTTGTGTATTTTTCTATTGTCTAGTAGAGAACTAGTTTATAATACATAGTATGAAAAAGTATAGTGAATATATAACAAATACAAAACGTAGACGAGTTTTATTAGCCTATGCCCTACTTATTTTATGCTATAACATCTACGATTATGTAACACATCAAACAAGTCCAAAAGCGATGATTATCGTACAGTGTCTAGCAGGAATTGCCTTGATTTATCTTCCCCATGTATTGGAAGTTATCAGCAAACATAAGTTACCACTGAACTTGGTTCATTTCTACTGGTTATTTTTGGCTATTTCCATTTTTACTGGAACCTGTTTGCATTTTGTGAATATCTTTTCCTGGTGGGATAAACTTCTTCACTTTGTAAGTCCCATGTTGTTAACCATGGTCGGATATACAATTGCAATGCAACTCTTACCAAAAGATATTCAACTGCAATCTCCATGGTTACTTTTGCTTTTTGGCTTTTGTTTCGCAGGTGTTTGTGGCGTATTATGGGAGTTTTGGGAATATATTTGGGATGGCATTGCAGATATGAATCTTCAACGATACCGCTCTGGTAAAGTTTTACTTGAAGGTCGACTCGCTTTACACGATACGATATTTGATTTACTGACCAACACACTTGGTGCTTTATGTTTCTTCATCTTTACATACTCACGCGCAAAAAATAAACCTACCTACTTTCAAGCCTATCAAATATCATCTAAGAAAACACAAAGGTAAACCTTCTAAACACAACAATCTAATGTTGTGTTTTTTTACATGTTTTATGTAGTAAAAAGGATGATTAATTTTTGATAATTTTGTATGGAAAATATACGCAAGCGTTTTGTTTTGTGTTACAATATTCTTCTTGTTAGGAGAGCATGTTATGGACATATTACAAAATTTACATCCCATGTATGTTGGAATTATCGTTTCTGCCATTATTGGTTATTTATTAGGGTCAATTCCTTTTGCCTTAGTGATTGGAAAAGTCTTTTATAAAACGGACGTCCGTGAATACGGAAGTGGAAATCTTGGTGGAAGTAATGCCGGTCGTGTTCTAGGTAAGAAAGCGGCAATCTCTGTTATTGCATTAGATGTCTTAAAGGTCGTTGCAGCTACAGGAATAAGTGCTGCCCTATTTGATCCAATGGTTTCCATTTGGGCAGGTTTATTTGCAGCGATTGGACACTGTTATCCAATCTTTGCAGGATTTCGCGGTGGAAAAGCAGTTGCTACGATGTTTGGATTCTTATTATCTTGTGCAATCTTCACCTTCCAAGATCCTTGGATGTTGCTAATTCCACTAGCTGTATTTCTAGTTCTTCTTGTTATCTTTCAAATGGTAAGCTTGGCTTCCATTTTCGCATCAATTACCCAAGCAATTTACATTTACTTCATTACGGATGCGCAAAGCATTCAAGTCGCAAGTATCCTACTAGCAATTCTGGTGATTTGGCGTCACCGCAGCAATATCAAACGAATCATTGATGGAAATGAAAACAAAGTCAGTTGGTTACGCAGAAAGAAATGATAAACATTTAACTTCAGGAAACTGAGGTTTTTTTATCCTTTTAGTATAACGCGCGCATCTGTGTTAGAAATAGGGTATAATTTAAATATAAGTATGTAACGATAACAAGTACTGGTTATCTATGCTTATTTTGTGTAAAGGGTAAAATAAAGGGGGTTCTATGGAACGTAAAACAATCATAGAGATACATGATTTCCAAGAGGAATCATTTGCAAACGGGGTGCGCATTATGCAACCGTTTTATGAAAAAGAAAACATTAGCTTTATGGAACTAAAAGTTCTAAAAATGATCATCGTAACAGATCATATGACCTTAAATGTACTTGCAAAGCAACTAAATAAGGCAGCAACAAATACATCTGTTATGGTCAAACGGATGGAACAAAAAGGTCTACTTACAAAAACCGTTTCATCAACAGATAAGCGAATCTTATTCCTATCACCAACTAAGAAAGGAAAACAGTTGCTATACGACAGCATCAATCATTTTGCAAAAATTGCCGTGAACGATAAAAAATTTGAAGAATCCTTAGAGCAATTGCATCAGGCACTAGCAAACTACAACAAGGAACTTGCACGTATTTTTACGAAAACTACGTAGTTTCCTATGGATTCCTGTTAATTTATCACGAAATCATCACTATTCTAGTATTTAATGAATACTATTTGTGTTACAATTTATATATATAAAGGGGACATTATATGGACAAGAAAATAATTCAAGAATTAGAAGAAATGACAATGCGTCTTCAAGAAGATGGACTTAAATGGATGATACCGTTCTATGAAGAACATGAAATCTCATTTAACGAGTTACGGATTTTGCGGATTGTTGATGAAAGTGGACGTTTGACTTTAAATCAACTTGCGCAACACATGCGTAAAGCAGCAACCAATTTATCAATTGCTGTAAGTAAGCTAGAAAAACGCGGATTATTGATTCGTGAAACTTCGAAAACAGATAAACGTATTATCTTTATTGAAGTTAGCGAAAAAGGACGTGAACTTTCTATTGCAAGTTACAATTACTTCTTAAGCCTTGTGCGAGATGAAGTATCAGGCGAAGTGATTGCTTTACATAAAGCAATGAAAGATTACTTCGAAAAAATGCAAAATTTAAATCTAGGATAAAGAAAAAGTCTAAAGCTCATGCTCTAGACTTTTTTAATACTTTTCTGCTCCACTTTTTTGAAGTTGGTACATTGCATAGTAGACACCTTCTTTAGCGATTAAACTTTCGTGGTCTCCTGCTTCAATGATTCGTCCATTATCTAAGACTAAGATTTTATTAGCATCCTTGATCGTTGACAAACGGTGTGCAATTGCAATACTGGTACGTCCTTGTTGAATGCGTTGCAATCCTTCTTGGATTAAACTTTCAGTTTCTGTATCAATATTTGCCGTTGCTTCATCAAGAATTAAAATCTTAGGATTTGTAACTATGGTTCTTGCAAAAGCCAACAGTTGTTTTTGACCGGTTGAGAAACTCGCTCCGCGTTCACTTACTTGATAGTTGTAAGCACCTGTAAGTTTATCAATAAACTGGTCCGCTTGGACAAACTCGCAAGCTTCTTGAATTTGTGTGTCTGTAATCAATTTATTTTTTAAACGAATGTTATCTGCAACTGTTCCATAAAACATAAATGGATCTTGTAGGACCAATCCGATTTTTTTTCGTAGTTCCTCAATTGGGTATTCCTTAATCGATATACCATCAATGAGAATCTCACCTTTTGTGAATTCATAAAATCGCATCATTACATTAATGATACTACTCTTCCCACTTCCCGTATGACCTACCAAAGCAAGCGTTTCACCTGGTTCAACCACAAAGCTAATGTCTTTTAAAACTTCATGTTTACCATCGTATGAGAAAGAAACATTTTTAAATTCAATTTTTCCTTCTGCGATTTTAGCATTTTCGATAGCATCTTGTTGTGGTGCAACTTCTTGGTGATCAAGAATAAAGAAAATACGATATGCAGCAACGATGGCTTGTTGGTAAATACTAAGACGATCCATAATTTGAAACATAGGATCAAAGAAACGATAAATATACTCAATAAATGCGACAACCATCCCAACAGAAGCTAAACCCGCAAACGATTGAAATCCCATATAGGTCAACATCATTGCAAGTGCTAAAGCAATTAATAAGTGAATGGTTGGTGCAAGCAACAATCCATCAAGTCTTACATTTTTCATACTTGCTTGATAGTACTCGTCATTGGTTTTTGCAAACTCGCTTGCGATACGTTTTTCTTGGTTGAACACTTGAATGATATACATTCCTGAAATTGATTCCGCTAGTCGGGTGTTTAGTTGCGATAGTTTTTCTCTTGCAGTTAAGTAATACCGTGTAGATAGTTTTTGATAGTAAAACATGATCAAAACCGCAACTGGCACAAAGCATAAACAGAAAACGGCAAGTCGCCATTCCAGAAAGCTCATCGCGATTACACAACCCACAATCATCACAATACTTGATACGATTACTGAAAGCACCTCGTTCACCATCTCTTGAATTGCTTCTGTATCATTTGTTACACGTGAGACCAAACTTCCTGCTGGTGTTTGGTCAAAGTAACGCATACCCATACCTTCCAACTTTGCAAACAAAGCATCACGTAAATCTTTACATAACTTAAATCCCAAACGTTTCAATTGAATCAATTGGAAAAAGCGCAAAATTGCATAAAGTGAACACATCAATGCATAAAGACATGCACCACGAATGATGATATCCATATGCACCCCTTGTGTAGTCAATCCATTATCAACCAACCATCGCATAATCAATGGTGCAATCACAAAACACGTAGTTGCAACAATTGTCGTTAATAATGCGAATATCAATGGTTTTATGTAAGGCTTTAGATAGGATAGTAAGCGTTTCAAAATTGCTTTTTGTTCTTTACTCGTGAAGGTTTCTTTATAAAAATCATTCTTTTGATTCATGTGAAGTCCCCCCTTGATATGTTTCTTGTAATTTGTAAATTTCAGCATACCAGCCACCACGAATGGCCAACTGTTCATGTTTACCACGCTCGACAATCTCACCTTTGTCCATGACAATGATTTGGTCAGCATGTTTGATTGCACTAAACCGATGGGCAACAATAATTGTTGTTTTATTGTGTCGAACTTGCTTAAGTGATGCTAAAATCTGTTCTTCTGTTTTTGCATCAACTGCACTTAAGGAATCATCCAAAATCAATACTTCTGGATCCAATAATAAAGCTCGCGCAATTGCGATTCTTTGTTTTTGTCCACCCGATAAAGAAACACCACGTTCCCCTACCATGGTTTCATAACCTTGTGCAAATCCTTCAATATCATCGTGTACACTTGCCAATTTTGCAGCTGCTTTTACTTGTTCCATCGTTGCATCGATATTACCAAAACGAATATTATCTGCAATACTCATCGAAAATAAAAATTGATCTTGTGGCACGTAACCAAACGCTTGGTGGTACAATCCTAAGTCATAACGATAGGTTTCATGCATTCCAAAATGAATGGACCCTTTGAAACTGTCGCTTTCACGTAACAGTAATTTAATAATCGTTGTTTTACCTGCTCCGGTTTTACCAACTATTCCAAGGGTTTCTTTAGGTTTTACTTCAAAGTGTACATCATGTAAAACAGGTTGATTGCTATCTTCATAACGAAAATCAGTAACATCAAACACCAAATCTCCATGTGGTTTTTCTTGAATGGCATGTTTGACGTTACGTACTTCAGGTTTTACATCAAACAAAGCTTGAATTCGATCATAACTTACATTTCCACGTTCAACATTGTTGTATAAAAAACCTAAGGCAAGCATTGGCCATATTAGTAAGTTCATATAACTGACCATCGCCGTCAACTGTCCAACACTTACTTGATTTGCTTCAATCATTCTTGCCCCAAATATAAAAAGCAAGATATATGAAATTACAACGATGATTTCAATCAGTGGATCAAAACCTGCATCCCATGGTACATAAGCCATGTTTTTCTTATAAACATCTTGTGTTTCATCTTCGAACGAAGCAACTTCTTCTTTTTCTTGTCCGAAGGTTTTCGTTACTTTAATACCGTTAATACTTTCCAGTGTACGGTTATTCAAATTTGAAAATGCGTCCTGTGCTTTATGAAATGTCGTATGTAGTTTCTTACTTAAAATTTGTGCTCCAATAATCATAAATGGCATTGGAATCAAGGTAATCAATGTGAGTTTTAAATCGACAAAAAAGATCATCGCTAGTAACGTCGACACCCCAGAAATAAGTGCATCTGCACCTTGTAGAACGCCTAGTCCTGCAACACGTTGCACACTTTTTAAATCATTAGTTGCATGTGCCATCAAGTCACCGACCCGATTTTCTTTAAAGAAGCTTGCTGACATCTTTGCAAAATGCTCAAACAAACGTAAACGAAGCAACCGTTCCAGACGAAACGAAGCTCCAAAAATACATATACGCCAAACAAAGCGCATAGCAAAAATGATTACAGCATTAACTAGAAGACCACCAACCAACAACAATAGTGTTTGTACACGTAACGTTTGATTGGTCATTTGGTCAATAAGTGTAGCTGTAATCATTGGTGGAATCAAATTCAAAATTGCAATGGTTGCAAGCGATAAAATTCCCCATATATAACTCGCTTTCTCTTGTTTCATAAACCAAGAGAGTTTCATAAATATTTTCATAATCCCCCTATATACATAACAGTTTTTACGAAGAAATCGTTGCTAAAACGGCTTCGTATTGCTGTCCATCGATAAAATTGTAATCCAACATCGCTTTTAGCACCATCCGTTGACGTTCTATCGTTTGCGGATTTTGATTGCTAAGCGCATAAACACTTGGTGCTTGTGGCAATCCAGCAAGTACACTTGCTTGTGCTAGCGTTAAATTCTCTGGTAAGACATCAAAGTAACCCATGCTTGCTTCATAGATTCCGTAATGATTATCCCCATAGTATACGATGTTTACATACATCTCTAATATTTCTTTTTTACTGTACGTTTCTTCTAAATATTTTGCCACATAGGCTTCACTCACTTTACGCAAACGTCCTTTATCTTCCATGAAGTAAAAGTTTTTTGCCAATTGTTGACTTAACGTGCTTCCCCCTTGATTGCCTTGGCCACTAATGTTTACGACAACACTGCGAACAAGTGCATAATAATCAATTCCACTATGATCAAAAAAACGATGGTCTTCAATTGCCACGACTGCATGTTGCATATCCAAAGCAATGTCATCCAACTTGACGTAAGTAGCTCCACTACGTAAAGCATTTACTTTTTCTTCTACAGTAACTGTTTCAACTTTATCTTTATAATCAACATATCCCATTAAGGCTATTGCCCCAACAACAAGTACGATAATTAAAAAAATTGCAAGTAACAGTCGTCTTATAAATTTAAACATATACTTATTATACGTTAGGATACAATCCAAGTAAAATAAACAAATGGCATTTGTGCTGCAACAAGAAAACGTGGCAACAAATACATATTATCATTTCTTGTCACTTTACGATTTTGGTTGTAGCCGAATGCAAGTTTTACATCTTCGTTAGCCAGTAATTCTTCCATACCGTGAATGCTTCGTCCATATGGAAAAGCAAAATAGTCTTGTTTTACATACGGTGTATTTGCAGTAAAATCCTCACGCACTTGTTCAAGTGATAGCGTATCGATTTTCTTACGATCAAAACCACTGGCTTTGTGATGCAAATCATATGAATGTGAAGCATATTGCATAACTTGATCATCAGTCAATTGTGCTTGTTGCAAATATCCTTTAGCGTTCGTTTCAACTTTTTTACCAATTACAAAACTAGTCGCATGAAAATGATAACGTTGCAAGATTGGATAAGCATATGTCAACACATTTTCAAATCCATCATCAAAGGTAATAACAACTGCTTTTTTCGGTAAAGGTTTGTTTGTGTCTTGTAAGTAATTATAAAGTTCATCCATACGTAGTGTTTTGTATTGGTGTTCTGCTAAATAACGCATTTGTTTTTCAAATTCACTAACACTCATTTTGTATGGGTTGTGTTTATAAATGGTCTTTTTATCTGTATCACTCACGATGTCGTGATAACCTAGAACCGCAATTCCATCTAAACATGTGTAATGTAATACGACTGTTTTCACAGTAACAAGGCTGACTATAACTAGTGCAGTAAGAAGTATGTACGTGCCAATTTGCTTCAATTTTTTCATGAAACAAAAGAAAGAGGAATCACGTTAACGGATTCCTCGTTTTTTATATGAAGTGTAATGTTAATCCTAACGATTCGCATTTACAGATTTCATAATCTGTTTAATTTGTGCTTCAGATGGTTTTCTTCCCATTTGAAGGAACATGGCACGGATCATTTTCTCATTAATAGGTGGGTTTTCTTTCAATTCTTTTTCGAATTTTCTTTTAGTTAAATAAAAACCTAAAAAACCTCCAATAAGTAAACCTGCGATTAAACTTCCAATTGAATACCAAAAGTTCATAGTTTTGCCTCCTACATACTATACTATTATACAAATTTAGTGTTTAATTTACAACACATTTGTTATAACCTGAGAATAAAGTTTAGTTCTCATTCATGTGACGTTTCACAATCAATCCAATATACTGTGCTGCTAATTCAGGATCATCGTTACAAACAACATATTTGTAGTCCTTAATTAGTTCCATTTCTTTCTCTGCTTTTGCTAAACGTTCTTGAACGACTTCTTCAGCTTCGCTTTTTCGTCCACGAATACGTTTTGCTAACTCCTCCATTGTTGGTGGAATCATAAAGATGCTAATTGCATCAGGCACTTTACTTGCTACCTGTTTTGCTCCTTGCACCTCAATTTCAAGCAATACATTCTTTCCTTCGTTACGAAGTTTTTCTACTTGTGACATTGGTGTACCATAATAGTTACCAACAAACTCTGCCCATTCTAGCAATTCCCCATCTTCGATTGCTTTTTCGAAGTCTTCTTTCTCAACAAAAAGATAGTCAACACCATCTTGTTCACCAGCTCGTGGCTTTCTTGTTGTCATTGACAATGAATACGCTAAATTAAGTTCTGGATCTTGCATAAAATGCTTTCTCACGGTACCTTTTCCGACACCGCTAGGACCACTCAGTATAATCAACAAACCTTTTTTCATATATTTCTCCCGCAATATTGTTATCATTATAGCATTTTTATTTTCTTTGTGAATAGGAACTTATAGAGATTATGCTATAATGAGAAAAGTTGTAGGTCAAGGTAGATGCTTTTCCTATGTTTAAAGAATATAAGCGAAGAATTATTACGTGATAAAAAGATACATGGAGGATTTGTGATATGGCATTAGATGGATTGGTTTTACATAGGATTACCGAAAAATTGCAAGTGTTGGCACCAGCAAAGGTAAATAAAATACAACAGATTTCAAATGATGAAATTCTGATAAATCTACGTAGTGAACGCACCAACCACAAACTAATGATTTCTTGTCACAGCGTTTACAATCGTATACATCTTACAAACCGTGAGTATCAAACCATGGAAAGTCCAAATAACTTTGTGATGGTTTTGCGTAAATACATTGATCGAAGCATCGTAAAAAGCATTGAACAAGCTGGATTGGATCGTGTTATTTGCTTTACCATTGAAGTCAAAGATGAACTTGGCGATTACAAGGATTACAAGCTCTATGTTGAATTAATGGGAAAATATGCGAATATGATTTTGGTCAATGAAGAAAACAAGATCATTGATGCATTAAAACGCATTCCTGCATTTGAAAACAATTCGCGTACCATTCATCCTGGAGCAATGTATACCCCTGTAAAACCACATGAAGGAAAACTTGATCCATTTGTGGCAACTAGTTTCCAACGTGATTCTTCTCTAGTTAAACAGTTTCATGGATTCTCACCTTTATTAAGTGATGAAGTCCTGTACCGAACAAATCTTGGTGAAAATTTTGTTGATATTATGAAAGAAATCGCAAATGCAGAAAATCTTTACGTTCACGAAAAAGGAAAAGATACGTTCTATCATTTACTAGAACTAAAACATCTTGATGCACCTTTCCACGTATATCCACTTATGGACGCAATGGATGAAATGTATTACCAAAAAGAAGAAAAGGTTCGTATCAAACAACAATCTGGTGATATTGAACGCTTGGTAAAACAAGAACTAAAAAAGAATGTAAGAAAACTAGATAAATTGGAAAAAACCATCAAGGCAGCTGAGGAACTTGATACATTCCGTATGTATGGTGATTTACTATATGCTTATCCAGAACACTACGATGAACATGTAAAAAGTATTGAACTTCCTTCATTCGAAGACGATACGCTCATCACAATTCCGTTAGATGCAAAGATTTCGATTAAGCAAAATGCTAAAAAATACTATCAAAAATATACAAAGAGCAAAACTGCTTTAGTTGAAGTTGCTAAGCAAATGGAAAAGACAGAAACGATGATTCGTTACTTTGAAAACCTGCAAGTCCAACTGCAAGACATTCGTGTACAAGATGCCCTTGAGATTAAAGAAGAACTGGCAAACCTTGGATTCACCAAACAGATGCATTATAAAATTCGCAAGAAAAAGAAGAATGCAAAACCAAACTTCTTAACTTTGCAAATTGATGGAACCTATATTTACGTTGGGAAAAATAACATTCAAAACGACTACATCACCTTTGAACAAGCAAGACGTGATGATACTTGGTTCCACGTAAAAGACATGCATGGTAGTCATGTTGTTGTTAGTGGAAATGAGTTAAGTGAACATGTCTTACGTACAGCAGCAATGTTAGCAGCCTACTATTCACAAGCAAAACAGTCGAGTAGTGTTCCCGTTAACTATTGTTTGGTAAGACAGTTAAAACGACCAAATAAAGCAGCGATGGGATTTGTTACCTTAACCAACTATAAAACAATCTATATTGATCCAGAGAAAGAAGCAATTGAAGAGATTTTAACCACATATGAAGTATAAGCATGTAGGAAGATGTACATGCTTTTTTTATACATGGTATAATAATGACCATGAAACAACTATATGAAAAACAAATTGAAATTTGTCAAAAAAACATCGCTGCGTGCAACGTTCCAATCATTCTCTTGGGTACCATCAAAGTCTTAAGTTTTTTTGCGATTCCACTCACCTACTTTATCGCCTACAGCAAAGATTTCAAATTAGCAATTACTACCGCTATTGCCCTTGTATTTCTACTGATCTTTCTTATTGCTAGTAAACATCAAGAACGTTACAAACTAAAAGAAAAAACCAACCAAGGCCTAGTAAACATTCACAACATGAATCTACAGCGTTTGGATGGTTCATGGAATACATTTACGGATACAGGTTCTGAATATGTTTCATATGAACATGCGTATGCCACTGATTTAGACATTGTCGGAAAGACCAGTTTATATCAAATGATCAATAGTACGCACACGTACTTTGGCCGCAAACAATTGGCAAGCGACTTACTTAACCCTACATACACAATCCCGGAAATCGAAATACGACAACAAGCCATTCAGGAAATAAGCAATGCATATGTAGAAAATGCAAATATCGAATATGCTTGTTCCAACGTTGAACATGATGTATTGTTTGAAACACTATTACAGGACATGAAAGAAGAAACATCCTACTTTAAACATGTATCTAGTTATAAAGCCTTACTTGTCTTACGGATTTGTACCATTATCATTTGTTTTATTGCTGCTTTTACGCACATCAACTATATCGTCTTGCTTTGTGCATTACTACTTACATTACAGCTATTCATCTGGCTAGCAAATCATAAAAAAGCGACATCCTACACGAATCTTGTAAAAGAAGTAAGTAGTTCTCTACAAGCATATGTTCCTATGATTCAAGAAATCATCAACATGCCTTACCAAGCATCACGTCTACTTGAAATCCAACAAGAACTTGTTAGATCCAAACAAGCTGTACGTAAACTTGCTGCGATTGCCAGCAACGTAAATCAAAGTCAAAACGCCCTAGCAAACTTTATTCTGAATTTATTCTGGTTGTGGGATATGAAAAATGCAAATGATCTAGATTTATGGAAAAAACAATATAGTCAACATATTGACAATTGTTTTTCTTATATTGGTGAATATGAAACCTATTTAAGTTTTGCAAATCTTAAACGTAACGTAAGTAAAACTTGTCTACCTACGCTAACAAAACACACGCAAGTCATTCAAGCAATACAAATCGGTCATCCTTTACTTACAAATGCATCACGCGTTTGTAACGACTTTGACTTACATGATGAAATCATGATTATTTCTGGTTCCAACATGTCAGGTAAAACAACGTTTCTTAGAACTGTAGGTATTAATATGGTCTTGGCTAAAGCTGGTAGTTTCGTTGTTGCTAACAAGATGACATGTCCACTTGTCAATATCATAAGTTCGATGCGTATCGCCGATGATTTACATGCAGGTATTTCAACATTTTATGCAGAGCTTCAACGAATTAAAAAGATCATTGATTTGGGTCATGTAGATCCATATACTTGTTTCTTTATTGATGAAATATTTCGTGGAACCAACAGCGTTGACCGATTGTATGGCGCAAAAGCTGTATTAAAACAATTAAATCAAGACAAAGTGATTGGTTTTATGACAACTCATGATTTAGATGTATGTACCTATGAAGATACATACCCACGAATTGTAAATTATAGTTTTAATGAAACCTATAAGAATGATGAAATGTATTTTGACTACAAGTTACGAACTGGCATATCAAAAAGCACAAATGCTAAATTTCTATTACATAAAGTAGGAATCATTCAAACATCCGAGTAATCTTTGTATCAAAAAAAACTGCAGTTGCAGTTTTTTTTACACTTGTTTGAAGAAAACCAATTCACTGCAGCTATACGTATACAAAGTATCGTTTAGTGCACGTTGCATCGGTATGTTTTCTTCATCCGTATCAGCGACAAGAACAACTATATGATGCCTTGCACAGTACGTACTTGCTAGATGCAACAGTTCTTTTGCATAACCATGTCCTCTGTGTTCTGGGAGTACACCAATATAACTAATACCCGCGCTTTGTGTTCCCGTGATTGTCACAATCACAAAACCAACAAGTTGTTCATCGTGATACGCAAGCATCCAAGCACTTGGATCCTTTTTATGTACCTCGATTGCCTCCAGTAACATCTCGCTACCACGATTGATTCCATAACGCTCATTTTGCAAGCGAATGCTTGTATCTAAATTGTCTTTACTTACAGCGATAAACGCTTGCAAAAAGTCTTCACGGTTTGCTGTATTCGCTGTTTTTATTTGAAGAAAAGAAGTTTGTATCGTTGGTGTACTTACATAACTATATTTCTTTTGCATAATCATAAAGCCAGCTGACAATAATGCATCCCGTGTCGAATCATGATTGATTTTATCGCTATATAAATGCACTTCTACATCACCATGTAAGTGCGTTAGACATTGTTGCACAAAGTTTGTTGCTTCTGCTTCTGGAACATCAGATTCAAAAGTAAGTAAGTTCAAGTTATTATGATGCAACAAAGCGCGTCCAACAACACATCTATCATCAACCATTATCAAGATGTTATCAAACGTAAACTTACCTTGCTCAAGTATTTCTTTAAGAAACCCGTTTTGCGCAGAACTGCTAGCTTTCATGTTTATGATTTGTTTGTATTCTTCATTTGTTTCAAGTTTTTTTATAAGCATAGATTCTTTCCGACCACCATAATGTTTCGATCATTTGTATGCATTGTCAATCGGTGGACTTCATACATGATTTTGATCGTTTTTCTTATTCGCATCATGCTAACCACCTCCTTATAGATATACTATAGCATTTCTTCCATAGAAAAAGCACTCTGTGAAAGAGTACTTATTTTAATAATTGTGCAATTTTAGGAACAATTTGCTTCTTACGTGATACAAGTCCTTCCATGTATCCACCTTCTTCGTGCCCATCCATAAAGGTTGTATCTATCGCATTGCTTAGTTTACCCGTATACATAAATTTACTTCCCTTGCCTTCTACGTTCGAGAAAGCCATCATTAATAAATCGTATTTTAAGATTTCGTTTTCTTGTTCCAAGAACTTTTGGAAATCTTTTTCCACTTTACTTAATGTCGACATATCATAAATGTATGCTTGTCCAATTGCAATTTGCTTTCCAGCCAAATCGTATTCTTTAAAATCGGTATAAAGAATGTCACGATTACTTTTATCATCAATATTGGCACTTGCCTTGAACATGTCCGTTGCCAGTTCTTGTAAATCAATATCATGTAATGCAGCAAGTTCCTTTGCGACTGCGATATCGGTTTGTGTACAAGTTGGCGAATTAAAGTTCATCGTATCAGAAATGATCGCACAAAGCATGGCTCCAGCAATCGCTTTTGAAGGTGTCTTACCTTTTTCTTGATACATTTGTGCAACTATTGTACATGTACTACCCACAGTTTGGGCACGGAAACTAATCGGCTGACTTGTTTCAATGTCACCAATACGGTGGTGATCAACGATTTCCAGAATATTTCCGTATTCAATATCATCAATACTTTGACTACGTTCATTGTGATCCACAAGAATCAATTTTTTGCGGTTGTATTTAAGTACGTGATAACGTCCCATACTGCCAACCAATACCCCATTCATAAACACAGGATAGTTACGATACCGTTTTTGTAACATCATTTTCGCTACATCTTCTACATATTCATTTCCATTAAATTTTTGGATATGCTCGACGCCAGTCATCGTTAAACCAACAGGAATCGCACGATAAATCATTTGTAATATTTTCATAATGTTATATTGCGTACGAATTAAAGTAACCCCTAACTCCATCGCTTTATTGATGATTTTATCGGTTGGAATATAGCTTTCTGCAATTGCAATTACCGCACAGCCTTTTTCCATACATGTCATCATGATTTCTTCATTATCGCTTAACACCATAATGTTTCCGGTAATATCACGTTCCATTAACTTCTTATCTGCAATACGAACAAACCCACTGCGTTCAAGTGTCCCTTTGTAAATGAAGTCACCCTTAAGTGATTGTACAAGGTTTTCCAATGGAGTTTCTTTTAGTAAATCTTTCGTAATATTTAAATCCTGCATTTGAATTTTTGAAATATCCGATAAGGTTGTTAATCCTAACATTTGGTTATTTTCATCTACAACATAAACGGTATGCGTATTATATTCCAAGCAAAGGTCCCACGCGCGACGTAGTGTTGTATGAATGTCGACACGCACAGCACAATCCAAATCAATATCGCGTAGTGCAGCTTTTGCACTAATCATTAAATCCGGTTCATCTAGTTGAAACCGATCCAAAACAAATTTTGTTTCATTGTTGATTTTTCCAAGTCGTGTTGCTTTTGCTTGTACTCCACATTGATTTTTCAAATCTGCATATGCAATTGCAGCACAAATGGAATCACTATCAGGATTTTTATGTCCTGTGATGTAAACGATGTCTTTCATTTAAACGCCCCTCTTTTTGACTTCCTTTGCTGGTATACCAACAACACTCGTATGTGGTGCTACATCATGTGTCACTACCGCGTTAGAACCTACTTTTGCATGACTTCCAATGGTAATGTTACCAAGCACCTTTGCACCTGCTCCAACCATCACATGGTCTTCCAGTGTTGGATGGCGTTTGCAGTGTTCTTTTCCAGTTCCCCCAAGTGTTACTTGATGATAGATGGTACAATAGTCTCCGACGATGGCTGTTTCCCCAATAACAACCCCCATTCCATGATCAATTAATAATCCTTTACCAATCACTGCTCCAGGGTGGATTTCAATCCCTACCCAATTTCGAGCAATGTTCGATGTTAATCTTGCTAAAAAATACAAATGAATCTTATATAAGAAATGCGCGATTCGGTAGAAAAATAATGCTTTAATATGTGGATATAAAACAATGATTTCAAATGCACTACGTGCAGCCGGATCCGCTTCTTTTGTATGTTTAATTTGCGCTCTTATTCCCTCAAACATAGTATCTCCTGACTTTACTTTATCTATTATGCCATAGGACATAGATTTATTATAGCAAAAAACTTGATGAATATCATAAAAAAAGAGGATTTAGGACTAATATCCTAAATTCTCTTTTACGAGTAAAACCGCAATTCGATTTTTATTTCGTAGTCCTTGTTGTCGAGTCAATACATAGTGAGAACACATGCGTTCCGTACTTGCGCAATCGTTACAATTACCTGTCACTGCACATGGTGTTTTCTTATGTAAACGAATCCCGTTCATTGGTGAAGCTACATTGCGCAAACGGTCAATTGCCGCATCGACATTTGTTACTATTTTGTTTTCACCAGCTACAATGTACACCTTACTTGGGCCATAGGTTAACGCAGCGACACGATTTCCATTTCCATCAATGTTAAATAGTTCTCCATCTTCTGTAATGGCGTTGCTACTCATAATATAGTAATCACAGAAAAACGCTTTACGAAAAATCGTTTTCATCGCTTGATCATCAAGTCCTGGTTGATAACGATCATATAAAACAATGTCCTTTTCTTGCAACATAGCTAACACACCAGTTTCTTTAATCGTCTCTGAGCCACCAAAACTGACTTCACTTCCACTTGCAATCGTTTCATCTAAAAAGTTCACAACATCTTCTTTTGTTTCAAAGATGATGGCTTCCATATTATGTTTCTCTAAATTCTTTTTTACCTTTTCTAGTTTTACATCCTTTATTGCTCTTACATTTGCATCCATACATTCACCTCATTTCACATCATCATACATCTGACTCTATATTTGTAAGTAAATTATAGCACTGATGTTCATGGATTTCACAACAAAACCAACAATGGAAAACAAGCACTAAAAAAAGTGGATTTCTCCACTTTTTCTTAAGCAATTAAACTTGCCGCACGAATTTGTGCTGTATATGCATCTTCCTTGTTATCATAATCTAGATAAATAACATCATCTGGATGAATTCCTTGAGAGAGCATTTCTTTTGCAATAAGCGTTTCAATGTTTCGTTGAATGTAACGACGCATTGGTCTAGCTCCATAAACAGGATCCACACCTTGTGCCACGATTGCATCATAAACAGCTTGACTTGCTTCAAGACGGATATCTTTTTTAAACAGACGTGCTTGTAATTCTTGCATAAATTTTGCTGCAACTTTTACTAACATATCGTGATCCAACGCATTAAAGACAACAATTTCATCAATACGGTTGATAAATTCTGGTTTGAAGTAGTTTTTAACTTCTCCCATATATTTCGTTTTCATGTCATGTGTATCTTCATCAAATGCATATTGACTACCAATGTTACTTGTCATGATTAAGATGGTGTTTTTAAAGTCAACAGTCACACCTTTAGAATCGGTGATACGTCCATCATCCAATACTTGTAAAAGTACATTAAATACATCTGGGTGTGCTTTTTCCACTTCGTCAAAAAGGACAATTGAATACGGATTACGACGCACTGCTTCACTAAGTTGTCCACCTTCTTCATAACCAACGTATCCTGGAGGAGCTCCAATCAAACGAGAGACACTGTGTTTTTCCATATATTCGGACATATCAATACGAATGATATGATCCTCACTATCAAATAGTTGTTCAGCAAGCGCTTTTGCAACTTCGGTTTTACCAACTCCGGTTGGTCCTAAAAACAAGAAACTTCCAATTGGACGATTTTCATCTTGGATTTGAGCTTTACTACGTAAAATCGCATCTGTTACCAAGGTAAGAGCTTCTTCTTGACCAACGACACGTTGTTCCAAAATGTCTTTCAAAGCAAGTAATTTTTTACGTTCACTTTCCACCAAACGACTTACCTCGACACCGCTCCATTTACTAACAATAACTGCTACATCTTCTTCCGTTACCGTTTCTGAAATTAAGGAATCATTTTTTACACGACTTTCTTCTTCTTTGATTTGTTTTTCCAGGTTAGGAATGGTTTCATATTGTAGTTTTGCCGCTTCTTCATAACGTCCATCACTTTGTGCTTGTTCCAAATCAAGACGAGCTTTTTCTAATAAGACTTTTGCTTTCTTTGATTCTTCCAAGACAGCTTTTTCATCATTCCATTTTGTATAAAGCTCATCCTTAGTTGCTTTCAGTTGTTTTAATTCTTCACGAATACTTGCCAAGCGATCAATACTTTTGGTATCATCTTCGTTTTTCAAGGCTGTTTCTTCAATTTCTAGTTGCATAATTTTACGCATCAATTCATCGATTTCTTCTGGCATGGAATCCATTTCAACACGTAAATGGGCACACGCTTCATCAATTAAATCAATCGCTTTATCCGGCAAGAAACGATCGGTAATGTAGCGATTGGACAATGTTGCTGCACTAATAATCGCTTCATCTAAAATACGAACTCCATGGTACGATTCAAAACGATCTTTCAATCCACGCAAAATGGCAATCGTATCTTCCAAAGTTGGTTCATTTACTTGTACACGTTGAAATCTACGTTCAAGAGCTGCATCTTTTTCAATGTATTGACGGTATTCATTGAACGTTGTAGCACCAATACAGCGAAGTTCTCCACGTGCTAGTAGTGGTTTCAACAAGTTTGCTGCATCCATTGAACCTTCTGTTTTCCCTGCACCAACAAGGTTGTGAATTTCATCAATAAATAAAATGATGTTTCCATTTGCTTGTTGTACTTCTTCTAATACGGCTTTCAGACGTTCTTCAAATTCTCCACGGAATTTTGCTCCCGCAATCAAAGAACCCATATCCAATTCAATCAATTTCTTTTCGCGCAACCCAAAAGGTACATCCCCTTTAAAGATACGCCAAGCGATTCCTTCTACAATGGCTGTTTTACCAACTCCAGGCTCACCAATTAAAATTGGATTATTCTTCGTCTTACGTGAAAGGATCTGAATGACTCTACGAATTTCATCGTCACGGCCAATCACAGGGTCGATTTTACCATTTTTTACATCTTCAACTAGATCACGTCCATATTTACTAAGTGCTTCTAAATTGTTTTCTGCATTCGGTGTATCCATGATTTTATCACCTCGTCTTTCCAATTCTTGTGCATAGGCTTCTTTTTCAATGAAACCTGTTTGTTTTCGTAACAGTTTTGAAATGTACGATTTGTTTGCCATTAATGCAATCCACATTGATGCACATCCCAAATACTCTTCTTGATGTTCATTTGACCATGCTTGTGCTTTGTTATAAGCATCACTTACTTCTTTACTAAGCATCGGTTCTCCTGAACTCTGTGCGATATTTTTTAATTCATCGTCAATTAAGACAAGCGCATGTTGCTTGTTTATATGTAATCGTTTATATAATCCATCAAGGACTTCACTTTCAAAAAGGATTTTTAATAAGTGAATGGTGTCAACACTTGCATGCTTTTCACTTTTCGCTAATTCAATTGCCTTCACGAAGACTTCTTGAAGACTTGATGACATCTTTTCAAAATTCATATGTATCCTCCTTATTTTAGCACTCTACTACATTGAGTGCTAATGATATTATACACCAATTATTAGCACTGTCAATAGTTAAGTGCTAACTTTATGAACTATTTTTATGATATACTGAATGTATGAAAAGGTACAAATATAATGCACCATTTGTAGCTGATGCAAGCTACATCCTCACCCTATTTCAAGAAGCAAACTACCAAATATATCTCGTTGGTGGTTGTGTTCGTGATGCACTTTTAAAACGTGACATTCATGATTATGATTTATGTACTAGTGCAACCCCACAACAGAATTTAGATTTAGCCAAACAACATGGAATTACGGCCATTCCAACGGGACTAACACATGGCACCATCACTTGGCACCTTCATGGTCAAAATTATGAAATTACAACATTTCGTAAAGATCATGACTATAAAGATTTTCGACGCCCCGAACATGTAAGCTATACAACAAACTTTAGTGAAGATGTTGCACGTCGTGACTTTACGATGAACGCACTTGGCTATAATGGCCAATACATTGTTGACTACGTAGGTGGCCTTGACGATATCAAAGAGCGAAAAGTACGTTGTGTTGGGGATCCAAACATTCGTTTTCAAGAAGATGCCTTACGAATTCTTCGTGCTTTCCGTTTTGGAGCAACTCTTCATTTCACTATCGAAAAAACGACTTATAAAGCTATGCAGCAACATGCGCATCTACTTCAACACATTTCTAAAGAACGAATTCAAGACGAGTTTGTTAAAATCTTAGAAAGTCAGCAAGTTGATACGTTACGCAAACTAAAAGATGCAAACATTTTAGATGTGTTATTTCCAATTTTCAAAGAAACCTATCATGTACGTCAACAAAACAGTTATCATATCTATGATGTGTTTGAACATATGAATGTGGTATTCAATGCAAGCATCGGGTATCCACTGCCAATACGCCTCGCGCTTTTCTTTCATGATGTAAAAAAGAAAGCATGTCAAAGTGAAGATCCAGATGGAACTACCCACTTTAAAGGTCACGCACAAGCCAGTGCGAATTATGCAAAAGAAATCCTACATGTATATCGTTTCAATAAAAAACTGATTTCCTATGTTTATAAACTCATCTATTTTCATGACAACTATGTCACTGCCGATATTGAAACATTACGTGATTTTATGTATCTGTTGGGTGGAGATTATACATTGGCAAAAGATGTTTTACTAATCCAAACTTTAGATAATATGGGTAAATCCGTACAAACCCAAGAGATCAACAACGCCATCATTTATGAAGCAATAACAATCCTTGCACACATGGAACAAAACCACGAAGTGTTTACAAGTACAGGTTTAGCAATTGACGGAAACGATTTAAAAACACTGGGATATCATGGAAAACAAATTGGCACAATTCTACATTATTTAGTAAAATATGTAGTGCATCATCAAGATAAAAACAACAAAAACGATTTAATCGAATTCATAGGAGGAATGAAAGATGATATTTTTAATCGCGAGTGATATTCACGGTAGTGCATATTATGCAAACATCATCGTCGATGCATACAAGAAGCATCAAGCGGATAACTTATTATTATTATTGGGTGATATTCTCTATCACGGTCCAAGAAACGATTTACCAAAGGATTATGCACCCAAAGAAGTGATTGCCCTGTTAAACCCACTACAGGCAAACATCATTGCCTGCCGCGGCAACTGTGATAGTGAAGTAGACCAAATGGTTTTGGATTTCCCTTTGATGTCAACAAGTCAAAGCATTCCTTATGGAAAGCATAAAATTGTGATGAGTCATGGTCATGTTTATGGACCCGACCAATTACCAAAAAATCTTGTTGCTGGTGATATATTCATGAGTGGCCATACCCATATTCCAGTAATGAAAAAAGAGCATGACATTACCTTGATTAATCCTGGAAGTATTTCTTTACCAAAGGAAAACAATCCCCATACATATGGGTTACTCGTTGATCAAACCTACTATTGGTACAACGATCAACATGAACTACTCGCAACACTTTCTTTATAAGATGGCAAGTCCATCTTTTTTTATTGCGAATTCCTTCATTTTCACATAGTCAAAAAGGTAAGCTTTATGTATAATGAGTAAATATGAAAGAAAATAAATTATTACCAGTAACTAAACAAGAGATGCTAGAACGTGGATGGGATGAAGTGGATTTCGTTTACGTATCAGGTGATGCCTATTTGGATCACCCATCGTTTGGTGCTGCCATTATTACAAGACAACTTGAACACTACGGCTATAAAGTAGCTTTTTTAAGCCAACCAAACTGGCGTTCTGTCGACGATTTTAAACAGTTTGGAAAACCAAGACTCGGATTTCTTGTTTCTTCTGGAAACATTGATTCGATGGTCAATCATTATTCCGTTGGTAAAAAACGACGTCGTAAAGACTCTTATACACCCAATGGAGAAATGGGTAAACGTCCTGACCGAGCGGTTATCGTATATTCACAAATGGTGCGTCAAGCATATCCAGATGCAACCATTATACTAGGTGGAATTGAAGCGAGTTTGCGTAGAACTGCACACTATGACTATTGGGACAACAAAGTTCGTAAATCGATCATCATTGATGCTAATGCTGACTTGTTGCTTTATGGCATGGGTGAAAATAGCATCATTGAAGTTGCTGAAGCATTAGATAGTGGTCTGGATATCAAAGATATTACATACTTAGATGGAACGGTTTATAAAACCAAAGATATCAGTACAGCCTTTGAACCAATTGTTCTTCCAAGTTATGAAGAAATAGTCCGCGATAAAAAAACTTATGCTAAATCTTTTATGATTCAAAATATGAATACGGATCACTTTGTGGCGAAAACGTTGGTAGAACCATATAAAGGTTGGTACGTTGTGCAAAATCGACCGAATCGACCTCTGAGTCAAGGTGAGTTTGACGATGCGTATGCCTTACCTTATACCCGTGATTATCATCCTATGTATAAAGCTATTGGCCATGTACCAGCAATTGATGAAGTGAAATTCTCACTAATCAGCAACCGTGGTTGTTTTGGAGGATGTAACTTCTGTGCCTTGACCTATCACCAAGGGCGTGTCATTCAAGCTCGTTCCCACGAATCATTGATTGAAGAAGCTAAAAAGATGATTGCTGACCCTGACTTTAAAGGGTACATCCATGATGTTGGTGGACCAACTGCAAACTTCAGACAACCATCATGCAAAAAACAAGAAGACCATGGGGTATGTCCAACCAAACAATGTTTATGGCCAAAACCATGTAAACAACTCGTGGTAAATCATGACGATTACATGCAATTGTTAAAAAAGCTTAGAGAATTACCAAAAGTAAAAAAGGTGTTTGTACGAAGTGGTATCCGTTATGATTACATTATGCACGATCGCGACGATCGCTTCTTTCGCGAATTGGTGCAACACCATATCAGTGGACAATTAAAAGTAGCACCTGAACATATCAGTGATAAAGTGCTCGACAAAATGGGAAAACCACGTCGCAAACTATATGAATTATTCGTTGATGAGTACTATCGTTTAAACGAGGAATACAACAAGAAACAATTCCTTGTTCCCTACTTGATGTCAAGTCATCCTGGTAGTGATTTAGATGCTGCAATTGAACTGGCAGAGTATTTACATAAAATTCATCACCAGCCAGAACAAGTACAGGATTTCTATCCAACTCCAGGAACACTCTCAACAACTATGTATTACACGGGTCTTGACCCACGTGATATGAAACCTGTATATGTAGCCAAAACCACAAAAGAAAAAGCGATGCAACGTGCCCTATTGCAGTATCGCAATCCAAAACACTATAACTTGGTTTATGATGCATTGATGGAAGCAGGACGCAGTGATTTGATTGGACAAGGAAAACATTGCTTAATCAAAGACAAAAGTCACCAATACGCAAACAACTACAAGAATAAAAACGCATATAGTAAAGCGAATTATTCGGCGAAACAAACAAACCATCAAAAACGAAAACGATCTAGATAACCTAAAAGAGCGCATTTGCGCTCTTTGTTATTTATAAATAGTGATTGCATTTTGCCCTTGATTGTTATAAACGTCATCTAGAATCGTAGCAACATCAAAAGTCACATAATATAAGTAACATGCGTGTTCGCCTAAATAGATATTGAATTCTTTGCGATCTATACCTTCAATGTAAAAACAGTCATTTCCTCGATCGACCAAACTTCTTGGTAGATATGTTGCTTGCCCACTTAGTTCTTCACCACCCATCATGATGGCAGTCGTTTGTGAGGTTGTATCAAAATAATCACGATACTTGTGTCCTTTACTATCACTTTTCAATTCGGAATACAAGCGTTTTGGCGCAATTGGATTGCTTGGTTTAGCAACAACTACCCCATCGATAAAATCATCATTGACTTCCTCATAGGAAGCAACACTTGTTTCTAAAGCATTTTCCTGTTCTTGATTTTCCACTGGCTCAACTGTTGGTGGAACGAATGGTTTAGGTGTATTTTTCTGAATTGTGTTTTCTGGATCTTGTTCTTGTAATAATACAATTTTACGCATATTCGCAAGAAAAGTGAGTTGATTCATCCGTTCTAAGTTTTCATTCAACCTATAAGCATTTCCAAATACACTCAAGATAATGGTAAAGCTAACTACGATAAGACTACAATTTTTTTGCTTATTCTTCATAAATACCTCTTTATAAGTATACATCGAATCTATTGAATCGAAAAGAAAAAGTAAACCTAAAGGTTTACTTAAATGCTTTCTTAAACTTTTCAAATGGTGATTCGTATTTTTCTGATTTACGTAATTTTTCATATAGATCTTTTTGTTGTTTGCTTAATTTCTTAGGCATTTCAACTTTCACATCTACATATTGATCACCGACGTATCCTTTTGGTGTTTTTACACCTTTACCTTTCAATCTGAATTTTGTTCCTGATTGGGTTCCTGCTGGGATTTTCAAACTAACATCACCATGCACTGTTGGTACATCAATGCTGGTTCCAAGAACTGCATCAACATCAGAAATTGGTACTTGAATACGAATATCATTTCCTTCACGAATGAAGTTTTTATGTGGTGCAACTAGAATTTCAATGTACAAGTCACCATTTGGACCACCATTGACTCCTTTTTCACCCTTTCCAGTGATACGGATTTGTTGTCCTGATTGAATACCAGCTGGAATTTTAATATCCAATTTCACACGTTTATGTTCATAACCACTACCGTGACATTTTGGACATTTATGTTTTACTGTTGTTCCTTTACCATGACATGTCGGACAAACACTTTCACTTTGAAAAACACCAAATGCTGTTTGTTGTTGCGTTACGACGCGTCCAGAACCGTTACAAGTTTTACATGTTTCAATATCATCTTTACTTTTTGCCCCAGTTCCCGAACATTCACTACATGTTTCATCCACTTCAAGTGAAACTTCTTCGCTACGTCCGAAAATTGCATCCATAAAGTCAACACGCATTTGCATAAAGCGATCTTGTCCTTTTTGTGGACCGTTTCTTCTAGTTGAACTACCAGAGAAACCCCCACCGAAAAATGAACCAAAGATATCTTCAAAGCCACCAAAGTCAGAGAATCCTTGTCCTCCACCAAAGCCTTGTGCTCCATCCATTCCCGCATGTCCAAATTGATCGTACGTTGCCTTTTTTTGTTTATCACTTAAGACTTCATAAGCTTCACTTACTTCTTTAAACTTATCTTCTGCATCTGCATCTTTATTAACGTCTGGATGGTATTTCTTTGCAAGTTTTCGATACGCTTTTTTGATGTCTGCATCACTTGCACTTTTGTCTAGGCCTAACACTTCATAATAATCTCTTTTATTTGCCATCACAAACCTCCTACTTACTATACCTTATGTATTATACACAAGAGAAGTTCTAGTTGCCTAGAACTTCTTTTGCGAATTTAGTTTTTTTCTTCGAATTCAGCGTCAACAACATCATCTTCAGGGTTTGTATCTGGTTGAGGTTGTCCTTCTGCTCCTGGTTGGTTGTACATTGAAGCACTTGCTGCTTGTGCAGCTTTTTCTAATGCATCAAGTTGTGTACGAACTTTATCCATATCGTTTTCATCTAAGGCTTTTTGAAGTTCATCACGTAATTTTTGTGTTTCTTCTTTTTGGTTTGCATCCATTTTATCTCCAGCTTCTTCCATTGATTGGTCGATTTGGTTGATAAATGCTTCTGCTTTATTTCTAAGTTCTACTTCTTCTTTACGTTTTTCATCAGCTTCTTTGTTTGCTTCTGCTTCTTTTACCATTTTATCGATTTCTTCATCAGATAATCCAGTAGAGTTTTGGATAACGATACTTTGTTCTTTTCCAGTACCTTTATCTGTTGCAGATACGTTAACAATACCGTTTACGTCAATATCAAACTTAACTTCGATTTGAGGAATTCCACGACGTGCTGGTGCAATTCCATCAAGTTTAAACATACCTAATGTTTTGTTATCTGCAGCCATTGGACGTTCCCCTTGTAGAACATGAATGTCTACAGCAGGTTGGTTGTCAGCAGCTGTTGAGAACACTTGTGATTTACTTGTTGGGATTGTTGTATTACGTTCGATAAGAACTGTCATAACTCCACCCATTGTTTCAATACCAAGACTCAATGGTGTAACATCTAGTAACAATACGTCTTTTACATCTCCAGTGATAACTCCACCTTGGATAGCAGCACCCATTGCAACGACTTCATCAGGGTTTACAGAACGGTTTGGTTCTTTACCTAATTCTTTTTTAACTGCTTCTTGAACAGCTAAGATACGTGTTGATCCACCAACAAGTAATACTTGGTGAATATCGTTCTTTGTTACTCCAGCATCTTTTAATGCTTGGCGAACAGGTCCGATTGTTCTTTCAACTAATGCACGTGTCATGTCGTCGAATTTAGCTCTTGTCAATGTGTTTTCATAGTTCAATGGACCATTTGCTCCATTTGAAAGGTATGGTAATAAAATTTGTGTTTGTGCCATACTTGATAAGTCTTTTTTCGCTTTTTCAGCAGCGTCTTTTAAACGTTGCATTGCAAGTTGGTCACCTGATAAATCAACTCCATTTTGTTTTTTGAAGTCTTCTAACATCCATTTAACGATGACATCATCAAAGTCATCTCCACCAAGTTTGTTATCCCCAGCAGTTGATAATACTTCGAATGTTCCATCAGCTAATTCAAGGATTGATACGTCAAATGTACCTCCCCCTAAGTCATATACCAATACTTTTTGTTCTGTATCCGTTTTATCGATACCATAAGCAAGTGCTGCAGCTGTTGGTTCGTTGATGATACGTTCAACTTCTAAACCAGCAATTTTACCAGCATCTTTAGTTGCTTGACGTTGTGCATCGTTGAAGTATGCAGGAACTGTAATAACAGCTTTTGTAACCTTTTCTCCAAGGTAATCTTCTGCATATCCTTTTAAGTATTGAAGAATCATCGCTGATACTTCTTGTGGTGTATAGTCTTTTCCGTTTGCGTGTACTTTTTCATTTGTACCCATTAAACGTTTTACACTTGAGATTGTGTCTTTGTTTGTAACTACTTGACGTTTTGCAGCATCACCAACGATTGTTTCTCCATCTTTAAATGCCACTACTGAAGGTGTTGTTCTGTTTCCTTCTGGGTTTGTAATTACTTTAACGTCGCTACCGTCCATTACGGCAACACATGAATTTGTTGTTCCTAAGTCAATTCCAATAATCTTACTCATATTTCCTCCTATTATTACTCACTAACTTTAACTAGACTTGCGCGAATCACGCGGTCTTTTAACATATAACCTTTTTGAATTTCTTCAAGTACGATTCCAGGTTCCACATCTTCCACTTTTTCTGTAACTAAAGCTTGGTGGATGTTTGGATCGAAAGGTTTATTCAAGCACTCAATGGCTGTAACACCCTCGTTTTCTAAAGCAATTTTGATTTGTTGGTACACCATGTTAATTCCATTCACATAGTTTTTACCTTCTTCATCTTTCGCTTCAAATGTAATGGCTCTTTCTAAGTTATCCATTACCGGTAGAATTTCTTGGGCAAAGCTTTGAATGCGATATTTTCTTAATGTATCTGCATCGTTTTGTAATCGTTTCTTTAAGTTCTCTGTATCAGCATATGCTTTATAATACATGTTTTGCGTTTTAGCAAGTTCTTCTCTAAGTCCAATTACTTCCTCTTCTAATGCTTCTTCCTTGGTTTTCTTCTTTTTGAAGAATCCCTTCTTTTCTTTTTTGTCGCTTTCTTCAAGTTCTTCATGCTCTTGATCTTCAACTTTAGCTTCTGTCTCTAACATTTCTTCTTGTCCCAGAGCTTCGTTTTCAAGAACTTCTTCCTCTTGAAGAGCTGCTTCATCTTTTTTTAACTCTTCACTCATCGTTCCACTCCTATCTATCGTTTCGATATAAATCTCCAATTGCCTTTGCCATATATTCCATCAATGCCACAACTTTGTTATAAGGCATTCTTGTTGGCCCCACGACCATAAGTTTTCCTTCTTCTTCATCGTTGATTCGAATGGTACTTGAGATAACCGATACATTCTCGAATGGAATCACTTGATTATCATCATTTCCAATACGAATCGAAATATCTTCATCACTACTTCCAAGTTGACGCCAAACATTGCTATCTTCTAAGAACTTCATCAGTTCTCGAAGTTTTTCAATGTCCGCAAACTCTGGTTGATAAAGCATATTTGATGCTCCTGAAGTATAAACATTATCACTAGCGAATTTTACAAATGCACTAACGAATGCTTGGAATAAGACTTCATGACGAACCACTTGACTTGATAACAGTGGTTTAATTTCTTCTAGTTTGTTTGATAATTCATTAATGGGTGTCCCTGCCAAATGATCATTCATAATGTTACAACATGTTTGAATATCATTTAAACTGACATTTTCTTCAAAATGAAACATTTTGTTTTCGGTGTGTCCTTGATCAGTGATAAAGACACAAACAGCACTTTTTTCGTTCACTGGAAAGATTTGAATATGTTTCAAATTTTGTGAACTTGTTTCTGGCCCAAGGACCACGGAAGTCAAGTTTGTCATTTGCGAAAGAATATCACAACTACGTTTGACGATTTCTTCAATGCTGTAATGACGTTCATGGAACACTTCACTTAATGCATTTTCAACATTACTATCTAATTTTTTGTCCATCAGATGCTCTACATAGAATCGATAACCTTGACTTGAAGGTACACGACCGCTTGATGTATGCGTCTTTTCTAATAAGCCAAACTCTTCTAACGCAGCCATCTCATTTCGAAGGGTTGCACTTGAAACTTTGATATCGAGTAAGTTCATCAAATTTTTTGAACCAACAGGTTCTGCAGTTCTTGTGAACTCGTCAACTATCGTTTTAAAGATTAATAATTGTCTATCCGTTAGTTGCATAATTACACCCTTTCTAGCACTCTTTATGAGCATCTGCTAATACTATATACCAGGTAGTTAGCACTGTCAAGCATAAAGTGCTAATTTTCTGAATATTTTTATTTTTTCTTTTTTTATTTGTAATGCATGTACGTTGTTTCATAAAACGATACGTTGTACATGACTTTCACGACATGAAAAAGCGATTTTATGACAGAAAATTGAAATAGTGCTAAACTATACATATGAAAACAAATAAGAAATTTATCCTCTTAATCATCATTGTTTGTTGTTTGCTGTTTGAGGGGTTTTTGATTGCACTTTTGCACGATGGTTCGACCAATACCGATACCGGAAAAGAAACAAAGACGCCATCAACAGAAACCATAAAAAAAGAAGAAACGACTTCCAAGATAAGCCCATGGAGTGAAAACAAGTTGAAACATGAGATAGATAAAGTGTTAAAGAAATACACATTTGATGATACACAACTCTCGTATATGTATTACGACCCTAATGATGAAGAAAGTATAAACGTAAACGAGAATCAGAAGATGTTAGCGGCTAGTACTTACAAATTACCACTAGCTATGTATTACTACGACTTAATTGCACAAGGAGTTTACAGCGAACAAAGTACGCTTCCCCTTATGGGTGATGCGTTTATTGAAGGCGAAGGTGTATCCACAAACTTTGAAGTTGGTCAATATGTTCCCCTATCCTATCTGCTAGAACAATCCATTGTAAATAGTGATAATACTGCAGCTTTGATGTTACTATATAACACTGGCGTCGTTGAAACCTATCAATATTTTACAAACTATGGCGCAAGTCAATTTAGTACTGATGAAATGTATAGCAATGTATCCACTGCAAATAGTAGCATGCACGTGCTTCGTTATTTATATAATCACCAAGAGACCTATACTTCCCTGATTCAACTTATGAAAAAAGCAACGGCTGGTCAGTTTTTACAAGCTAGTGATGTTGCTCAAGATTATGAAGTTGCACACAAATATGGTGAATATGGTGGCTATGTTCACGACTATGGAATCGTATATACAAAACATCCATACTTGATTGCTATTTTTACTGATGGTATAGTTAACTCACCAAATTTAATAGCTGAACTAAACGATGTGTTTGCAGCTTATCAACAAAGTAAATATGAATAAAGGAGCCCATATGCATATAAATTATTCACAAGTTAGCGAAGTCTATGCTGGTACAACATTAAAAGACCCATCCAAACCACAAGACAACAACCTTGCTTTACACACAACTGATCAAAGTGAAGAAGTCATTTCCAATCGTAAAGACTTTATGAATGAACTTGATTTTGACTTAAGTAAATGTACATTTGCAAACCAAACACATAGTACAAACATTCACAAAGTCACAAAGGAGGATATTGGAGCTGGTGCATTTAGCACAAAAGATGCCATTCCTGATTGCGATGCATTATATACAGATTTACACAATGTTCTAATTGGTGTGTTTACTGCCGATTGCGTGCCAATTTTAATTCACGATCAAGATCAACACATCATCGCAGCTATACACGCAGGATGGAAAGGCACTGTAGGTCAAATCACCAAAAAAATGGTCAATACCCTACTTACTGATGAAAACTGTGAAGCAAGTGCATTACGTGTAATTATTGGGCCTGCAATTGATTTCACCAGTTTCGAAGTCGGACAAGAAGTTATCGATGAAGTTGAAAAACTAGATTTCGATACATCTGTGTATTACATGTCTAAAGGTAATGATACGTATTATTTAGACTTGAAAGGTTTAAACCATAAAATGCTACGTGATGCAGGTATACCTGACACCAACATTATTATGCAACCGGAAGATACATATGAGGATACTGAGAATTTCTTCTCTTACCGTAAAAACAAAGATACTGGCCGCAACTTAACCTTTATCTTACAGAAATAAAAACAATCCCGTATATAGTTACCTATATACGGGATTTTACTTTAGACTCACTTATTTTGTTAGGTCTTGTTTTTCTTGTTCATTGTTCTCGTTTGCTTCGACTTCATAATCTTTCATTGGTGCATAAGCACGATCGACGTCAACAATGGCATAGTTTGGAATATTTCCTTGTGGTACCTTTGCTTCAATCAAATCAATAAGTTCCTGTTCACTCATTTTATAATCAATTGGAATTTCAACATCAAAGATAAAATTGTTATGCGTTTTTGTTTTTACCACACGAAAATCATGAAGTGATAAATATGGATCAATTTCAGCAAGAACCTTTTCCATTTGCTCGCGCATTTCATTCGTATATGGATCGTCAATATCAATTGGGTCCATATGAATAACCAAATGAATGTTATCTTGTTCCAAGAAATCATGCTCAATTCCATCAATGGTTGAGTGGGCTTCCATCATATCTTCTTTGCTATCAATTTCTACGTGAATCGTCACGAATGTTTGATCAGGCCCATAATTATGAACAATCATCTCATGAACGCCCAGGACACCTGGATACGATAAAATTTTAGCAGCAACTTTTTTTGTAAAATCAACACTTGGTGCTTCCCCAATTAATTTATTAAAGGTTTCGCTCACAATATCCCAACCTGATTTTAAAACAAATAAAGCAACAACAATCCCTAAATATCCATCGAGTTGGATAGCAAAGAAATACGAGATTGTTAACCCAATTAATACAACACTAGTTCCAAGAACATCACTAAAGCTATCAATAGCAGTTGCTTGCATGACGGTTGAACCAATACGTTTTCCATAACGGGTATTGTACATATACATGTATATTTTGACAACGATGGATGCAATTAACATTCCAAGCATCACAGGGTTCATTTCTACATTTTTGGGATGAATGATATTTTCAATGGAAGTTGTAATCAACTGAATTCCAAAAAACAGAATAATAAATGAAATAATCATAGAAAAAATGTATTCCAATCGTTCATGTCCAAATGGGTGTTCTTTATCTGCAGGCTGTGATGCAAAGATAAAGCTAATTAACGATAAAATCGAACTACCAGCATCACTTAAGTTATTAAATGCATCTGCTTGGATGGAAACACTGTGAAATAAAATCCCCACGATTAGTTTCCCAAGAAATAGTAAAAGGTTCCAAAAGATACCGTAGATGCTTGCCATTCGACCGTAAGCAGAACGTACCTTTGGATCGTTAAAGTTTTTATAATTTTTGATAAATAGTTTTGCTAATAATGCCATAGACACTCCTTTGTCGTTTCCCTATTATACTATGAATTAAGTTGCATTGAAAGTATCTAACAACCTGGTTACTTTTCTATACAAAGCTAGTAAAGATTGTTAGAATGATGATGTATTCATAATTTAGGAAAGGACATATTTATGTTTGTAAAAGATCAAAACGAAATTTGGGTAGCTACTGGTGAATCCCCTGTCTACCTATTACCAAAAATGGCAAATCGCCATGGACTAATTTCTGGAGCAACTGGAACTGGAAAGACGGTGACCTTAAAAGTGCTCGCAGAAGGGTTTAGTGATGCTGGCGTGCCAGTGTTTTTAGCGGATATTAAAGGTGATGTTTCTGGATTAGCCATCCCTGGAGAACCCAACAAAAACGTGGAGGAACGCGTTGATGCAATGAAAATAAACGATTGGAGTTTTAGCGGATATCCCGTACGTTTTTATGATGTCTATGGAGAAAAAGGAACTCCCGTACGAACAACAATTTCTGATTTAGGTCCAGATTTACTTGCACGAATTCTTGAGTTGAACGAACTTCAAGCATCCGTGTTAAAGGTGATATTTAAAATTGCCGATGAAAATCAACTGTTATTATTTGATATCAAAGATTTAAAAGCAATGTTACAGTATGTAGACGCAAATCGTGAAAGCATTCAAAAAGATTACGGAAACATCGCTTCAGCAACAACTGGCTCTATCATGCGTGCATTGGTTGCGCTTGAAGCAGCAGATGGAAATTTGTTTATTGGTGAACCCGAACTTGATATCAAAGATTGGATTGTGAGTGACCCTGCCACAAACAAAGGAATCATCAATATCCTACATGCAGTAAAACTTGCGCAAAACCCACCACTGTATTCGACATTCTTACTTTGGTTATTATCAGAAATTTACGAAACGTTGCCAGAAGTTGGTGATTTGGATAAACCAAAAATGGTCTTCTTCTTTGATGAAGCGCATCTCTTATTTAAAGATGCACGAAAAGCCCTATTAGATAAAGTTGAGCAAGTTGTGAAACTCATTCGTTCCAAAGGAGTTGGTGTTTACTTCATTAGTCAACAACCTACCGATATTCCAAATAGCGTATTAAGTCAACTTGGTAATAAAATCCAACATGCACTACGCGCATATACACCAGCGGATCAAAAAGCGATTAAAGCAACTGCAGCTTCATTTCGGATCAATCCAAGCTTTGATACGGAGACGGCTTTACAAGAACTCGGTACTGGTGAAGCTCTTATCTCTTTTCTTGATACAAAAGGAATCCCGCAAATGGTGCAACGTGCCATGGTACTTCCTCCACGAAGCAGTATGGGTGTCGCAGATGAAGCAACCATTGACAACCTCATTCGCAACAACCCAGTGGAAGCAAAATATCGCAATGCTGTAGATAGTAAATCCGCATACGAAGATTTGCAAGAAAAAACAGAAACGTTACAAGCTGAAAAACTAGCAGCCAATGAAGCTGAAAAACAAGCAAAAGAGCAAGCAAAGTTAGATGCTAAAAAAGCTAAAGAACTTGAAAAACTACAACAAAAGGAACAAGCTCGAAAAGAAAAAGCGGAACAAAAGAAGATCGATCGTCGCAATCGTCAAATTGATCGTCTAGTCGGCAATACACTTAGTTCTATCGGTCGTAATGTCGGAAACAGTATCATTCGCGGTATCTTTGGAACCCGAAAGAAGTAAGAAATATCATATACAAAAAAACGATGTCAACTCAACGACATCGTTTTTTATGCTATTTATTGTTTTGACGAATTGCTGCTTGCGCTGCTGCAAGACGTGCAATCGGTACTCTAAATGGACTACATGAAACATACTGAAGTCCAACATTGTGACAGAACTCAATACTTGATGGGTCTCCACCATGTTCCCCACAAATACCAAGTTTGATATTCGGTCTTGTTTTTTGCCCAAGTTCAACTGCCATTTTTACAAGTTTTCCAACCCCTTTTTGGTCCAAGCGTTGGAATGGGTCTTGTTCATAGATGTGTTTGTCATAGTAGTCATTTAAGAAACTACCAGCATCATCTCGTGAGAATCCAAATGTCATTTGTGTAAGGTCATTCGTTCCAAACGAGAAGAACTCTGCTTCTTCTGCAATTTCATCTGCAGTCAACGCAGCACGAGGAATTTCAATCATCGTACCTACCAAGTATTCAAGTTTTATGCCAGCTTCAGCTATGATTTCATCAGCGACTTTCTTCACTACAGCTTTTACGTATCGTAATTCTGCCACGTCACCTACAAGCGGAATCATAATTTCAGGCACAACTTTAAAGTTAGCATTGCGCTTGTTTACCGCGATAGCTGCTTCAATAACTGCGCGTGTTTGCATTTCTGCGATTTCTGGATAAGAAATATCAAGACGTACTCCACGATGTCCCATCATTGGGTTGAATTCATGCAATCCTTGAATGATTCCTTTTAATTCGTCAACTTCCATTCCCATATCCAGTGCGAGTTGTGTAATATCGTATGAAGATGTTGGTAAGAATTCATGTAATGGTGGATCTAAGTAACGAACTGTGACTGGACGTCCTTCCATCGCTTCATAAATCGCTTCGAAGTCACCTTTTTGCATTGGCAATAATTTTGCAAGTGCACGTTTTCTTTGATCACTTGTTTTTGAAACAATCATTTCACGAATTGCTTTGATTCGTTCCCCTTCAAAGAACATATGTTCCGTACGCACAAGTCCAATTCCTTCTGCACCAAACGACAATGCTTGTTTTGCATCTCTAGGCGTATCTGCATTTGTTCGTACTTTTAATGTTCTAAATTCATCTGCCCAATCCATAAATGTTTGGAATTCATCTTGAATGGAAGCAGGTACTGTTTTTAGTTCACGACCATACACATGTCCAGTTGATCCATCAAGTGAGATATAGTCGTATTCTTTGTATGTTTTTCCTCCAACGGTAAACGTTTTGTTTTCTTCGTTGATTTTGATTTCACCAACTCCAGAAACACAACAAATTCCCATACCACGCGCAACAACAGCTGCGTGACTCGTCATACCACCACGAACCGTCAAAATACCTTTTGATGAGTTCATACCTTCAATATCTTCTGGAGATGTCTCTAGACGCACAAGAATCACTCTGTGACCTTTTAAAGCATATGCTGTTGCATCTTCTGCATTGAAGACAACTTGCCCTGTTGCAGCCCCTGGTGAAGCCGGAAGACCAGTAGCAATTGGTGTTTCACCTTTTATATCGTCCATATCAAACTGTGGATGTAATAATGCATCCAATTGATTAGGATTGACCATTAGAATTGCTTCTTCTTTTGTTAGTAAACCTTCGTCCACTAAGTCACATGCAATTTTTAATGCTGCTTTAGCTGTACGTTTTCCGTTTCGTGTTTGTAGCATATACAGTTTTTTATTTTCAATGGTAAATTCCATATCCTGCATATCATGATAGTGTTCTTCCAAACGTTTCGCGATTGCCACAAACTCGTCGTAAGCTTCAGGCATAACCTTTTTTAGTTCACTGATGTGGTTTGGCGTACGAATACCAGCAACAACATCTTCACCTTGTGCATTCATTAAGAATTCACCATACAGTTTATTTTCCCCTGTACTTGGGTTACGTGTAAAGGCAACTCCCGTACCAGATGTATCTCCCATATTTCCAAAGACCATCATTTGCACGTTAACTGCAGTTCCCCAGCTTGAAGGAATATCGTTCATTTTACGATAGTAGATCGCTCTAGGATTGTTCCAAGATTTAAAAACGGCTTCAATCGCTAAAGCAAGTTGTTCTTTAGGATCTAATGGGAAATCTGCTTTTAATTCAGCATGATAGAACGATTTGAAACGACGAACCATTTCTTTTAAATCGTCGGTTGTAAGATCGGTATCCAATTCCACTTTACGTTCAGCTTTAATATCATCGATTACCGTTTCGAATTTCGATTTTGATAATCCCATAACAACATCCGCAAACATTTGAATAAATCGACGATATGAATCATATGCAAATCTTGGATTATTGGTAAGTTTTGCAAGACCTTCCACGACATCATCATTCAACCCTAAGTTAAGAATGGTATCCATCATTCCAGGCATACTTGCCCGTGAACCACTACGTACAGATACAAGTAATGGATTGTTCGGATCACCAAATACTTTGCCTGATGTTTTTTCTAATTCTTCTAGATGTGTAAAAATCTCATTAACAATTGCATTATCAATCTTTTCACCATCATCGTAATACTTGTTACAAGCTTCGGTTGTAACGGTAAACCCATTAGGAACTGGCATTCCCAAATTAATCATACCAGCTAAGTTTGCTCCCTTACCTCCAAGCAAGTTTCGCATTGTTTCATTTCCTTCATGAAATGAATAAACAAATTTATCCCCCATATATAGGACCTCCTTATCAATCAACTGTGTAATCGTTTTCACAAGTATTATTATATCGAAACTATACAGTGAATACCACTGACACCCATAGCGAGTGGTCATAAACGGTAGGATATTTGGAAATTTTGGGTAAAATATGCAAATAAAAAAAGCGTTATCTCAGGAACTGTTTCGTTTCTAAGGAATACGCTTTTTTGATATAGCTTACGTTTCGTGTTTTATTTTTGTAATTCTGATAATCGCTTTACAACAATATCATATTGGTTTTTATAGTTTTCCAACTTCTCTTTTTCTGCATGAACTTTAGCTTCTGGAGCTTTGTTGGTGAAATTTGGATTGGCAAGCATACCTTCCGCACGTTTGATTTCACCTTCAAGTTTTTTCTTGTCAGATTCCAATTTTTTCTTTTCTTCTTCAATATCAATTAATGATGCCAAAGGAATTGAAATCGAACCTTGATACACTGGTCGTACAACCATTTCTTCTGCTTTTGCATCAGTTACCCAAGTTGCTTTACACATTTGTTCAAGGAATGCATTAATGAAGGTATTCGTAGCTTCAACGTTTTCTTCTCTATCTTTAACAAGTACTTCTACTGGTGCACTTGGTTTAAGTTTATACGTTGCTTTTACTTCACGTACTGCTTCAACCATGGAAATCAAACGTTTTACTTCTTCCATTTCTACATCCATGATATCTGTTGCAATTGCACTTGGCCATGTTTCAAGATTCATCGATTCTTGCATGTGTGGAAGTGATAAATAAATCTCTTCTGTCACAAATGGCATAAATGGTGAAAGCATTTTTAAGATACCTTCTAGTACCAGTAATAGTGTCGATTTAGCAGCAGTTTTTACTCCTGGATCATCACTTTGTAAACTTGCTTTACTTAATTCGATGTACCAGTTACAGAAGTCGTTCCAAATAAATGCATACAATTCATTACCAACTAAAGCAAACTCAAAACGGTCCATGTTTTCACTTACATTTTTAAGTGTCTCATTAAAGCGTTTAATAATCCATTTATCAATTGTTGTTGCTTTACTTAAGTCAATGCTTTCATGATCAAATGTATCTGTGATATGCATAAGAACAAATTTTGATGCATTGTAGATTTTGTTTATAAAGTTACTTGAACTATCTACTTTTTCATCAATGTAACGTAAATCTTGTCCCGGTGTAGAGTTTGTCGTTAAAAAGAAACGCATTGCATCACAACCATGGTTTGCAATAACATCCATCGGATCAACTCCATTACCAAGCGATTTAGACATCTTACGACCTTGTTCATCACGAACAAGCCCATGAATCAATACGTCTTTAAACGGACGACTGTGCGTTGCATAGCGTGCTTGAAATGCCATTCTAGCTACCCAGAAGAAGATAATGTCATATCCTGTAACTAATGTATCATTTGGATAGTAACGTTCAAAATCAGGTGTTTCTTCAGGCCACCCAAGTGTTGAGAATGGCCATAGTGCACTTGAGAACCATGTATCCAATACATCTTCATCTTGTTGCCAGTTATCAATATCCTCAGGTGCTTGTAATCCAACATAGATTTCTCCAGTATCTTTGTGATACCAAGCGGGAATTCTGTGTCCCCACCACAATTGGCGTGAGATACACCAGTCTTCAATTTTTTCTAACCACTGATTAAATGTATGTTCAAATCGTTTTGGTGTGAAGTTGATTTTTTGATCTTCAATTTCTTGATTTTTAATTACTTCATCCGCTAATGGGCGCATCTTTACAAACCATTGTTTTGAAAGATATGGTTCAACAATCGCATCCGTTCGTTCCGAGTGACCTACTTGGTGCATATGTTTTTCAATTTTGATCAAAGTTCCAGCTGCTTTTGCATCTTCAACTAGAGCTTTACGACAAGCAAAGCGGTCCATTCCAACATATTTTCCAGCCAAATCATTCATCGTTCCATCAGGATTCATACAAATTGGCATTGGTAAATGATATTTTTGACCAATTACAAAGTCATTTGGATCATGTGCAGGTGTACATTTCATCACTCCTGTTCCAAATTCTACATCAATGTAGTCATCGGTAATAATTGGTAATTCTTGCCCATTTGCTGGGTTGATGACATGTAAACCAACAACATCTTTATAACGTGCATCATCTGGATGAACCACAACACAAACATCGCCAAACATTGTTTCTGGTCGTGTTGTTGCAACTTGTAATTCTTGTCCTGTTTCCACTACTTTATAGTTGAAGGTATACATTGCACCTTCAATTTCTTTATGAATAACTTCGATGTTTGATAAAGCAGTTTTTGCTTCTGGGTCCCAGTTTATAATTCGTTCCCCTTGATAAATCAATCCATCGTTGTATAAATCAACAAAGATTTTGTTTACTGCTTGATTCAACCCTGAATCCAAAGTAAAACGTTCTCTTGTATAATCAAGCGACAATCCTAAAGTTGCCCACTGTTCACGAATATGGCTTGCATATTCTTCTTTCCAGTTCCACGCATGCTCCAAGAACTTTTCACGTCCGATATCGTAACGTGAAATCCCTTGTGTTTTTAGGCGTTCATCAACTTTTGCTTGCGTTGCAATTCCCGCATGATCCATTCCTGCTAGCCACAGTACATCAAATCCTTGCAAACGTTTGTATCTAGCTACGATGTCTTGTAACGTCGTATCCCAGGCGTGTCCAAGGTGTAACTTACCTGTTACATTTGGCGGCGGAATCACCATTGCATATGGTGTTTTACTTGTATCTCCTGCTGTAAAATAGCCATTTTTTACCCAATGATCATAGTATTTGCTTTCAATTTTCTGATGATCATATTTTGCTTCTAATGTGTTTCTCATCTGATTCTCCTTCTTTATTAATTTATATGTAACGTGTCGCATGGTTACACCACGATAGTGTTTATCAAAGCTACGTTCACTTTCTTCCTTCATCCCCAGCGCTTTTGCCACACGGATACTAGCTTGATTGGTATCGCGTATCAAAGCGTACACCGTATCAACTTTCAGTTGTGTAAACGCATAATTGACACAAGCACGTGCTGCTTCACTTGCATACCCGCGATTCCAATATGCGTAGGCAAATAGATAGCCAACTTCTAAAACAGTTCCCCACGGTGTTTGCTGGTAGGTTAAACCACAGTTTCCAATCATCTTACCAGTTTGTTTAAGCACAACAGCCCATAAACCAAACCCATCGTTTTGGTAGCGTGTTTGTTGCTTTTCAAACCACTGTTGAATTTCTGTATCGCTAAAGCCACCTTCATAAGCATACATCACTTCTGGATCAGCCAAGATGTTCTTTAAATCATCATAGTCTGAACGATTCATTTGTCGTAAAAGTAAACGATCCGTTTCGATTTGAAATCGTTGTTCCATATGTGCTCCTTGTTAAAATAAAAAGCATCCATCCCAAAGGACGAATGCTCGTGGTACCACCTTAATTTGCATACAATGTATGCCTTAAACAGATAACGGCTGTAACCGGACATTCTTACTAAACTCAGAACATCTACTCCTAGACTACCTTCCTTACATCCATTTACTGTTTTTCAGCAACCAACAGCTCTCTATTAAATCTTTGTAAGTACTCCTTCTATTCATCGTATTTTATTTCTCTATTATACCAAGATTTTCACTTTAATCAACAAGTGCCTTTGCAAAGTTTTCTGCATAAGCACGTATTTCTTCTTTTTGTGCTTCACTTGGTTTAAATTTAACGCGTAACCCTTCGTCTACAAGTTTCATTTTTTGTTGTTTTAAACGAACCATTAAGTTTGGAACTGCTTCTCCTGACCATCCATAACTTCCAAAAGCGCTAGCGACTTTAATACCATCATAAGCAGTCAAGACACGGTTCATTAATTGCCAAATTGGTGGAAGTGCATCTCCAACAATGGTACAAGATCCATAAAGAACTCCGTCAGCTTGTACAATCGCTTCATAAGCTTTATCATTATCGTCTTCAACAAGATCATAAATTTCAACATGTAGGTTGTGCTGTTCTAATTCTGCTTTAATGATATTTGCCATTTCACGCGTATATCCATATGCTGTCACATACGCAATAACAACCTTCTTCACTTCATTTACCTTTACCTTTGTAAAGTCATCGTAACGTTTGATAAAGTCTTCAACTTCCTGGTCAATTAAGCAACCATGTCCTGTTGCAATATAACGAATTGGTAAATCTCGGATTTTATCCATCGCTTTTGCGACAAACGGTTTAAACGGTCCCATAATCATATTTGTATAGTACGTAAAGGCACGTTCGTAGTTTTCACGATTAGCAACTTGTGAAAGTAAGACTTCATTGGTAGCATAGTGCGCTCCAAATGAGTCACATGTAATTAAAATTTCTTCTTCTACGATGTATGTGTACATCGTATCTGGCCAATGTAAGTTTGGTGCCATAATAAAACGTAACGTACGTCCTCCGATTGTAAGTTCTTCTTGGTCTTTAACAATGCGTCCATTGAATGGTCCATTAACAATTTCCTTCAAGTTATTTTGGGCAGCAATTGTAGAAAGAATTTCAATGTTTGGATTAAGTTCTAAGAATTTTTCTATTGAACCCGAGTGATCTGGTTCTGTGTGGTTACATACGATATACTTGATATCTTCAAGTTTCACCAGTTCTTTTACCTTTTCTAAATAAACGTCAAAGAATTTATCTTTCACCGTTTCAAATAGCACAACTCCTTCTGTTGTTTTCAATAGGTATGAGTTGTAAGTTGTTCCAAATTCTGTCTCCATGATAATGTCAAATCGACGTAAATCTGGGTTTTCAACACCTATCCAGTAAAAATCATCTGTGATCTGTAAATATTTCATATATATGCACTCCTGTCTTTCCCATTAAGTATAGGCAATTATACGTGCGATTTCAACCAAATTGCTTTATTCATCGAATGATTTTAAAGTTTATCATCAATATAAAAAAGTGCTATGCAGCACTTTCTAATAATTCATCGATTTTTTTCCAGACAGCTTCTCTTCCCTTTGATGTTTCACTTGAGAATTGAATAATTTCAGTTTCTGGAATTTCTAGTGTTATTGCAATCTTACGCATGTTTTTCGTAATCTCACTACGCTTGATTTTATCAATTTTCGTGGCAACTACAACAACTGGTAAATGATGGTATCTTGCATACTCCATCATCGTGATGTCATCTTCACTTGGTTTATGACGTGCATCAACAAGTAAGATCAATCCTACTTTTTGTTCACGTGTACCAAAGTAATCCTCCATCATTTGTCCAAAAGCCTGTAATTGACGTTTGCTAATGTTGGCATATCCATAACCAGGCACATCTACAAACAGAAACGTATTGTCAATGTTGAAAAAATTCAACAATCTTGTTTTACCTGGAGTGTTCCCCACGTAGGCAAGTTTCTTACGATTTACCATGGTGTTAATAAAACTACTTTTACCAACATTACTACGCCCTGCTAAAACAATTTCTGGGAGTTGTGACTCCGGCCAAAAACTTTTATCTGGCGCAGATGTCACAAGCTCACAGTTTTGTATCGTTCTCATTATTTCACGAGTGCAGCATTTAGCACTTGTGATACATGATCAACAGGGATAAATTTAATTGCTTCTTTGACTGTTTCAGGTAAATCATCAAGATCTTTTACGTTATCTTTTGGCATAACAATCGTCGTGATTCCAGAGCGGTGTGCAGCCATTGATTTTTCCTTCAATCCACCAATTGGTAAAACATTACCACGTAGTGTAACTTCCCCAGTCATCGCTAAATCGGATTTCACTGGTTGGTTTGATAACGAAGAGATTAAGGCTGTTGTAAGTGTAACTCCAGCACTTGGACCATCTTTTGGTACTGCTCCTTCGGGTACGTGAATATGCACATCTTGCGTTTTAAACATCTTGTGATCAATGTGATACTTGTCAGCATTTGCTTTAACATAATCGTATGCAATGCTTGCACTTTCTTTCATTACATCACCTAGTTGTCCTGTAACAACAAGTTTACCTGTTCCATCGAAGTGGTTAACTTCCACTTGTAAGATGTCTCCACCAAATGAAGTATACGCCAATCCAGTTACCGTTCCAACTTGGTCTTTTTTCTCTTTTCGTCCATAGTCAAAAATTTCTTTTCCTAGGAATTCTTGAATTTTCTTCTTTGTCATCGTCAATGATTTCTTTTGATTTTTCAAGATAACTAGAACTGTTTTACGGATCAATTTTGCAATCACACGTTCTAACTGACGTACTCCACTTTCTCTTGTGTAGTGTTTAATCACATACATCAACATATCATCAGAGATTTTAAACTGTTTGTCAGTTAAACCGTTTTCTTTCAATTGCTTAGGCACAAGGTGACGTTTTGCAATTTCCAGTTTTTCAATTTCAGTATAACTTGATAATTGAATAATTTCTAAACGGTCTTGTAGTGCATGTGGAATATTATCCAAGTAGTTTGCTGTTGCAATGAACATAACTTTACTTAAATCATATGGTTCTTCAAGATAGTGATCAGAGAAGAATGAGTTTTGTTCTGGGTCTAACACCTCTAACATCGCACTTGCAGGATCACCTTTATAGTCTGCACCCATCTTATCGATTTCATCAATCAAGAAGACAGGGTTTACCGTACCAGCTTTTTTCATACCTTGGATGAAACGTCCAGGCATAGAACCTAAATAGGTACGACGGTGTCCACGAATTTCACTTTCGTCTTTTACCCCACCTAAGGAGATTTTAACAAATTCACGGTCAAGTGCACGTGCAACCGATTTAGACAATGATGTTTTCCCTACACCTGGAGGACCAACTAAACAAATAATTGGTGCTTTCAAAGAATTGGTCATCGTTTTTACCGCAAGGTATTCCATGATTCTTTCTTTTACTTTTTCTAGACCATAGTGATCATCATCTAACACTTGTTGTGCTTTATTTAAATCTTCGTTATCTTTACTTTCTTGCCACCAAGGAAGTTTCAACAACCAATCAAGGTATGTTTTCACAACTCCACTTTCGCCAGATGCACTTGGTAACATTTCATAACGAGAAAGTTCTTCAAGCGCTTTCTCTTTAATGTTTTCTGGATATGGGTTTTCATTGATCATTTTACGGTACTCTTCTGTATCCGTATCGCGATCTGCCACATCACCTAATTCTTCTTTAATGGCACGAAGTTTTTCACGTAAGTAATACTCGCGTTGGTTTTCATCCAAGCGTTGTTTTACTTTATCATTAATTAGGTTGTCTAAATCACTGATTTGTTTTTCATTTTCCATCTCTTGGATAATGTATAGTAAACGGTCATTTACTTTTTCCGCTTCTAAAATACGTTGTTTTGCTTCAACTGAAAATGGGAACACTTGTGCAACTTGGTCAGCCAATTGTTTTGCACTAATACCTTCAGCTAGTTTACTAATCATGTCTTTTGGTAAATCATGTGTAAACCCTTCAACATCTTCAAGTTGGTGTGCGATACGACGAACTAAAGCAAGTTCCTCTTGTGCATTTTCTTGAATATCAGCAAGTGGTAATACACTACCAAAAACCATATCTCCTCCGAACTCTAATGTTTGGATTCGTGCACGTTCAACTCCTTTGAATTTTACACGCATGTACCCATCCATGTGGCGGATATGCATAATGTTACAAATCGTTCCAACTTCATATAAATCACTCATTCGAGGATCTTCTAATGTTAAATCTCTTTGTGCAACTAATACGATTTGATTTTGGAAGTGTTCTTGTGCTTCTTCAATGGCATAAACACTTTTCTTACGTCCAACATCAATAATGATTTCATTGTTTGGAAACACAATGACGCCTCTAGTACAAACTATTGGCAAGTCGATTTTTACTTGTTCCATAACTACCTCCTTTATGGGTCAAAAAAGACGCTTTAGCGTCTTTTATTTTTCTAGTACAACGCTGTCTTTTACGATTTCAACAGCTTTTTGAAGTTTTAAGTCATATTGTAAAGCATCTGCATTTACAGCTTCTTTTACTTTGTCAACTTCCATGTCGTATTTGTTTGCGATGTTTTCGTATTCTACTTCAACATCTTTGTCACTAATTTCAACATTTTCTACTTCAGCAATTTTATCTAGAACTAAACGAACGTTAACTTTCATTTGTGCTTCTGGTTGCATTTGTTCTTGCAATTGTTCCATTGTTGTTCCAGTCATTTGGAAGTATTGTTCTACACCAAATCCTTGTGCAGATAAACGTTGTGCAAAATCATTTACCATTTGGTTAACTTCATCATCAACCATCACTTGTGGTACATCAACTTTTGCATTATCAACAAGTTGTTTTAACATTTCGTTTTCGAAGTTTGTTTCAGCTTCTTGTTCTTTTTGTTCTTTTAAGTTCTTTTTCACGTATTTTTTGTAGTCTTCTACAGTTTCTACATCTTTAACTTCTGCATCTTTAATTAAGTCATCGTTAATTTCAGGAAGTTCTTTTGTTTTAATTTCGTGAACTTTTACTTTGAAAGTTACTTCTTTACCAGCTAAGTCTGGTGCTCCGTAGTTTTCAGGGAATGTTACTTGAATATCTTTTTCTTCTTCAGCTTTTAAACCAATAAGTTGTTCTTCAAATCCAGGAATGAATGAACCAGATCCAATTTCCAATGGATAGTTTTCACCTTTTCCACCTTCGAATGCAACTCCATCTTTAAATCCTTCGAAATCGATAACAGCTGTGTCACCGTTTTCTACAGTTCCTTTATCTTTAACTACAAGTTCAGAGAAACGTGCTTGCAATTGTTCAAGTTGTTCGTTAACTTCTTTTGCTGTAACTGTTGTTTTGTCTTTTTTAATTTTTAGACCTTTGTATTCACCTAATGTAACTTCTGGTTTTACAGTCACGTTGAATTTTAACATAACTGCTTCTTTTGTGATTTCATCAACAGCTAATTCTGGACGAGAAATGATCCATAAATCATGTTCTTTAATTCCTTCTTGTAAAGCGTGTCCTGCAACTTCATCAATTGCTTCCATCAGAATGCTTTGTTCTGAAATTTTTTGACGAGCGATTTTTTCAGGTACTTGCCCTTTTCTAAATCCTTTAGCTTCAATGTCTTTCGCTAATTTTTTGAAAGCTGCTTCTTGGGCTTTTAACCATTTTTCACCTTCAACTTTAATCTTCAATTCTCCTTGAGAATTTTCTAACAATTTCCATTTTGAACTCATAATTTTTTAACCTCCAGTGTTTAAACACGATACTCTTTCAATTTTAAGTCATAACCCACATACTTTGCAAGGTCTTTTTCGCTTATATACGCATCAAATTGGGCTTCATCACCCAAAGATTCATATACATAAGCAACAATTGCAGTGACAAGGTATGTTGTTTCTTCCTCCTCGACGCTAAATGGGAGTCTGAAATACAATTCTTTCACTAAACTATCAATACACATTTTGTAAAATGTGGGGTTATCATTTGCAAATGCATCGCTAAGCATATTTACCATGATTTCTGTGCTCTCACGTTCAGCAACAGGCTCAACATAAGCAGCGATAAACTCTACACGCAAGCCATCATAGTTTAGCTTGATTTCTTCGTGTATGTTTTGATCAATAAGGATTTCAATTAACAACGTTCGAATCAAAACATTTGGATTGTCACTTAAATAACGTTCCACCAATTCAAGGTGTTGACGAACATTACTTGAAGCAAGAATTTCACAAGCCATACTTGCTTGATCCACACTTCCAAATAACAATGCTTCAATATCTTCGTAGTCGTATTTCTTAGTTTTTAATTCGCTTGCAAGTTGTTGATTGCAATATCGAAATAATTCTTGATACGTTTCTTCATATTGCAATGGAACATAAGGCATCTTTAACTCAACTTCGAGCAATTGCTTTGCTTCAGTAAACTTTTCATCTTTAATGAGTGCTTTTGCATCATTAAGTAAGCGATCATAATAATCCATACATTTTCCTCTTTGATATTATACAAGATGTACTATAAATAATAAACTGATACGCCTTGAATCAACTTCATTTGATTTTAAGGGGTAACTTCTACATTTTAGCACTTTCACTAGTAGAGTGCTATTACTATATTTCATTATCCTTACCTTGTCAAGTGGATAGAAACAATTAATTGAAAAAGTTTACTTTTTTTACAAATCCTACTGTATTTGATTACAGACTGTAAAATAATAAAAACCCCTACATACAAGCGTACGCAGGGGTAATTTATATAATGGCGTCCACGAAGGGATTCGAACCCCTGACCGTACGCTTAGAAGGCGTATGCTCTATCCGACTGAGCTACGTAGACATAATGCTAAATCATAATAACAAAGAATCATATCTTTGGCAAGCAATTCTTTTGCTCAGTTTGGATTTCGCATACGCGTAAAGCAAACTTTTATGATTTAGCAAACACTTTTCTATGCGACAAAGCGAAACTCTACTTGAATCGCTCCTGTTTGCTCATCAATATACATGATGGCGTATGATGGATCTTTTCCATCTCGTGACATCTGTAAAGAACCAGGATTTAAAATATACATATCATGTATGTTACGATAATCTGCAATATGCGTGTGACCGTAGCATATGATATCACAACCCTTTTCTTTCGCTTTTTTAATCATTTGTTTATCGCGATTGAAATATCCAAACAAATGCGAATGAAACATAATGATGCGATGGTGTGGAACATTTAAAACCAATTCACTTGGATAATCATAATAATCATTATTCCCTGTTACCGTCACAAACTGCGGATACTCATAACTATCTAGACAAATATCTCCACAGTGCAAAAATAAATCTGCATCTTGGTTTTCTGCCAAAACATCATCTAGTCTTGACCGGATTCCGTGTGAATCACTTACAACAACAATTTTCATACTAATTCTCAATTCCTTCTAGCACTTTAAAGTTTTCGTACATAATTGTTAGATAATCACGATTTTGCTCGCGATCATCACTTGTTAGTGCTGATACGTTATTTACTTCTACTGAAATAAGCCCAAGTTCATCACGAACTGTTTCAAATAGCTTTTCCATCTCTGCATTCAAGTTCTGTTCGTGTAAGATGTATTGAACATTATCATCACGCAGTCGTTGCACAATAATTTCGAGTTGGTCTTCTGTCGGTGTTGCACCAAACTTAGAAAGACATAATGGATATACATGCATGTTGTATGTATTTTGCCAGTTACCAAAACTAGGTGTTACCGCCGCAAAACTTAGATCGCGATTTTTTAACGTTTGAAACTGTGCATCCAAATTTGTTAACTCAATTTCCAGTGCATCATAGTTTTGTCTAAATTCTTCTTCTAAATCTGGATATAAACCAATCATATAGTCCCGTATGGATTCAGAAGCTGAAATCATTTGAAGTGGATCCATCCAAATAAATGGATCTTTTGTATAGGTATTAATGTTTGCAAATTGGTTTCCTTCATAATATGGCTCTTGAACAAGTGCACCTGTCGTTGTATTTTTTGTGTATCGCGCAAAATTATTGTAATAACCATAACTTTGCAGGTCCAAATAGCTTTTTGCCTCACTGCGGATTTCCTTACCATAAATTTCAAAGTATGGTTCCATTCCTGAAATAAAAACAAGTGCATCACTCTCGTTGATAATATCCAAATAATCCGTTTGAACCGTTGCTGTTTGAATCGCCTGATCACTCGATAGATTTTCTACACTTACATGTGGTTCACCAATTCGTTGTACTAAATATTGAATAGGATATGCCGTAACTGCAATTTGATGATTTACTCGTGTGCATCCATTCACCATAAAACTTGCGAGTAGTAGAGCACAAATCATTATTTTTTTCATCTCTACCTCCCTGATAAACGGCGTGTTGATAGTTTTTCTTCTTTTCTGATTTTCACATCACGCATGCGCAAGTAGTCATCGCGAACGTTTGTTAAAAAATACAATACGATGACAAACCCCACATTAACAACTAGTGTTAAAAACATTCGATAATAAATCCACGAAGAGAAACTGACGCGTGTACTCCCTGTAAACCACATCAACCCATACGTCAATAATTGCATCGTAAATAATGAACAAATCGCTAAAATGATACTTTCAAGTAACGATTCACCCACATGTTTTTGCCATGCTTTAACAATAAAGCATAAAATAACAAAAATAACTGCGTACACCAAAAAAGAATTTGTGAAGAAGAAGTCATAGAACATTCCACTTAGTATTGATAACAGCAAGGCATCGATAAAATCCATTTTTCGGATAGTTAAGATTAGTGCGCAAACTCCAAAACATGAAACAAAGTATACACTGTTCATCGCAAAGTTTATTGGAAAACAGGTTTCAATAACCCCATCAATCAAGAAACAAGCGAATACAAATAGATATTGGATAATCATTTACTTTACCTTCAAGACACTTACGTACGTAAAGTCATTAAAATCAGCAGCAGGTTTGATGCGCACTTCAACACCTTCTGCATTGTATAGTTTTTCTACCTCTTTTACTTCACCAACTAGAATACCTGATGGTGTTAGCCCGCCAATACCAGAAGTCACTACACTCATCCCTTTTTTTATTTCAACAGTAGAATCAAAGATGTTAGCTGTGAAAGTACCCGTTGTTTTATCAAACTTTTCTAGTGAACCAGTTGTTGCTTTTTCTTTACTTAGTTCAATCTTGATAGATACTTGAGAATCCGTTTTCTCTGCAGTCAACAATTGAACTTTAGATGTGTTCGCGTGTACTTCAAGTACGCGTCCAATTAATCCTTTGGAATTGATGACTGACATGTCTTTTTCAATACCCGAATTACTTCCAACATTGATTGTCATAATGTTTGACCATCCTTGTGTATCTCTAGCAATAACTGTTGCTCCAATGCTATCATATTGATCATTACTTGAAATTTTTTGTAACTCTTCTAGTTCAGCTAGACGACGTTTTGTATCTTCAAGCTCTGTTTTATATAATTTTTGACTTGCGATTTCTTGACGTAATTCGTCATTTTCACTTTGTACGCTCCAAAGATTGCTAATATCCTCTGAAAAATTAACCACCGTACGCGTTGGTTGGTCAATGAGTGAGTAACGAAGCATGGTGAATAAATCATATCCACTTTTTGAAGCAGCATTACCTCCAACAATACGTGTGATAAAGCCGAATGTAATTAGAATAAGACATATAAAAATTAATATTTTTTGCGTGCGATTAAAACGCGCGGTTTCATTTGATCGATTTGTAATTTTTGGCATAAACATTCCTTTCTTACGACCTTCATTATAAACTATCTAGAACAATTAATAAAGGAAGATTCACAATGCAAATCTTCCTATTTTTCATGTTGGATCAAACCATTTTCAATAAAACTAAAATGGTTATTTTGGGCTACGATGATGTGATCAATGATGGGAATGCCTATGATTTTACCACTTTCGATTAATTTTTTGGTTAATTGAAGATCTTGTTCGCTTGGTTCTGGACTCCCGCTTGGATGATTGTGGGCAACAATGATTGCGGCGGCATGTTTTTGAATGGCAGCCTTAAACACTTCTCGTGGATGGACCACACTTACATTTAATGTCCCAACAAAGACAGTGGCCTCGTGAATGATTTGATTTTTCACGTTCAAATACAACACATAAAAATGCTCTTGTTTCTTTAAGCCAATTTTCTTATTCAAGTACGCATATACCATATCAGGGTTGTTAAATATTGGTTGATTGTTGATTTTCGCAAAAGAACTGCGTTTGCTTAATTCGAACACACTCATCAACTCAAGTGCTTTGATTGCGGAAATGCCTTTAATTTTAATCAGCTCTTCAAAACTCATTGAAAACAGTGAGACCAAGCCTTCGCTTTCAGTCAATAGTTTATCTGCAAGCTCAATAGCTGATACACCGCGATACCCACAACGTAAAAGTACAGCAAGTAGTTCAACATTACTTAATTTTTCAACTCCATGTTTTAAAGCTTTTTCTCTCGGTCTTTCATCCACCTTTAGTTCTTTTACCTTGATAATACTCACCTCTATTATATGTAGGAACTGTTTTTTACTTATCCTAATTTTTTGGTTGATTTAACAAAGAAATAAGCATATAATAGTAATGCACCAATTCGTGCAATCATGTCTCCGTAGCTCAGTTGGTAGAGCAATTGACTCTTAATCAATGGGTCTAGGGTTCGAATCCCTACGGGGACACCATATTGATTTTAAGCCCTTGAAATAGGGTTTTTCTTTTTCTTCGAAACAAAATCGTAACAAAATTATGAGTTATATGCTGTACTTTGATTGGAATGATCACACAATGATTTGACAGCATATACCTCAGTCCATCTCAAATTACGCACATATTTGCAAACCACTACCATATCTTCATTTAGCGGATATGGGGTTCGAATCCCTTCGTGGACGCCATTAACAAATCAACCCTGCAAGTAGGGTTTTTATTTTGCTTTCATAAAAAAAGACACGGCATTCACACCTTGTCTTCTACAAATTTGAAATATCTTTCCATGCAATGTTCACTAGTTGTTGCTGGTATTGTTGATTATCTAAAGTCACACCGTTTGTATAAGCCGTTTGCATTTCTTTGTATAACATACACGGTAAGCGATCATGAATATGCATAAAGGACTTAGGGGCCGCTTGTGTCATAATAACAAATTCACTTTGGCCTTCTTTTTTTTCATAAAAACCAGCCAATGCGAGCACCTTTTCGTTAGGTTTATCCACAATATACTGATGTTTTTGTTTATCCCACTCATAAAACGCTTTGACGTATATGATGCAACGTTGCGCTTGATAAAGTTTTCGGAACATTGCTTTTTCTTGTACAGTCTCAACACGCGCATTGATAATACGCATCTTCTTCCATGAAGGTTCAATCCCCCAGTGCATCATTTGAAAACCCGTGTTGGTTTTCACCAAATATGATTGTGAAGGATATATATCTTGGCTTATCGGTGGGATTTTTGATTCGTCATATGCTTCTTGTAGTAATTCCTGCCAATCCTCTTTACTCAGTGATAAAAAGCGACCACACATTAGGAAAAATCCCTTTTTGAGTGAAGAACTTGTCCTATGATACGCACAGGTAGGACTTCAATTTCATTTTTATTAAAAAAACGATTGGATACAGTTTGGTTAGCAGCCTCTAAAATAAGGACGTCATCTTTCATGATGACTTTTTTTATTGTCACTTCTTCCCCAACCAATACCACAGCAATTTTGTGATTTTCCACTTCTGAGCATTGCTTCACATAAACAAGATCACCATCGAAAATACCAACACCTATCATCGAATCGCCTTGTACCTTTAAATAATAATCCCCTTTCGACGCTTCAAGTTCAGTGACTTCTTCATAGCCAAGCAAGTCTTCGTTTGCATATAAATTATACCCTGCTTTCACATTGCCTAAAATTGGCTTTAGTAAGTTTTGTGCATCATCATCCAATGCACGTGAAGAAAGTTGCAGTATTTCTGCTAAACGATCTTGTTTTTCCTGTGGAATATTTCTTGTTGTTCCATCTAACCAACGATAAACGCTTGAGACACCGACATCTAAATGTTTTGAGATATCTTTTGGTGTAATTTTAAGCATATCCATTTGATGTTTCATAATATCTTTATTCATGACATTATATTATCACTATATTTGTAACAATGCAAACTTGATAAAAAAATAGATAATTTCATTACCATTTTTCATTGAAAATTGGTAATTTTATGATATGCTCTAGATAGGAGGATACGATCATGGAAAACAAATCGAGAACGATATTACACATTGATATTAATCATTGTTACGCGCAAATTGAAGAAATGCTTTGTCCTCCATTACGTGAAGTACCAATGGCCGTTGGTGGTGATGAGAGTCAACGACATGGCATTATCCTGGCTAAAAACATAAAAGCCAAACCCTATGGAATCCTTACTGGAGAACCCATTCGAAGTGCACTCAAGAAATGTCCTGAGTTACAAATTGTACAAGCAAATATGCAAAATTATTTGTACTATACGTCCAAAATAAAAGAAATCTACCATGAGTATACTGATCGCGTAGAAGATTTCGGCTTAGATGAAGCTTGGCTTGATGTGAGTGACTCCCTTAACGTATTCGGGGATGGACTTACCATTGCACAAGAGATTCAAAGACGAGTGTTACATGAGTACGGATTAACCGTATCCATCGGTGTCAGTTTCAATAAGGTGTTTGCTAAGCTTGGATCCGACTATAAAAAGCCTAATGCCATCACTGAAATTACAAAAGACAACTTTCAAGACTTTGCTTGGTCTATGCCGGTTGATGATTTATTGATGGTTGGACGTTCAACCGCTAAAAAACTTGCACTTATGAATATTAAAACAATTGGTGACTTGGCAAACAGTTCTGTAACAACACTAAAAAACAAATTAGGTAAGATGGGTGTCTTAATTTGGAGTTATGCAAACGGAATGGAAACAAGTGAAGTAACTTTGGAAACATTTGAATTACCACCAAAATCAATTGGCAATTCTTGGACTACACCGAAAGATATTACAAACACAAGTGAAGCAAAAATCGTATTGGAACGACTAAGCAATTCTGTTGCATGCCGGCTACGCGAAAAACAGTTAATGGGAAAAGTCATTACACTGTCTGTGCGAGACACCAATCTTCATCGATTTACCCATCAACGTAAAGTTGAGGTTGCCTTGGATACTTGTAATGAAATTTTATCTATTATTATGGAATTGTTAGGTGAAAGTTATGATTTTGTTTTACCTATTCGCAGCATTGGTGTTCATGTTTCTGGGCTTGTAAAAACAAATACGCATTATCAACTTAGTTTATTTGAAGATACCATCGCGAAGGCAAAATCTAGAAAAGTGGAAATTGTGTTAGAAGATATTCGCCAAAAGTACGGTTTTTATAGTGTAAGTCAAGCATCTGCACTTGTTGATAAAAACTTAAGCCACGTTGATCCAAAAGGTTCACATACCACCCATCCGGTTGGATTTTTAAAAGGTAGTTTATAATTATGAAATTTTTTAAAAAGTACATTAAAGTGATTACTGTCTGCGATGAATATGGAAGTTTAACTCCTGTATATATCATTTGGCACAATGGCGAAAAATACAAGATCGATCGTATTCTTGAAGTACGAAAAGCTGCAAGTAAAGTTGGTGGTTGTGGAATTCTATACCGTTGTCGTATTGGCAAAAATGAGCGCAATCTGTTTTATGAGATTAATCGCTGGTTTATTGAAAGTACAACACCATAAAAAAAGAACCTTGTCCAGGTCCAAAGCAACTATTCACGCCAAACTATATACATTGCTACTAAGGAAATAACGATGACTGCAGCGGCAATAGACATCATAATAAAACCCGTAACCGTGTGCGGGTTTCCATTTAATATGACAACAGTTGCCATTATGATCAATAATAAAAACACATAGCTGAGTAACTTCATAAACATTCCTTCCCTAATTTAATTATACATAATTTGTGTGTTTTACAAAGTCACAGGCTAGATTATTTATAATAAAAGGTGTAAACGATTGCCTACACCTTTGTAATTACACTTGTTTTCCGATTAAATCGTATGGCAGTGCATCTGTAATTTCTACTTCTACAAAACTACCAAATGGCAATACCTTATCACTTGTAAAAATCACCAGTCCATCTACTTCATCCGGTGCGTTCATCTTACTGCGTCCACGATACTTTCCAGTTAATCCTTCTTGCGATTCAACTAAAACTTCAACTGTTTCACCAATAAAAGCACGATTGTTTTCAAGTGCTATATCTTTTTGTAAACGCATGAGTTGATCCAATCTTGTCTGTGCAACATCTTCCGCAATTTGGTCATCCATATCGTATGCCTTTGTATCTTCTTCTGGCGAATACGTAAATGCCCCCATACGATCCCAACGTGCATCTTTAACAAATTGGCAAAGCTCCTCGAAGTCACGTTCCGTTTCACCAGGAAACCCAACAATAAATGTTGTACGTAGTGTTGGGTGCTTCCATGTTGCACGAATTTTTGCAATAGTATCAATCACTGCTTCTTTTGTTCCACGACGATTCATTTTCTTTAACAAATCGTTATTTGCATGTTGCATTGGTATATCAAAATAAGGAATTACCTTATCCAATTGCTTCATGCCATCAATAAGTGAATCTTCAATTTCATCAGGATACATATATAGAATACGAATCCAATGAAGACCATCAATGGTATTTAACTCAGTTAGTAAATCCAACAAAGATAGTTTACCATACAGGTCCAATCCATATTTTGTTGTATCTTGTGCAATTAGAACAAGTTCTTTGACACCAGTTTCAGCTAAGTTTTTCGCCTGTGTGATCAAATCTTCTTTTGGATATGATACATTACCTCCACGAATTAAAGGAATCGCACAAAACGTACAACAGTTGCTGCACCCTTCAGCAATTTTCATATATGCTGTATATGGCTTACTTGAAAGCAAACGTTCATTTTTATTATAAGTTTTTAATGGTTCTCCTAGATGATATTCCAATATTTCATGTAAATGTGGATATTCGCGAATTGAAACAAAAGCATCAACTTCTGGAATCTCTGCTTCTAGATCATCTTTATAACGTTGTGCAAGACATCCAACAACAATTAATTTCTTTAAGTTTTGCTTTTTATACTCTGCCATCTCTAAAATGGTATTAATGGCTTCCGCTTTAGCCGACTCAATAAAACCACATGTATTGATAACAATAGCTTCTGCTTCGTTTGGATCATTCACAAGTTCGTGAACTCCACGAAACATACCCATAATATTTTCACTATCTACTAAATTTTTACTACATCCTAATGATATAAATCCAATTTTCATTTTATTACCTGACTTTCCTATGTAATCCTATATGATTATACACGAATAATTCTCGCAAGCGACATTTATCTATATATACTTGATATACTTGCCGCAAGATATAAAGATAGCAAACTTACTAGGAAGTTTGCTATTTGAGTTTAATCTTTTTTTCTTAACCATTTTAATGCATGTGATAACTTTACTTGATTTCCATACATTAAGGTTCCTCTGCGGTAAATCTTTGCCGCTCCAAAACCAGTCAAAACAGTAGATACAAGTAAAAGTATAAATGCAACAATTACTTGATATAAAGGAACATCAACGACTGCCATTCGCGCAAACATTGCCATTGGCGAACTTAATGGAATCATTGATGCTGCGGTAAACATAACTCCTCCAGGATCCACCATAACTCCAAAATAAACAACAAAATAAATAATCAAAAATAAAAATGTAAGTGGTGTTGCACTGCTGTTTACGTCTTCGCTTTTAGAGACCAGTGCTCCGATTGCACCAAATATAAATGCATAGAAGATAAAACCAAAGATTCCAAACAGTGCAAACGACACGATAATTTCCATCGGTATATTAAGAATAGAATCTAATAGACCTCCCCAACTTACACGATTGATTGAATATGCAAAGAGGCTTACTGATACAAACAAACCTACTTGCAAAATTGCTGCAAGTACACCTGCAAGTACCTTTCCAAAAATTAACGCATTTGAGTTTGCGCTGGTTACTAGCAGTTCCATCGTGCGATTACCTTTTTCACTAGCAACAGTTGTTGCAATGATATTTCCGTACAATACAACGACCATATAAATCAACATAATTAATGGGAATGTGTAAATCATACTATTGGTTGCATCTGCCCCTAAGCTTACAGTATCCGCTGAAACGGTGTTACTGTAATAAATGTCCATGACTTGATTTGCATCAATTCCTGCATCAGCAAATGCATGATTACGCTTGATTTGTGAGAACGTTTCTTGAAGTATATATTTCGATGTATCGGTTAAACTATTGTTTTTCACATAATAAGTAAAATCACCACCATCGTGTATGGATAATGCAGCATCAACTTTTTTGTCTGTTACTGATTGTTTTAATGCATCATCAGAGTTCACTTCCACAAACGTTGCATTGGGTAAATACAGCTGTAAAGTCATATCTGCTCCAGCTAAAAAGCTTGTCGGATCATAAACTGCATAACTTCGTTTTTCTATATCTTGCTCAACAATTGCGGTATCTGCATTTGAATCACCAATTCCTCCCATCATCGTTGGAACTGAAAAGCCAACAAGTGCAATGATAATGAAAACTACGGTAGTAATTATATAAGCTTTGGCTTTTACTAAATTTAAAAACTCCCAGCGTAGAATGTATAGAAACTGTTTCATTATTCATCACCCGCCTTCATTACAAAGATGTCTGTTAATGTTGGTTTATAATCACCAAAGACATCAATATCGATATCTAAGCCCAACACCTTTTGGGTAATTTCTTTTTTTGTATATCCTGCGAGAATTTCAAATATGACGAAATCCTTTCTAACTTCAACCATTCGAATGCATTCCTTTAATTTTGATTCAAGTAGATTCGACAAATCGTTTGTCGTCATATTATTAGCATTTAAAATAAGCTTATGGTCACCATACTCTTTTTGTATTTTACGCAATTCTCCTTTGAGTACGACATCCCCTTTATTTAATATAACGATATCCTTACAAAATTCTTCTACGTAACCCATCTGGTGACTAGAAAATATAACCAGTTTTCCACGCGTAATTTCTTCTTCAATTAGGTCCTTTAACATTTGCGAATTCACTGGGTCAAGACCACTAAAAGGTTCATCTAAAATAATGATTTCCGGATCATTGATTAAAGTTTGAACAAGTTGAACTTTTTGTTGGTTACCTTTTGATAGAGTTTCAAGTTTGCGATTTGCATACTCTGGAATCCCTAGCTTATCTAATAGACGTAATGCATTTTCTTTAGCTTCTTGTTTGCTAACATTACGTAATTGTCCAAAATAGATTAATTGTTCAAGAACTTTTTTCTTTGGGTACATGCCTCGTTCTTCTGGCATATATCCGATTTTATGTGTATTTGGTTCAAATGGTTTCCCATCCAATAAGACTTCTCCATCATTTGCATGAAACACACCCATTAAAATGCGGATAGTTGTAGTTTTCCCTGCACCGTTTCGACCTAGCAAGCCTAATGCACTGCCTTCTGTTGCATAGAAACTCACTCCGTGTAGAACTTCTGTTCCATCGAAACTCTTGTGTATATTCTTTATCTCTAGTTTCATCCTATAGCTCCTTTATGTCAAAAAGTATATCATTTAAAACCAATATGATAAAGAAAAAACCTTCGGAGGGCACCAAGGTTTTTCTTTGCATATTGCTATGCGATCCAATTGTGTTTTTATTTATCTCAATACATTGTTTGCTACATACGCATAAGTTTCGGGAGCAGATGCAGCTAATGTACCTTGATCATAGTAATAGAAGACCACGGCGTTTGCTAACCATTCATACGCATTATCGTTCATATTGGAACTAAACTTGATTGGTAAACGTCCTCTTTCTCTTTGAAAGATTCCTTGGAATTCTCCATTCTGTGAAGCTCTTGCCGCAAAATCATATGCGTGCGTTGCTTCGTGTAAAGCGGTTGTCGCATAATAACTAGCACCATTCAACCACATTCTTCCATCGCTATAGGCCATCCCTAAATATGGATATGGCATGCTGGTATCAATGGTAATCGTGTGTAAGACACTGGCATTATACTTTCCTGGCAAGTTGTTTAACTCTGACATGTACGCGCGAATTACATCGTCGCTAACATTTGCACCGACAACGATTTTCCATCCTCTGACAGATAAATTATTGCGATCAAGTGCGGGAAGTGCAGGTTGTGCACTTGCTAGGTTTTGTACAGGTACCTCATTGGCACTTTGTACGTTGCTTTGTTGTACGGGTTGTACAATCTCTTTCTCTTTTACATGTACTTGAATGATTTTGCGTGATGTATTTTCATTTACATCAACTGCTTCAATCACGATTTTTTGTTCTCCAACAGCAGAAGTATCTACAGTATTTTCCGTTATATTGTATGCAAGTTCACCATCAATGACATCATATGCCTTAATTTCTAAACTTTCTATTGAAAATGCATCACCTTCTGTAAGTTCAACAAGTTCAGTGTTTGCTTCAATCACTGGTGCATGGCTATCTTCTACATCCACAAGCACCTCTACGATTTCATCAGCATACGCCATCTCATTGTCTGACTGTTTTACTTCTGCGATAAACTTGTATTCGTTTGCGTCCACTTTTGTTTCTTCTGTAAATTGTAGAAACACTTTCCCATCTTCCGTCAACGCTTGTTTTACGTCCTGTTTAATCTTTTCTTCCGTATTGTATTCAACAACCATTTCCTTTTGCGAATACAACATTTCGTCGGCACTGGTACGACTTGTAAAAACAAAAGCACCAATTGCGACGACCACAAATGCAGTGGCAATTCCCAATTGCTTTTTCATCCCTTTGACTCTCCTTCACACACTTTTACATGGCTTAGACCATGTTTCCCACGCAAACGGCAGGAATTAAGAACTTTGTTTTATCCATCAATCTTCCCGGATGATGAATCTTTTCACGATTTTCCATTATTGTTTCCCTGACAACAATAGATGTAGTGCTTATCCCTTTATTCATGGGCTTTCCTACATGGTTTAGACCATATTACCCTTGAATCAAGTAGGAATTAAACCTTTGTCGATAGCCGCTGCAAGAGCGGCTATGTAAAGGCTTGAAATTGTTTCCTTCCCTACTTCCTACTTAAATAATAGCATATAACCAACGCATGTCAACTCATGTCCTTTTTTTTAGTAGGAATTAAAATCATCAAATAAGCCAATGTTCATCGCGGTTCTAAACACTCACTTATAAGATGTCGTTGTATTATATAAAAATTAGCATACTAGAAAGAAAAAGAACAAATGTAAACTTTCACTTGTTCTTTACTTTAAAGTATTTCTCCAGTTCAGTTTCTGGAATACAAAAGCTTTTATTGTCTAAATAACTAAATACACGATCATTTTTACTATGAAATGTAATTTGATATGCTGCGAGTGCTTGATAGTCCATATCGTGAATCTTTGCTTGATAGCGCGTGTCCCCGACCAAAGGATGTCCAATATATGCAAATTGAGCACGTATTTGATGAGATTTCCCTGTTTCTAGATGGATATTAATCATTTCCATTTTTTTCGTTGTTTTCAGCACTTTGTACTTCAATCGTACTTCTTTGTTTTTTTCAGACATAGGTGCATCATGAATGCTAACATTTCCATTTTTATCTTTCTCATGATAGTGAACTAGATTTCCAGTTTTTTTCTTTAAATTTCCTTCAATGAGAGCAAGATACTCTTTATCCACATCACGTTCTTTAATTAATAAATTCAAATGACGTAAAGCTGCAGCATTTTTTGCTGCCATAATGATTCCTTGTGTATTTCGGTCGAGTCGATGAGCCAAAGCCGGCGTAAAACTTTGAGACTTGCTTGGATCATACTCTTTCTTTTTATAAAGATAATGAAGAATTCGTTGTATCAAGGTATCCTTTTCTGCTTTGATATCACTATGCACAAGTAGTCCAATTGGCTTATCAAGAATCAAGATGTTTGCATCTTCGTAAATAATAGAAAGTGCGACAGGAGCTTCTAGAAAACTGTAATCTATTGGATTCTCAAAGAACTCCTCACTTATATACAAGGTAACGACATCACCTTCATTTAACTTTTGGTCTGGTGTGCAACGTTTACCATTAACTTTGATTTTTTTATTACGGATATACTTGTACATGAGACTTTTAGGTAATGTGGGCAACGTCTTAGCAAGAAATTTATCTATGCGTTGCATCGCATCATCTTTGTAAATTGTTAATTGTCTCATAGAATAATAATAGAGATATAAGCGATTGCGATTAATGTCCCTACTAGCGAACCAAACACTACATCCGTAAAATAGTGTACTCGTAAAAACATTCTTGAAAACGCAATCAATGACGCAAATATTAATGCCAAAAATCCATATTGTGTGTAAAAATGCATAATGATAATCGCACACCCAAACGCATTTGCACTGTGACCTGACGGAAATGACGAACCATAAGGATTTGGAATTGTAATATGAATATCTGGATGATCTTCAAAAGGTCTATTTCTTCTGAAAATAGCTTTTATAAAACCATTGTTAATCGCATTTATCACAAGCATGACACCAATCAATGAAATTGCTAATTTACGATCACCACGTAAAAATGCAACGATCACATAAGCAATCCAAATAAAACAAAAATCACCAAGTCTGGTAATGATTCGCATCATGCGTTCACGTCTTGGATTTGTTAGTTTGTCATTAATAAAATATAGAACATGGTCATCTAAAAAGTTCATAAAAACCGCCTTATCTAAAACATTATATCGTAATACATAAAAAAAGGGTAGTTAAATATCTACCCTACTTTATTCGCTTGATTTACCAATGGGCTACCTTTTTCAATTGTTAAAGTTTGTTCGAACCATTCTGTGTTATTCCATTTTTCTTCAACTTTAATAATATCATAAGCGCTTTTGAAAAAGTCTTGTACGGCTTTAGCTGGATCATCGTAACTAAATGCATCTTTTAAAGTTAGAAAGTATTCGGCTTTCTCTTTACTGTAATATGCTTTATCTGGTTGTATTGGGGTATCGCTTAAATCTTTTGTAATAAATGGATACGGCAAGATAAAGAAAGCAGGTTCATCCACTTCATCATCTCCCGGCCAGAATCCAAATTCAATCATTTGTTCATCAAAAGCAGCTTTTTCAATATATCCTTGATATGGGAATGGCTCAGCCTTTCCACTAAATAGGACTGTGGACATATCAAACGTTCCCCAAAAGAACGTTGGTAACATTTTTTTACCTCTAAAAAACGAAACAAAGTTTAATTCTTGTTCATAAGCAAATCCCATCATTTTATGAAAATCCATCGCACAAGATTCGTCATAGTGCAATATGTCATGATTATCTTCAAAAGGCGTTGTAATGCTCATCTCCATTGGTTTGGTACATATTTGCGTTTGACACATTACATCAGCTAGCATTTCCTTATACATTTTATAGTACTCAGCAACAGATTTCCCGCTTTCAAACGAAAATGAACTTACTTTCCCATTTATATTAAGAGCCTCAACTCTACCTTTTTTCAAGCATATCCGCACTTCAAAACTATTTTCTCCATTGCTGATAAGTCCAGTTGTAAAACCATCAGCACTTATTTGTAATAAAGAATGATTCCACTCGGGTTGTGGTTCTTGCCACGCAAGTTTTGTTTTTCCTAACATTTGTGATATCTGATGAATTGCAAGTGCAGTGTCTTTCCATTCAGAATATTTTAAAATTTTCATTTCCTAACCTCCTCGTTTTGTATATTATAAGCGTTTTATAAATGGAAGTTAATTGGATTGCACTAAATGGTTTCAACTATATAATCTTTATATTTTTTAGCCACGTTACTTGGGATGTTGGTTTGTATTACAATCCCTGCTTCTACATGTTCCAAAATTTGAGTTTCGTAATGTTCATTAAAAACGTGTAGCAATGCACCATTTTCGTAGGGAATTAAGAGTTTATAATCTTTGTAGTCTTCATAAAGGATTTGTAATATCTCATCTTTAAGTCGTTCAATTCCATAACCAGTTTTCGCTGATATTGCTAACACCTTTGAATCATCGTAGTTTTCATCACTTTCATCTACTTTATTATAGACCTCAAGAATTGGTTTATCCTCCACACCTATTGCTTGTAATGTTTGTAACGTTACTCGTTTATGATGGTTGATATGCAAACTTGTACTGTCAATTACATGAAGAAGTAAATCAGCTTCACTAACTTCTTCAAGAGTTGATCGGAATGCTTTAATTAAATGGTGTGGTAGATTGTCAACAAATCCTACTGTATCAGTTAATAAACACCACTTTTTCTCACCCAGTTCAATTTTTCGTACACGTGTTTGTAATGTCGCAAATAGCATATCTTCAACATATACTGTTTTCTCACTATTTTCTTCCAGTAGCGCATTCATTAATGTGCTTTTCCCAACATTTGTATACCCTACTAAAGCAACAGTTTTTAAGTCTGATTTGTTTCTTTTCGACCTTTGCACTTGACGCTCTAAAACCAACTTTTTTAACTCTTTTTTATATTTTGAAATTTGTGCCTCAATGACACGTCGATCACTTTCAAGTTTTGTTTCACCGCCACCTCTTGAGCGCAATGTGCTACTTCCACCTTGACGGCTTAATGCTTCATAGCTTCCACCTAAACGTGGCAATTCGTATTCAAGAGAACTGATGGTTACTTGAAGCTTTGCCTCTTTAGTTTGTGCGCGTTTTGCGAAAATATCTAAAATGAGACGTGTTCGGTCCATGATTGCTGTATCAATGATCACTTCTTCAATATTTCTCGTTTGGCTAGGTGTAAGTTCATCATTGAAAATGACAACATCAATATGTTGATCTTGACAATACATTGAGATTTCATCAAGTTTTCCTTTACCAACATATGTTTTTCTATCATTACTTTCGCTATTTTGAACTATTGATCCAATTACATCGAAATCATTTGCTTCAGCAAGACTTTCAAGTTCTTCCATAGCATACTCGAAATCTTTAGTTTTTTTCTCTGAAACACCAACTAATAAAACTCTTTCTTGAACAGATATTTGTTCAATCATGAAAGAACCTCAATGGAATATTCAGTATTAAATGTTTTACCAGAATCTAAGTTAATCATTCCTATTCTTTTATCAAATGGTACATTTACTTTTTCAAAATCAGCATGTGAATACCATGGTTCTAAGCAAACAAAAGGTGCATTTTCGCCAGATGTCCAAATGGCAAAGAATGGAAATGGTTGAATTGAAATTCTAATTGCATGTTTTGGACCAATTAATGTTGCAAACTCTGATTTCATTCCTTTGTATATAAGTGTAGCAGCATCTTCAATCGCTTTATAGCTAAGTGGGAGTTCTTTCATCGTAACGTTTGTAAAGTAATGTGGCTTTTCACCAGTCACATCAAAATGAAGCTGCTCAAGATTTTCTTCTTGATCGAACACCACTTTATAGTCAGAAAATGCCTCACCTTTTTCAATTGGACAATTAAATCCCGGATGCAAACCAAATCCAAATGGCATAGTTTTATCTCCTGTATTGGTAATTGCATATGCAATCGACACCTTTGAATCAGAAATGGTGTATGTAATTTTATAGTCAAAGGCAAAAGGATAGACCGCTAAAGTGTCCTCGTTAGACAGCAATTGAAATGTTGCAGATGTTGCACTAGAATCTATACATGTCAACGTAGAGTTTCTGATGAATCCATGATTTTTCATTGCATACGTTTTGCCATCAATTTCATAATTTTTAGTAAATGTATTTCCTACTTGTGGAAATAAAGAAGGGTTTTTTCCAGTCCAATACTTTTCATCACCTTGCCACAAATACTGTACATCTTTCTCTTTCCATGTTAGCGATGTCATTTCACCACCTTTTTCAGTTAAATCTAATACAATTTTTTCATTTTCTAATCTCATAATTTATCCTCCGTTATCTATTTATTAAATTGCTATAAAATAGCTTTTCTCTTACTATCCTTGACAGTTTTTGATATGTCAATTATTATATAATTGTAAAGTGAAGTTAAATATCCCTTTCCTATCTTCCTACTTCACTTTACACCCTGAGCAAAGTACTATCGGAATAAGCGATAGAAAAAAAGAAAAGCGATTCTTAACGGAATCGCTTTTTACTTTGTCTTTTGAACCTATAACGAAGTAAACTCAATCCCACTGCGACGACCACAGCTATAATATATTCAATATCAATCTGTGGGGATTTCGTATCATCTGTACTCCATATTTGAAGCTTTTTATCTTTCGCCTTGTTTTGTACTTTATATAGATCATCCACGTAACGATAATCATCGTAAATATACGCAACTTCAGCTAAGCCTTGCTCCACAATTTGGTATTGCAGCAACTCATTATCTATAAAAATCCATGCTAGTAATCGACCATATTTATCGTTTCGCGCACCATCATATTCCAACTCGATTTTACTTGCATCCAATAAAGCATCGCATACAAAATCAGTGGATTCTTTTCCATATGGTTCGATTTCTTTGGTGTATTCTGGTGCATCTATAGCTAAAAAGCGAACACTTTGTTTTTTACCATCAACAATAAATGAGGCAGTATCCCCATCGATACAATGATCTAAGGTGACTTGCTCCCTTGGAATAACTTGCAAAGGAAAACATAATGTAATAAAAAGCAAAAATACTTTCATTATTTAATCTTCTCAAATAGTGATTCATATACGCTTGTTAAATCTTTTATCTCTTTATCGTTCATTTTTCGCTCTGTTGCATCATGGTCATCATTTGTCCCCATGTGGTGTCCAACGATCTTCCCATTCTTAACAAATACAACTTCTGGAACAAATAAGTTTGGTTCCCCATCCTTTTTTTCTAATCCAAATGCATCATCAAGAATCTTAGTCGCTTTTTCACGCCATTCTGGATGAGCTTTATTTTCATCATTTTCTCGATCGACATAGTATACATTCATATCATATGTCTTTGCAACATCATTTAATACTGGTAAAACCTCGATGCACCATGGACATGTAGGAAATCCATAATAAATCACACCTGTGAATTCTTTGCTTTCTAAGAAATCATTAGCTTCGTTCATATTCACTTCTAAGAAAACGTGATTTTCATCTTTGAATGCTTCGTACTCACTAACATCCGCTTTTTCGCAATCAACTCCACATACATTAGGTGTTTTTTCTTCTTTACCACAAGCAACAACGCCAACCATACACATTGCACATAATAAGCATAAAAACTTTTTCATTTACTTCTCTCCCTCTTCAAAATCAATCATTTCAATATTTTTCTTTTTAAGTCGTTTATTAATAAATTCCACAAATAGTTCATAAACTAAAGCTGTAATTGGGACTGCAAGTAACATACCCGCGACACCAAACTTTCCACCCAGAATAAAAATTGAAAGTAACACCCATATTCCTGGCAATCCAATTGTCTTTCCGACAATCTTTGGATAAATAACTTGTCCTTCCAGATTTGATAAGACTTGGAAAATTATGATAAACCACAATGCATTGATTGGATTGTATGAAAAAATCAAAACAAAACATATCATCATAGCAAAGATTGGACCGAAAACTGGAACAATACTACAAACAGCAATAATAGTTGCCATCAATTCTGTAAATCGATAGTCCAAAAATTGAAATACTATGTAAAACATCACACCTTTGATGATACAATCAACCAACTGTCCACCAACGAAATTTTTAAATATTACATTTGCTTTTGATCCAGTCTCAAACACGAAGTCTGATATTTTTTTTGGGACCAAAGCAAGGATGACTTTTCTTGTTTGAAAAATCAGTTGTTCTTTTCCAGCTAATAAGTAAATACTTAAACAAAACGCCAAGAAATAATTAAAGAAAGCATTTGTAAAATCAACTGCATTCTTCACTACACCTTGTGTGATACTTCCAAAAAAAGTAACTACGTGTTTGAACAAGTCCTGGTCCTTTGATATGTTCTGAATTTCTTTAATGTAAGGTATATCTTGTAATTTGTATCCAACGTGTAAGTCTTTAAGAATACTATCTACTGAGTCAATTGAATTGTTTACAATTGTGCTAAAATTATTAAAAACATAAACGATACTCTCTGCAACTCTCGGTAAAATGATGATTGTTAACAACCATAAAATTACAACCGCAAATAGTAGTGTTAAGATAATTGCTAATGGTCGGATAAATTTATTGAATATTTTATTATTTTTTGATATTTTTGCTAATCCTGCTTCGATGGCTTTCATTGGAATATTCAAGATAAAAGCGATTCCGATCGCAATGAATAACGGATTAAAGACATCAAAAACGGTCAAAAAGAAACTAATTATTTTATCAATTTGCAAGACAATCGCTAAGAAAATGATGATAGCAAATGCCACAAATAATGTATTTTTATTATCTTTAAAGTATTGTTTCATGCAAAACCTCTCTTACTTACTACATTATAACCAGTTTATGTACGCAATGCGACTCATTTCAACAATCGTTCATGCACATCTTTAATAATTATGCCTTTTTTCTTATACCTTTTCATGATTCTTGTATTAAATAGACAAAGAACTTCATATGGTGACATTTCTAACTCCTTAGCCATTTTAAGTAAAGGGATGTGTTCTCCAATCAATTCTACTTCTGTTCCAACAGGATATAATTTGTCAGTTCGAATCATCATTTGATCCATACAAACTGCACCAACAATTTCAAATGCATGCCCATCAATCCCCACAAATCGTCCCGTATTCGCTCGAACAAAACCGTCTCCATACCCAATAGGTAATGTTGCAATGTACATATCCTTAACTGCGCGATAAGTTGCGTCATAACTTACAGTTTCGCCTTCCATTATTTTTTTACTGAAAGTAATTTTTGTAAATAATGAGAAGACGGGCTTTAATCCTAATTGCGAATCTACAACATCAATTCCATACAATGCAATCCCGACTCGTACCGCATTACTTCTTACATCATTGTAAGCTAACGTTCCACCTGAATTAGACGTATGAACCCACTTAAAGTCATAATTGCATGCATCTACAATTGCATAGAACCAGCGGGTTTGCTTGTCACACGATACTTGGTCAACACTATGAAAATGTGTGTAAATCCCTTCAATGCATACTTTGCGTTCATCTAAAAATTCCAAAACACATTTCACTTCTTGCAGGCTTTTCATTCCAATTCGATTCATACCAGTATCAATTTTCAAATGAACTTTAAGATGAGACAAATCAATACTTGAATCAATTTCTTTCAACCATTCCAAAGAAAAAACGCTTAATGTAATGTTATTATGCATTACATATTCAACACAACTTGTATCAACAAAACCAAGAATTAAAAGAGGTCCATGATACCCTTGGTTTCTCAATGACATTGCTTCGTCTATAGAAGAAACGCAAATGTAATTCGCACCGTTGTTGTACAATTCATTCGCTACAGCAATATCGCCATGTGAATATGCATCTGCTTTACATACGCAAAAAACATTCTTTTTTGAATGTTTTTTTATTATATTAAAGTTGTATGATAAGCAATCTAAATCTATGACTGCGTATGTTTCACGATACTTCATAGCTATTCCTACATAATTCTTGCTGTGTAATATGCAATGTAACCAGCATAGCACATAATCAAAATACGAATAATGTTATATGGATCAGCAACAAACAAACTACCAAAATACATTTTCAAACTAACAGGAAGAAGTGATAATGAAAACATGTGTAGTGAAAAACACAAACTAAAATATTCTGCTAAAAATAAACATAGAACAAAACAAAGTACAGCTAGTATAGAAAATCTATTATCAATTCCTCGACCAAAATATTTAATAATATTTCCAATTGCTAAAGCTGCAGCAATATAAATTAATGAATAATACCAACCATGAAAGACTTGATAGAAAGCAGCAACTAAAACAGCACATGCAATTGCACCAAGTATTCCAAATAGCATTGCTACCGGAAAACGTTGTTTACTTCTTAGATTATTCGGATTAAATAGATTCATATAGACCTCCAAAAGATTTGATATTAGTATATCACAATTGAGAGGATGTTTAAGATGTAAATGTTTCCAACAAAAGAAAAAAATAAATGTTTTGAGAAAATTAACTTTTTAAATACAAGTGTAAAAAAATAATCATTCATTTGGTTTCAAAGATTACTATAATCGATTCCCTTTATATAAGGAAAAGCGTTTTCTTTGAATTTTATAAAAAAAATATGAAAAAGTTTAACTAATTAAAAAAAAATGAAAAAATTCAATTTTTTTGCTTTTTTTCATTGCCTTTTTGTTTTGTTTCGGTTATTATGAATAGGCGGTAATCAGCAAGTGAAATGAGCTCACATCGCTGACCCGACAGTGCTTAAAAAAAGTTGAAAAAGTTAAAAAAAACCTATTGACACTGATAAGCACAAATGATAACATATAAAAGCACTGTGAACTGCTTAGGCAGATGCTCAGTCAAAAAAATGGAGGTTTAGCTCAGTTGGGAGAGCATCTGCCTTACAAGCAGAGGGTCAGCGGTTCGAGCCCGTTAACCTCCACCATTTATGCCGACTTAGCTCAATCTGGTAGAGCAACTGACTTGTAATCAGTAGGTTGTGGGTTCAATTCCTATAGTCGGCACCATTTTTTTTTGGAGGGGTAGCGAAGTGGCTAAACGCGGCTGACTGTAACTCAGTTCCTTAGGGTTCGGCAGTTCGAATCTGCCCCCCTCCACCATTTACTTTGGTTTGACTTCTTGGGGTATAGCCAAGCGGTAAGGCACCAGACTTTGACTCTGGCATTGCACTGGTTCGAATCCAGTTACCCCAGCCAATATTTTAATCAAACATGACCCCTTAGCTCAGCTGGTAGAGCATTTGACTTTTAATCAAAGGGTCGGGCGTTCGAATCGCCCAGGGGTCACCATCTGCGGGTGTAGTTTAATGGTAGAACTTCAGCCTTCCAAGCTGACTACGTGAGTTCGATTCTCATCACCCGCTCCATTTAAGAAATAAGTACCTAGTTTATACGGGTGCTTTTTTTATTGTCACGAGTCAGCTTAATATCTATAGATATAACTCAGATAGCTGAAGTTCATTTAAAACTTTGGTAGAGACTCTTCTAGAAGTTGCTCTTCATCTCTTATACAATTTGCATCACGAATTATCATAGCTTTAAAAATATCATCAGAAATTTGATACCATTTAATTTGAACACTGTAACGTGCTCTTTCATAACGTGCATTTCGATTCAAGCATCGATTCAATGGTTGTATAGAAAAAGGTCCAATACGAGGACAGGTTGTTTTTCGTTTCATTTGTAACAATACCTGTTCTTTTATTTCTTCTGGTGTAATCCAAAAATTATCTTCCACAATCCCAAGTATTATTGCATCAACACGACGCGCAAAAAGTTTTCCTACAAATAAAAACCGGTCAAGTAAACGATCAATATTTTTTATACAAGCTAGTTTTTCGTTTAATATATCTATTTCTTCTTGATGCTGTTCTTTGTAAACACTGCTAGATACACGCGTTTCCCCTTTTCCATTAGTTGTACCATCTGCGAAATGATATCGTAAGTAAGTTTCTACAGCTGAACTAGGTACACCAATTGATCGCAGAAAGTGTGCAAAATCATATACATTTTCTGTGTGTACTGATGTTTTGAAGCCCATTTTTACGCTGATATACTTTCTTACACCATTAATTACAATAAAAAAATCTGGTTTCATTTTGTCATAAATATGATACGCATGAACTACTGCATCACGATCTATATCTCCATAAAGTGCTTCAACCAATTCGCATAGAAGTATGGGTAGATTTTTTACTTTCTTTTCGTGGAAAGCTCTGACAAATTCTCGTTCATTCTCCACTCCACTAATTTCCTTTTTAAAGGGTGTAATTCTTTCCATATCGTAATACCTCCGATAATATTATATTGTCGTTAAACAAACATAATCCTAAATATAATAATATGTTATACTTAGCATATGAAAATCGTATTAGCCACTACAGCCAAACATAAAAGTGAGATCTTACGCAACGCTGGTATTCCCCACTCATGTAGAAAAGGAATATTCGACGAATTAAAGAACATAGAGGATCCTAAAGAAAGAGCAATTCGCAATGCAATTGGCAAAGCAAAATCAGTGATATCAAGTTCCGGTGAAATCATCATCGGTCTTGACACATTTGTCGTATTTGAAAATGAAATATTTGAAAAGCCAATGAATGAACAACAAGCCAAACAAAGACTTAAACGAATGTCTAACAGAACCAACCACGTACTTACAGGTATATGCGTCATTGATACTAGAACAAATAAAGAGTACACTAGTTACGCTATAACAAATGTTACATTCAATCAAATTAGCAATGATGTCATCAATGCCTATATACAAAATGAACCTTTTTTCATGGACTCGACAGGATACATAATTGAGCATATGCTTAGTTGCTTTATCAATAAAATTGAAGGTGAATACTACAATATCCTTGGCGTACCCTGCACAAAAATCTATCAAATTTTAGCATCAATAGGCTTTTCATTTTAAATAAATAAATTGAATTTACACGTAAATAAGGTGGATGTATTATTTCATATACCGCCATACTTTATAACATATAATGCATTGCATCTTATTTACATATTGTTTATTTACGTTTATTATATTGTTAATGAGATGTTAAAAGTTTCTAATCTTTCTCTTTTGCAACTGATTAGATTGAAGCGTTCTTTTGTAACTTAAAGAATATGGAGGTCATGATTCTATCTCCAACAAATGACCATGAATCCAATTCTTTACATTGAAGTGTACATGGTATCGCACTTCAAAACGAGTTATCGTAATTTACTTATTCTACTACTTTGCTTAATTACCAAATGTATAACTCGATATTTAAGTTCATAAACAAATGTTCCTGTTGCAAAAGAACAATTCAATCATAATATTAAAAAAACTTCTACTCGATAGAAGTTCTTTTTTTTATTCTTCGTTTTCTTAATTTGAACACACGTGCAAAACTTGTTACAAATAACATACCTAGCGCTAGCATACAAGCCTTAATCAAAGTATCAAGTCCTGTGTTCATGGCATCTTCTAAATGATTGTTTACAACGTACAACATGGTTTCATACATTCCACCTCCAGGTACCAAAGGAATAAGTGAACTGATCACAAATGTAGTAACCGTCGTTTTCCTTAGGCGAGCCATTATTTCAGAATAGGCTGCAAATACTGTTGCAGCAATAAACATCGATACCCCAGCTCCTAAACTCGCATAAAGACAAATTTCATAAATGAGCATTCCAATTGCTCCACCAATTCCACCATATACCAAATTTTCTTTTTTTATGTTAAACAACACACCAAAGAAGAACGATGAAAAAGCTGCACTAATAACTTTAATGAGAAGCATCATAACACGCCACCTCCAACAAAGTTCATCCAGAGACTTAATACTAGCCCTGCCCCTAAAGCGACCCCTATAGCTATTAAAAACGCTTCAATTGCCCTTGTTGCCCCTGACATGTAATCTCCAGATATCCAATCACGTACTGCGTTTGTAATTGCTACTCCTGGAACTAACAACATGATTGTTCCACTAATTGCTATATCTCGATGATCAACGAAACCAATGTATGTTAGAAATAAAACAAAAAATGTAAGCATTGCCGATAACATAATAATGTTTACAATGGAATTCAACTTTAATCGTTCCATTTTCATTTTTATAAACTGTACCATTGAACCTACAATCACAGCAGCAACACCATCAAAAACATTACCTTCAAACAGAAATGTAAAGAACATAGCAGCAAACCCAGCACTTAGAACCTTAAGACTGTTCTTATACCCTTCAATTGTGGCGGCACTTCGTAACGCACTTAATGCTTGTACTTCATCAAGTTCACCTAATACACATTTTCTAGAAATATCATTAACTAAATGAATTCGTTCCAAATCCATGGTGTTTTGCTTGATACGAAGTACCTTAACAAATGTATCGTCTTCATATTCGAAAGACACAAACAAGCCTGTAGGTGTCGCAAATGCATTTGCTTCAACTGCTTGGAACGCCTCACATATACGTGTAACCGTTTCTTCGACACGATACGTCTCTGCTCCGTTTTCTAACAATATTTTCCCGGCTAACGAACCGGCCCTTAATACAATTTCAGGTCTCATAGGCACTCCTTAAAACATCAATGTTTTATTTTCATGTAGAAATTATCCTACACTATTATACACACTTTTTATCATAATGACTAAATAAAAAAACAGAAACAAAACTAATCGTCTTGTTTCTGTTTCTTAACTATTGTACGAGCAATTTCTGCACCAATACAACCAATCCCGCCAATCGCTGAGACTTTAGATGCTATTGGGTGTTTTTCATGCAATATTGCTCCTCCAGCAAGAAGTAATGCTCCTGCTCCAAGCAAACTAATACGAATCAATGTATCATCATCTATCTCACATTGCTTTGTGACTGTATGTAAAGTACTTGGTAATACATCGAGTGTTTCTTGTAGTTTTGTATTTTTATCTAACTTAATATCATCCATCGTCATTACCCCTTTCTATCCGTTATATTAACTATAGCACAAACAAGGTTAACAATGGAAATTTCAAACTTATTTAAACCATTTAGCAACTAATTCATCCAATGTACCGTTGCTTTTCATTTCTTCAATTGCTTTATTAAATTTCTCTTTAAGTGGAGAACCTTTTGCGAAAATCATTGCATTTCCAGTCAATTCGTCACCACTTTCCATGTAGAAGTAACGTAGTCCTTCATTACCTTCCATCAATCCATCAGCAACTGCTTTTTCTACAACCATTGCATCAATTACACCTTTGTTCAATTCTTGAACCAAAGAAGCATAACTTTTTAATTTCTTAAATGATAAGCTATATGAATCTTCCATATTTTCCATAATTAATTGTTGAACTGTCCCAATTTGAATTCCGATTAATTTTCCCTTTATGTCATCTTCTGTTTTAATTGGACTTGCTTCTTTTACAAGTACAACGTTTTTCATATCTTCTGATGTATAGTAAAGTTCTGAAAAATCAACCTTCTTTGCACGTGTCGCATCAGGCGTAATTCCAGCAATCGCAAGATCACCTTTTCCTTGACGAACCATTTCAGGGATTGCATCAAAATCAACATTTTTCCATTTGATTTCAACACCAGCTAGTTTTGCTGCTTCGGTCATGACGTCAATATCAAACCCGTATAAATCACCATTTTCATCAGTCATTTCATATGGTGGATACCCTGCGTTTGTTAAAACAGTTAACGTATCACCATCCGCAGAAGAATCTTTTTTATCATCAGATCCTCCACAACCACTAAGTACCAATCCCATAATCAATAATAATCCAAATAACTTTTTCATTTTCTTTCCTCCCGTTAAATCATGTTTGCTAAGAATTCTTGTGCTCTCTTTGTTTTCGGATGCTCGAAGAATTCTTTTGCTGGTGAATGTTCTACAATGTTTCCTTTATCCATGTAGATAACTTCATCAGCTACTTCTTTTGCAAAGTTCATTTCGTGTGTAACAACGATCATTGTCAAACCTTGATGTGACAAGCTTTGCAATACCTTTAGTACTTCACTTGTCATTTCTGGGTCAAGTGCACTTGTAGGCTCATCAAAGAGCAACACTTCAGGATCCATTGCAAGCGCACGTGCAATTGCACAACGTTGTTTTTCTCCCCCACTCATTTGATGTGGATAAGCATCGAAGCGATGCCCCAATCCTACTTGCTCCAATAATTCCTTTCCCTTCATGTCTGCATCTTCTTTGCTCATTTTTTTCACTTTGCGAAGTGCAAATGTGACATTATCAAGTGCATTCATATGTTCAAAAAGATTGAAGTTTTGGAAAACCATCCCCATTTTTGCACGAATATCTTCTAAATTCGTTTTTGGATCGTTTACTTTTACACCATCCAATTCAATAGTACCACTAGTTGGTACTTCTAGCATATTTAAACAACGAATAAATGTACTCTTTCCACCACCGCTTGAACCGATGATTGCATATGTTTTACCATCTTCAAAAGTAAAATTCACATCAAATAGGACTTTTACATTCTCATTGTATTCTTTATATAGATGCTCTACTTTAAGCATAAGATAACTTCCTTTCAATAAATCGACCAATTTGCGATAAAATTACATTCAAGATGTAATAAGCGATAAAAATAACCAATAACGGTTCAAATGTTGAATATGTTGATGCCGAAACATTGTTGTAGCGATACATCATATCTGCTACCCCAATAACAGAAACAATCGATGTTTCTTTTGTTAATGTAATAAATTCGTTCATAACAGCTGGCAACACGTTACGCAATGCAAGTGGGAAAATAATGTGTCTTGCAATATCACTTTTACTTACCCCTAAGGCTTTTGCCGCTTCTATTTGACCACGATCAATCCCCTCAACTCCAGCACGTAATATTTCACTCAGGTAAGCTCCAGAGTTAATCGAGAAAACAATAATACAACTCAATACTTCTGGTGGGTTGAACCCTGGAAATAATCCAGGCAATCCCAAGTAGAAGAAAATTAACTGTACATATACCGGAGTTCCACGAATTAAATCGATGTACCCATTCACAATGGTTTTTAGAACTTTATTACGTCCTCGTAAAAAGACAGCTAACAACCCAATTAAAAATCCAAAGACAGCAGATACAGCTGAGATAAACAAGACCATCGGTAATCCACTAAGGATTAGCGGTCCATATTTTTCGATAATACTTACATCAAAATTCATATATTTCCTCCAATAAAAATAAAAACGCCCTTATCAACAAAGGACGTTAAAACGCGGTACCACCTTACTTCCAATATGATAATATTGGCTCTTACTTATAACGCTAAGTTTGCGCATACCCCTCCACGAATATCGAAGTATGAGTTCATAGACACGTTCTGAAATTCTTCCTTCTGATTTTCCACCAAGCAATCAGTCTCTATAAAGTACAAATATCATACTACTTCTAATCATTACTTTTGTATAATATACAATCCTATCACAAATAATGCAAGCATTTTTCAATAAAATAAGCATAAAAACAATACATAAAAAGTTGCCTTTAACTAATTTACAGGCATAACGTTTGTTTAGTTGTGCAATACCGTGTTTAATGTAAGTATAAAGATTGCCTATATTGTGCAATAAAAGGAGGAATCACAATGTTTGAATTAAACGGAAAAGTAGCAGTTGTTACTGGTGCTAGTAGTGGACTTGGAAAGGATGCTGCCTTAGCTTATGCAAAAGCTGGTGCGAATTTAGTCTTACTAGCAAGAAGAAAAGAGAAATTAGATGAGGTTGCTAAAGAAGCGAAAGCACTTGGCGTTGATGCAATCACATTCCAAGTCGATGTAACGAATGAAGATATGGTTAAAGAAGCAATTGAAGGTGCTGCAAAGCACTACGGACACCTAGACATCCTATTAAATAATGCAGGAGTTGCTGTACGTGGTGGAGTTGATTCATTATCAGTTGAAGACTGGGATAAAAGTATGGATGTAAACGTTAAAGGTATTTTCTTAGTTAGTAAATACGTAGTGAAAGAAATGATGAAACAAGAATACGGAAAAATTGTTAATATTGCTTCCATTAATGCAGTTATCGCTGACAAAGCAGATACATTTATCCGTCATGGATACAACGCAAGTAAATCTGCAGTCCTTGGTTTAACAAAAGGTATGGCTGCAAGTTATGGTAAACACAACATTACTGTAAACGCAATTGGTCCAGGTTTATTTGAAAGTGAAATGACAGAAAACACGCTATTTAAATCAAATGATTTTTTAAATTTATACAATTCATTAAACCCTATGAATCGTCCAGGTAAACGAGGAGAACTAAATGGAACTATCCTATACTTCTCTAGTGACGCTTCTAGCTATGTTACTGGTCAATTTATTATCGTTGACGGTGGTATGGCAATCGTTTAAACTCCAAAGAGCTTTGTGCTCTTTTTTTGACCAAACTTTCCGGTCGTCTTAATATCAATAACTATCTATCATGATATAATCACTATATAAAGGAGGATATCAAAATGAATCATGTACAATTCGATCGCATGGAGCATGCAGAAGGCTTTATTGCAGCTCTCGATCAATCAGGAGGAAGTACTCCTAAAGCATTAAAAGCATACGGAATAGCAGAAGATGCATATCACAATGATGATGAAATGTTTGCCCTCGTACACCAAATGCGTACGCGTATCATTACATCACCTGCATTCACATCAAATAAAATATTAGGTGCCATCTTATTTGAAAATACGATGGATCGTCAAATTGAAGGTCGATTTACTGCCGACTATCTATGGGAAGTCAAAGGCATTATTCCTTTCTTAAAGGTTGACCAAGGTTTGGCAGCTGAAAACAATGGAGTTCAATTAATGAAACCTATTGTTGGAATTGATGACTTATTAGTTAGAGCAAAAGAACAACATATCTTTGGAACAAAGATGCGTTCAGTCATCAAAGCAGCTAACAAAAAAGGTATAGAAGAAGTCGTACAACAACAATTTGAATATGCAAAGAAAATCATTAGCCACGGATTGGTTCCGATCATCGAACCTGAAGTGGACATTCATATTCCAGATAAAAAAGAAGCCGAAGTTATCCTTAAAGAAGCCCTACTTAATGAACTACTTAAACTAGGACCTGAAGAACAAGTCATCTTTAAACTCTCAATACCAACCGTTGATGACTTCTACAAGGATTTGATGAAAGCCCCACACGTTGTTCGTATCGTTGCCTTATCCGGTGGGTATTCTCGTGAGGAGGCAAACGCATTACTTGCGAAAAATCATGGCTTGATTGCTAGTTTCTCTAGAGCATTAAGCGAAGGTTTAAGCGCTAAGCAAAGTGAAGCTGATTTTGATAAAACACTAGCTAGTGCAATCGATTCTATCTATCAAGCTTCTAATACTTAAAATCATTCCAAAACGAGCGTGCTTTCACGCTCGTTTTCTTTAGTTTTTATTGTAAAACGTGTTAAAATAGTACATGGAGACGAAAGGAAGTGATTGGATGAATGAAGTAATCGAAAAAGCCAAATTCCGACCATGGATTGAGCGGCACATCAATGACCCTGAGGAGAGTGTAAAACTGCAAAGTGAATATGACATACCCGAGGAGTTTTTAACCTACTCACTGGATAAAGATGAAAGTGCTCGTATTGACTATGACGAAGAAACCAATACATTGCTTATCATCTTTGACGTTCCCTTCCGCGATGAACAAAAAACATCAATATATTCATCTGGACCAATGAGTTTTATTATTAAAAGTAGTGTGATTGTTACCAGCTTTTCAAACGAACATATGCGAAACGCTTTTAGTGATCGATTTCGCAGTACACTAAATCCACAGTTAAAAACAAGGTTTGTATTATTGTGGTTGTTGGAAATCACTTCACAATATCTAAACGATCTTCGCGTCTTAAACCGCATGCGAGTAAAAATTGAACAGTCTTTAGGAACAACACCTAAAAATAAAGACTTACTTGAATTGATGCGTATTGAACGTAGTTTGATTTTCTTCATTATGTCATTAAAATCAAACTTTATCGTAATTAGCAAAATCCAAAGTGGTCGCTACCTTACACTGTACGAAGAAGATGATGAGATTCTTGATGATTTAACTGTAGAGATTGAACAAGGAATTGATATGGCGACCATCTCTAACCGTATTCTAAATGAGATGACCGACTCGTATTCTGCAATTATTTCAAACTCCATGAACTCCGTAATGAAGTTCTTAACTATTTATTCTTTAATCTTAACGATTCCAACAATTATTTTCAGTTTTTACGGGATGAATGTCCCCTTGCCTTTTGATGATCATGGTGAACTAAGTTGGATATTAATTACCGTATTAGCATTTTTGATTTCTGGTATTGCAGCATATATGTTCAATCGAATTGATCGCTTTAAATAACAAAACCAAGCAAGCGCTTGGTTTTTTCTTTACTTAAATAAGATGGTTGCAGCAACTGCCTTTTTCCACTTGCGATACAACTTTTGACGAGTTTCTTCATTCATGTTTCCATGATAGGATTTCTTCACTTGACGATACTGTAAAATCTCACTTTGACTTTGCCAAAAACCTCTTGCCAATCCAGCCAGATAAGCAACTCCTAATGCAGTCGTTTCGCCAATATGCGCAACATCGATATCAGTATTGGTTATATCTGCTTGAAATTGCATCAACAGTGCATTTTCGCTCGCACCTCCATCGACACGTAAGCGATATATCTCCTGATGACTTTCCTCCATCATGACTTCTAACACATCACGTGTTTGATAAGCAATACTATCCAAAGTAGCTCTAGCAAGTTCTGCCCTTCCTGCTCCTCGTGTTAAACCAAAGATGGTTCCTTTCGCGTCGCTATCCCAGTATGGTGAACCCAAACCTACGAATGCAGGCACAAAATAAACATCATGATCCGTCTTTGCATTTCGTGCAAGTTCTTCACTTTCTGCTGAGCTTGAAATGATTTGTAGTGCATCACGTAACCACTGCACTGCACTTCCAGCAACAAAGATACTTCCTTCAATGGCATAATCAACCACGCCATCAATGGACCATGCTACAGTCGTCAACAAGCCATTTTCAGATAAGTATGGTTTGTCTTTTACATTCATCAGTAGAAAGCAGCCAGTTCCATAGGTATTCTTTACAATTCCAGGTTCAAAACAAGCATGTCCAAACATACTAGCCTGTTGATCTCCAGCAATTCCTGTAATAGGAATCTCATGTTGAAAAAAAGCATTTGGTTTTGTAGTTGCAAAGTATGTACTACTATCACAAACCAACGGTAGTAAAGATGAATCAACAGCAAAAAGCTCACATAGTTCCTCATCCCAAGTTAAATCAAAAATATTATACAACATCGTTCTTGATGCATTTGATACATCGGTTTTATGAACTCCACTTAATTTCCACAAGATCCACGAATCGATGGTCCCAAAACGTAGATCACCTGCAGCTAGTTTTTCTTTTGCCCCATTTACATGATCAAGGATCCAGCGTATCTTACTTGCACTAAAATATGGATTAATCGGTAATCCTGTCTTCTTTTTTACCAGCGTTTCATATCCTAATTCTTTCCAATTCTCACATATAGAGTTTGTTTGCATGGATTGCCATACGATTGCACGATAAATTGGTAACCCCGTTTTCGTATCCCAAAGAATGGTTGTTTCTCTTTGATTGGTGATTCCGATACTTTCGATATCATCAAGTGAGATATGTTGATTAACCATTAAATTTGCTACAACCGTTTGTAAGGTTTGCCAAATCTCTTCTCCATCTTGTTCAACCCAACCTGCATGAGGGAAAAACTGTGTAAATTCTTTTTGTTCTTTTGCTACCACATTACTTGCTTTATCAAAAACAATTGCACGAATGCTAGTAGTACCTAAATCCAAAGCTAACATGTATTTTTTCATATTTATATTTTACCATAAGATATAGACAAAGTTCCATCATTGGGTATAATGAAGACATGCGAAAACAACCAAGTTTATACCAAAAATTAAAATACAAAGAGTCTTTTAGTAAAGACATGCCTAAGGATTATATCGTCTTTGATACGGAAACTACAGGAACAAGTAGCTCAGCAAAGATTATTGAGATTGGTGCAATCAAATACAAGAATCATGAAGTTGTTGATGAATTTCAATGCTTCATTGATCCTGAAATATACGTTCCCAGCTTTATTACAAAGTTAACAGGGATTACAAATCACGATGTTCAAGGAGCTCCCGTATTTTATGAAGTTTATGAGCTATTTCTAAACTTCATCGAGGATCTACCACTCGTTGCTCATAACGCAGCTTTTGATGTGGCTATGATGGAATCAGAATGTAAAGAAGCAAATCTTCCCCCATTCGCAAATTCAGTCATTGATACAGTAACCTTAGCCCGTCGTGTAATTCCTAAATCAGCATGCGGAAATCATCAACTCAGTACGTTGAAAGATTTCTTTGGATTGGTTGCGGTAAGTCACCGTGCAGTTGCTGATTGCGAAGTGTGCGCTACTGTATATCAATACTACTGTGCAAATCGAACAACATTATAAAAAACATTCGGACAATTCCGAATGTTTTTAGTTTATACTTCTTTTTTCTAAGAAATAATCTGCCACAAGAAAGACAGTCCCCAAAATTGCAATCCCAGTGAATAAATTCTAAAAATCATCACCATTTTTCAGCAATTTCAACAGTTTCTAACACGTTTGATTCTTTTAGCTTAGCTTTGGTTTGTGTGCTTGTCGCTTTTGTTGTGGCAGAATCATAATCATCTTCTTCAGATTCATCCAATTCGCTTTTCACATCTAAGCATTTGTCATTTCCTGCTTGCTTGATAAAACCGTATGTGTGACAGCTCCCTCAATCGACTGACAAAAAATAAACACTACCAAAAGTTGCATAACAATCGCAAATGTAATAACACCTACTACGTACACATATTTCCTACCCACTTTATTTTTCACCCTCTAAACCTCCCTACACACATATATGAGATTACAGAAATTTACCATAACTTAATTTCTTCGAAAACTAAAATACCCGAGAAAATGACAGTAAAGTATAAAAAAACCGTAACTAATTTACGGTTTTTGAACATAGGCTAATAAATTGTCCATATTTAGTACAATGACACGTTTGGTTCGAATGATAAGATACCCTTCTTCCTGTAGTACTTTGATCTGTCGTGATACCGTTTCTCGTTTACTACCCATCATTTCTGCCATAAGCGTGATTGAAATAGGAAATGTAATTTCTCGACCTTCACTTGTATTTTCTCCGTAGTCTTGGGCCAGTTTCCATAGTCTTGCAGCAAGTTTTTTATCACCACGTAACGAGTTAATGGCATTTTTCGACATATGATAAAGTCTTCGAATACGTAGACTCATGTGCTTCATTACATTTTCCATTAACAATTGATCACGTTTAAAGATTTCAATGAATTCCGCTACCGGAATGGCAAATAGCGTTGCTGGTGTAATACATTCACATGTGCTGCTGCATTTATGTCCATCCAGTATTTCTTCATTCATCAACTCTCCTTGACGATGAATTAAAATCACTCGACGCTCATCTCCATACGCTTGTTTACAAGCGATAGCTACACCCTCAATTAAAAAGTAAATACAATCCACCTTTTCATGTTCCTGATAAACTTGTTGATGCTTTTTATATTGCATCACTTTTCCTTTTGCAAAAAACTCTTTTTTACTTTCCTCTTGTATCCCTGCCAATATCGGGATTTGTCTTTCAGTTATCATATGCCCACCTATCGTTCAAATGTATATCGATACAAATCATTTGGATTTTTTGAAGTACGTACATGAACACCAAAACATGCGTAGACTTCATCTGTTGCAATCATTTCTTCAGGTGTAGCTTGTATGATCAAGCGACCGTGGTCAATCAGAATAATATTACTAGCATAGCTAAATGCTTGTGGCAAATCATGAGCCACCATAACAATCGTTTTTCCTCTTTCATTTAACTGCTTTAACAGTTCCATGATATCCAATTGAAACTCAACATCTAAAAACGTTGTCGGTTCATCTAATAAAATGTAAGACGTATCTTGTGCAATCATCATGGCAATGTAAGCACGTTGCCTCTCACCACCAGATAACGATTGTAGATTGCGCTCCATCAGACTTTCTACACCGGCAAGTTTGGCAGCTTCCATGATAATATACGTATCTTCATCTTGTAAGGTTTTAGAAAAACCTAAATGTGGGTATCGACCATGTGAAATCAATTGTCGTACATTCATATTTGGAATACTTCTTTGTTGAGGCAAGTAACACATCAAACGCGCACGTGCATCTTTGTTTAATATTTTTAAGTCCTGTTGATCCACCTCAATTGTTCCACTATAAGCAAGATATTGATTAATGGCTTTCAACAAAGTACTTTTCCCACTCCCATTTTTCCCAATAATACAAGTAAACGAACCTTTCGGAATCTCCATGGAAATATCTGTAAGAATTTGTTTTCGTTCAATCAAGACATTAACATGACTGATTTCCATCATAATTGCAACCTCCGTTTTCGACTAAGAATTAACCACAAGAAAAATGGTGAACCTAAAAAGGCGAGTATAATTCCTACCGGAATTTCAAATGGTGCAAATAGAAGACGAGCAACTAAATCACAACCTAAAACAAGAATGGCTCCAGAAAGCAGTGTTGAAGGAACCAAGTAACGGTGATCATTACCCATAATCGAACGCATCATATGCGGAACAATTAGACCAACAAAACTCAAAATTCCACCGATACTTACACTTGCTGCTGCCAAAGTTGCACCAAGAAAGATCAAAATGTAACGAGTACGAACAACTGGTAACCCTAGTGAATTTGCCATCTCATCACCAAGACTTAAAACATTCATACGAGTCGCCAGCAAGCCAGCAAGTAGTAAACATAACAAAGTAATAATTGATACAAATGGTAAATTGGCACTTTGTACGTGCGCAAAACCACCTATAAAAAACGAGCTTTTATCCATGACTGTATCTGGATACAATGTGACAAGTGCATCACTACAAGCAGTTAGTAGACTGGAAATTGCTACACCAGCCATCACAATGGTTGATTTGGAAACATTTTTTTTAGCAATAAAGAATATTAAAACCGCTGCCAACAAGGAACCCATAAACGCAAAGATGGACTTTGCAATAAAAACACCTGGGAATAAAATTGCTCCTAAAATCACAAACAATCCTGCACCAGAATTTACACCAATAGTTCCTGAGGATGCTAAGGCATTGTTCAATGCTGACTGAAATAGCAACCCAGCAACAGCTAAGGCACTTCCACAAAGAATCGTCGCAATGGTTCTTGGAATACGTACATATAATAGAATGTTTCCAACCGTTGCATTATCTTGATGAAAGATGTAAGACCATACCTGTTGGATAGTTGTATCACTTGAACCAAAAGATAAGCTAGCAAACACTAGCAATACCAAGACAACAAGTCCAACGAGCATCGTTCTTCGAATTTTCTTATTTATAAACATCTGGATAAACGATTTGTAAGATGTGTTCATACGCTTCAGCCCAGCGTGCATTTGGTTTATAGTGATATAAATCTTTTTCTAGATAATACACATGACCTTCTTTTACAGCGGTAAGAGTTGCCCATGAAGGATCATCTTCAAGAGATTTCTTAATATTTTCTTTTGCTTTTTCTTCGTCACCCATAGTTGTAAAGAAAATGTAATCTGGATCATCCTTTAAAATTGCTTCCATCGAAATCGTATCCAATGGAAAATTGTCTTTTTGTGCAATGTTGGTAATACCGATTTCATCTAAAATATCCGTTACCGTGTGATCGCGTGCAATTGCTTTTACATTGGTTGAGAACCCACGCATAAATAAAGCCGTTTGTTTCCCTTTTTCAGTATCAGGAATTTTCGCTAACAAAGTATCAATCTTTTTTTGCACTGCAACTCCCTGACTTTGATATGCTTCTTTATCACCTGTGATTGTCGTGAAACTTTTCAAAACTGCAAGATAATCATCAAATTTCTCAACTTTTGTAACAAATACGGGAATCTTTGCATCTTTCAATGACGTTGTCAGTGCTTGATGTCCAGCTAAATCCTCTCCAAGAATGACAAGGTCTGGATTTAGAGCAACCACTTTTTCAAAGTTTGGTTGTTTTACATCACCTACAATTTCAATATCTTTATTGTCTTTGATGTATGTAAAACGTTCAGCATCACTTGTTGTGGCAATGGGCATTCCACCAGCAAGTTTATATAATTCTACCCAAGAACTTCCCAAAACAACAACTTTCTTTGTGTGTTTAGTGACTTTCACTTTATTTCCTACACTATCAACAACAGAAACTGTTGCACTATCTTTTGCATTTTCTTTTGTTGTTGTCTGACAACCAAACAACACAAAACAAGCAAGTATCATAACCATTAGTTTTTTCATAACTATTCTCCATTTCGTGATATTTATCACCATTATTGTACCCGCTTATAAAATAAAAACAACTAAAGATGTTTTTATGATACCCAAAGAAAACCTTATAAAAAAAGCAAGTATCGCTACTTGCTTTCTACTTGCTTCATCGCTATCAGGGAATATGGTAAAGCTACAAAAAGGATTGCTCCTATGATGTTACCAATTGTGACGATAAAGATGTTATAAAAATAACCATCTACACTGACCAATACATCAATGGGATGAATCAATGAAACACTGAGTAAGGTCATGTTTGCCACACAGTGTTGGAAACCCATTGTAATAAAGGCATATAAACACCAGAATAGCATAATCAGTTTTCCACTTTCGCTTTTCATTTTGTAGTAGCACCACATACCTAAACATACTAAGGTATTACATAAAATTGCTTTGCACAATAATTCAACTGGCGATCCATGCATTTTATCCATGGCTCCATGTGCCATAAATTCACCTACACTACCAGAGTCTAGTCCAGTTCCTACAAACAAGAACGCTAGAAGTATGGAACCTATCCAGTTTCCAATGAAACTTGCAACCAATACTTTTAACACGTCACGTCCCGTTACTGTTTTTTGAATCCAGCCAACAACCATCGCTAAGACATTTCCTGTAAATAATTCTCCTCCAGCCATGGTGACTAAACTTAAAGCAATTCCAAAAGATGCTCCCATCATCGGTTTGGTAAAGGCGGATCCCATCAATTGCCCACCCACTGTATATGATAATAAAACCGCAAAGCCAACAAACATACCTGCAATCATACTTGATACCATGTATCCAGCAGGGTTGATTGTTAAAAGTTTAGCTTTCTTCACTGCGGTCTTACTTACTGCTTCAATTCCATCGTTAAACATAAGACCTCCAAATTTATCCAAAAGAAAGTTTACCACAACCACATGCATATTATGCATATCTTTTCACACAAGTATTTATATCGTTTAGTATATAGGGGTGATATGATATAAACCAAATGATATAGGTAAATGTAACGTATTGTGATATACTTTTTTAGAAAACAAAAGGAGAAACTATGGCCGATATACCAGCATGTCCAAAATGTAATGAAGATTACACATACGAAGACCGCGGATTATTTGTTTGCCCAATGTGTGGAAATGAATGGACCCAAATTGATACCGACCTATTAGCTAGTCAAAACGAAGTTAAGGATGCAAATGGAAATGTCTTAACGAGTGGTGATAGTATTAGCATCACCAAAGACCTAAAAGTGAAAGGTAGTTCTTCAACTTTAAAGGTAGGAACAAAAGCAAAAAACATTCGTTTAGTTGATGCAACTGACGGACACAACATCGAGTGTCGTATCGATGGCTTTGGAATCATGAAATTAAAAAGCGAATTCGTAAAAAAAATCTAGGTTAACTAGATTTTTCTTTTGGAAATTCGTTTGTCTTTTGCACATAATGGTTGCTTCGTGCTTTAGGGTAAATCCATCTGTTCACTACGTGATGTGGAACTTTTTTTACTGTAACTGAATGTTTTGCATTGCGTTTACTTTCATGTTGATATGAAATTAACACCAACGATAACACAGTTATGAATAGTACACTCGTAATTAATACATAACTCTCAGCATGCATTAGTTTTAACACATCCGCACTAGGTACAAAGGTCGCAATAAACACGATAATGGTTGACACTAGTCCAACACTACCGATGAGCAGTTTCATCACTTTACCACCTAATATTTGAAAATCACGATGAACACCATCTTTTACGAAAATCATACGTAGATAGCCAACAAACAATAAAATGTAAGTTACCATATACATCATAACAGTCAAAGACATCGCAATTTTAAATGCCGCGTTATTTCCACCAAAGAGTAACGTTAAAATGGCACCAACCACACTAACAATGATTCCTTGCAGCACAACAAGTCGCACAGGAACATCATTTGCGTTAGCTTTTGCAAAATACTGTGGAAGCAATTGATCTTGGGCAACCACATACAATGTACGAACCGGTCCGACAACCCAAGAACTAACTTCACCAACCATACCTAACACTAAAAGAAAGGCAACGATACGAACCATGAAGGATAGTGCAGGAACCACTTGTTGAATAGCAATTTGTACGGCTTGTAATACTCCACTATTTAAAGATAACTCATTTGCTGGTACGACAATTCCAACCGCAAGACCACCAAGTGCATCAAGACCAACAGCGAAGAATACAAGTATAAGTATTGCAATTGGGTATTCATGTTTTGGATTTTTCATATTTCCCGCATAACTTGCGCTTGCTTCAATTCCAGCAAACGCTAAGATAAACGGCACAAAACTACTAATCGAAAAATGATGTTGAATCGTTGTTATGCTTGATGGTAAAGATAAATCAATTTGTGCTGGATGCCCTTGTACTAAATATGCGATTGCCAAACCAAGAAATATACAAGATGGAATGATAATTCCACCAATAAAACTGATTTTAACTATAACGTCAGTTCTACTAATTCCCCCTAGTTGTGAGAAGGTTAACCCCCAAAAAATAAGGAGAAACAATGCATATTTAAGAAGTGGATTCGTATTTAAACTAGGCATATCCAAAGCAAAGGACAATGCCCCAATAATGAAATATAACATCGTAATAAAGTTGATGGTATTCTGCAACCACTGCATACATACAGCAACAAATCCCATACGTTCATTCAACGAGTTTTTTATCCAAGTAAAAATCCCCCCGTCTTCCCATCCATCAATTGTCGCCATTTCTGCAGAACATAGTGCGACAGGTAAAAACCAGACAATCGCTGCTGCCACTAAAAAAATAACGGCAACCAGTCCTGATTGCGCAAATGCTGGATATTCATCTGCTGACATCAACATCGAAGCAGTAAGTGTAAAGAAACCAAATAAGGTTAATTTTCTCTTCATAATCTCTCCCTATCTACTTATTACATTATAACAATTTTAGCCCAAAATAAAAACCCACACGAAAGTATGGGCTTATTAATGATCTATAGATTTTTAATTATTGAATCGGTGCAAGAATGCTTTTGTTCGTTCGTGTTTGGTTTGTTCAAAGACTTCCTGTGGACTACCTTCTTCCACAATCACTCCTTGGTCCATAAAGATCACGCGTTTACTAACATCTTTGGCAAATTGCATCTCATGTGTCACAATTGCCATTGTTAAACCTTCTTTTGCTAAATCTTGGATAACCTTCAAGACTTCTTCGACCATTTCTGGGTCCAAAGCACTTGTTGGTTCATCAAACAATAAAACTTCTGGTTCCATACATAAAGCTCTTGCAATCGCAACACGTTGTTTTTGTCCACCAGACAATTGTGTACTTGGTTTGTTAGCAAAGGCCTTCATACCAACTTTCTCAAGGTAAAACAACGCCTTTGCTTTTGCATCTTCTTTACTGCGCTTTAGTACTTTGACTTGTCCAATCATGCAATTTTCCAATACGTTCATATTGTCAAAGAGATTGAAACTTTGAAAGACCATTCCCACTTTAGAACGATAATGATTTAATTCTAAACTTTTCACATCATCTTGATGAAAATAGATATGACCACCATCTGGAATTTCCAGTAAATTAATGCATCGCAACAAGGTACTTTTACCACTCCCACTTGATCCAAGAATACTAATAACTTCTCCTTTATCAATATGGAAATTTACTTCCTTTAATACTTCTTGTTTACCGAAGGATTTCTTTAAATGATCAACTTTTATAATTGTTTGTTCCATCTTTTAGACCCCTCTTTCTAATGTTTTTGGATGACCCATCCGTTTTTCAATAAGGTTTAGGATAACCGTTGCAATGGTTGTAAGGAATAAATAAACCAAACTTGTCACAAAGAATGTTTCAGAGAACTGGTATACAGATCCAGCAACACTTGTTGATTGGAAGTATAAATCAACGACTCCAATTACATTTAACATACTACTATCTTTAATATTTACAATCAATTGGTTTCCAATTGATGGCAATTGGTTTTTAATCGCCTGTGGCAAGATGATAAAGAACATCGTTTGTAAATTAGACATCCCAATGCTTCGCGCACCTTCCGTTTGCCCTTTATCAATCGATTGGATTCCTGCGCGAATAATTTCAGCCATATAAGCTCCAGTATTTACAGAAATAATAATCATTCCTGCAGTCAGTGGATTCCAGTGAACGATTGGTTTTAGTAAGTAGTAAATAAAGAACGCTTGTACCATCATTGGTGTTCCACGCAATACCCAAACATATAGACCAACAAATCCATGTGCTATTCTTTTGAGTACCTTCACAAGTTTTGCATCACTTTCTTCAATGGTAAAACTACGCAAAGTACCAAGTAACAAACCAATTAACAGTCCAAAGATCGTACCCACAAAAGCTAAAATCAAAGTGATTTGTACACCATACGCAAATAGTGGCCAATATTGTTTTGCAATATTTGTGACTTTTGTGAAGAAGCCTTGGTCTTTAACCGCTACTCCGTCGGTTGGTTCCCCCGTTTCAGGTGAGTTTTCACGTGCACGATCCATATAACTATTACGTTGATCTTCGCTAATATCATCCAGTGCCTGTTGCACTTCTTCAAAGAATTCTGTGCCACGACTTCCTTCTTTTAAACCAATGGAAACACTTGTATCGATGTCAAATCCTTTATCTTGTGCAAAATGAACAATCGTTAAATCCGGGTTGGATGCAACTACACCTTGTGCAACTGGAAGTTCCGCCGTAATTCCATCCACTTCCATTTTTTGTAAAGCAACAACCATTTCTGGATAGGTTGCTTTTGGTGTTGCATGATTTACATTTTCAATTTGATCAATCACGGTATCATAATTCGTACTTTTTTGGCCGATTACATGCTTCCCACCAAACTGTTGAATATCATCATAACTAGCCTCTTCACCACTAGCACGTGTAATCATAACCATTTCTGATTCATAATAAGGTGTTGTGAAATCAATTCCTTTTTCACGTGTTTCATCTGCGGTCATACCTGCAATAATGGCATCAATTTCTCCTGATTCAAGTGCTGGAAGTAAACCTTCCCAAGCCAATTTTTTCACTTCCAATTTTTGATCTAAGCGATCAGCTAGATCTTGGGCAATCATGACATCATAACCATCACAGTATCCAGCACCACCAATGGATACCGCTGTATCAGATGCATCCATCGTTTGCCAGTTGAATGGTGTATAGTTACACTCCATTCCTACAACAAATGTATTGTCATCGTTCACTCTTGCTTGCTTGGATTGACAGCCTACAAGCATTGCAAGCATAAACAAACTTACTATTCCTAATCGAAATTTTTTCATCCTATTTCCTCCCATAAAAAAATGCCAGTAAAAGCACAAAGTCCTACTGCCATAGATATGAAAAGTAGATAGCGCTTTTACATTACGTAAACAGTGATATGGTTCTTCGCCATATCCCCATAAAATGCATATGCCTATCCATTTTATTCGGCAAAACTTCGCCCGTTGTAAGTCAATGAATGCCTTCTACTTACAAATTCTTAAGGTTTGCAACCTCTATCAAAATATTTGATTGTTGATGTGATTATATCACTTTATTTATGAAATACAAGCACTAAATTACAATTTATTGTTCACTTCAATTATCTTTTAAAGTGCAACAGCTTGTTATTTACAGCTTTGAATCCTTCTTCTTGCGATGATCAATGACTTCGACAACTTCACCAACAATAACTGTATGCATAGGTTCACTTTCATAAAATGCATTGTAAATCTCATGATTTGCAATTTGTAAGTCTTGATAATGAATCTTTCTACAAATTAAGGTTAATTCCGCCTCCTCATAAACCATGACACCTTCTTTATATGCATAAGCATGCAAAGAGGTATGAGCAAGCTTGTCTTCATCTTTCCCTGATACTTGTCCTAAATACATCAAATCTTCATCGTACTCTCTAGAAAATGTACTGATCGTGAAGTAATCATTTGCTAACATAAAACTGTGCGTGTAACGATTTCTTCTTACATACGTGGTTGCAACCTTTTTATTCCAAACAATCCCCACTGTACCCCAACTAATGGTCATCATATTAAAGTGGTTACTAACTCCAGCGGTTAATAAGACATTTTTACCCTGAAAAATTTCATACCCATCCAACTCTAACTTCTCTGTAATCATTGCAGTTTCCTCTTAACTTCCTATCACTCTTAATTCAAATGTGTCTCTGTCATTTTTTTAATCTTCACCAATTCTTTTTCGTATTTTTTGACCAAATACGGATGTGCTTGATCTAGTTTCATTGAATCATTTAATACTTCTCTTACAAATGTATACTCTTTTTGATATTTTCCCACTTCAATTAAAATGGCTCTAGCAGCAACTTCATCATATTCATCTTCAATCCGGTCCTTTATATACTCTAAGGAATGACCAGCCTGTAAGAATAATGTAACAATACTACTCATCCATCTAGAATAGAGTAAATCACTCATTTCCCCATCATCCAAGAAGTTTCGCTCATTTAATTTTTCATAACATACATCTATTTTATCTTCTAAGTATTTTGCTTCTGAAAATTCTTCCACAAATACATCTTCTGCTAGATGGGTATAAGCTCCAAACATATACTCAGAAACAATCTCTTTGAGTTGTGCAAACAATTGGTCTTTGTCTTCACCTTTGAGTTTACGTGAGAACTTTCTAACATAATCTAACATATGGTTATACGACATATTGATTCGTTCCATGTAGTTTTCATCTAAAGCTTGTAAATAGATGTGCACGACACTCATCATATCCAAAATTGAAATCATTTGTTCTTCTGTTTGTAAATCTCTTGCTTCTTCATCCACAATTGCATCAAGATCATCCAATAAACCATCGACATTGTAATATCCATTATCCATATTACTGTAACGAGCAAACAAGACTCGTAGCGTATGCATAAAACTAGTTCCAGCGATATCTTCCAGTTGTTCATCACGTTCTGCTCGCATTTGTTTAAACATTTCTAATAGCTCTGGACTGTCATGCAAGATAGCACAAGCAAATTGTTTCACAAATTCATAGTCCGTTTCATCAACCAAATCAATAATCTCAGGATCAACGAATTCTTGATCTTCTTCCTCTTCATCCTCGGCCTGCAATTCACCTAAATACATAAGTGCGGCTACTGCATGTACACAATCTGCATACGGTGTACAGTCCTTACAATCGCAGTGCAAAACCTCTTCGGTTTCTGCATGAATCACCACTTGCTTTCCATCTACTTCAAAATGAAGAACACCTTCTTTTTGACCTTTAAATGTAACTAACCCGTGTTCATAAAAGCCAACAGCCTCTTCAAATATTTCCTGTTGCTTGTTTTTTGATGTACGCTTCATTTGTTTCCCTCATCTCTATTTTCTTTCTTATCTTTTATAAAAAAGTTCAACATCTTAACGATGTGAACTTATTAAATTACGTCGATGTCGTTGTCTTTTGCCCACTCAACCGCTTCGTCTTTTTGAATTTGTTGCTTGAATTCAAGATATAAGTTTTGCATTTTGTATTCATGTAACTTTGATAAAAATCCAGTCAATCCACCGTTGTTATATGCATCAACTAACATTTGGCGATTTTTTTCATCGTGTTCTTGTTTGATAAATGCACGAGCGACGCTTGCTTCATTCATTTCACGAGCACTTGGAAGTGGAATCAAAACATCTCCATATTGATTCACAAAATCTTCTACTGTATACACCTCATCATCGTAAAAGAGCCCATCACCATCATCAATCATAATCGTTTCATCATCCGTGTTATAGTACATATTTTCAACATCGTCGATCTCACAAAATGCTTTGAGTAGCTCATCTTTTGAAATTTGCATGATTATACCTCCTTTTCAAAATGCTTTCTCATTCTTTAATTTTAGTATAACACGATTTGCATACGTTTCTAGTCCTTTACAACAATTCAAGAAATTATGCTTGTTTTGTAAAACTATGCATCCAATCCATCTTGTGATAATACACGAAGAAACAAAGACTGCTTAATCCCCATGTTAAGGGATATACCCAATATACACTGACAATACTTTCAAAGAAATATCCTGTGATTGTTAAAAAACTAACACGAATCAAACACCAACAGACCATCATAACAATCATTGGCACAAAGCTCTTTCCTGCCCCACGTAAAATTGCAGATATACAGTGCGAATAAGCTAGCAAACAGAAAAACAAACTCGCAGTTCTTGCGCGATCGGTTCCAAAGGCTACTACCTCTGGTTCACTATTAAACAAACTGATTAACATCGGTGCAAACACAAAGACTAACAATCCGATAATCTCTGCTAGCACAACAGAACAAATCATCCCAAAACGTGCACCTTTTTTTGTTCGTTCATAATTCTCAGCACCAAGATTTTGCCCCACGAATGTTGTAAGTGCCATTGTAAAACTAGAAATCGGTAAAAAGGCAAATCCTTCAATACGCGAGAATGCTCCACATCCTGCCATTGCATTTTCACCGAAGAAGTTGATGTTGGATTGTACAACAACATTTGCAATTGCAATAATCGAGTTTTGAAAACCTGATGGCAAACCATAATCAATTATCAGCTTAAATGAGTCTTTATGAAAACGCACATGACGAAGCGTTACTTTATATACATCATCGGTACGAAGCAAGCGCGTTAAACATAAGATGGCACTAACAAACTGTGCAATGATCGTCGCAATCGCTGCACTACCAACTCCCATGCCTAGTACACCAATAAAAAACAGATCCAAGACCACATTAATCAAAGATGAAACAATCAAATAATACAGTGGATGTTTGCTATCTCCAATCGCTTGTAAAATACCAACAAAGATGTTGTACATCACTAGCCCCAGTGAACCAATAAAGTAAATACGAAAGTATTCAATACTTTGCGGCATAACGTTTTCTGGAGTCCCCATCAAATCCAACATAATTGGAGCCAACCATGTTCCGATGATTGTTAGAAGCACGCCAGCAACCAAACCAAAAGCAATCGTTGTATGAATGGCTTTTGACATATTTTCATAATCTTTTGCCCCAAAATAGCGAGCAATAACAACCCCTGCACCCATGGCAATCCCATTAAAGAATCCAACCATTAGAAAAATCAAATTTCCTGAAGAGCTCACCGCAGCAAGTGCACTTGACCCTAAAAAATTACCAACAATCAACGAGTCAGCTGCATTGTATAATTGTTGAAATGTATTCCCTAAAAACAATGGCATCGCAAAGAATACAATTTTTTTCCAAATGGAACCATCTGTCATGGACGTCGATTCACGCTTGGATAAAACATTCATATATTCATCCCCAATCTTTTCTTGCTTATTATTGTATCAAAAAAATACATACAGCGACCACGAGATTTGTATTTAACAAAATCCTTTTCACGTTTTGTCCTACTTCTAAGATCATCACTTTCCTGTTTCTTTACTTACATCAGACAAAATAGAAAAGCATTTGACATTTGTTTGCTCCTCATTTATGATACAAATATACCGAATATGATACGGTTGGATTGTTACTATTACATTAGGCAAGACTGACGAAATCTCTACGCGATTTTTTTTGCAGCCTTGTTTTTTTATTGGTTTTTGTAGTATTTGTTTCTCTTGTTTGTATTTATATGTACCATCTATCATACAGGCTATAGAAGAACAATATAGATAGAAACTTACATCCTTGCAAACAAATACTACAAGAGTCAATAAAGATAAACTCCTAATTGCGGCTTGAAACCAACGCAGACATATAGTTGAATCATATTTTATTGACTTATAAGAAACAGGATATCTCCCAATTATAAATATCCTGTTTTCTTTTTATTTATAGTACAAATAAACTGCCATGAATGATGGTATAATACCTTATAGTAGGAGGTATACATATGCATAACATTCAATGTCCTCATTGTCACAAGACCTTTACTTTAGACGATGCTGGATACGCTGATATACTTAAACAAGTAAAAACAAAGGAATTTGATCAAGAACTTCATACGAAACTTGAACAATTAGAGGTTCAACATCAAAAGGATTTAGCGTTGGCTAATGAAAAAGCAAAAGGAAACTTAGCAAACGAACTTGCTAAAAAAGAACAAGAACTTGCTCAATTGGAAGCAAAAATTGAAGCTAGTAATCAAGAGAAAGAATTGGCGGTTCGTAAAGCCGAACAAGAACTTCAAACGCAACTGGCTACCAAGGAAGCAAAAATTGCACAACTAGTTGCTAAAGTTGAAGCTTTGGACCAAGAAAAAGAGTTAGCTGTGAGTAAAGCTGAACAAGAACTTCAAACCCAACTAGCTACCAAGGAAGCAAAAATTGCACAACTGGTTGCTAAAGCTGAAGCTTTGGATCAAGAAAAAGCGTATGCAATCAAGGATGCACTCAGTGAAAAAGATAAAGAACTACTCGAATTGCAAAACAAGCTTCAGTCGCTTGCCCTAGAGAATCAAAACAAACTTGAACGTGTAGAACATGAAGTTGCACTTAAAGAACGTGAAAGCGAACTTGAAAAGCAAACATTGAAAGAGACATACGAATTGCAATTGCGTTTAAAACAAGAAGAGGTAGAAACGTATAAAGACTTCAAAGCACGTCAATCGACAAAAATGATTGGGGAGTCGTTAGAACAATATTGTGAAAATGAATTTAATAAAATTCGCACAACTGCCTTCCCTAACGCACAGTTTGGAAAAGATAACATTGCCGTTGAAGGAACTAAAGGAGACTATATTTATCGTGAATATGATCATGAGCAAAACGAAATTATCTCCATCATGTTTGAAATGAAAAACGAAGCAGATGAAACAACAACAAAGAAGCGAAACAGTGATCATTTAAAGAAGCTTGATAGTGATCGAAAGAAAAAGAACTGCGAATATGCAGTCCTTGTATCAATGCTTGAAATGGATAATGATTTCTACAACAACGGAATCGTTGACATGTCTTATGAATATCCAAAGATGTACATTATTCGCCCTCAGTTTTTTATCCCACTCATTGGATTGCTTCGAAATGCAGCCATGAATACGCTCACCTATAAACAAGAGGTTGCACAAATGCGAGCACAAAACATCGATATAACCAACTTTGAACACGAACTTGATGCATTCAAAAAAGCATTTGGTAAAAACTATGACCTTGCAAGTAGGCGGTTCAAAGAAGCTGTTGAAGGAATCGATAAAACCATTAAGCAGTTAGAAAAAACAAAAGCAGCATTACTTTCCTCAGAAGATAATTTACGTCTTGCTAATAATAAAGCAAATGACTTAACCGTCAAAAAACTAACACGTAAAAATCCGACGATGAAAGCAAAATTTGATGAACTTAAAAAGGATGACGAATAAACCCGTCTTCCTTTCTTTTACTCTGTTCTTTGCAACAAACCCATAATATCTGAAGCGGACATTCGAGTGATACTTCCTTCAGAGTTTTCAACAAATGTATCTGCAATCTCTTTCTTCTTTGATTGCAATTCTAATATTTTCTCTTCAATTGAATTTTTCATAATTAAGTTAAACACTGTCACCTCGTGTTCTTGACCAATACGATGTGCACGGTCAGTTGCTTGGTTTTGTGCGGATAAGTTCCACCACGGGTCATAATGAATCACCGCTTGCGCATTGGTTAAGTTTAATCCAACTCCACCTGCTTTTAGTGAAATTAAGAATACATCAACTTCATTTGCTTGAAAGCGTTGAACCAACTCTTTACGTTTTGTCTTATTGACTTCTCCAGTCAACTTTAAGTAACTCATATTACGCGCATCTAACTCTTCTGCAATGAAATCAAGAATGGTGGTAAAGGATGAGAAAATCAATACTTTTTGTTTACTTTCTTTTAGTGACTCCACAATTTCCATACATCCACGCAACTTGCTTGAAGGATGATCAATGGAATCAAATAACATACGTGGTTCGCAACAAATTTGACGTAATTGCATCAATAACTTCAAGATTTCTATTTGGTGATTTTCTTCACTTTGCATAAAAGCTTGTAAGTCTTCATTTACTTGTGAAAGTTTTGCAACATAGAGTTTTTCTTCTTCTAAGTCAAAGTTGAAGCGAAGGTTCTTTTCAATTTTACTTGGTAGTTCCTTAAGTACATCTTCTTTACGACGACGCAATAAAAACGGTTCGATTCTTCGCTTTAAAGTCGCTTGTTTTTTCTCATCGTTTTCTAGCACAATTGGACTTTCAAATTGTTGCTTAAAGTAACGATAACTGTAAAGATAGGTAGGCATTAAGAAATCAAAGATACTCCATAGTTCCGCTAAGCTGTTTTCAATTGGTGTCCCTGTTAAGGCAAAGCGCACGCGACTGTGTAATCGTTTTACACTTTTTGCGGCTTTTGTTGTTTGGTTTTTTATATATTGTGCTTCATCGATAATCAAATAGTCAAAGTGCATCGACTCATATGCATCAATGTCACGCTTTAGATAGTCATAAGTCGTAATAATCACATCGTAGTTCTTACTTTCCTCAATCATTCTATTACGTGTTTGCGCATCTCCATAAATACACAAATAGGATAACTTTGAATCAAACTTCACAAATTCATCTTGCCAGTTCAGCATCAACGATGCCGGTGTCACAATTAGACTCGTCGTTCCTGGCTCATGTTTTGTTTCTAATAGTGCAATTGCTTGTAGTGTTTTTCCAAGACCCATATCATCTGCAAGAATACCACCAAGACCATACATACTTAAAAGCATCATCCAACGAACTCCATGTTTCTGATAGTCTTTTAACAGTGCTTCATATGTAGGGGCAATTTCTAGTTTTGTTGGATCAATCTGTTCAAATGAATGTAAAAATTCTTTAAAACTAGTTTCTTCTTTTCCCGTGATTTGTTGGAAATTGTGAATGGCATCATCCATTTGAAATGCGTAATGTACAGGTACATTCATCGTTGAATCAATATCCTTGAGATCCATATGCATATCTTCCATCATGCGATCAAACTCTGCAATACTTTCTCCTTCCAAGGAAATGATTTCACCATTCTTTAAACGATGGTATTTTCGTTTTTTACGGAAATCCTTCAAAATATCTTTTAACTCTTCAGGGTTGCAATTCACGCTGGATACATCAATTGACAACAGATTGTTTTGAATACGAACACCTACTTGGATACCAATGGACTTGTTTTTATCAAAATGCTTAATGGCATCACTAATGAATACTTCGGCATACGTTTTTAAACTTGGTAACACTTGTTCAATGAAGAAAATGGTATCTTGATCATGAAAGTTTTTGGTAAGTTCTTTTTTCTCTTTGTTTTCATGAAAGTCATATGATTCAAGTATGAATTTTAGGTTGTTTGCATTATGAGAAATTGCTCGATTATCTTGTTCAAACAAACTTTTTGAAAATCCATCTTCCCAACTAAGCAAGACTTTAACGATTACATGTTCATCTTGAATATCTGCATAAAGCGTTATACGGTCTTCATAACTTTGATCAATATCCACTCCGTGAAAAACGATGGTGTTTTCAAACACACTAAGCAAGTAATTCAACGTTTTTTGAAGTTCTGTTTTTTTAATATAAAACTGATCATACATAATCTGCTTAATAAAATCATGGACCATAGGATCATCGTGAATTGCATAACGCGTAAGTGTATGCTTACTAAATTGATAATAATGTTGGGCCCCTTCTAGATAATTGTGAATGTCTTCATGTTGAAGTTCTAGCAAGTAGTAATCACCAAGTTCTCTAACATGTACATCAACAATTAAATCTTCCTGTGAAAATTGAATATTAATCAGGCCTGGTATATTGCTAAAAACATCAAAGAATTGATCAATATTCTCAGTATCAATTGTTAAATAGCGGTCATCACTATAGTGATTTGGTGCCCTTAGCGAACGTTCCAAAAATGCAATGGCTTGCATACTAGATTCATCAAAAGAATCCAAGCGATGTCGAAATGCAAGGAATTTTCCATATGTCACAAAACTTTCATTTTGAATATGTTCAATCAATTGATGTAAGTTTTTAACCACATATGTTTTGTCGTAGCCAATTTTGGCACTCAAAGTGAAATCATTAGCGTAATTGTAATAGTAATACCCCTTTTGTCTTTCAAAGGTAAACTCTAAATGATACTGATGATCGTCATATTCAGCAATCAGTGTTTGTTTTTCTTTCTCCTGCATTTTTTGTAAGAATTCTGTTGCTTCTTGAACATAGTAACTTGCCTGAATTTCCTTGCGTCTTAGTTCCTTAGCTCGCTCAATCTCATCTCTTCTTTCTTGCACTTCTTGGGCACGTTGTAATGCCTGTACACTTCGTAGTCCTGGTGTTTGTGCTTCTCCTTGTTGGTAATCATTACGATATTTAAACAATGCCAGTCCCACATGACCACATGCGGATGAAGGAGTATGAAAACGACAGTTACATTCGTGCGATACAACCGAATCAAAAGTATTGAGACGAATTCTTACATCACTCTCATACCCTTGGTACAGTACAGTTGCTAGTATATCTTGCCCTGACTCACCAGGTAAAACATCGTATGCAAGAAAAAGGTCATCTTCTCCTTGGTGGCGTTTAGCCCAATTAAAGTTCCCCGGTTTCTTTACAATTTCTTTAATTTTTTCGTCGCTTAAGTACATGGCACATACTCCTTTGTATCCCTTTATTTTAACACATCTTGTACTACAATCATACGAATCAAAAAAAGAGAGTGTATTTATTTCTCTCTTCATTCGACTAGACTAATACAACCAATGCAGGCTTTATTGTTCGTGATCCTTTTGAAGTTTTTGATCTGTCCATTCAATTTCTGCAATAACCTTCGAATTATGATGTACATATTTAACAACCACTTTTTGATGGTCATCGATTTTATCGTAGATTCTTCCTGCACTATAGGTTCCACGAATCACCGTTGAAACACTGTTAGCAACAAACCCAACTTCTTCTTCATCCCCATCAAGGACCTCGATTGCTTCATCATCAAAATGGTTGTTTGTGTCTTTTACCAAGGTTAACACTGTCCCCACTTTAATTGTTGCATAGGATCTTTGGCACATATTTAATATCGTAATTGCAAGTTTTTCCATTTTCACATCCTCCTTACATCAATAATGTATCAAATCACTAGTGCAAAAAAACTGACACATGATATGATACATATAGGAAAGAGGTATCTTATGGACCAAAAGAAATCAATCCCATTAGCTTTATTGGAAATTTTACGTAATGATAGTGATGAACAACATCCCTTAACACGGGTGCAGTTACAAGAACTACTGGAAGCTCGTTATGGTTTACGTGCAGAACGACGGACACTGTATGCAAATATACAGATGCTTCAAGACTTTGGTTACGATATATCAACATACGAGCAAAACAAACAAGGTTATTACTTACTTGAACGCGCATTTGAGCCAAGTGAAGTCAATCTCATTTGTCATTCCATTCACGCTTCTGCAATCATTCCTGAAGCGGAAAGCAAACACTTGATTGATGCTCTACTTAAAACACAAAGTAAATACCAAGCTAAAGCGTTTCGTGAGCGCGTGTATACAACCAATTACAAGAAATCAGCAAATCGAGAATTTTTTCTCAATGTTGAACTTTTACTTGAAGCCATTCAAAGTCGAAAAAAAGTAACCTTTATTTACACCAAATACGATTATCATAAAAAACTCATCGCCCGTCGAGAAAAAAGATATGAGTTATGCCCTTACGAACTTGTATATAGTAACGAGCGTTACTACCTTATCAGCTACAACGAAAAACATAATAGTTTATCACATTACCGCATTGATAAAATCCAGGATTTAAAACTTACAGATGAGTCATTTGAACGAAAAGATGAGTTAAACCCATATGACTATATAGCAAATAAAATTTACATGTATTCTGGTGATGAACTATACATTACCTTACACTGTGAAGCATCCATTCTTGATGATATCATTGACACCTTTGGCACAAACATTCAAATCAAGGATCTAGGTAGTCATACATTCGAAGCAAAAATTAAATCAACCAAACAAGGCATTTTATACTGGGCACTGCAATATGCAAAATATTGTCAAATTGTTAAACCAGTTGAATTACGCGATGATATGATTTTCATTCTCAACAAAGCACTTGTCGACTACAAAAAAGGAAAACGCTAAGTTCTCCTTTTTATTTTTGATATAAATAACAATCCGGTTCATGACAATCCAAGATTCCAATGGCTTGTAAAAACGAATAGACAATTGTTGGCCCAACAAAATTCATTCCTCTTTTCTTCAAATCTTTCGAGATTTGTTTAGACAAATTTGAAGATCCTTGATCTACTTCGTAAATCGTTTTTCCTTCTGTAAAACTCCAAATATATGCATCAAATGTTCCATATTCTTTTTGAATCTTTTGAAACACTTTTGCATTTTGAATAGTTGCTAGTATTTTTCGACGATTTCGCACAATGGATGCATCTTGCATAAGAGCTTCTACTTTCTCATTTGTATAATGACTTACAGTAATTACATCAAATTGATCAAATGCATTCTGAAATGACTGTTGTTTATTCAAAATACATTCCCAAGACAAACCTGCTTGGAATGATTCAAGTACTAACATTTCAAATAGTTCTTTATCATCATGTGTTGCTTGTCCCCACACATGATCATGATATTTTACATAATTTTCATTATTGAGATTTACCCAACGACATCTTTTTTTATTTAAGCCCATAACTGTACTTTACCATAAATACGGCGATTTATATAAAGAAAAGGACTCTGTCCTTTTCCATTTTACTCACATGTAATATCCAAAACCTCATTTGCCTGAACCGTTTTTGGTTCTATTGAGACTTCTTTGTGTTTAGTGAATACAACCATCACTGTGGAATCAATTGACTTACTTTCAAGAAAAGGTAAATCAAAATCTACTAATTTACTTCCTTGCTTTACTTTATCTCCGCTATTAACGAAAGTGGAAAATCCTTCTCCTTGTAGATTGACTGTATCAATCCCGATATGGAATAACACTTCACTTCCATCTTCGAAAGTCATTCCTACTGCATGTTTTGTAGGAAAGATAGCTGAAATTACTCCATTCTTAGGTGCATAAAGTTCACCAATACTTGGAATAATCGCAAAACCAGGTCCTAAGGTTTCACTTGCAAATACTACATCACTAACTTCACATAATGGAATTATGCTTCCTGAACAAGGTGCACAAAATACTTGTTTCTTTTTAAAGAGTCCCATTATTTTAGCTCAGTCCAGTAACCTTTATTAGCTTCAATGTAGTCATCAAGTAATGCTTTTGCCACATCTGTATTTACTACAGTACGGTTTAATACTAGCGCCTTTAATGCTTTCATATAGTTACCTTCAAGTGCAGCTTCTGCTGTTAGTTTTTCATACGCATGTTGGTTCTCGATAAGTCCTTTGTAAAAAGTTGGAATTTCCCCAACACTAATCGCTTCAACTCCATTAGTTCCAACTCGACAAGGTACTTCAACCATCATATCTGGATCTAAGTTTGAACACGTACCATTATTTTTTGTCATAATTAAGAAAATTTCATTGGTATTATTTGCTAAAGCAGTTGCTAAATCTACAATATACTCCGCATGACATCCCGCATTTTCTTCTGGTTCATATGCAGTTCCTTTGATTTTTCCAAGTTTGATAACTGCTTCAAGCATTTCATATACTTCTTTTTCATTACCTTCCATAACCTCATCAGCTCTTGTATGATTGATGTCTTGCTTTTTAAACATTTTTTGTGGATATAGGTAATATTGCAAATATGTATTTGGTAAATATTCATCATAATCACTTATCATTGAACTCATAAAGTCAAATGTAGCTTTCCATGATGGTTCCTCAAATAGTTTCTCTGTTTTGAATTCATTTGGTGTATTTAGAATATTACGTAACTCTGGAAGATAATCATGACCAGTTTCTACATCATAGATATTTGTAAACCACCCAAAGTGATTTAATCCAAAATAACGAGGTTCGAAATCTTTACGCTTTTTACCAAGAACATTTGCATACATATCCATGATTGCAATTGGCATATCACAAATATTAATAATGCGGTGATCTTCTGGAAACACTTTTTCTGTAGCTTGTGCTACGATCGCTGCTGGATTCGAATAATTTAAAATCCAAGCTTCTGGAGAATATTTACGAATGTCTTTAATAATATCAATTACCGCAGGAACACTACGCATCCCATAAGCAAAACCACCTGCTCCACATGTTTCTTGTCCTAGACAACCATGTTTAATTGCAATCTTTTCATCTGATGCGCGCATCTCTAATCGACCAGCACGAATTTGCATCAATGCAAAGTCGATATCTGTATATGCCTCTTCTGGTTCTGTCGTATATACAACTTCAACTCCAGGATAGTATTCATTAAATAGTATTTCAGCATATTTTCCGACTAGTTCTTGTCGCTCTGCTTCATTATCATAAAATACAATTTTCTCTAATGGAAAACGTTCTTTTTGGTTACATAACATAGTAAGCATATCTGGTGTATACCGACTACCTCCACCAACGATACAAATTGTGTACTTTTTCATTTTATTCCTCCCAGTTTACACTTGCTTTAAATGCTTCGCAAACTTCCTGTACTTTCATTCCGATAATAATTTGAACATTATTACCCTTCACAACTGATCCCTTTGCTTGTGTTTGCTCAATAATTTTTTCATCTACTTTTGAGACGTCTTTAACATCAATACGTAATCTAGTAAAACAATTTTCGATACTTTCGATATTGTCGACTCCACCCACTGCTTGTACGAATACTTGAATGTCTGCATCCCAATCACTATTTCCAATTTGTCCTTCATTAGCACCGCCTGCCATTACAAGTTCACGTCCTGGTGTTTTTAAATCCATTTTCTTAATCATGAATTGGAATACAATAAACCATACAATGACTGCAATAATTCCAACGATAAAGAAGATGTGAATCTTTGTAAGTTCAATTGGTAAAGGTAAGTTACAAATTACCATATCTAATAAACCATAAATCATGTATGTTCTTGATCCAAGTAACCAAAGTAACATTTCAAATAATCCAGTTAATAGTCCGTGTACCAACCATAATAGTGGTGATGCAAATAAGAACATGAAGTCAAATGGTTCTGTAATACCCGCAACCATTGCAACGAACACACTTGGTAATAACATACTAATAACTTGTTTGCGACGTTCTGGCTTCGCGGTTTTTATGAATGCTAAGAATGCTCCAAGTACTCCAAATGCTTTTGCAAATCCAAATGTAGCGAAACGAACAGATTCATGAATTGCACTAATTGCTCCTGGGTTTGCCATTTCCGCATAGAAGATGTTTGCAGCTCCGGAGTATGCATTTCCAGCAATTTCAGTTACTCCACCAAAACCAGTGAAACAGAAAGGCATCCATAACATGTGGTGTAATCCTGTAGGAATCAAGAAACGATTTCCAAATGCGTATGCAAATACTCCTCCAGGTCCTGCATCTTTCATAAATTCTGTAGTTGCATCAATTCCATCGTTTACAGTTGGCCAAATATAAGTAACTCCAACTCCAAGAACTAACACAACAGGAATCATAACTGCGAATGCTAAACGTGATCCACCGTAGATTTTAAACATGTCACTAAATTCAACATTTGCAAATTTATTGAATACGAATGCAGTAATACATCCTAGGATCATCCCTAAGAACACACCCATATCACTTACTTGAAATCCTAAAACAATTGCTTGTCCTGTCCCAAATAAACCCATTTCTCCTGGTTCAGCTAACATTCCCTGACTTGTTAACCAAGCGTTGTTTACAGCAAGAAACATTAAATATGAAATAGTTGCAACCAGTGCAGCATCCACCTTCTTATTTTTTGCCATTGTTGTTGTTAATCCTACACAGAAGATTAACGATAAGTTATTTAGCATTGCATCCATCATAGATGAAATAAGTCCTCCAAATGCCACGATTGGTTCAGGCATAAACTCTAATTTCATAATTGTTGCTAAAGCTATAACAGTTCCCATAATCGCCAAGAACATTACTATACCTGTCATAGATCTAGAGAACTTATTCATTAACTTGATAAGCTTTTCTTTCATTGTCTTGTTCTCCTTTTTAAATTCCCTTTATGATATACAACGTGTCGACCCTTGTACAAACAAAGTATAGCGAGATGAAATCCTTGATACAAGTATTTACGTTGGATGGTGAAAAAGGTCACCACATTGTGACAAAAGTTACTAAAAAAGCCATCTTTCGATAGATGACTTTATTTCTCATTTGATTTATCCCAGAATGTTTTCGAATATTCCTCAAGGACCATTTCAAAGAATACAATAATCTTCGCTGTAAAGAAATCCGCCTGGTAATGATCTTTCGTACTTTTAATTGAATCAATCTGAATACTTGTATGTGCAAGTTTTCCAGCTGGTGAGTTTAAGTCTGAACTAAAAACAAGAACATTAAATCCATTTTCCTTTGCTTCACGTATTCGTTCAAGAATTTCTCCTCTTGCTCCCGAATTTGACATTACAATAAATAATCCCTTTTTAAAAGTTGTGTTGGCAAATGCTTCATAGTGATAACAAAAATTAGCATTAAAATTAAAAACGAGTAATTTTTGAATAATATAATCTCTAGCAGCATCTACATATCCTAAGGAATCTACCAATATTTTATCATTTCGATAATAGTGCAATAATTCAGCAACATTTGGAATGTACTGCGAACTAGACCCATCCTTCTCAAGCGATGAAATCTCAAACACTTCAGGTGAATATTGATTTTTCTTGCTTGCAAGCATCATGTAATACATTTCACTATATCCGCTATATCCAAGTTTTTTACTTAATTTGATAACCGTGGCTTTTGAAACGAAACACTCTTCAGCAATTTTTACAACATTTACCTTTTCATTTTGTTCGATATACTTCCAAATGGTATTCATGATTAAATTTTCTGTATCGTTTAAATTCGTTTTATTTATATTCATATGACCCTCTAACTTAATTATAAGCCAAATATGTTGATGTTGCACGAATTATAGCGTTTTCATTAAAAAAGGATATAGCGTGGATTTTGTAAGTTTACCCATTTACACCTTTGTTTATTCATATCCACCTCTTATGTTTTAGTCGGTAGTGCAAATCTAATTAGCAAAATATGATGTTCGTTTTGTAAACAAAAATGGAATTTCTATAGCGAAACTCCATCTTTGTATAATTAGATTTTTTTACGTTTGACTCTTCGTAAAATAATGATTCCTCCTGCTATACACAACAGTAAGAATGCTCGCGCATTTGTAGTATCAGCAGTTGCTACTCCTGCTTGTTTTTTGCTATGACTGTCAAGTGCTGGTAGTTTATCCAAATTACTTGGTTTATCTTTCATGTTGTCATTTGCATCTGGTGTATTTGGTTTTGGTTCCTTTAACTCCAGTTTGTCTTTTGCATCTTGCAGTTGCATTGCATATGACAATAAGACTTCTTTTTCTATTTCCATACCTTGGTCTGGTGTCAATAAGAAAGCTTCAATTTCACGTACGTTATCCATGAATACAAGAACTGAATTTCCGGTGTACAGCGTCATGTCCATTTTTTTGATTAGTGCAATCTGCGCACTAAGGTAGGCACGATCAACTTTCAAGCGCAGTGCAAGCAATGCTTGGTTTAGTCCATCGATACGTTCTTGAATCTCTTGTGCACTAGCCTCACTGTCATCATATACAACTATCGCTAAAGCAAGCTCACTCATAAGTGATTCATAGCTAGCAGATTCATAGTAAGTTTCTTGCGCTTGTTTTCCTTTTGCTATCCCAATAAGCGTTTCCAACAAGGACTTGTCCGCCTTTCGAATCATTGCACGATACGCATTCATTAACTGATCGGTTGCTTGCTCAACTTCCGCAACCAGTAGTCCTCCCGGTGTGTCAAGAAGCACCCCTACTTCTTGTAAGATAGAGTTAAATGCGTCAACACCCGTAGCATAGTATAGTGTTGTATCGACAAGTAACATATTCTCATATAATCTTGTTAGGTTTGTTGTATCCCCGTTAACGAAGTTAAGATATGCTGTTGCACGAATGATTTCTTGATAAGCCGCATCCACCTCTGCTTGCGTTGCTTGTTCATTTTCAAAAATTGTCAATCCATTTTCATATGCTTCATTAATCGTCCTTTTTGCTTGATCAATAAGTGTATCAACCGTTCCATTTTCGATATACATGCGCACGTACGCTAGAGCTTGCTGCAGTAATGTTTTATCAACTTCTACTGGTGACTTTTTAACTAACTGATCCATCGCTGTTTGTAATTGTAATGTTGCATCTTGTATTTCTTGGGCTGTTGCTTCTGTATTGTCATATACAGCTTGTGCTGCATCAACTTCGAAGGTAAACCAAGTAAATTCGATTGCATCATAATCGTTTATATCTAAGCTATTTGCTTTATCAAGAACCGATTTTAGTGCCTCTTTTAATACTTCAATATTAACAGTTATCTCAACACGTACCTCAATTGTAAGGTTTGATGAACTTGTACCTACGATTGTGTAGGTACTTGGAGTTGTCAAATCAACAGATGCAACATCCCAAGTTATACTTTCCTTTTGTTGCTTGATTATACCATCTTCTCCAATCACTGAGACACTTTCTGGTAACAATTGTAACATTTGTTCAATGGTAGAGTTTTCAATCAAGTATACTGGTTGAATATCTTCGACAATTGCAGTTGCCATACTACTTGTGCTAACGAATACATTTGCAAATTTTGCTGTTGTATTATAGATTCCTAAACCGAACAACCCGCCTGTATATAATGGAACATCACTTTGTTCTACATCCACTTCAAGAACTTGTGTGTCATCTGCAAATACGGTAAGTATATTTCCCGTTCTTTGTATTGCAAAATGTAATGTCCTATTTCTATTGTCATTTGTTGTTGCCGTAGCAATTGTTTTATCATTTTTAAAGTCAAACAGTCGTAATTGTTGTTCGCGAATTTGTAATGCATAACATCCATTCCACACATTTGTATCCTGTGATGCAAAGATTGCATTAACGATTCCTTCTGTATAGACAAGGTCAAATTCATAGGTGAAGTCCCCTGCAATGCGCTCCTTTGCAAAGGTAAAGGCATTGTCGTTACTTGAACCAATCATAAGTTCCCCATCGACATACCAATTTCCGCTGACTGAGCTATAATTCGTTAAGTTTGTTTTAAAATTATCTTCAAAGATTTGGACAACACATTCCTTTTTTACCTCTGGATTATTTGCACTGCGCACGGTAATGGTTGTTTGACCTGTTTGTTTGGCCACAAACGTCTTTTTGTTCGCTGCTATCTCATTCATTTCCAAATATGTGTCATCATATTCATAAATGACATCTTGGCTTGCAGTTACTGGGCTTACCCAACTTCTCAATTCAAAACTTTCGCCAACATAAAGGGTTTGACTTGCTTTGGATACACCAACGCTTACAGGATCTGTTGTGTTAACTTTGTTCGTCCATATCGACGCCAAATTATAAATGGTAATGTCCGCCTTTGGTGCTTCACCAATGCTGTACACTTCTAGACCCAAACTCAATGGATTGGCAAAGATTTGATTCGCTCCTGTGACTGTGTCATTCTTTGTGAAAACCTCAACACTTGCGCGATCAACAAAGATGTGCAAATCGACTGAACCATCTTCAATTGTCGTAACATATTGTTGGTCTACATTGGTAAATACATTTGAATTTGGTGGGATTAATCCAGAGTTTGCACGATTGATTCCAACCGTTTGAGTTTCAAAATTATAGAAAACAATGGTTTCTTCATCTTCACCAACACGAACTTTAAAGCCAACTTCTTTTGTTTCTACATTTGGTCTAACGTTAGCCACAATTTCATAAGAGTCACCAACAAAGTCAGAAAGCAATTGATTTTCGTTTGCTATTGTTTCATTTGTTAAGCTCAATGCTTCATCTCGTAAATCTTCATATTCTTTGATTGGTGTTTGTTTTAATGCATATCGACCATTTTTATCTTTGACAACTGACAGTTCAAGTTGTAAATTAAATGTTCCATTAAAGGTATCAACACCTGAGATGTCAGCAACTTTATTACAATAATCATCCCATGTATTCATCCAATTAATCGCAATGATTCTTTGTGGATTTAAGTTTGCTGATGTCCCAAAATCATCAATATAGTAGGTCATAGCTGCATATGAATCTTTTCCAAAATTCATAATTCCATCATTTTCGATGCCTCCCATACCGTTATGGTCATTGCTTGCATAGGCAGAATCAGGCACAAATGACCAATGTCCATCGACTTCCTTGAAATCACCAATTTTATATTGACGTCCTCCACGATCAAGAACCCATTTTATTTCGTTTGTTTTCTGCCCATTTTCATAAACTTCAAGTGGATATAAGTCAGGACATTCGGTATGAAGATTCGCATATGTCGATTCTACTTTCCAATCCAATAAATTATCGGAAGAGTAGATACGTAACGGTCCTCCGGCAATGACCATAAACCATTTGTTTTCATAACGAAATACTTTAGGATCTCTAAATGCATCAGATTGTAGTGCATCCTCTGTCCAGTCAATCAATACATTATCAGTCTTTTTCCAATTTACTCCATCTTGACTATATGCTCCAATAATTCGCTGTCCATTCCCATCAGTGGTAATTAAGGCAACAATTCCTCCTTCATTTCCTTCAAATAAACCCGAATCGTTATTCGCATCAACTACGGCACAACCTGAGAACATCGTTCCATACTCATCTGGATAAAATTCAATTGGTTGCTCCTCCCAGTGAATCAAATCTGTACTTGTGGCATGTGCCCAATGCATTGGACCCCAAACGGTATCGTTATAAAATTGATAAAACAAATGATAGGTTCCATTGTAATATACCATTCCATTTGGATCGTTTGCCCATCCATCTTGCACGGAATAGTGATATTGCCCGCGATAGTCCTCGTTATATAGCGTTTCTTCTGGTTGCATACGATGGATAAGCATACGGTATACTACTGTAGCTGTTCCATTTTTTGCTGTAATTGTATAAATATTTTTACCAACATGTAATGGTAAATTATCAAGATTCACTTCTTCATTTGCTTCATTTGTTATAACAAGCTTTGTATGTTCACTTTTTAATGAAGCTGTAACATCGATGCTTGATGCCGTATGTTTCACATACCCAATATAAATGTACTGATCTTCTTGAAAGACAAAATCTTTAACTACATTCTCGTTCAGTTTTGTCTGATTCAGCGTTAACGCATTTAGTTGTGGATTGTTTTCATCTGTAAGAGGTGAAACATTAATGTTTTGATAGGAAACATTTCCATTCCAGGTCAACACACCAACATATCCAGCGTAAAAAGCATCGTTTTGCCCTTTTATACCTCCCATTGTATAATCTGCACTATTTAAAGCTAGCTCACCATTCACATGGAAAACAAAGTGTTTCCCAATTGCTGTTACTTTAAAATGGTATTCATTACTATCTGTAAGAGAAATGGTTTGTGAATCAACTAAATCAAGTGCTGCATTGTTTTGGAATTTAAACAGTCGAACTTCTCCAGTTTCACCATTCAGATTCGCTACATACATATTTTTTTGATTTAAGTCATCACTTGCACGAAATACAATTGATGCACAAGAATTTTTACGTTCGTTAAATTTAACATCCGTTGTATATACGAAGTCCTCATATGCGGTCTCCATTAATGCAAAGGAATCTCCTTCATTATTGGAATGTAGTCCATTGTTGTCAATGGCAAACGCACCACTTGTCGTTGTGATGCTTCCAGCATTAGTATGCAAAAGATCTTGCGTGTTATTTATGGATGTATCAAGTAAGGTTATATTTGAAAACTTTGCCTTACTACAAAATGTCAACAACCCAATGGAACCTCCAGTCCAGCCATCAACATATCCAGAGCGTGTAAAGCCACTGTCTTCAACATCTGTATTTTTTAGCTGATAAACAAATTGACCGTCTTCCATAATTTCAATAGTCAAACGCAACTTTTGTGAGAAATCAACGTTTGTATCATCTTTAGCTACAGCAAAAACATTCCCTGGATGATCTCCATTTACACGAAATAATCGTGCGCAATTTTCATTTTCTTCAACGTCAAAATTGGCTCCATACCAAACTTGAGATGATGGATTTTCTTTATTTTCTACACCAATCAATAAAGCTGCACTTCTACCTTCAAGCAATTCAATATCTGCTTGATAGATAAAACTTTTGTACGTTTGCTCAGAACTATACATAGCAAAGTTGTCTCCCCCACTATTGCTTAGTATTAAGTGTTCATCTGATTGTTCAACTCCCCCATGAATTGCATCAAAATCTTGCAATGTTTCCCCTACAATTTCATTATCAAATGTCCCTGCAGGTACTTGTTCATTTGTCTCATCATTAGTCTCTGGTGCCAATAAGGTATAGTTCGTTGGTTGCAACATACTCAATAACATTAAGGTACACATGAATAGACAAAAAACTTTTTTGTGTAACGATTTTATCATATACTCCTCCTTTGTAAACACATTCACATTATAATGAAAGCGCTTTACAATTACACTTGACCTTTGTCATGAATTATCGTTACAATTGTCATATTTTCTGTGTTTTCATACGTATATGTGAAAATGAGCACCATGCATTTTTCATGCTTAGTGCTCATTTCTTACCTTCTTATATCAATGAAATATATGATATTTTATTTTTGCATTCTTCTTTTTTTATTTGCGCAAGTTAATGTTCCAGCAACAGCTGCAATACCTGCAAGTGCTAATAAACCTCCAACTGATGTGTGATCTCCAGAGTTAACACCACCATTACTGTCATCACCAGGTGCAATACTTGGAAGTGAAGTTGGTTCCAACTGTTTGATTGCATTGGTTAAGTTTGCTTCACTAGCAGTAACTTGTTCTTGCGAAGCATCTTTATCATTGATGATTTTCTTCGCTTCTTTTTTTGCATCTTTTAATACTGCAAACGATTCTTTTGTGTAGTCATTTGCTTTGAATGCATCTGCTTGTTCTAACAATCCTTCTAACATCGATTTATCAGGAATCAAACGTAAATTTGCAAATGCCTTCATTAATGTCTCATAAGAAGCATTCACTTCTTCTTGCATTGCATTTTCATCATGTAATACAACTTTAGCTTCTTTTAATGCTTTGCTAAAGTCTTTCCACGTACTTGGACGGTATTCTTTTTCGTTCAATCCAGATACTGATGTGATTAGTTTTTCTAAGTTTGTTTTATCACCTTTCACAAACTCTAGTTTTTGCATTGCTTGACTCAATCGTGCAAATGATGCATCTACTTCACTTTGACTTGATTCTGTATTTTCAAACAAATCATTGGCTTCTGTTCTTGCTTCAATAAACTCTTCTTTTACTACTGGAATTACATTTTCGATATCTTCATCTGTAATTTCATTTGCAATTGCAACAAGTGATCCTAATAGATCCTTGTTTGGATTTAAAATTAACTTTGCCATTGCTTGTTCAAGATCTTGATGCAGTGTTTTTGCAGTTGCTTCATTTACCCCACTAGCAATACCTTCTTTAGCAGCAGTGCGTGCGTCGGTAAAGTTTGCAGCTGATATAGGTGTATACAATGATGCATCAATCGTATTTGCTTCTTTTACAAGTTGACGAAGCGCTTGGAAATTGTCTGTATCTTCGGTACGTTCACATACCATGATTTCAGCAATTTTTGGTTGAACATCTGTAAATGTTAAACGTACATTCGTTGCTTTTGTATTTGCATGAAGTGTTGTCATTTGTTCATCTAAAATACCCAACTCTTCCCATTGACCATTTGTTAATTGAATTTCGACTTTTGCATTTGACATAACATCGCGATCTTGCAAAATAAGAATATCCGATACGTTTGTGATTGTTGTTAATTTATATGTCAATGTATCTCCTGCAACAACAGTCGTTGGTGCATATAGAGAAGAAAAGCTGTGGTCATATAAATTTGCACTATTTCCACTTGTGATGTCTGTAGTGACTAAATCTAAACTTTGTTTGCTTCCAACATTTACATCAAATTCATAAACTTGAACCCAGTTGCTGTGTGACTTCGTTGCTTCAAATTTAAGGTGTCTAACATTTGCACCTTTAAGGTTAAAGTCTGCTGAACATAAAACAGTTCCACCAAATCTAGATTCTTTATAATCTGACATATTTACGATACCAACTTCTGTCCAAGTTCTTCCATCAACTGAGTATGATAACTTAGTTTCTGCAAACCCATCGATACCTTCAGCAATTCCTTTAGGATTTCCACCAAAAATGATTGATGCATCATAAACATTCGTTGCTTGATCAAGTGTAAGATAAAATGCATCACCTTTTTTCGAACCACTACTAGAGTAGAATCTTGTGTCTAAGTCATTATCGAATGAGTTTTTAATTACATTGTCTTCATAGCTTGGCATACTTGTCATTACACTTCCCTTTGTCACTTCTTGTAAAGTTGTAATATGGAAGTCATCTAATACAATATTCTTAGTTGCTTTTATACGAACACTAACAAATGCATCTGGAATTATTCCAGTCATTACATTTCCATTTACTGTCGTATTTACATCATCCCAGTCAATTCCGTTTATTGAGTACTCTAGTTTTAAATCACTGCATTGACTACTAGTCACTTGAACATTAAACACAGTTGTTAATTCACCAAATGCAATACCGACACTGTTTCCTTCATTAACTTCTGTTACACCTGTAAGTGCTAATTTGCCTTCTGAGTCAATAACAGCTGCATCATCAATGTTTTCTATATCACCAAATGCATATGGATTTTTCACTTGATAAAACTGCCCATATAAAATACTATCAGCTTGATCTAGAATTGAAGTGATCATTGGTTTAACTCTTTTTTCACCAACACGTACTACCGTTTGTTTTTCACCAGTTGGTTCAAGACTTGTGATTGTTACTTTGTTTGCTTCATTCAATTTATCTCGAGTTAGTTGTACTGCATCTAGTGTAGCATTAATGTCTTTCGACAAAGCTGCTTCTAATGCGTTCATACTTAATAAACCAGCTTGTGCTGTTAATTCATATGCCTTTAAGTGGTTCTCAATGTCTTTTATCATACCAGTATTTTCCATATTGCGTATAGTTTCAACATCTTGTAGCATTGTATCAAATTCAGCTTTCATAATAGCTGCATTTTCAGCTAGATATTCTCCACTTTCAAGTGCTTTATTGAATTCATTAATCTTCTCAACAAGATATCTTGATTCATCAAAGACAACCCCAACATTTAAGTACGATGTATTGTCTGCAAAGCGTTCAAATGCTTCAGTCGCATCTGGCGTGATTTTTTGAATCGCAGTTTTCCATGAACTCATGTAATCGAATTGTTCAACATTCCATGAGTAATCAGCACAACTAAAGATAGCAACTTTACTAGCTTCCGCCTGTGGCATTGGATTTACATAAAATCCTGCAAGGTTATCAACATCAGTATCAACAACTTCTAGAGGTGCCATGTTTAAGTTAGCATCACTGTAGTCATTAACTGGGTAGTTCCACCACGCAGCTAAATCTCTTGTCGTTCCTGCCTGTTGTTTTGGTACTTCAAAGTATTCTTTTTTAATTGGTGACATTGTGTTATTACCTGTCCACATTACAATTACATCAGAGTTTTCTAATGCTTGTAAAAATGGTTTTAGGTATGTTGTAGGGCTTGGTCCCCAACCATTACAGTAACGTGTTGCAACAACGATTAATGGTTTGACATCGCCTTTTGTTTTCACCCACTCGTCATTTACACGATTGATGATATTCGCGTGATCTTCTCCTTTTACAGACCCTTCTAAATCATCATAAGAAATCCCAAACTGACGAACACCTAAAGAATATAGTTGTTCGAATTTTGTAATAATTGCATTGTAATCCGTATCATCTGCATAATCAAATCCAGTACCTGGGTGAATTGACCAAGTAAAACTTACGTTATTCTCAGCTGCAATTGCTGCAAGTTGACGGATTTCTTCTGCTTCTTTTTCTGGATATAACGTTTTCCAGTTATCTTTATGGTATGGATCATCTTTTGGTGCATAGATGTATGTGTTCATTTTTAATTGACCAACATCTTGTAGCATTTGTGCACGTTGTTCAAATGTCCATGGAAATCCATAAAATCCTTCTACATATCCACGAGATACGATACTTGGGAAATCATCAATCGATATTTCTGCAATATAGCCTACTTCATTTACTTGATCAAGCATTTGTTCCAATGACTCAATCCCGTAGAAAGCTCCTTCTTTATCATTTGCGACAATTGCAATGTTTCCATGTTCATTAACGTCATTTGAAGAATCAAGTACGTAACCTTGTTCTTTGCTAAGTGCTTCACTTTCATGAACATATGAAAGATACTTACTATCAACTCCTTTATTTGAAACAATAATGTTTGCCACATTATCTTTTACCGTATCTGAAATTTCAAATACCACTTGTTTTTCGTTTAGTATATTTACTAAACGGTTCATCGCAGCTTCATTATCAAGTTCATCAACCACTACATTTACAGTTGATTCCATTTTCATACCTTCTTCAGATATGTAGGTTTGTTTTTGTACTTTTGGATAAATATCCACTTTCGCTTCTACTACATCCACTGCGTTTTTATACAACACAGGTGTGTTAGATGAAACAGGCATAACAAGTGATAATGCAAATGCTAGCACAATACTTCCTATGACTAGTTTGTGTTTTGTCTGATGCATAGATTCTCCTCTTTCTTGTAGTTTCATTACATCCCAATTTCAATCTAACCCTAAACACACGTTTTTACATATGAGATATAGGAAAGCAAAACGTTAGGTTATGCCTTCCTTTATTTATTATTTCATTTCTCTTCTTTTTTTATTTACGAGAGTGAATGTTCCAGCAACAGCTGCAACACCTGCAAGCGCTAGCAAGCCACCTACTGATGTGTGATCTCCAGAGTTAACACCACCATTACTGTCATCACCAGGTGCAATACTTGGAAGTGAAGTTGGTTCCAATTGTTTCATTGCATTGGTTAGGTTTGCTTCACTAGCAGTAACTTGTTCTTGCGAAGCATCTTTATCATTGATGATTTTCTTCGCTTCTTTTTTTGCATCCTTTAATACTGCAAACGATTCTTTTGTGTAGTCATTTGCTTTGAATGCATCTGCTTGTTGTAACAACCCTTCTAACTTTGATTTGTCTGGGATTAAACGTAGATTTGCAAATGCGCGCACCAATGTTTCGTAAGAAGTATTCACTTCTTCTTGCATTGCATTTTCATCTTTTACTACAACTTTTGCTTCTTTTAAGGCTTTACTAAAGTCTTTCCATGTACTTGGACGATAGTCTTTTTCATTCAATCCAGATACAGTTGTAATCAATTTTTCTAAGTTTGTTTTATCACCTTTCACAAACTCTAATTTTTGCATAACTGTACTTAGACGGCTAAATGATGCATCTACCTCATTTTGATTTGCAGCATTGTCTGCAAGAATTGTAGTTGCTTCTTCAAGTGCAGCATTAAATTCTTCAACAACAACTGGAATTACATTTTCTAACTCCTCAGCTGTAATTTCACTTGCAATTTCCACTAAAGAGTTTAATAGTGTTTTATTTGCAGCTTCAAATTTTTCTGGAAGATCGATAGTTTCATTTAATCCATAAACTTCAACTTCAGGAAGACGAATTGCTTTATTTCCGTTAACCGCAGCTTTTGTAATTGTTATTTGAACATAACGTGCTTGGAATACAGGAAGTGCATCGTTTGTTGTTCCTGCTGTATTGTTGGAAATTGTTAAAATATCTTTAAAAGTAGAACCGTCTTCACTGTATCCAATACGGTACGCTGCAGTGTTCAGCCCTTTTCCTTCTCCACCCATTTCTGCGTGAAGCATTTGCACATTTGTGATTGTCTTTGTCGCACCCAAATCAATACGAATCCATTGTTCTCCTGTACGTTCCGTACACCATTTTGTACTTGTATCACCATCAATGGCATGCATTGGTGTTTGTGTTGAACTTACTTGACTAGATGCTGTTGCTTTAGTTCCATCTTCAAGTGATAGATTGATTGTTTGGACTTCTGCATCATTAGAAACAGCAATTAAGTTTTCTCGAACTAGTGTGCTTTCCCCATTTTTGTTTTTAGCAATTAATTTTGCTGTATATAAACCTTCACGTGTGTATGTTACAACTGGATTTGCTTCAGTACTTGTTTCTGTCACGGCACCTGGAAATTGCCATTCAAAGTCAACACTAGAAACTGAGCTGTTTTGAATCATTTGTACTGCTTGTCCTGGAGCAACAAAACTTGAACTTACGCTAAAGTCAGCAGCAGGCATAGGATCAAATGATAATGCTTGTTTAATGAATGCAAGTGCAACCTTTTCAGAAACACGTGCACCTTTTTCTAAACTCGTTAGGTTTTTTGACAATGTTGCTTCAAGTTCAGAAGCATCCTCTTGGTTCATTCTTGCTTCGAATACTTGAACTGCAAGAATATCATTTGTTGCTAGATCTTTCATTTTTTGTAATTGTGCACGACAGTGTGACAATTCTTCTTCCGATAGATTTGCTAACAAATAATCCGCTGCTGCAATCATGGCATCAAAATCAGAAAGTAATTGTGTTTTAGTAGCTGTTGTATCAACACCCATCGCAATTTCTTTAATCAATTGATCCATTAAGATCTTCATCTCTGGAGCATCTTCACGTCCTGTTGAGGCCCATCCTTGTTCCATTCTTGTTGAATGGTTGGCAAAGATAGTCATTGCTTCACGTGCTTCGCCTGTATATAAACTGTTGATTGAAGCATGGAATGAACGGTCTTCACTATAGTTTTCTGTGTTCCATCCATAGTCAGCTCCTGATGCTAAGGAAATCTTAGACAATGAAGCATGTTCCATTGGGTTATATACCACCATGTCAACTTCTGAACTTAAATCACTTGTAAGTCCTGAAATTGGACCAAGAGCTAATTTGTCTGTAATATAGTCGGTCGTTGGGTAGTTCCACCAAATACCTACTTCTTTACCGCTAAAGTAGTTTTTCATCAAATCAACATTGTCCATGTCAATTCCTTCTGGGACTACTGCAGCTCCTGTCCAATATACGACGATATCATTGCTAAGTGTCGCAGCGAAATCCTTTGTATATTGATCATTCATTCCATTTGTCCAGTAACTGGTAGGTACTGTATATAATGGTGTTACGTCACCTTTTGCTTTTACAAACTCTTCATTAAAACGGTTAAGTACGCTAGCTTGGGCAACTCCATCTGTGTTTTTAATATCATCAAAGAAAATGGCAAAGCTTCTAACACCCATTTGGTATAATGATTCACATTTGTTCATCAGCGCTTGGAAGTCTTCTTCTCCTGCTGTTCCACCAAAGCGAATGTCATTTCCTGGTGATAATGCAAAGACAAAATCAACTTTGTTTTCCTTTGAAGTGTTGATTAAATCTAACATACAATCCATTTCAGATTCTGGGTATGGTTCACGCCAGTTTTCACGGTGGTATGGATCATCCTTTGGTGCATAAATATATGTATTAAGTTTGTTTTCTCCGTAGAATTTGATTTGATCCAAACGATCTTGATGCGTCCATGGTGTACCATAGAAACCTTCAATTGATCCACGCACAGACATACTTGGTTCATCAACGATTGATGTTCCTAATACGCTTATTCCAGTTTCTGTGTTTGTCGCAATTGTTTTTAATGTTTGAATACCGTAGAATAAACCATCATCATCTTTTCCTTCAATCACAATCGTTTTGTTCTTTGTATCTACATGTAGTGTATATCCTTCTGCTTCAAGAGCAGTTACATCCGTAGTTATGAGTTGATTTTCTTTTAAGTATGTACTAATTTCATCACCGCTAGTTGCTACGTATACTTGTACAGCTGCAGCATCTTCGACAATAGAAATCCCACTTTCTATAAACCAAGTTGTTAGGTTTTCTAAAGTATCTTGGTTCATTGTAGCTGCTTTATGTAACGTAATGTTACTTACTTGCAGTGCAGTTCCATCTAAACTTACCTCTTTAGGCTGTTGTGGAAATATTTCATTTTCCGTTTGTACATCACTTTGTAATTCGTTCTTTTGGAATGTCACATTAGGCATATATGTGCTTGTGGAAACAATAGCAACCCCTGCACATAACAGTGACTTCATCAATTTAATCATTTGTCTCTCCTTTTTTAACGATGTATTTCAATCATGCATACTGGCTTCCCCAACCTTGTTACTTATGTAGTTGACCTGTCTCTTGATTCCCCACAAAGTATCGTATGATCATTAAAATACAAATGTTGTAAGCGCTTTTTGAAAACGATTACAGCGATATGTTATCATGCATAATGATTATTGTAAATAATTATTTCAAGAGAAAATGAAGCTTTCATAAATCCTTTATTTATCGACTGAAATGCTAAAAAACTCAAAATTTTTTCAGGGCATATTTTGAGCAAATTGTAAGATTTAAATGTTTGCTTATCGATCGATTTATTTGCTAATAAAAAAGACAAGACGATGAAAATCCGTTGTAACGTGATTTCGTAAGTCTTGCCTATTTCTAGTAACAATCTAACCGTATCGATTTAGTTGTGATTTCATTTTAAACAATTCTTTATCCATTGTCAATGTTTCATAATAATTATTAACTATACTCAGTCAGTTAAGAAGACCATGATGATGTGCATCACTGGTCTTTGTCATCTTTGTTCATCCCTAATATTTGCTCAAAGCGTTCCACGATTGCACCGGCATTCGGTCCATAAACGATTTGAATTTCATCACCGAACTGCATAAACTCGATAGCACCGGTTTCCTTAACTAGATCAAAGTTGAACAAATTTGGATTTTTTAAATGAAAGCGTACACGTGTAATACAGCAATCAATGGATGTTATGTTGTGCAGTCCACCAGTAGCATACATAAGTGCGGTACATATGTTTTCGAGTTCATTAATTTCTAAAGTATTGGTTACTGCGTGGGTTTCAACTTCCCTACCTAAGGTATGTAAGTTTTTTCGTTTAATTACATAAACAAAACTAACGTAATACACAGCAGCTAAAACTAGCCCCATCACAACCAACATCAATGGTGTTTTTGCGTATGGCATTTTTAAACTTAGTATATAATCAATAAAACCACCACTAAAGCTAAACCCGGCAATCCACTGAAATTGTGCTGCAACAAATACAGATATACCCGTAATTATCGCGTGCAGTAGGTATAACTGAGGGGCGATAAACATAAATGAAAATTCTAACGGTTCAGTCAAACCAGTGAAAAAAGAGGCAAATGCAGCCGAAATCAAAAACGCACGAACTTTCTTTTTGTTTTGTGGATAAGCAGTATGCAGCATAGCTAAACCAGCAGCTGGTAAACCAAACATCATCATCGGAAAGAAACCGGCTTGGTACATTCCTGTTTGTCCATAGACTCCCTGACTTGACCAGAAGTTTCCAATATCGTTGATTCCAACTACATCAAACCAAAAGACAGAGTTCAGTGGATGGTGCATCCCAATGGGTATCAATAAGCGATTGAAAAATGCATAGATGCCTGCACCCACCGGTCCTAAAGCACTAATGAAATTACCAAAGCGAATGAGCAAATTATAAACAAACGGCCACACAAACACCAAAATTCCACACATGCACAGCGAAACAAAAACCAAAAGTACAAGCAACAGCACCATTTCATTGCTGCTTGATAGGTGTAAGCGTCTTAAACGATTGTGACTGACAGCCCCAAGTACTCCTGATAAAATTCCAATAAACTGGTTGTCAATATGTTCAAATGGAGCATTTTCATTCAAAACAGGTAAATTGTGTAAATCGATACGCTCTTGTGCAAGCACATGAATAATAATTAGAAATACAAACAAACCACCAAATGCACTCACACCTTTGTTTCCGTCACTCAATCCATATGCAACTCCAACAGCAAACGCCATAGGAATATAAGAAACAATTGCTTCTCCAGAAATGCGTAAAATCTCTGCAAGAAACTGCACGAGTTGATGATCAACCGATTGAATGATTGTCCCTACACCAATTAATATTGCCGCAATCGGAAAAATTGCAATTGGTAATAGTAAAGACTTCCCTATTCTTTGCAGATAATTCATCATAGGCTTACAATCTTGTTAATGTGAATCATCAAATATACAAGTTCATCCTTAGACAAAGTGTAATGATAATTCAACTTCACAATATCAAAAATATTTTCTACACATAATTCCATCTTTTCATGTTTATTAATCATTAAGGTATACATTTGATCAAGATTTAACGGTTCTTTTTTCTCTTTGACAAAAATATGTTGCGCTAGAAATTTGAGGTGTGTACTCAACCGTGACGTATCAAGTGATTCATCGGCAAACGAAATTCCAAAGACATTTTCAATGACCGTTTGTACATCTTTAACGAATGCTACAATGCGCTTTGCATCACGTACCTGATTTCCAACAGTTGCATTGACAATGTGCATGGCGATATAACTTGCTTCATCTTTAGAAAATTGAATCCCTAAATTTGCTTGAATTAGGCGTAATGCCCACAACCCAATTCGATATTCATCTTTGTATAAACTTTTTATTTCATCATGCATCAAATTTGGTATTTCCAAATTTCGCTTCTTACGATCCGCAGCATACCAAAGGTGATCCGTCAGTGAAATGAATATTTGATTGGATAGTTCAATTTGTAGCTCCTCAATTGCTTTGTTGGCAATAGCTTCTGCAATTTGAAAATACACAATGGGTGTACGATTTAGCAATTCATGAAATTGCTTCTTTTGTTGGTCCTCAAACGTGTACATTTTTTCAATGCGTGTCTTATCTACCTTATCATTTACCTTTCGTTGAAACCCAATACCGTTTCCTGTTACGACATACTCTTTTCCATCTTCTATGGCAACAACTACGTTGTTATTATAAATTCGAACAATTTTCATGTTAGCCCCCCAATATCATTAACGATTCATCATCTTGTTTGATGTGCGCATCCAAAGCATCATAGAGTACTTTTGGTGAAATTCCTTCAACAATCAATTCGTTATCCATAACCTGTGTACGTATATATTTTGGTAAATTGTCGATTTCTTGTTTGCGCAGCAAAATCTCATCTTCTAAGACAATGTATAGTTTTTCATCAGCAATATGTAATGTCACAATGTTTTCTATACCACCAATGGCATATACAAAGTTGCTGATGTCTTGCTTGGACAGACTTTGTAGCATCTTGGCGTTAAGTTGCATCGGTATGCGATTTCGTAAATACCAAAAGCAGGCAACATGTAAAACTAAAGAAATAACCACAAATAGTACATCATTTGGAACTAGCGATACTTGCCAAAGTAATAAAACACTTTGTAGTCCATAAAAAACCAATACATAAAGTGGATGAATTGCCAGTAACAAATAAGTAAAGAGCACTGGATTTGATGGACCAATTGCTCCTAATCCAACCATGATAAATAGCAATCCACTTTGTTTTACATTCGCTTGGAACTTTGAAATGTAAAATACTGCGATGATGGCTGGAATCAATACACGAAATGCCTGTTCTTGCCCTTCGGTAAATACTTGAATACCTTCTTGCATTGCAACATCCTGTAATCCAACAAAAGAAAGCAAGGTTTGCAGCCACATATAAAGAATCGATCCAAACGGGCTTGTCAACTTAGCTAGCTGACTTGCACTTTCTAAAAGTTGATAGAGCCAAGGCCAGATCAAAATAAGTACACAACCAAATACAATCATCACAATCCCAGTGACAATGGGCACCAAACGTCTTCCTGAAAAGAAGGCTAAGGCTTGCGGCAGTTGCACTTGGTAAAAACGATTGTAGATTTGTGCGGCAAACATACCTGAAACAATACCAACAAAGGGATTTTGAAAACTCGTAAAATCAAACGCTAAGATAGAAGTGTCATTAGGTAATGCTAAAGCTAAAGTGTCATTAGCAACAATGTGAATTAACACGACATATGCAATGATACCACTTAGTACACTTGTTCCATCCTTCCGCTTCGCAAAAAACATTGAAAAACTAGCCGCTAATAAAAGTGGTAGATAACTTTGATAAGCTTCGTAGAGTTCCGTAAATAAGCGACCAAACTGCATGTCTAATTCTCGATCTAAAAACCAACCAAACTGATTGAAAAGATAAAGGATAGGTAAACAAATGTATGGATACAATAAACTTTTCGCATAGTTTTTTATAAAATGCATAGACCCTCCTTTTGTTAATAAACGCTTCTTATAGTATACCAATCAATTCACTAATTTTGAATTGTTCTTGACAAATTTTTCGTAATCACTTAATGTAATTCATAGAATTGAGGTACGTATATGTTTCATTTGTTTGGTAAGAAAAACAAACGAGTTCGCGTATATTCCCCTATTCAAGGTACCATTGTTTCACTCGATGAAATCAATGACCCCGTATTTTCGCAACGCTTGGTTGGTGAAGGTATTGCCATTAAGACAAATGCAAATGCAGTGTATGCACCAGTTGATGGAACCATTCAATGGGCCATCCGTTCAAAACATGCCATTTGTATTAAAACAAACCATAATGCAATTATTTTAATTCACATCGGTCTACAAACCGATTCAAGCAAAAGCGAAACATTCACTCCATTAGTAGCCAATGGTTCATTTGTGAAACAAGGTGATAAAATTCTTGAGTATTCGCCTGACGAATACCGTCAAAACCAAGATCAGGTTGTCATACCCGTTATCTTGTTAGATGCACAGTTTTATCATATGACCAATTTTAAAACCCGTGGAGTTAGTGAATGTAAAAAAACCGTTTTATTTGAAATTCGATAAGATAAGGTTAGATTGTTACCATGAACTTGAGCAAAACTGACGTAATCACCAATTGGTGTTTTTACGCTAGCTTTGCTTTTTTTTTTTACGCGAACTCATTCAAAACTTCAAGCAACGCTTGTTGTTTTTGTAACGAAAAAAAGATGCTTGACGGCATCTTTTTATGGATTGTTTTGCTTTTGGATACGGGTTCCTATAAAGAGCACGCACGCACCAAGCAGTGAAAAAATATAGGATACTTCAAGTAAGATATGAATGTCACTTTGTTGCATGATCCAACCACTAAGAACACTTCCCAATCCACTTGCGATTCCTAAATAACAAACACCGATTAGTGTTTGTGCACGAACCGCATAGTTTGCTGGAATGATGGTTCTAACAAATTGTACATTTCCAGACCAAAACAAACCTGCTCCAAGCATTTGAAATACTTGTGCAAGATGTAACCAAATAACATTAGGTGCTAGCCATAACAGTAAAATTCGAACACTCGAAAAGAAAAATGAAATCAACATCAAACGTACAATTCCCACACGTTTCATAAAACGTGTAAAGAAAATCGCAACGGGCAGTTCAACAAAGGCCATGATGGATATACCAAGACCATAATCACTTGTTGTTCCACCAACGGACTTATACGCATCTATCAAGAAGTTTCCCGACATCTCTTTTCCAATAAATGCTAGTGCTGTCGCAACTAGAAAATATAGAAGCAACGGATACTGCTTAAGCATGTCTTTGTTGTTTGATTTTGTATGTACATCTTGTATGTGTTGTTGATACACAGGTTGCATCTTGAGCACCAAAACAAGCAACAAACAAATCAGTACCATCTGCAAGACAAGAATTAACGGCATTGATGCAATCATACCAAAGAAATATGCACCAACTGAGAAACTCAATGAACCTAATCCCCTTGCAAACGGATATGCAATATGGTGACCTTGATGATCATACAACACGTAAAGTGCATCAATAAATGAAGAGATTCCAAACGTACAGACACCATAGCTAATAAAGATAAGAAACATTATCACAAAAGGTGGATTTACCCACTGCAAAGCTGTAAGCACAAGACTACATACAAGAAGTCCAGCAATCAAGTGATTTATCGCAACTGGTTTGTGTTGACGTTCCAAAAGTCGGACCAAATATGGTTGAAACACAACATTTCCTAGTGCACGTATACCTAATAATGTTCCAATCTGTACGCTTGAAAATCCTTGATCTTGTAAAATTGGCACAATAAAAGCAGTCGTGCATAAATTCACCAACCAGTACAAAGTTTGCAATACATTATATTCAAATTGCAGTTTTCGATTCATACATACGACCTTTCTAATAACGTTATCTATTGTAACCACATTTGACACAGTGTGCAATCGTTACTTGAATGAATCTACTTCACGTAAAAAAGCCCTGATAATAGGACTTCTTATTTTATGATTTAGCATTTTTAGATGGTAGATGGACTAAACAGGACGATTATGCAATTGCTGCAAAATGATAGGTATAGGCTACTTGTTGGTCGATTATCCATGTAGCTGTTGCATTAGCCAGGTAAAAGATCTTATAAGAAATTAGTTGATTCGTATGCACCGCTGCATTTCCATCAAGTAGCTTCGCCTGTATCTGTTTTACCACCAAATCATCATCAACAAAGATAACTCGTCCAAAATACTGTAAGCAAGTATTCTCATGAGTTCCATCTATTGTGAGCTTGTCGTTTTCATTGATGTATAAAAGGTGATCTACTTTCCCATCGATAAGAAAATACAAATGATCACCTATGAGTACATGCAACAATCGAATGGATTTGTAGGTATTTTTTGCTTCTACTGTTTCATTTTTTATGCACAACGTTGGTACGTTGGTAAAAAAGCGCTTAACCTTTTCAATACGTCTCATAAATCCTCTTCTTTCATTTGTATACCGACATACATAACAATAAAACCTATTAATGTATACTTATTGCTAAGCGTAAATTATGTCCAACTATTCATAAAAGTTCAATACTCATGCATGTTATTACTTTGTAAAGTAGTTACCTTTTGGCACAATCATCGGCGTCTTTGATACAGGGTCTTCAATAATTAAACAGTCCAAACCGAAGACATGTTTAATGTTTTCTGCTGTAACAATTTCACTTGGTGAACCAGTAGCGACAATCTCTCCATGTTTAACAGCGATCATATGATCCGCGTAACGTGCAGATAAATTGATATCATGTAAAACCATAACGATGGTTGTATGATGCTTTTCATTTAATTCTTTAAGTAACTCCAAAATGTCGATTTGATAGGTGATATCCAAGTATGTTGTTGGTTCATCTAAGAATAGAATGTCGGTATCTTGCGCTAAGGCCATGGCTATCCACACACGTTGTCGTTGTCCACCAGATAATTCATCAATGCTTCGATCAGCTAAGTCAGCAATACCCATCATATCAAGTGCATTTGCAACTGCACTAAGATCCTCGTCGCTCATCCCACCCATAAACTTTTGGTATGGAAAACGTCCACGTGCTACCAAATCAGACACACTGATACCTTCAGGCGCGATTGGTGTTTGTGGTAGTAGACCTAAAGTTTTTGCCAGTTCTTTGGTTGGAATGGTACCAATTTCTTGATCATCCAAATAGATACCACCCTTTTGTACAAGAAGTAAGCGGGCAAACGTTTTTAATAAAGTCGATTTCCCACTTGCATTACTGCCGATGATAACCGTGATTTTTCCATCAGGTATCGTGACACTTACATCATCCAATATAATTTTCTTATCATATCCAGCAACGATATGACGTGCTTCTAAACTATGTTGTTTCATAACGTTCCTTTCTTTCCTCTTTTACCAAAAAGCAATAATAATAAGTATGGAGCACCCACAACACCAGTTATGACCCCAACTGGAAAACGGGTGCTAAAAGCAAACTGTCCAAGTAAATCAGCAGCCAGTACCAAGATGAGTCCGACCATTCCTGCAGCAAGTGCATAAGAACGACCTGGACCAACCAAGCGTACGGCTATCGGTCCTGCCAAAAACGAAACAAAGGCAATGGGACCTGCAACACTTGTGGCAAAGGCAATCAAACAAACCGAACTTACAATTAATAAAATCCGATAGAAATTGATACGTACACCAAGCACAGTTGCTAAATCTTCACCAAGTTCAAGAATGTTGAGATTGCGTTCACATAGCAATATGACAATGGTAAATACAACTACAACACCAACTAGTAAGGGAATGCTCTTCATTTGAATTCCGTTCAGACTTCCACTTAGCCAGCGCATGGCTCCTGTAACTTCATATTGGTTAGCACGTACCATCATATAAGAAATTACTGCTTGAATTGCACTTTGCATCCCAATTCCAATCAAGACAAAGCGTGATGTAGAAAAACGGCCAATGTTGGCTAATGCATAGATAAGTAAGGCACAGAGTAAACCAACAAGACAAGCAACAAAAGAAACCATAAATCCACTCATTCCAAGTATCAAAATACAAAAGACTGCCGCCATACTGGATCCAGCACTAACCCCTACAATATCTGGGCTAGCTAAGGTATTGCGTAACATTTTTTGAAACACACTTCCAGCAAGGCCTAAGGCAAATCCAGTGAAGGCACCGGCTAACATTCTTGGCAGACGAATGGTCCCTATCGCAAAACTTGCACCTTGAATTTTTTGACCTAACAATACATCAAAGACCGTGGCAAGTGAGTAATTGGTATTCCCCAACACCAACATCAAAATCATACAAAAAAGTGCGAGTACCACTAGTCCTATGGTTGCTAGTTGGGCGCGACGTTTTCGGCGTTTGAATCCAATGCGCACCGTTTGTTTTGTGTTTTCTATCATAATGACTTCACCTTCGATTTAATTACTACATAAATAAATAATGGAGCTCCAATCAATGCGGTTAAAATACCAACTTCAACTTCCGCAGGACGTGCAATGATACGCCCAATCGTGTCAGCAAAACAAAGCAAGGTTGCTCCTGTAATCATCGATAATGGGATTAACAGTTTGATATTGTCTTTGAAAAGCAACCGCAGCAAATGCGGCACCATCAAACCAACAAAACCAATCGGACCAGCAAGCGCAGTGATGGAACCCGCTAAGGTGACTGCTGCAAGAACCGTTAAAAAACGAATCCGTTTTACCTTGACCCCTAGTCCAGTTGCCATATCATCACCTAGTGCAATGGCATTTAGTGACGGAGCAACATACATGGCTAATAAAAAGCCAAACACGATAAATGGCAACAACAAGAGTATATGATCCCATGTTGCACCATGGACACTTCCTACTTGCCAGTGTCTAAAATTCGTTAGTGATTCTGCTTGTGGTAACACCAACATATTGATCAAAGATGCAATAGCACCATTACTGACTGCTCCAGCCAGTGCAAGTTTCATTGGTGTAGCACCCTCACGACCAACGGAAGCAATGGTATACACAAATGCTGTAGTAATCGCAGCTCCAACAATCGCAAATAAAATAAACTGGTCCGCACTAGCAATATGAAAAAACGTAATACCTGCTACAACAGCTAAGGCTGCACCTGCATTTACACCTAGTATACTTGGATCAGCAACTGGATTACGCGTAAGTGATTGCATCAGCAACGCAGATACAGCTAGTGCTGCCCCTGCTAGCAAAGCAAACACGGTTCGCACCATACGTTGTTGAATAATTGCACCATCAAAACTATCTTGTGATGCGTTAAACACACGACGAAGAACATCCTCAATCGGGATGTTCTTTGAACCTAGTGCTAATGATAATAAGATACTACCTGCAAGTGCAACAAATAATACAATTACAAATAGATATACATTTCGTTTCTTCATCGTTTATTTTACTTTCTTAGCTGCTTCTCCTAACAGTTTAACATAATCTTTCATCGTATATGGAATGGACAATGCTGTTGGTGTTGTGTTTGCTGTTGCAAAATCACTACTATCATCTAAAACTACAACAGAACCATTTGCAATGGCAGGAATTTTACCTAACAATGGATCGTTTTGTAAGACTTCTAACACATCTTTATTCCCGTAAATCACCAAGATATCTGCATCGTTTAAAATTTCTGCTTGTTCCGCACTAACCGTTGCATAAAACACATCGCTATCATCCGTTAGTTTTTTTACTTCCGTAGGTAGTGTTAAACCAAAATCCTGAAGATAACTAGCACGTGTTTCACCCGTTCCATATACAAAGAAACTTGATGTATCTTCTGGGTTAAACCAAGTAAAGACCGCACTTTTCCCTTCAAGCGCATCGTATTTTGCAACCTCGTCTGCAATTTGACTTTCTAAATCTTTGACAAGTGCTTCCCCTTCTTTTGCTAGTCCAAGACCTTTGGAATCTTGTAAGATTTGACTTTGCCAGGTAATCATCCAAGGTGTATCTTCATAAGCAATCGTTGGTGCAATCTGACTTAACAATTCATAGTCTTCTTTTGAAAAGCCAGCATAAGCTGCAATAATTACATCGGGATTTGCATCAGCGATTGCCTCAAAGTCAAGTCCATCACCATCATCAAAGATGATTGGTTCTACCCCAAGCTTGTCATATGCTTCTTGGGTCCATGGACGCATGGCTTGTCCATCTTGCAAACCGTATGCAGGAGCCGACATTGCAACTGGTGCTACACCTAGTGCCAAGGCAACATCTTGGTTTTCCCACTGGATGCTGACCACACGTTCTGGCTTTTTCTCGATTGTCGTTTCACCAAAGGCGTGTTGAACCACCACTGGCCAAGTTCCTTCACTATTTGATTCATCATTGCTTTTTGCATTATCCGTTGAACATCCTGCAATGATAAAAACCATTGCAAGCATGGATATCATTGTTTTTTTCATGTATTCTACCTTCACTTTCCTTAAATGTTAGACACAACTAACCTTAATAAAGACTATCATTAGTCACTGCTTTAGTCAAGCAAAGTTATCTGCAACAAACATCGCAAGAAAACGCATCTCTACGTTTTAATAGAAATGCGTTTGTGAATTATTTTTCGATTTTTTCAAGTAACATGTTTGCACATTCAATTTGATTTGGAATATTTCCATTTTCATCTTTAATGCGCCAAATATCTGGTGTAATTTCATCAGCTACGACAACCTTACCATGTTCATCATATCCAAGTTCAATTTTGAAATCAATTAGCGTGTAACCCATGCTCGCTACTTCTTTACGAAGAACTTCCCCTACTTTAACTAATACATCCAATGCTTCATCGTATTGTCCTGGTTTTAAGAATCCTTTTAATAAGCATAAACGTTCACTGATTAATGGGTCTCCTTGTTCATCATCTTTTAAAGTCACTTCCAAATATGGCGGTTCAAACGCAATTCCTTCTTCAAGCGTAAAACGACGACACATACTTCCTGCTGTAAAATAACGTAAGACAAATTCTAATGGTGGTACGGTTACTTTGCGAACTTCCATCAATCCTGCATCAATATCAGAACCTAGGTAATGCGTTGGAATTCCATTTTTTTCCATAAGTTCAAAGAAATAACTTGTGATTTTTAAACCCGTTTTACCTTTTCCTTCAACACTTCCACCAACGGTGTTGCTTCCTGGGTCAAATACACCATTTTCTCCGGTTGCACTATCTTTAAAGAATAAAAATACACGACCGTTATCATCTGTTAATACATCTTTTGTTTTTCCCGAATACAATGTTTTCATACCTTATCTCCTCATCTTATATGTAGAATTTCATAACGACTATATTATGCATTCTATAAGGATTATAACATTTCAGACAAATGGATAAAAGAAATTCTTGCATGGATTTTATCGCTTAGCGTTCTCCGTTTTGAATTCTTCTTTTCAAATCTTTCACTTTTTCTTCAATCGTTGTTGCTGTTTGTTGAAAGGCATTTACATCTTTTCCAGTGGGATCTTCCAATCCCCAATCTTCTGTATAAACTCCAGGAATATGTGGACATTCTACATTACATCCCATCGTTATGATGATATCCACGTTTGGGATATCGCCTAATAACTTAGGTTTTTGGGTTTGTTCCATATCGATGCCATACAGTTTTTTCATGATCTTTACAGCATCTGGATTGATGTGATCCTTTAGTTTTGTGCCTGCACTATATGCTTCAAACACATCACTTGCTTCTTTTTTTGCTAGTGCTTCTGCCATCTGTGAACGACAAGAATTATGCACACATAAAAATGCTACTTTTTTCATAGGTACCTACTTTCTTACATTAATGGTATAGAACGTTAAAGCTTGTTAATAAAGGAAGTTCTTTAAGTTCTTGATCAATCATGTCTCTCATCCCTTTGCCCATCTCGATTGGTAGTTCTGCAAACATACCATCAAAAACTATCTTCCCTTTAAATGGCAGTAAGGCAGTCTTTATTGCTCTTGGTAGTGATCCACGATAGATTTCATCGAGGTTTGTTCGTAAACCCAAAACCGCATATCGATGTTGTTGACCAAGCAAAACCGTATACTCCTTTTCAAAGCTTGTAAGTGTAAAAATATCCGACTTACCTAAACGAAATGCAGCGACCATATCCAACTTTTCCTGGTTAAACTTATAAGGATTCTCTTTAACAAATGCATCAATCAATCCAAGGTCCTCAAACAAAGCATCGCGTATAGCGGCAACTTCCATCGGATTATGGTTAGTTTTTTTATACAACTTGAGTTTTCCTTTTCGAACAACTTTACGTTTTTTATTTACGAACTCAAGCAAAGCGAAATACAATTCATAAAAAAGATTGGCATCACTTTCACTTAGATGCGCGTGTTGCTGTTTTGATTCTTTTTTGCCATCCATCAACATCATAAATTCAATTGGTTTATTCGCGCCTAACATTGCCGACACTGAATTCATAAATGCTTTATCCATGATTTTCATAAATTTCTCACTATCCTTATCTGGATAATGTTGTTCAAATTGCGCTACTAAATATTCCATATAACGATCTGACTTCATGGAAAACATTGTCAAGTCAATAAAGATGTTGAGTAAATCGCCACGAAACAGTGGAAGTTTCTTTATACTTTCCAAATATTTGATGAATTTTTTAACATTTAGGTCCCAGTATGATAAATACGTCTTTCCAAGTTCAATGTATTCTTTTAAACTTAAAAGTAGAATGGGAAAATCATCGCCAAGTTGATCGCGTGCATCAAGTATTTCCGTATACTGTTCAGTTAAGTTATTTAGTACCAAATGATATGAATCATCTTCAAACATGGTGTCATCATTAATCAAACTTATCACGAACGGCATCGATTTTGAAGTTAAAAACCAATGTTCCAATTCCAGTTCACTACAGTCAAGTAAACTTGCAAGATTCTTCATTGTCACATTGAGTGGACAGGCAGCTTGTGAAAACACATAGCCGACCAATGCAAAATAGAAATCACTTTCTTTTTGCATCTTTTTTGACGGCTTTTCTGTTTTTACAAATGTTTTGATCATAGGAACAAACTCATCAAAGATTTGAATCTCCAAGTTTTGTTTTTGCTTGTTGAAGTAAACGTGACAAATCCCTTTGTCCATGAGTGTATCTACAGCAGTATTTAACAGTGGCATATCGTACGGTTGCTTCAATGCATGATACAATATTTTATACTCCTCCGTATTGATAAACCGATCAAACATTTCTTGATCAAAGGTTGCATAGACATCTATTATATTTTGTGCCATTTGCTTTCTTGTAATATTATGATAAGCTTTCGTTTTTTTGACTAACTTCGCATACATTTCGTATACTTCTTCTTTTTCTATACTGTTAACATAGTCCATTAATTTCATGATTGATCTCCCTTATATATATTACAAGTATTGGTTTTCAAACACTTGCATTTCTTGGTTTAGACGTTTGCGATTTGGATACTTCATTGCATATATTTGAATCAACTTCTTTGCTTTTTGTTTACCACCATCAATACGTTGCAACATACGCAATGTGTGGATGATAGGCGGAATTCCATATTCGTTAGTACGCGGTGTAGACAAACGAATAAATTCTTGTTCATAATACTCTAGTAGTTCTTGTGGATATATCTCTTTTAAAATATCAACATAATAATCCATTTCTTGATTAGGCAATCCTCGCGCATAATCAAGCAATAAATCATACATTCCTTCTTGTATATACACGCGTGGTCTTTCCATAAATTTCAGTTTTTTTACCATGTTGTAACCTTGATGCTCCCACCAAAATAAACTAACTTGACTCCGATAATCACGATACATAGTATAATCACCGACATTTAAATCGAATAGTATTTTTTGGACGAATACATAATAATCATTTTCGCGCTTTAGTCGCTTGTAACAGGCTTTTATTTGATTCGCATATTGCACTATGTTTGCGATAAAATCAAAATTCTCCACTTCTTGTTCAAGGTACGAAATCAATTGTTCATCCTTTCGTTGTTCCAACAACTGCCAAAATCGATATACCTTGATTTCTAGCGTTTTACTATACTGTTCATAAATTCGATCAATCTCGTATGTATGACCTATCTTCGTAAGTAATTTCTCTAGAGCTAAAAACCACAACACTGCTACTTCATTTTTTCGGTATCCTCTGTTTTCATCAACATACGACATAAGAAAATTTTCTAGAACATGCAATCGTTCTCGAATCAATAACTCATCAAAGGCTTCTTCCAGTAAAGCAATTACATACACATCATCAAGAGTGCATATATTATCTTTCCAAAATTCATCAATGAGCATCAATAATTCTTTTTTTTCTTTTATACTTGCTTTGTGAATCACTTGATATAGTAATTCACAATACGCTTGTTTCGTTTGTTCTAAATAACCAAACGCATCAGATGCATCACTATACGAAAGCCTTTTTAAGGCAATCATCACAAGTTCATATGCTTTTCGTATTTGGTTTTCTTCCAGTAAAACATATACACTACGTGTGGTTTCTTCTAATACTTCTTCCGCATAAAACTCACTGGCTTCATCATCAATGTAATCCTCATCATAATCAATAAAAGAATCATGGATGGATTCTAACGTCATTTCAAATGTATGCAAATTTGTGATTGCATTTCTTTTTTGTATCTTCTGAAACGGATTCTCTTTACGTAGTTTATATCTAGCATAGTTTGTGCTTGTTTTGTCTTTTTCCACAAATATGTCAACTTTTAAATTCATGTCTACATATATAGGAATTACTTTTGCATCTTCCAATTCAAATAATAAAGCAGCTAAATGCTTACATAAATTTCCAAACTTGAAACTTGGACAACTACACTTTGCATCTGTAAGTAGTTCATCGCTAACTACCACAGACGTGTCATAGGTGCTCGTTCCATAAACATTGGCTTCATACCTATCACCTTTCCTTTCGACAGTCGAAACTAAACCTTTTTTAAAATACATTTCACCTCGTGCTAAAAGATGAGATGCAAATGCATTTTTCCAACTAACAAGCACCATATATTCCCTCCTCAACACTTTTTAACGTATCGTTTCATTCATTATTGAATGAAATAAAAACTTGGACCCCTATTTACACTTTTATCTTACCATATCTTATTTATGAAATATACAAAGTAAAAACATTCCTCTGTGATACCAAAGGAATGTTTTTTTATCATTTGCGTTGTTCCTGCACGAGTTTTCGCATGTGTGCATCCACTTCTGCTTGTTGATCTTTACTTGTCATAACCATGAGCAAATCACCAACTAACACAAGCGTATCTCCATTAGGAATGATTTCATTCATACCACGCTGAATACTCACAATCAAACTATGTTCAGGTAGCGCAATTTGCTTAATGCTTGCTCCATCAAAAGTTGAGTTTGCTTCTACCGCAAATGAAACAATCATCTTTTCCCCAGGTTTATAACTAACTTGAACGTCATCACTTTTTTGTTTATGCAGTAAGCGATCCAGCAAGCTTTCATAGATTGGCTCGCTACCTAATAAAGTAGCCACAAGATAGGCAACAATAGATACTAGTGATAACGACAACATTTGATTCATGGAACCCGTCATCTCAAACAAAAGGATAATTCCAGTTAGTGGTGCACGCACTATTGCAGCAAAATAACCAGCCATAGCAAGTACCACAAAGTTGTTGAGATATCCAGGATCCAGACCTAGATGCGTACTAGCAAGACTGGCAAACAGACCACCAATAAATCCTCCAATCACTAACAAAGGAAAGAAAATACCACCGGGCGCACCTGAGCCAAAGGATACTCCAGAGAATATAAAACGACCAACCAGGTAAAACAACATGGTTGATACCATGAGATTTTTTGAGGTTAACAATTCGATCAAGTTATGTCCACTTCCTAGTAGTTCTGGACTTGTGAAAGCTAACACACCTGCTACTACAAAAGGAATCATCATTTTCATAAAACCGGGTATCTTTGTTAGTTTTTGGTAGGCTTGTTGCATCTGTAGTGTAAACCAGTTATAAAATACACCACCCAAACCAAGAATAAGACCAAGTAAAATGATGTAACCATAGGATTCATGTGGAATGTTATCTACAATCGGAATATGAAAAACGACTTCTTCACCTATTAAAAGGGACGTAAGCATGTCAGCAGTCAAAGATGAAGCCATGACTCCAACAAGCAAAGAAATTGAGAAGTTTTTATGGACTTCTTCTAAAGAAAACAAGACACCGGCTAGTGGCGCATGAAAGGCTGCAGACAAACCTGCGCTTGCTCCACAAGTGAGTAAGAAACGTTGTCGCGATTGACTACTTTTTAATACTTGTCCAGCACCTTTACCCATCATTGCCCCTAGTTGAATGGATGGTCCTTCTCTTCCTAGTGCCAACCCACCAAACAAAGCAAGTAATCCACCACTAAATTTTGCGAATACGACTTTCCACCATGTTTGCTGAATGGCACCAACAATCTCCCCTTCGAGTTGTGGAATTCCACTACCTGAAATCATGGGTTCTTTTTTTACGAGCACATACACGACGATCGCTAGTATGATTAGCACCAAAAACCATAATGCCATTTTTAGTGGATCCAAACTTGCTACTTCAATGATGGAATTTCGCAGTGTATCTGCATGCGTCAGTGCTAAACGATAACAGGCAACAACTAAACCAGCAACAAGACCAACCAAAATTCCCTCACCAACTAGTGATAATCCATACAGTCTGGTGCGTTTGAGCTGTTCTATCGTATCTTTTTCCACAATTACTCCCCCTTAAACAGAAAAAAACTTCACCTATAAATATACGCCAATCTTGAAATAACTTCAAATCATCCTGCAAACAAGCAAAAAGAGACTCATAAAAAGTCTCTTATCTCATATATTGTCGTATGCGTTGATATATCTTTTCATGTCCTTTGCTATTAGGATGTAACCCATCAGTAAGTTCTATCTTTGCAAGCAAACCAGACAGCGGAATATAACAGACCTTCTTACTCAAACAAACTTCTTTGATAATGGTATCAAACGCTTGAATTCTATCATTTCTAAAACACATTTGTGAGTGAAAGATGATGGGGTTTGTTTTTGCTTCATCCACATGAGTCAGTCCAATCACATATACATCGTTTGTATAGTTTAACGCTTTTCTAACTAGTTCGATAAACTGTTCTTCAAACGCTTCCACTGTTACACGATACTTGCCACCAAAGATTTGTGAATCATTGACTCCTGTAGCAAGGATGATGGTAAGTTTTGCATCTTCAACTTTATGTGTCTGTATCAAAGTCTCAAAGTTTTGTAATAGTTCTGCAGTTATTTGACCTGGAACACCAAAGTTCATAAATGAGGTGTTCTCACCTGAAGAATACAATCCCTGCTTCAGGCGATTGAACCAACCACCATGCACTTCATCATTCATTCCTGTGATGATGCTATCGCCAAAACCAAGGATTTGTCGCTTTACCTTATTCACTTCGTAATGCCTCTACTGGATCTTTTCTAGCAGCTGCAGATGAAGGAATCAGTCCTGCAATAAACGCTAAAAACATACTGATTAAAATCAAGATACCTGCGGCAATTGGTGATAGTTGGGCAATATTGGCAATCCCGATTTTGTCATAGACAATGATATTGGCAATAATACTAATAAGATAGGTAACTATGATTCCTATGGCACCAGCAGTAAATCCGATAATCAACGTTTCTGAATTGAAAACACGACGGATATCCCGCTTACTTGCCCCAATCGCACGTAAAATTCCAATTTCCTTTTTACGTTCCAAAACAGAAATATAGGTAATGACACCAATCATAATACTAGATACTACTAGTGAAATTGCCACAAAAGCAACCAATGCATAACTTACCGTATCCACAATATCAGTTACCGATGACATCAGTGTTCCAACCAAGTCCGTGTAGCGAACCACCTTGTTGTCATCACCTGCGGTTTTCATTTTGTTATTGTAAGTATCTAAGAATGAGATGATATGCTCTTTTGTCGTAAAGTCTTTTGGATAAATATTAATCTGATTTGGTGCTTCTTTATTGGCATAACCAAATGTTTTTAGATTGTTTTCAAAAGATGTTTCTTTTGGATTCATCATCGCCATAATTAAATCCACCATATCATCTTCAGTCACATTGATGCTAAAAGCATGTTGCAAGGCACTTGTATCAATGGTTAAGGCGTTTTGTAGTTGATATGGAAGTTGTGCCATGGCACTTTCCATTTGTTTTTGAATTTGTCCTTGCACCGATGCAAACAACTCTGTCATATAACTTTGCATCGTTGTTGCCATGTAGTTTTGCACCACACTGCTAACTTGATCACTTACGCCAGAATCTGTAATTACACTTTGCAATTGATTGCTGACTTTTTGTTGCACATCAGCCCGATTCAAATACGCTGCTAAGTTTTGCATAAATTCTGCAGGATCGCTAACTCCTGCACTGACTTGTTCAGCGATGAAATCTTCCAATACACCTGTAAATATCGACGTCAGTTGGTCTGTTGGAATTTGTACCTGTCCTGCAAGTTGTGCAGTTAAACCACTTATATCCATTGGTGGAAGTTCTATATTAGAAATATCAAAATTAAACAAAGATGACGTATCAAATTGCAATTTTGAAGTATCAATGTTAAATGCAGAACGTATTGCTTGTTCATTCACCGAAAATAAAGAAGAAACATCGAATTGATTTTGACGGTTCTCTTCTGTTTCAATCGCAAATGATTTTCCACTCAATACATTTACTGTTGGTGTTGCAAGCTGTGCTTCTACCAGTTTTTGATTTGATGCCTCATCAATCAAGTGACTAATCAATGCAGGTGTATAATTGATTCCCATCGACAATGATGTCACATTCGCATCAGGGTCAGGTTGAACAACACCAACGATTTTCAAATTGGTTCCTTCCTGAATAACCTGCTTCATATGCGTAGCATCATCAGATTTATCTAACCAAACTTTATACTCTTCATCATAAACGTATTTACTTGATGGATTGATTACTTTTAAGTTTGCCGCAAGTATATCATCATAATCAATTTTTTGATTGGATTTGTCCAAGGCAAGTTGTTTTGTAGGATCATTCACAAATGCATCCAGCATTTGTTTGAGTTTTTCACGATCATTGATGCCAAGAGAATACAACATATAATCCGAGATGCGACCACTGTTTGATAACACCATAACTGCTTCATCATATTTGGTCGGCCATCTTCCCGCTTTAATGTCGTATTGTTCATCGTACATACTGCTGTCACCGGGTAATTCATGGAAGTTATTCATCATGGAAACACTACTTCCCATGACTGCATTCATACCTGATGTTGACGAAAATCCATAAGATGCCATTAAGGCATCTGGACTTACTTGCGAAACACTCGATGAACTATCCCCCAAGTAAATTTGTGGGGTAACATCATAGGTATATTGCACACTTTTTACATATGGATCAATTTTATTTGGATTGTTTTCAATATACGCTTTCAAGGATTTTAAATCGTTTTTATTTTGTGAACTAAACATCGTTTGGAACACATTATTAATACCGATATCACCTTTTGATTTGTTTTGATTTTCATCGCTACTTGCTGGTGCATTGCTTAAGAAACTTGTAATATCAACACCAGAGGTTTGAATCGTCAACGGATACATACTCATTGTATCTTCTTCAATGTCACCAATATATGCATTAATACCACTTGCTAATGCCAAGATTGCCGCAATTCCAATAATTCCTATGGAACCAGCCAACGAAGTAATAAACGTTCGACCTTTTTTCGATAGAAGGTTACTAAATGATAGTGACAAAGCCGTAAACAGTGACATATTCACTTTTCGTGGTTTCTTTGCTGTTTTTACCTGAGCTTCTTCTTTAGGGGTTACTGTATTGCTATCACTCTCGATTTTTCCATCACGCAGATTGATAATTCGATTTGCATAATCTTCTGCCAATTCTGGGTTATGTGTAACCATAATGACCAAACGATCTTTTGCAATCTTTGTGAGTAAATCCATAACTTGTACACTGGTTTTAGTATCCAATGCTCCAGTTGGTTCATCAGCTAATAGGATTTCTGGATTGTTGATAAGTGATCTTGCAATTGCAACACGTTGCATTTGTCCACCACTAAGTTGACTTGGTAACTTCTTTACATGTTCTGCTAACCCCACTTCAGTTAAAGCAGCAAGCGCACGTTGGTGACGTTCCTTCTTTGAAACTCCACTGATGGTTAAGGCAAGTTCTACGTTTGCCAGTACACTTTGATGTGGAATTAAGTTGTAGCTTTGAAACACAAAACCGATCCGATTGTTACGATAGGTATCCCAATCCGATGATTTGTATTTTTTTGTTGATATCCCGTCGATTTCTAAGTCACCTGATTCATATTGATCAAGTCCACCGATGATGTTTAACATGGTCGTTTTTCCAGAACCACTTGGTCCTAAGATTGCAACAAACTCATTGTCGCGAAACGAAACCGTTACATCATCCAACGCAACTTGCACAAAATCCTGTGTTTTATACGACTTTCGGATGTTTTTAAGTTTTAACATACATATCCTTTCGAGTATTATCCCTTTTCTAAATTATAACAAATCTAGCAAGTCCTTACTATTTCATTAAGCTTCTCCTCTCTGAATTGTATGTGAACATACAGTTTGCTATACAAATACAATTACTTGATTTTAAGTTTTTACTGTTATTATGAATTCAAGATACGACTTATTCTTTTCCAGCATAGCTTTATCACTTTTTCAAAGTATTAAACACTAAAAAAGCAAATGATCAGGTTCCTCATCGAACAGCCTTCATTTGCTTTTTCATTTTTAGTTTAACGAATTGCCTCGTATGTAAATACGGCTTTGTCGCAGCGCAGATAACTCTCAGTGTACTCAACAATATGTCCTTCATTGTCTTGACCAATATATTCAAAATAATACAGTGAATCGTTTTCTTTTACTCCCATTTGTTTCGCAAGTTTCTCATCTGCTTCAATGATAATTAACCGCTGTTTAAATTTATGAGGGAAACGTCCCTTTCGTTCCATGTAATCATAAACAGAAACATGTTCAAAGTTGTGTTCATCAACGTCTTCAAAGTACTTAAATGGCAAATAACAATATTCCATTGCAAATGGTGCATCATTTGCACAACGTAAACGATGAATCAAATATACATCTTCATACTTAGCAAGTTCTAGTTTTGAACCAAGATAGTTGAATGCTTTTAACATCCCTTTTTCTAGTACAATATCTTTTGTATGAGCCCCTTGCTCACGCAATAAAGCACTAATTCCATAAGCATCTTCACCACCTAGAATCAAACGTTGTGAGTTCTTTCTTTGTACAAAAGTCCCTTTTCCATGGATACGAAATAAATACCCTTCCTCAACCAATGACTCAATAGCTTTTTTTACCGTCATTCGATTGACTTGATACATTTCAGCTAGTTTTCTTTCACTAGGAATAGCTTCACCGGGTAAGTATTCTTGATGATTAATTTTATTGATAATCGCATCCTTAATTTGGATATAAATCGGCATCCGATAATCCATACTAGCTTCTTCCTTTCTTTGGTAATAAATCATTATTCACAAATACGAATCGATCCATCAGCATATATGCCTCGATGTATTCAATCGGTTCTTTTTCTTTTGACATAACAAGTCCCTGCTGTTTAACCAATTTTTGACCAGTTGGAATTGATAATGCCTTTGCTAGATACTCATCACTTTCGACAACAATAATTTCCTGTTCAGAAAACGCAATGTTATTTAAGTAATCATCTTCAAGCACATCATATAATGAATGACTCTCTAAATCTTTCTTATCTAAATCAGGTGCTACGTTATAAGGTACAGCCGATGTTTCCAAAGAAACTTTTTCATCATCCACATAACGTATACGTTCAATTGCATAGTACTTGGTTCCTATTGGCAGCTTAAGCTTCAATGATAAATCTTTTCCCACCTCTTGACGTGAAATTGACAACAGCTTCAAACGTTGTTTTTTTCCCATTTCTGCAACGGTTTGTGATGTTGAAGAAATGCGATACACATTCTTTTCAATTCGCCGAGGTGCAACAAAATATCCACTTCTTTCTTTTGCGCAAATCCAACCTTCTTGTAGCAACAATTTCAGTCCTGTTCGCACCGTTCCGCGTTGAACTTCAAATCGCTCTGTTAACTCACGCTCACTTGGTAATTTTTCACCTTCTTGAAGTGGTGTGTTTTCAATCAAATATTTAATTTCATTGCAGACAATAATGTCTAATGTTAATAATTTCATCCTACAACCTCTTTACGGATTCATTATACCACATCAAAACAAAAAGAGGAGGCCAACAAATTGATTTTATGTAACTAATGAACTTTATGTATCGTAAATGAAAAGCAAAGAAGATGTACCTCTTTGCTTAATTCCTAGTATTTTTCCATTACGATATATTCCGTACGCTTATATCCCATTTTTTCATAGAAAGCTAATGCTTTCTCATTGCGTGGATTTACTTCCAAAGTGAATGTATAATCATCGATATCATAGTTTGCTTCCAACCATTTGAAAAACCTTCGACCACAATTCTTCCCACGCATTTGTGGACAAATATAAAGTTCATCTATCAAAATGGTAATACTCTCATTTCCATTACTCCAAAAAAATCCTAAAAGAGCATAACCTACAATTTGCTGATCCATTTCTAGAATTAATCCTCTTACGTATGGAGAGTTTTTCATCACCATTTTAAAGGTTGCTTCATACTGTTCAATTGTTCCTTCTTCCAGTGTTGCAAACCCACTATAAAAATCTTGTGACATCTCAAAATAAATATTTTTATCTTGTTGTGTAAAATCTCGTATATGCATCGTTTTTCTCCTTTCTTCATATGCTTTATTGAAGAAACGTTAACGATGAAATCCGTCATTGGCATGAAGTTTCAGTCGACTATGCTCATCCACAGTTTCCCTCCTCTTTTAATGTAATATTCTTTACCCATTTTTCTTTGTGATAAAAATGAGTCGCAATAAATACCTTCAGTATATTTACACCCTCTACACATGCAAATACCCAAATTAAATCTAAGTGTAAGATACGTGTTGTTAGGACACTAAGCAATGTGGGACCAAATACAATAAACAAGCCATCAATAGCAAGAACAGAGTTTGTATCACCTCCAGCGCGTAAAATGTAGTAGCACGTTTCCGCATAGCCTTGTGTCCACATAACCATCGCTTTTATGATAAGTAGAATAATCGCCATTTTTGTATTTTGCGCACCGAGCGAAAAGGCTTTCGGTATCACCGGGGTTAATGCCAACACGAGCACGCTTCCTACGATATAGATAGCAAGCCCAATTTTGATTAAGCGCAGTGAGTCTTTTCTTGCTTCATTCATTTCATTGGCTCCTAGATCATTCCCTACAATCGCCCCAGTAGCTGCTGCACATCCGGCAAAAGCAACATAAACTAGACTCGATACATTATCCACTACTGTAAGTGCAGGTATAAAAGCCTCGTTTACATAACAGTAGTTCATAAATACAACACTTAAACCTACAGACCAGATAATCTCATTGAAAATTAACGGAATTGTATTCTTAATGATATTGGACTTAGCTTCACTACCTAATTTGCCAACTGCTTTCCTTATGTGTAAGGTTGCATTGGTTTGGAAAAGTAAAATCATTAAAAATCCCAGCTCTAAAAATCGTGAAATCATTGTTGCTAATGCTGCACCTTGTACACCTAAAGGTGCAAATCCAAGATGACCAAAGATTAGTACATAGTTAAGCAGGACATTGCTTACAAACGCAATCGCTCCACTTAGCATAGGAATCTTTGGTAAACCGATTACACGATAAGCGACTGCGATCATCATTGTTAAGGCAAATGGAATGTAGGAAAAACGAACAACTTCTAAATACTCTAATGCAAGTTGAATCGTGCTTTGCTTACTTACAAAGATGGTAATTACACTTCTAGGAAAAATGCATAAATAAATTGTTGATGCTAATCCAACCCAAAAACATGCACGTAAACCAAAGCGAAAGGTTTGATGATATGCTGTGTGATTTTTTGCTCCAAAGTACTGTGCAATATATATACCGACTCCATTGGCTAAGCCAAAGACTGCTAGATTGAAAATAAAGAAAAACTTATTGGCAACAGTCACTGCACTTATGGCTTCTTCACTTATCCCTCCAATCATTACTGTATCAGCAATACTTAGTAAGTTGACTAACAGTTGTTGGATAACCACTGGTAAAGCTAAATATAGAACCCGTTTTAGAAACGGTTTACTTATTTTTATATGTCTCATTTTATATGTAGACATGCATTCCTCCTTTCAAAAAACCGACATGCCAACGCATGCCGGTTTTATTTATTTTTCGCCTTCAATGATAGCGATGGCAGCACTTGCACCTAAGGCATTTGCTCCAGCTTCTACAAATGATTTTGCATCTTGGTATGTTCTTATACCACCGGCTGCTTTAATCTGTATTTGATTGTCTAAGGTCTTTCTCATCAACTTCACATCTTCGAGTGTTGCTCCACCAAAACTGCGACCTGTCGAAGTCTTTAAGAAGACAGGTTTTGCAATATTTGCTAATTGGCAAACTTTTTCTTTGGAAGTATCATCCAACTTACACATCTCAACAATTGCTTTATCCACAATGTTGTGTTGTTTACAGAAATAAGCAACTTGAACCAATTCATCAAGAATGGCATCAAAATTACGATTCTCAATATGTTCTTGATTTAATACATAATCAATTTCTTTATATCCTAAAGTAGCATACCGCTTGAATTCTTCTAACTTTTCATCCAAGGTCATCTTTCCTTCAGGAAAATCAATTGCTCCAGCAACGATAATATTGCTATCTTGTAAAAACGCTCTTGTTTGTTCTAATTGATCTTCTTCGGCAAAGATGCAACGAACATTGTACGTTTTTGCTTTTTCTAAATACGTTTGATACGTATCGTTTGGATCTTGTATATAATCGATATACTTGTTGATCATGTTTTTCTATGCAGCCATGATGCCGAAGTATGCCATTACAATTCCAAATACAACAGTTAATAAGATAAGTTTTACTGGTCCCACTTTTTTACCTAGTGCCCAGTAGTATGTCCATGTTACACCTAGACCAACAAGGCCAGGCATGATTCCATCTAAAATTTCTTGTAAGGTTTGTGCTGTTTCACCACTACCGATTTTCAAAGATACTTCTGCCCAGAACATATCACAAGTCATTGAACCAATAACCATGATTCCAAGAATACCTGCAGCATGCATGAGTCTATCCATTGTACCGTTTGCTTGTGCTTTTTGTAGGTATGTAAATCCTAAGTCATAACCCAAATGTGCACCGAACACACGAACCAAGAATGCAGGAATGTTATAAATTAAGAAATACAGAATCGGTCCAAGTATATTTCCTTGTTGTGCTAATGAAAGTCCAACTCCAAGTGCAATCACTCGAATACATCCTAAGAAAATAGAGTCCCCTATTCCTGAAAGTGGCCCCATTAGTGCAGCTTTTACTCCACTAATTGCACTACCATCGATCAGTCCTTTGTTACGTTCTTCTTCCATTGATAAAACAATCCCACCAACAAATGGTGCAAGCTGAGGTGTAATGTTAAAGAATTCCATGTGACGTGTTAATGCTTCTGCATATCCCTCTGGATTGTCTTTGTAAATTTTCTTAAGTTGTTTATCAATCATCAATAAGAATGCCATGTGCATTTGACGTGGATAGTTCCAAGAGTACTCCATTCCAAGGGCTCCAGTGTTGAAACACATTCTTGTCAGTTCTTTTTTTGTGATTAATGGTTGGTTTTCTACTGTATTTTGATTAGAAGTCGTCATCATCCATGTCCTCCTCTTGTACGCCATCTGCTGTGGCAAATTTCTTACTGTTATCTAAGAAGCCAAATTTCTCAATCACGATAATTACACCAATAATTGCAACTCCTAGTACAGGCATTCCTAAAAATGCAGTTAATGTGTATCCTAAGAAATAGAATGGTACAAGTTTTTTGTTTAGGATCATACGCATTAACATCGCGAATCCTAGTGTTGGTAACATACCAGCAGCAATCGCCATTCCATTGATTGCAACTTCAGGAATTGAACCAATGACTGCTTGTACAGCATCTACTCCAAAATAGAACGATAAAGAAACTAGTAAGAATTTTTCTACTACTCCAAAAGCCCCCATCAACCAGTGAACTTTGGTAATTCTTTTCGAGTCACCTTTGGTTGCAGCATCATCAGCTATTTTTAGAAATGCTGGTGTTAAAGCTGCAATAAAATTACTAATTGATAATGCAATTAAAGCAATTGGCATTGCAAGCGTAATTGCTGTTTCTACTCCTGCTCCTGTTGTGATTGCAAAAGCAGTTCCTAAAATTCCACCAACAACAACATCTGGTGGTATATATGCACCAACCGAAATTGCACCCATAAAGATTAATTCTAGGCTGGCACCTACTGTTATCCCCATTTCGAAGTCACCCAAAATTAACCCTACAATTGGACCAGTCGTAATTGGTCTAAATGTATATAATGTTCCAAATTGGTAATCCAGCACTCCCCATACAGCAACTAGACCCAATAAAATTGATTCTAACAACATTGTCTTCCCTCCTGTCTATAGTTATAGTACGTTTTTGACAAGTATTTTTTTATCATCTACCAACGGACGAATTTCTACTTCCAGTCCTTTATCAATAAATGATTGTAGAATGTCTGCTTCTTTTTGTGTCACAAAAATTTGTTTACTCAATGCTCTTGTGTCACCTTCTTCTTTCGTATTTCCTAAGTTAATACTTTGAATTGATGGACAGCCTTCCACCAATTGTTGGGCTTCTTCAATGCTTTGCACAACAATAATTAATTTGTATTTATCTGTTACTCCACTATTGATTGCTTCAATAGAATTTTTCATATCCTTAATTACCAATTTACAACCTGAAGGTTTTCCAAGTTTTAAAGTGGTTTTCCATACATCGTCATTAACCACTGAATCACTAGCAACTAAAATACAGTCTGCTCCGACTCCATTTGTCCAAGAAAATGCCACTTGTCCATGTAATAATCTGTGATCTACCCTTACTAGTTTAATCATTATAAAATCCTCCTTTAAAACTCGTCATCATCATTCACATCGTTAAATAATTTGTTGCAAAACGTTGGTGCCGTATCAACACTGCTTGTTATTTGATCAAGTGTTGTGGCAATATCCACACTTGGGTCTGCTAGAAATACTTGCATTAACAACGGCAAATTCATACCCGTAATTAAATAGTAGTTATCTCGTTGGATATACTTCATAAACTCGTTGTTTACGCTTCCACCAAACACGTCAGTCAAAGCAACGATTTCTGCTTCTTCTGGAATACGATCAAACGTCTCTTTCACTTGTTTTTCAATATTTGTGTCTTCCACATAACCATTAATAATAGTTACATTTTCTTGTTCACCAATAATGATCTTAATGCTTTCATAAATTCCTTTTGCAAATGTTCCATGTGATGCTATTATGTAATGTCTCATCTTTCTACTCCTTACTACATTCTTGATATTGCTTCATTGTTTTTTGATCTGCAACGTATGGCTTTTCAAAATAAATGGAATTGACACTTTCTAGTGATAGCAAACCTTCATATCCAAACGTATCCAAGGTTTTTAAGTCCACTTGCATATTTCTTGATCCATCCGACCAAGCTAAGTGTCCAACCGGTTTACCATCAACGAAATGAACATGAACAATTCGTTTACCAAATACTTTAAAATAATCCTCGATGGTTTCCTTTGCTCCTGCCATTGCCCCAAAATCAATGCAAACACCTAAGTTCGTATCATTTACATCTTGTAAATATGCTTGTAAGCTAGCAACGGAATTCACCAGTCTTGATTCATCTTTTTGCAGCGCTTCAATCGCTAAACGTACATGTTTTTGACTTGCGTATGCCGTCAGTTTTTTCATCATAGCTACACTACGCTTCCATGCTTCATCGACTGGTTCATCAAGAAATGCCCACCCACTTGTAACTAGGACAAATTTTGCTTGTAGTTGACTGGCTACATCAATTGCATTTTTGAAATATGCTTCCACACGCTTTTGTGCTTGTGGATTGTTTGTTGCCATGTTGTTTGGTTTTGGGTTGGTTTGTTCTGGACAAATCACTTCAATTTTCACACCGTATTGCTTTTCCAATGTCTGTAATTTACCAATATCCTCATAACCTTGATAATCCATGAAATAATGATGAGGTCCGGTCCATATTTCAGCTTTTTTGAATCCTATAGCTGCTACTTTTTCAAAGAAAGTTTCCAGTTGATAGAATCGATAATGTCCATTCATTGCACACAATTCATTCATTTGCTCTACTCCTTTATACGAGATTTGTAATTAGTTGATACGCTTCAAACAAATCTTCAACAAGATAATCTGCTTGATGCTGGTCAATGTGATAGCGATGGTCTTTAATCGCTATCACGGTGATTCCAGCTTGTTTTGCAGCTTCGATACCTGCTTGTGAGTCTTCAATTACAATTGCCTTATTTGCACTTACACCAAGTGCATGCAAGGTATATAAATAAATCTCAGGATCTGGCTTACTTTTTGTAAACATGCGACCACTCACAATAGAATCGAAGTAAGATGTTATACCGTTCTCTTTACACACATGTTCAATAATATCTGGATCATTGGAACTAGCAACGGCAAGTTTCATCTTTCGTTTTTTTAATTCTTTCAATAAGAATTTAAGATATGGTTGTAAGAAATCAGTAACATCGAATGTTTCTCCCTGGTACGTTTCTCGGTAATACGCATCCATTTCTAATGCATTTTTGTCCAACTGTAACCAAGAAGCAAGATAGTTCCATGTCACTTCATGACTAGTCCCGATAATCTTCTGTAAGTCTTCCATGGGTAAGATAATGCCATGTTGTTGTGCAAAGCAATAAAACTCATATAAATTATAGGGTTCTGAATCAATGATGACGCCATCCATATCGAAGATTACTGCTTCTATGTTCATGATTAATATTCGAATTGACGGTAGTAACGTCTATAGTTTAAGTTATGTTTTGTGTATGTTTCATAGTGCGCTGCTAAACGTTCTGTAAGAATTGATGTTGCAATCATTGGTGAAACGATGACTCTGAATTCGTCATCAATACCATCAAGCGCGTACTCTTGTGTATCAAACACAACCAATTTATCTGTGAAACGTTGACAGAAACGTTCAACACGAGTGTCTAATTTACGGTATTCATCTTCCCCTTTTACCAAGAATACTGGAACTCCAGGTTCTACTAATTCTAGTGTACCATGGAAGAATTCAGGTGAAGTAACGGATTTTGTACGTACCCATTGCATTTCTTCTAGGATACACATTGAGAACAAGTATGTTTCACCCCAAGTTGCACCAGAACCAACCCAAATGTTATAAGGTTCGTTGTAGTATTTCTTAGCAATCTCTTCAGCTTTTGGATCGAATTGTTCGCGAATTGCAACTAAGTTTTTGAAGATTCCTTTCATTTGATCAGCAAATGTTTCGTATTTTGGGAAGAATCCCATTTTGTTTAAAATACGTAACGCCAATAAGTCAAATAACAAGTAACTGTATTCACACATACCTGTTGTTACATCTGCTTGGATAATTTTTGTTGAAACTTTTCCTAAAGGGCTGTCATGTTTTGTGAATGACACAACTTCAATTCCTTCTGCTTTAATCCAAGTAGCTGCTTCAACGATTTCTTTTGTATCTCCAGAAGCACTTGCTGTAATTACTACAGAATCTTTTGTTAGCTTTTTAGGACGTGCAACGTTAATTTCAGCAGCTTCAACTAAATAAACTTCTAAATCACCATATTTATCCATAAAGTATTTAACTGGATCAAACTCTGCGTATGTTCCTCCAATTCCTAAAAAGAAAATGTTTTTGAATCCTTTTTCAACGATCTCATCTGCAACTTTTTCAACTTCTGCGCGTTGTGCATAAATTGCATCACCTTCTTTAAGATATTTTTCTACATCAAATTTTGCTAATGTTACTTTTTCTTTTTCCATTTTGTCCTCCTCAATCAATCGATAATGAAACATAAAGCGTATCCTATCAGAAACCTCTGGGCCCTCTTGTGGTTTCTTTGCTAATCCACTTTACATTTTCAATATACCAGTAGATTTTTATATTTGCAAGCGCTTTCTTGAAAAAATTACTAACAAAATATAAAAAGGAAATCTCAAATATTGTAATTTCCTTTTATTTATCGCGTAATTTTGATTTTCACATTTTCTTATTTTGTTTTGCTTTTTACAACTTTTTGGAAATCATCCATTAAAATATAGTCTTTCCATTGGTTGGTATCGTTTGTCATCTGGTATGCTAACACTTGAAAAAAGATAAGATAAGAAAGTGCAGATAGACTTGGTAAAACTTCATGCGCAAGTGTATACACGTTCTCTCCATCTACATGAGCAGATAACAAATAACTACGATCTGTAATGCAAGTTGTCGCTTTCCAAATATCTTGTATGCGTTTTGAACAAACATCATTATTGTCAATAAAGATAACCGTATATGAAGGGTTTATTTGTAAATTTGGTCCATGAATGTATTCTTCAACTTCAAAGGCTATGGTCGGTATTTTAACTGTTTCCGTTACCTTTAAGGCTCCTTCTTTAGCTGTACCCATGTTTGGTCCGACTCCACAGATTATTAACGTACGAGTTCCCAAAAATTCCTTTCGATGCTGCTTATAGAATGCAGTTGCTTGACTAGTGAGTTTGGGATGATCTTTATAAATCGCTTCGAGTTGATTGATATACTTTTGCATGCCTTGCATGCTTAAATATTCCAGCTGATAAGATGTATGTAAAGAAAAAAGGCATAAGTAAAGTGCCAGTGTATTGACCCCTTTTGTGACAAATCCGACACTTTCTTTTCCAACACCATAGTCAACTACAACATCAGCAATAGCTACATCGCTACAAATATCACCCGTTAATACAATTGCTTTGCGATTCATTGCTTTGATACGCTTGATTGCTTCAATGGTATTTGTGCTTGCACCACTTTGACTAATCGTAAATACAAACGTTTTGTCGTCTATATACTTCGTATAGTTTGTAAATGTATAAGGACTCACAATCTCAACATCGCAGTATAAGAAATCTTGCATAAAATATCTAACACACTCAGCTGCATTTGCACTTGAGCCACTTGCAATGATCAATATCTTTTCATACTCCCATTCTAGAAAACAATCCAACAAACTTTGAATCAATGTTTTCCCCTGTTTTATATTTGCTAGACATACCTCTGCACTTTCTTGAATATAGTCAATCATTGTTGCTTTTTCCATAGTCCCTCCTTGTGGTTTTTTTAGTAATCCACTTCACTTTATTTATATACCAGTATAAAAATTGTGTCAACTTCAAAAAAACTATAAAATATACTTGCGTAAATTATAACTATTGGTATAATGAAAATTGAAAATGGTTGTTTATTCAACACGCTTTTTCGGAACGTTCCAATCAATCACATACAAGATGAATTACTTTAAGGGGGAAATTAGTGATCATTTCGTATTATAAAGCTAAGAGATATCTTAATAAAACATTAGCCTTACGTGAATGTGCGTGAGAATGTGATATACTT
>LVZN01000011.1 GCA_001695645.1 Erysipelotrichaceae bacterium MTC7 | reverse complement strand
TTTCACAAATAAATTATACCAAAAATAACGCCTATTCTCTTACGAGTTTAGGCGTTATTTTTATGATTTGAAGCTGTACTAAGTGTCACAGCCCCTTTTTTTATATTTGATCGTGGTCTTAAGCTGTTTGATTATAAAGGTTGGATGAAACTTATATAAAGCAGCACACAAATAATAATCACACCAACAACAGAAAGTATAACAATTCGTGAAATAGAATCACGTTTTCCGTTAGTATAATCACCGACCTTGTCTTTCATTGCTTCTGGTCCCCAGTAACTATCAATTTTCTTATTCTCTTTTTTCATCGTAGATTCCTCCTATAATCACATAAATTTATGATGTATTGCTTTACGAACACTTAGTTTCTTTTCATGTTTATCCATTAAGTTTATAAAAGTATTCACCATCTTCATCTTCCTCGATAATGAGTTGATGATTGTTTTCAACTATCTTCACAAAGAAGCAAGGGAACAATTGTTTGGTGGTATATGGATGTACAACTTTGTGAAACACAAAAGACTCTCCATTACTTTCAAAATGAAAGATTAGGTCACTTGTTTCTTTTAAATGTGAGTTTACAACGATAAACTTTTCAATTTGCATAGCTTGAATTGTATCTACGGAAATCTTAATATAATTGTCCTTATTTCCATATTCATATACTAAATCTTTAATATTTTTATCTGTAAGATTTCTAACCTGAACGGTTAGTCCCACAATTGGATACCCGTATGTCATCTTTTTTCCTCCTATCATATATCAGTTGGTTTTGCGAACGAATTAGCCCCACCAACCAAAACCAAAACTTGCAATGAACATAATGAATAATAGGATAACCAGTATTATTGTGATTGGACCTATTTTCCAACCCTTGTTCATGTTTTCTTGCAGTTTAATTGATCTCTTGTTTAAGTCTTTTGTGTTTTTGTTAGTCATAATATTTCATTCCTATTCATCTGTGAAACGTCACGTCTTGTTTTTTGATTATTTTGTAAATAAATAGATAAGTAATAATACGATCATTATTGCCATGACAATAAATCCACCTTTATAATAGCCACTCCAGTCTTTTCCTATTGATTTTTGTTTCTCAACCCATTCTTTATTCATTTTTTTAGTTTCTTTATTCATAAATCTATCATCCTTTGTTTTATACCAGATTATAAGTGATAATTAAAACATTGATACTCTCTATAATTATAATACCACACACTGTATAGAATACATCTGTCTAAGAAATACAGTTATGAAGTCTGAGTAAATAATAACTTGAGTACATCTATTGTAAAATGTAGAGAAGTACTAAAGAACCTTGTGTTTCTGTTTTTACATTATAAAGCAATTCACTTTTTTGTTTCACACGCAAGTTACCTTAATATGTATGAAGTAAATTCTATTTTTTCTATTATTTTGATATACTAGAGATATAGAGAGTGTGTATATGTGTGTCTGGATTTGTGGTATCTAAAGGTATTAAGCAGAAAGGGATTATGTATGAAAAATGTAATTGTAGTAAAAGATAAGTGGACGTATGTATTGATGTTGATTTCTATTTGTTGTTTTATTTGGTTGATTTATGACAGTGTTGCTTGCTTTGTTTTGCACACAGTTGATAGTACAACATACTTCGAGCGCTTCTTACCAGTCTTGCTTATTGGATTGTTATCGTTTTATTTGTTTGTTCGTTTGAATAGTTATTCTTCTTTATTCAATCCAGATCATCCAATGCATAAAGATGAAACAAAGAAATAAGTATAATTGAATCAATAGGGGATACGAATATGAAAAGAGTGCTATGTGTTGTTGCATTTATGTTTTTGTGAGGATGTGTGGTTCGCCATGAATCAAGAACGTTTGAAACAGAAACACAAATGGAATGCGAACCGTGTGGGCCAACTGAAAATTTAATTCCAGCAAGTATGTTGCCAGAAACCGTAATTGAATTTCAGGATGAACGCTCCTTTCTCATCAAAAAAGGTGGCTATCCAGAACTTGTTTTAAATGAGGAAATTATTGGTTTACCAAAACCTCGAAAAGGTATGATTGTAACATACGCTAATGATGGATATATTTTGCATATTAAGGATGCAAATGGCGTGGATATAAGCGATTAACTCATATGTTTGTGTCGTTAATAAAGGAAAAACTAGGAAACTAGTTTTTTTCTTATGTAAAATATAAGAAAGTTTTGTCATTTATTAAGCGTTCATTCGTTGTATAAATGAGAGGGGAGAAACAATGGAAAATCGCTGGTTAGAAATTTTATATCAAACATATCATCAACGATTGTTTCTTTTTGCCTTGTCGTTATGTAAGGATGAAGCAAGTGCTGAAGATTTGGTATCCGAAACGTTTATCAAACTTGCATTTGTTAGTCTATCCAGCGAAAAAGAAGTTGAACCTTGGTTGTTTCGTGTTCTGAAAAATCAGTTTATAGATTCGTATCGAAAACGTCGCCACTTGTTGGATGAAGGTCAATATCAAGTGGAATGGTTGGTGGATCCCTATGATGCAACCAAGCATTACATTAAGGATGAACAAAAACGCTGGATGTATAAGAAAATCTATCAACTTCCTGATAAAGAAAGAAACGTGATGTTGTTGTCGTTAGTATCACAACTAACAGATGAAGAAATTGCTTCTTTACTTGGCTTAACTCTCGATTATATACGAACCATTCGCTATCGTGTGAAACAAAAACTAATTGTGTTTGCAAAAGAGGAGGAACTTTTATGAATGAAGATAAAAAACTAGATAACTTATTGTCGTTGGAAGAACCACATGTTGATCAACGGACGTTTAAAAAAATTAAACGTGGAATGAATCAAAGTTTTCTAAAACGGATGGTTGTGTATACACTGGTTATCGCATTGCTGATTGGTGCTGGTTACTTTGGCTTTGGAAAACTTAAAGAAGCAACAAACTACAATCCACGCAGTGAAAAAATTGAAGGATATTACAATGAATACCCCGATGTGGATGGAAGTGAAGAAATGCAAAATGATTTTCAACAACTCATCGCTGTTTACATCTCGGTTGCAAATCCAGGTGTTCGCTACATGCCGTTGTTTGGTGATAGCGCATATAAAAATCTTGGTTATGGGTCTTATGAGTATTATGGTTCCTATTATTCTTATTTAGAAACAAGTGTGTATGGAGCACCGGATACAACGATTAAAGTCAACCATGATCGAATCGATTTGAATGTATCATACGTAATGAATCAGTTTTATGTGAAAGAAGTAGAAGAGCAGGCGGAAGAAAAAAGATATGAACTGTCTGCTACGGAAAAACGTATGCATGATGAACAGTTGAAAAAAGATCTAGTAGAATTACCGGATTCAGCTTTAGTTGATACAACCGTTTCCTTTGTCAAACCTATGGATTTTGATGAAATTGTGCAATACATTACGGAACGCTCATTGGAAGCTAATGTTGAGTATTTTGCGACTGCAATTCATGGTAGCCAGACCATTGGCTTTTCAACCATGACATATACAGAAGTCTGTTCAAAGTCGTATCCAGGCTTATGTGGCGGCATCACCTATTCAGCAGCAGGTTTACAAGAAACATACAAGAGTTCGCTTACCTTATTAAAAGATCACAGCGAATTTCTCAATCGAGTGATTAGTGGGCAATACATGATTGGTGTCATTAACAAAGAAGTGGAAAACATTGAACATCATGCATCAAAAGTTTATGGTCTTCGGTTAGTTGTTGATAAAGAAGCAGCATTGCGTTTGCTTGAAGATGAAAACACATACTACATGCAAGTTTTTGATGCTAAGTTTTCACCGCTTCAACAATAATAAAAAACAATCATCTGCTTAGGTGATTGTTTTATTTGGATACATGTTCATGTTGTAAGGTTGTGATGCAGTCTGTTTGTATTGTGAGACCTGCAGCTTTCATGGCAAGCAAAATGGAACCTTTATCGGGTGATAGTATAGGTTTAACAAGCTCAATATCAAGCCCTGCTAGATACTTCTTTAATGGTGTAAGAATGTAGGTGCCACTTTGAAAGACGCCACCACTATACGATACAAGCGCGTGAGACATATGTAAAGTTTTGTAGATTGCTTTGATCATATCAGCGAGTTCTTTTGCAGCTTCATCATAAATACCAAGAATGACGGGATCGTTTTGTCTGGCAAGGTTGTAAGCATGTTTAGCCAAAGCTGCAATTTGGACACGATCGTAGTCCATCTTAACTACACAATCACTTAACATTTGCGAATCATCATCCCAGTGCATCTCTGTTTTTAAATAGTTGTATAAGGTGGTACGAGCTTCACGTCCATCACTTTGACGACTAAAGTGTCGAAGCATGTTGCTGGCAATCCAGTAGGCACTACCTTCATCACCAAGAAATGCATGATGCCAACCACCAGAGCGAAAGTGTTCACCTTGTTCATTGATGCCCATGCCAATGCTACCTGTTCCAGCGATGATGTTAATGCCGGGTTTACCAGCAAGGGATCCAGCCAAGGCGTTTTCATTATCATTACCTACTTGAAAAGGAATGGATGCAAGTGCATTGGCAACACTTTGTTGTAATTTTGGACAATCGGTTTGTATGTCCCCATAGCCAGCAAGTGCCACAAATGCAAAACAGATATTAGCTTCAGTTAAATTTGCTTGTTGCAAGCAGGTCGTAATACCTTGGTGTAATGTATTTGTTACACCATCAAAACCAACTTGTAGATAATGTGTGGTTCCCATTTTGCAAGCTGCTTTGACATGTCCTTGGACGTCAGTAAGTAAGAAGGCTGTTTTTGTACCTCCACCATCAATTCCTAAAAAATATTTCATAGTTATCTTATTTCCTATATACTATCAATATACGCAGTTACGTGATAAAAGACAAGAAACAAGACAGAATACTAGGGACAAAAGTAGAAAAGTCATGTACAATAACAGTAATGAACTACAAGCAACTACTTAAAGAAAATCAACTCTATTATCGCAGCTTCGTCTCACGAAGTGTTTTTTATACATTGCGGAAGCAAGGGAGCCATCTATCGTACACCGAAACCTATGCATTGGCTTTTAATGGTGGAGACTTTTTAATTTATGTCTCACCGCGACAAATTTATGAAATCTTGAACTATAAATGGTCGATGGATAGATTGCTTCATGTGCTTGATACCAAACAAACGATGGGTGAAAGTGAATTGCTTGAAGTCGCGCGTACATTATACAAAGATGCACCTATCCATGTAAACTACACAAGTGATTCGTCCAGACAAATGGTGGCCAGTTTGTTGGAAACCTTTGAGAAAAAGAAGTTTCGCAAAGAAGCAAGTGTGTACCAACAAATTGCAACCATGTACATAGAGTTATGTGAATTAGCACCATTTACCCATGGCAACCAAAGTCTTGCAGAACTATGCATGATATATTTTTGTTTACGTAAACAAGTTCCACCAATCTTGATTCCAGAGCTTGATGCTATACTTGTACAAACGTATGTAGAATACCGTGAAGTCAAAAAACTCGCAACATATTTACAGACACAAGCGAGCTTAGAAAGACAAATTATCAATAAGTGTGTCTGAAAGGGAGGCATATGAAGAAAACGTTATATTTCATGAGACATGGACAAACCTTGTTCAATGTCTTACATCTGAAACAAGGGTGGAGTGATTCACCATTGACCGATTTAGGTAAAGCACAAGCACGTATTGCCAAACGCTATTTCCAACATGCGAAAATTTCTTTTGATCACTGTTATGCATCAACATCAGAAAGAGCTAGTGATACGTTAGAAATTATTACAGATGAAGCGTACACACGGATTCGCGGTTTAAAAGAGTGGAATTTTGGTCGCTTGGAAGGTTCCAATGATGTGGTGGATCCAAAACCACCATATGGAGATTTCTTTGTGCAATATGGAGGAGAAGCAGAAGTCGATTTTCGCCAACGTCTACTTTCCACCATTACAGAGATTATGGAGCAAGATGACCATGAATCCGTATTGATGGTTTCACATGGTGCAGCTTGTGCGCAAATGATTCGTGCGCATGCGAGTCGTTCAAACATCAAATGGAAAGGGCTTGTCAGCAATTGCGCAGTGTTGAAGTTTTCCTATGAAGATCATAGCTTCATCTTAGAAGAAATCATCGAACATGATTTTTCTGAATTAGACTTGTAGACTTGACAGGTTTGATAAACTATAAAAGACATAAAAAAAGTAGAGGGTTTTCCTGCTTGGGAAAAAAGCTCTACTTTTTTGCTTCATTTATATAGTTATATTACCACATTTTGGTACTTTTTTCAAGACTTGTCATGGTGTGTAAACAGGCGTATAAAGAAGAAACGGAGGGCATGTATGATACAAACACCACAACATTTAAACCAACAACAGCTTGCACAACTTGAAGCGACAAATCAAGAAATTGCACTTGCTGGACATCAATTGCGTGCAAAAGATATTCGTTATTTATGTAAGCGACAAAAACAAAGTTGTCATCAGTTTTCACTGGTTGATATCAATCATCAAATCGTATATACAATTGCAACAACACTCGCGAGTTCTCCATATATTCGACAAGATGATTTTGTGGAACGTATTGCTGATTTTATGCATGCGTATTATGCAACTCGTCAATACATCAAAGCCACGCTATACGATGAGCAACTGGTTGCATTATTATATCAACACTATCTTGCTAACTTTGGTGAAATACATAGTGAAATGGTATATGCGTGTATCCAACAGGTGAGGGCAAAATGATGAATCAACTCATTTCAACAAAGCATAAGTCGATCTCTTTTCTTAGCTTGCTAAAGCAGCTTCAACAAGCCAAACTTCTAAGTGAAGAAGCTGTGCAAGCAATCAAAGAGGTGTTACAAGACATTACTGCCAAGCTTGTTATAAGCTACAATCAAAAGAAAAGTTCAACCGTCTCAACTTATGTGTATAAAAACATCTATCGCAGTGTGATTTATGCCTTGGATCATGTACAAACATACAAAGATGATCCGCGTTTATTGCAAGCTGATCGTATCTATGAATATTACCAACAAGGTATCGTTATATTGGAACAACAAATGAAAGCGTTGCAACATCAAGCATTGCAAATAAAATGCGAACGCTTGCCAGTGGAAAATGAACGATATCTTGATGTTGTGCACAGACAATTCTTTACCTTTCTTGAAGGTTATGACATGACCTACAAAGCAACTTTATGTAAAGAAGACTTTGATTATCCCTTGTTGGATGGACTTGCTTTGGATCATCACATGTATGGCTTGCAAGGACTGGACTTGGCATGCGAGTATGCCAATCGTTTCTATCTTGAACAATGTTTTTGTAATCGCTACGAAGCCCAAATGAAAACACTAGTTGCTTGGTATGAAAGACAAAAAGGCGTTAGCATTCATGTCTTGGGTTTGAATGTGATGGAATTACTGTTACGCCAACAACTCTTTGCCTGTTTACTGCCACATGCAAACCAATTACTTTTTAGTGAGACGGAAGTACGTTTTCTTGTCTTGAAAATACAAGATGCCGCAACATGTGTGAACATTGCATATCAACGTTTTGCCACGCTTGTTGATGAAGCAACGTATCAGTACAGTCTACGGTTTCAAGCGCGTTTTCTACTTGAACTTGAAATTGGAATCCAAAATCAAAGCTTAGATCAACTCATCATTTACAAGGTACAAGAAACACAACAAGTAAAGTTTCAAGTTGATCATGTCATAGACAACGATACGTTTTTACAAGTGGTTGAGCAGATCAAAGGAGTACAAGATTGTAAAGATAAAATCGAACTGTTGCAAAACTCTAAACTATCCATTCATGATGTTTTGGATATACTAGATATGTCAATATTTACAAAGTCGGAGTATCTTGCATACTTCCAACAACTCGATAGTTTGACACTAGCGCTACTTGTTCGTTATGTATATCCAGAAGAGTTCTTGTTTCAACAAACACCAACGCTTGATGCAAAATGTTTGCAGAAATTGGAAAGTGGGCGTGACTGGCATCCAATTTTAAAAAAGCATCTAGAAAAACTAGATGCGCAAAGGAAAGACGAGATTCAACAATTGTTTCAAAAATTACGATAAGGAACAAGCCGTTCATATTCGATAAAGTGATCGAATTTGTGAACGGTTTTCTTTTGGGAAGCATACACTTCCAATAGTTTCTGTTTGGCTTGTCGTTCTTCTTTATTTAACTGTTTTTTATAGGTTGGTTTTTGCTTGTGGGTAAAGTAGGAAAAGTAATACAGTTTTTGTTCTAGGTTATGTTGTGTAGCAATGGTTGTTACCATTTGGTTGGTAAGCTTATGGTGTTGATGACCATACTCACCTTTGGGATTGTGCGTTACGATTTTTTTCCAAGGATACATGCTTATGTAACTCTCGATGGAAGCTTCTATCTCATGTTGTTGCATCGACCAAGTGCTACGTTTACCATGGACTTTATCTGGAAAGGAAAGAATGATCCCCGTATTGTTGGTTTCTTTTAACATTTGCTGAAATTCTTTACGACGTGTGGGATGATCACCATTGGTTAAACAGACAATCATGTAGGATTGTTTACGAATTTCATCACCTGCGAAAATGGATTCATCATCTGGATGTGCAACAATCATCAAACTTTTTTGTTCGATTGGCTTAAGGCTAGGAATGCTTTGCAAACATAGCGTGAGAGCAACTAGTATTTTAGCAATCATGCATTGTCACTTTCTTTGATGATGTAAATTGGACGTTTTTTATTTTCCAAATAATCTTTGGAAATGTATTGTCCCAAAATGGACACAAAGATCATTTGCAAACTACTCAAAAACACAAGAGCGGTAAGTAAGTAAAAGGATGCAGAGATACTTTCTTGTAAGCATAAGCGCACCACAATACTAAGACCTAGAATAGTTGAAAGGGCAAATAGCAACATACCAACAATACCAGCAAGCAACAACGGTTTGGTTGAAAACGATAAAATGCCTTCAAATGCATAAGCAAATAAACTCTTTAAACTCCATTTCGTTTGTCCAGCAACTCGTTCAACGTTGTGAAATTCCAACCACTTGGTATCAAATCCAACAAACGAGAAAATACCTTTCATATATCGGTTGTATTCTTTCATTTCCAAAATGGCATCAACCACGACACGACGCATCATCCGAAAATCACCAGAACCATCACTCATGTCCATTTTCGTCAATGCACTGATGACTTTGTAAAACTGTTTGGAAAGAAAGTTTCGCATACCACCTTCACCCGTGCGGTCCATTCGCTTTCCTGCAGCACAATCGTAGTTTTCATATTTTAAGACATGATACATATCTTTTAGTAAGGTCGGTGGATGTTGCAAGTCTGCATCCATAATGACACAATAATCACCGCTAGCTCGTTGTAGTCCTGCAAACATGGCCGATTCTTTTCCGAAGTTTCGTGAAAAGGAAAGGTAATGACAACATGGATCTTGCAGTGTTAACAATTTGATTTCATGTATGGTTTGGTCACTACTTCCGTCATTCACAAAAATGAATTCGTAATTCGTATGTTCAATTTTCAAAAGTTCTTTTCTTGTTTCCTCATAAAAGTGAGGAATGGATTCTTCTTCGTTATAACACGGAACGATAACACTAATTGTTTCCATAAGTCGGTTCTCCTTTTATAAATATTTTCGTTTTACAAATCGCATAATTGGCAATGATGGTAAAGATACTTACCGCAATTTTTGCAGGTAAACTAGCACATGCGAAAAGCTGAATGAAGATATACAGTAAGCCGTTTTCGACAAGCAAGGTACTTGCGCGCAAGGATACAAAGCTTACGAACTGTTTTGTTGGTGCTTCACTTGACTTAAAGACCCAACGGCGATTGGTGTAAAAAGCAACCAAGACAGCGACTACCCAGGCAATGCTGTTGGCAAGTAGATAGTGCATGTGTAGATGCGTCAAAGTAAAATACACAACATAATTAACTCCGGTGGTAAGACCTCCATTAAGAATGTACTTTACTAACTCTTTATCAATGTTCATATTGATGTTTCCTTTCAAAAATGTATACACAAATAAAAATTAGGATGCCAAAACAACTCATCAAACTACCAAGTTGTTGACCTGGTGGTTCAAATTGCAGTTCGATATGGTGGTTACCTTTGCTCAGTTTGCATCCTACAAATGTTGTGTTGACTGTTTCAATGGTTTGTTTTTTTCCATCTACACGTAAGCTAAAGCCAGCTTGCATTGGGATACTTGTCACAAACATTCCATCATCTTCCATGTTGATGGTTCCTTCAAGTACGTTTGAAGATGTTGTAAGGTTAAGTGGTGTTAAGTTGAATGGTGTAGATGCGGGAAGCTGATATATTTTCAAATTGGTGATGTCATACGTCCCTTTGGATAGACTAAGTTGCAATTCACTGATTTCTTTGGCATCGCTAAGCATATAGGTAAAGCGATGGTTTTTGTTTGGATACGCTGCGCGCAAACTAGATAGTTTGTTTCGTACACCATTGATTTCAATGGTAAGATCTTGTTTGTTGATATTGGAAATGTTTTTCACATCAAAAGAAAGCATAAGCAAGTCACGACAAGGTGTCTCTAACTGTAAGGTCATGTTGCTTTTCTTTTTGGCTTGTATGGAAAAACCAGTCTTTGTTTTGGTAACATGCAAATTGTTACTTTGCTTTGTAAGTGTGTATTGTAGGTCCATTTCTTTTGCAACAAGCTGCGTTTTGGTATGGTTGCTTTCCTTTGTAATCACGTAGTTTTGTAAAGCGTTGATTTGTTTCTCTGGGGTAAGTTTTTGAAATGTCTTTTCACTAAGCAGTTGACTGGTTCCATAGGCAATGGGTCGAACTTGTTTGTTTTCTAACACCGTACCACCATTGGCTTTGGCATATACATCGTATCCAAAAGGGATGTGATCACTTGTTGTGTAAAGATAGCGAATACCCATGAGATTGGCAAAGATGGGATGTTCTTGATAACTGGTAATCACACGATTGCGACTGGGTATCGCTTGCAACATCGTGTCATAGAAAAACTTGTTGTAGGTAGTATTGTTGATGCTGGTGTACATGGTTGTACGTTTGATGTCTGTGAGTGCTGTATTTACACTTGTTGAAGCAAATCGAATATCTTCCAATCGATAGTTTTTAGTATCCAAGGTAGAAAGTAAGGGATCTTGTTCCAACGTTGTGAGCTTTTGATAGGTACTTTTTTTCTCATAGGTTTCGCTGTGGTTATTAGTTAGCATGACCGAAACCATAGTGAATAGTGAAAGTTGTACATACACTGCTTTTTTACGGTAGTACATCAGACATATCACACTGAAACTACAGAGTGCATCTAGAACCATTATGGTTGGTGAATGATTGATCACAAGTGGAATTGCTAAAGGAAGAACGTCATAGATGTGTATCTGAATTTCTCTTTGTGCAACCTTGGTTAACACTTGTCCAACAAGTAGCAAAATGAGTGGAAGAAATGGGATGAGCACCTTAGGTCGTACATAAAGTCCACAGTTTAAAACTAAAGAAATCGCAGGTACCATGAGAATCATGAAAATGATACCTACAAGTTTTCTAAGATTTCGATCTTTTAAACCAAGATACAAGCAAATAAGGGAAAGGTAGGACAAACCCATGCCATATTTGTCATATAACAAATTGTTGAAGCTAAAGTTGTATAGTGCAAGCCCTTCTTGTGTGCCATCAAAACGACTATTCGCAAGAATTGCTAGACCTGTTGGTAACAGATAAAAACCACTAAGAAGATATGCAAGAGCAATCATGCAAGCAAACATAAATAGTTTTCTAGGCTGTAATTGATTTTGGTTGCAATACAAATAGTACAAGCCAAGAACAAGTGCACAACTGATGCTGAAAAAGAAACTGTGTAAGATGATCATCACAAATAAAGGGACAAGCAACCACAGGGGTTTACTTTTTTTGATTACAAGCAAGGAAAGTAGTAAAAATGGCATGTAATTGACGAAAAGAATCTGACGATGTAGTTGAAAAAGGTACGAGGACAAGGCAAACATGATGGTTGTGCATAAGGCGATGTTCCAGCGACAATGATGTTCACACAGCAGTTTGTAAAACAAACATAAGCTAATGGCATAGCTGATCACCATATAACTTGAAATGATGATGTACATATCAACACTAGGTAAAAGTAAAGACAAAAGAATGTCCAAACGAAACAAGCCGTAATATGAAAAGTTATAAATGTTTTGACCGGCTCCTAATTGTTCCATAAACGTTGGAAACAACCCCTGGTCATAGACGGCTTGACGAATTGCCTTTGCGATTTGGATATGTTGATTCGCGTAATCGGTTGTAGAACCAAAAAGCGTTGAATTTTCATGTAAGAAAAAGGGAAGTATGCATGCAAAGACAAAGATGCATACATACAAATAGTTTTTGTGTTTTCTCATAAATACCTCGTGTATAGTATGACAAAAACTTCTTAAGAATCGGATAAAGTAATTCTTAAGAATTCTTAATTAATTCTTAAATGAAGGAAATCGAAAACATCTTTGTGTATAATAAAATTATGAAAAACACAAAAATACTAGTTGCAGACGACCATCAAGAAATACGCGAAGTCATTCGCGTACTTTTATCTAGTGAAGGTTATGAAGTTATTGAAGCAAAAGATGGAAATGAAGCCATCGAGAAATGTAGTCAAGATGTTGATTTGCTCATTCTTGATATTATGATGCCTGATTGCAATGGCTATCAAGCTTGTCAACAAATCCGTCAAATAAGTAAAGCACCCATTTTGTTTTTAAGCGCAAAGGGTGCAGAAAGTGATAAAACACTTGGATTTTCAAGTGGTGGAGATGACTATTTAACAAAGCCATTTTCTTATAATGAACTAACCGCAAGAGTAAAAGCACTATTGCGTCGCTATTACGTCTATCAAGGAAAAGAAAGTCCAAGTACAGAATATAAACAACTTGTCTTTGGGCAATTGGTGATTGATGAAGCAAGTCAAAAAGTACTGCTTGCTGGCAAGGATTGTGAATGCACGGAAATCGAATATAAAATCCTACATTTATTGGTGAATCACCCAAGACAAGTATTCTCCATCCAGCACATTTTCACATCCGTTTGGCAGGAGGATTTTTATCAAAGTGCCAGTAATACCGTGATGGTTCACATGCGAAATCTAAGAAAGAAAATTCATGATGACCCACAACATCCAACGTACATTAAAACCGTTTGGGGAAAGGGGTATACCTTTGATGCAATCAAGTAATCTACGTAAGTGTGTCCGTGCACTGGTTTGTTTTATTATGAGTATTTGTTGTTTCTTTTTTCTCTATGCAGTTCGTTATGATGTCTTGCGTGTTACGAACCAGATGACAGAGCAACGTATCGAAATAAGTGAAAAGCGAATTGAAGTTTTGCAACAGAAAGTCATCGATTTGGATCTCAAAAACTACAAGGATCAAGAAAAAATCAATCATTATTTAAATGAAGATTTTCCTGATTATGCAGTTCAACTACTAGGCTCGGATTTTGAGGTTTTCTTGTTAAGTGAAATATGGCCGAATGAATCGCAATTATTTCAAGCGCGATATGAAAGAGAGTATGCATTGCATGTTGGTCAAGAAGCGTGTATCTTAATCAGCTGGCCAAACTTTCGCGAATTGTTTGCGACATACGCAATGCTTGTGGCGTTTGTTAGTTTACTAGTTGGAATTGCTTGTTACATTCTACTAACTTGTAATTATCGAAATGGTTGGATTCGCACACTAACAAATCGCATGTGTAAATGGAAAGTACTTCATCGTCTGTCTGTTCAACTGGTCACAGTGAACCTATTAGCGATAAGCCTGGGTCTAGGCTTTTATACGTTGGCTAACCAAAACAAATATGCCTTCTATGAGTTTATGTTCAATCACGTCTATAACACGATGATTGAGGTTGATGAGCAAAAGGTTAAAGACACGTTTTTGGATGTTGATATCAGTACATTGGAATACAAAGACATTACAAAAATATTGCAATCCATCGCCCCAACCAATACAGGAGTTGATATCTTTGATGAGGATCGCTCGCATATAGCGACGTACAATCGTTACAATGAATTTGAAGTCTACGAACAAGGGGTACAAGTGATTTCAACACCGATGGTGCAATCTTTGCATGTGCAAAATGCAAATCAACTTTACACCTTAACGTTTTATTATTACCCACTGCTATCATTAGTTTATCCCTTTCAAATAGCTATCGTGCTAACTGCAGTGTTGATCTATATGATAATCTTGTTAAATTTTATGCAATACAAAGTTACACAAATACGCAAGATGCAAGAAGATATTGGTATCCTTGCAGATGGAAACTTGCATCATGAAGTAGTGATTGATGGAACTGATGAGGTTGCACAGTTGGCTAATGATGTAAACATGATGCGTAAATCATTTATTGACACGTTAGCGAATGAGGAAGCCTTGCAACAATCCAACCGTGATTTAATTACTTCAATCTCACATGACTTACGCACACCACTAACTTCCTTGCTGGGTTATTTGGAAATCATAAAATACCAAAAAGACCCAGAAAAGAATGCTGAGTATTTGGATAAATCCTTGGCAAAAGTTGAACAGATTCGCAGTCTTTCAGATGAAATGTTTTCCTATTTCTTGGTCTATGGAAAACAAGAGCATGCAGAACTTGTTGCAACACCATTTGCCAACCTTTATGCCTATGTAAATGAAGAATGTGGATTGCTAGAACATGAGGGATATCAAGTGTATAAACAAGTGCAGTTCGATGCATCCCTTGTTATTAACATGAACCTGCTATTATTGAAACGAGCATTTGATAACATTTTCTCGAATATTCAAAAGTATGCAAGTAAAGATGCGCCTGTCCTTATCTTAATTGAAGTAAAAAAAGGATATGTTCATCTTGTGTTTGAAAACAAGATTGCAAGTAAACATCATGTAGAAAGCAATCAAATTGGACTAAAAAGTATGGAACGAGTGATTGAAATTCATCAAGGCCGCATGGATGTTAAAGAAAGTCCATCGACATATACGATTCATTTACAATTGCCAATTCATCAACAGTAGCAAAGGAGGCACCATGAATTTAGAAAAGAATTTTATTCCTACACAAGCAGAACTTGTTGAACTTTACAAACAGGTGGGATGGGATTTCTACATGGAGAAAGTAAAGAATATTCACCACTGCTACAAACAGGCACTTTGTGTCTATACGCTTCGTGACAACGATAAACTTGTTGCGACTATTCGTGTCATCGGTGATGGAATATCGATTATTTATATCCAAGATTTATTAGTTCATCCAGACTATCAACGACAAGGATTAGCCACAAAACTAATGAACCTTGTCCTTAAAGAATATGAAAACTGCTATCAAAAAGTGTTGATAAGTGAAGATGATGAAACGCATCGAAACTTTTATAAGAAACTAGGGTTCCATTTTCTAGCAGAAGCCAATTGCATTGGTTTTATCAATCTCAATCAAAGCGTGTAAAACAGTCACTGCATAACCAGTGACTGTTTTTTTCTCATATAAAAGTATGTAAAATCGTTATATGTTACCAAACAGTATTGGTCGTTTTAATTGCCGTATAGTTACATTGGTGTTAAGTTTAAACTAGAAGATGGGAGTTGATGATATATGAAATATTCACAAAAAAGAAAAGGTGTGCGTTTGTTTGTGGCAACTGCTTTGGTATTTGCCTTTTTATCAGGGTTTAGCTATCCCCAAACAAACGTAAGAAACACCGTTGTAAGCGCAGCGGCAGAGGTATCTGTAGCAAGTTATGAAGAACTAAAAAATGCAGTTGCATCTGGAGCACAAAATATCGCAATTACAAGTAATGATATGTTCTATAATCCAATACAAGAGACGATTACGATTGACCATGATGTGAGTATACGAAACGCTTCCGATGCACTCAACTTGACACTAAAAGCCGTACCTGGAAAACGACACTTTTACGTGACGAAAAACGGAAGTTTACATCTACTTGGGACAAGTGATAGAACAATCGTTTTAACTGGAGATGCCAATGTTGCTGACCCAAGTTCCTACAGCGGAGGGATAAATGTCTCTGGTGGATCACTGGAATTAAACAATGTTACGTTCAATCAAACAGTCGCTAAGCTTGGTGGAGCGATTGAAGCATATGACAATGCAAAACTTCAATTGGATACGGTGAGTTTCCGCAAAACAAAAGCAACAACTCCAACCTATGGTGGACATGGTTCTGCAATCTATTATGACAATAGCAAGTCGTATAGTGATCTTGCTGCTGGAAGCTATAATATCCAGATTGCAAACAGTACTGTAGATACGACAACCGCAACTTTCAATGGAGCTTTTTTCTTTAAGGATGTTACGGCTCGTTTAGAAAACATGAGGGTTTCCAATATAGCAACAAGTGGAAACGGTGGAGTATTCTACATTGATAATAGTGATTTGAATCGTAGTGGAGTAACGACTCCACAGATTCGCATCAAAGAAATAAATATTGAAAACAGTAATTCATCACTTTCTGGTGGAGATTTCCATGTAATCAATACGTCAATGGACATTGATGGTTTGCAAACCAGTGATGCGCATGCCAGCGGATCTGGTGGATCCATTTATGCAAAATTATCAGATGTGAGCATTAGTAACTCAAAATTCATCGACAATAAAAGTACACATCTTGCACCGGCTATCGGATTTAAAGGTGGAGCGATGATGATTGTTGATTCGAACTTTACGATACATGATTCAAAGCTAGAAAGTGCATTAACTTCAGGTGATATATCTGCAAGTACAGAAAATGCAACCTATGGAGGAGGAATCTACATCACGGGGAATACGGTGTTTAAAGCAACCGGTCTTTCTATTGATGGTGGTCAAGCAGAATTTGGTGGTGCGATGTATATCGATAGCGCAACTAGTGTAACTATTGATGGTAGTAGTTCGTTTACCAACAATACAGCAACAACTAACTATTCAAAAACTTCAGCAGAAAATAAAGGTGATGGAGGCGCGATTTATGTCAATCCAGAAGTAGAAATAGATGGTGAAGTTTACAATATGTATACACGCATGCACATTGCTGGAGATACAACGTTTGCAAATAATATCGCAGATATTAAATTCACACCAAATAATGCCATTGAAAAATATCGAGAATACATCCCACTTGAAGTTGCTGGCGTATCACCAGATCAAAGTGGAGTGACAGAAGCATATCAAAAAAGCCCTTTGAACAGTTGGGACATTAACTTTGATGAAGAGGAAACAATTACGACAAAAACCATCATTGTGAAATATCATGGACGAAATCCAGCAGTTCTTGAAGCAACAAAATCACAAGTGTTTACATATACAGTTACAAATTCAGAAGAAGAAGTGTTGCCAACCGTACCAATTCTTACAATAAAGGAAGTTGGATTTGAGTTTCCAGGAAGTGACTTTGTGAAATTTGTGTATCGAGTAGACAATGACCCAAGCAAACCTGGGGTAGATGTAACAAAGACACTTAATTTAAATACGTTACCAGAAGGAGTTATTCTACAGGAAATATCAGGTGCCAAAGTGTTGCATATTGATGCAGTCTGGAAAGATGTTCCAGTGGTAAGTAATCATACATTAACCATTGCTGAAGTAACAGATAGCAGCAATCCCACACTAACTGACCATAGCTACAACATCCAAGTGTATCTAAAAGATGAAACTGGAAACCCTGTGACCGGATATGTTACCTTAGCAAATGGACAAGTGGTGATTGCTGATGCAAATGGAATGATCACCTTCACTTTAAAACCAAGTGATGAACCAATTGTGATTACATCCATTCCAGAAAATTATCAAGTTAAGGTTGTTCAAGTGCCATCTGATGGATTCAAAACAAGTTATACCGCTGATACAGGTAGTGGTGAACATGACTATGACACATCGTTTGTGACAATCACATCTGACAGTGTTGTGGAAATTATGAATACGGTTGAAACCAATCAAGTTGAGCCGAATGTGCCAAATCCTGACCCAGGAGAAACCCCTGGGACAGTGACACCTGAAGTGCCACAAACACCTAAGACTCCTGATGACGACGCGGTGGATCCTGGTACGGGACCAATCACTGGTTTTGTGCATAACGATCCGATGAATCTTTTGATTCTAATTATGGTAAGTGCAGCTATCGTTGGTAGCTACGAACTGATGAAAAAGACAAAACACCACAAATAAAGATATAAAACACCCTCTAGGAAGCAAGATGTGCGAATAGAGGGTGTTTGTTATAAAAAAAGTGCCCACAGTTGTGGACACAGTTTACATAGATTACATGGCGTTGTGCATCGTACGGTGAATAACGTCATCTTGTTGTTCTTTGCTCAACTTATTGAAATTCACTGCATATCCCGATACACGAATTGTCAGTTGTGGATATTTTTCTGGATGTTGTTGTGCATCTAAAAGTGTTTCACGATTAAACACGTTAACATTTAAATGGTGACCACCACTTTGTGCATATCCGTCGATCATTGTGACTAAGTTATCTGCTTTATTGCTATTCATATATATACCCTCCTAGGAATTAAGAATCATTCCGATATTATATTAACATTTTTTTAAAATTATATCCTTTTATGTGACCCGGAAAGTGTATCAACATTACTTGTTCTTGTCACATAAATTTTATAAATATCCAATATTGGTATAGAGTATATTTACACATATACCAATTTGTAAAGTTCGTGATATAATCAAAGAAAAGGAGGCATTTATGAACATGGAAGATGTACATATAGTAAAAGAGTTGGATAAGTTTTCCTCTGTAACGCATGCTATACGAGCGCAAGGATTACATTTCTCTTATAAAATTCTTATATGTGAAGTACAAGAAGCCAATCGACGGATTAGTAAACAGTTGGGTTTAAGCTTGGCATCAAAAGTATTTTGCTTAAAGAAGATCCGTATCGTTGAAGGGAAACCACGATCCATTGAAACGACGTATGTCGACTATCGTAAAGTACCGGGGATAGAGAAACACGATTTTACAGATCAATCATTTTATGACAAAATTAAAGAACTTTACGGATTAGAAAGCACAAAAAGCGAAGAAGAGATTTTCATTGTTGAAGCCAATGAAGAAGAGAAAGAGATTCTAGAACTGCAAGAAGATGATAATGAAGTATTACTCATTAAAGGGAAAGCATATACAGACAATGATGTTTCACCACTAGAGTATTTTGAGTTAATTGCGATACCGAGTTTTTATCGCTTTCGGAGTGTGATGCCATATGAATAAACCAAGTACGTTATATGAGCAATTGGCCGATAATATTAAAAGTAAGATATTGGATGGTGAACTTGCATTAGGCGATCGATTGCCAAGCGAAAGAATGATGTCTGTACAATACGGCATCAATCGCATGACTGTTAGAAAAGCAATAAAACTGCTAGAACAAGAGCGTATACTATCAGCTGAAGTAGGTCGGGGAACCTTTGTCAGCGGGATTCCGGTAGTTAGCCGCAAGATTGAACTTGGAGAAAATGAACTTATTAGTTTAACGCGTCAAATACGCCAAAAAGGTCTACATCCATCAAGAGAAATTATATCTTTTCAAAAGATAAAAACTACAGAAGAATTGCATGACTTCTTCCCAACTAGTGCATTTGTATACGAATTGGTACGGTTGTCGCTTATCAACGGAAATCCTTATGCCTTACAAAAAGCATATTTTCCATGTAATTTATTTAAAGACGCAGAGCGTTTTGATTTTGTTGATGAGTCTCTGTATGATTATATGGAGGAACAAGGACATCGTCCTTCCAAACTTGTTTCTTATTTGAAAATTGCAAAAATACCAGATATGTATGTATCACTATTTCATGAAGAAAAACCACGAAATGTATTCTTATTTGACTACTTTGGGTTTGATAAAGACCATCGGTTAATCGAGTATACCATTTCCTATCATTTACCGGAATATACATCATTTCGGTATGTTACAAGAAAAGCAAAAAACAATGAAACACGATAGCCAGTTAGAGAAATCTAGCTGGTTTTTTATGATTTGCGTTAAAAATCACAAAAATTTCACATTTTTACTTGTCATATAATAAAAATAGTGGTATATATTAATTATCAAAGGTATATAGGGTATACCAATATATACCAATTTGTGAACACAGTGTTTCATGTTATGTACGAGGAGGAAAACGTATGACACTAATTCAAGCAGTATTAATTGGTTGTGTGGCCGCATTGACGCAACTCGAAGGTGGTTGGCTTGGTGAAGCGAAGTTTCGTGAACCAGTAATTACCGGATTTCTAGTAGGGATGATCCTTGGAGATGTTGAAAAAGGATTAATGATTGGTGCCGCTTTACAAATGATGTGGATGGGAGCAACAGGAATTGGACCAACTGCTCAACTCGATATTGGTACAGGGGGTACAATTGGAGCTGCAGTAGCAATTATGACTGGGAAAGGGGCAGAAGCAGCAATTGTATTTGCTTTACCAGTTGCAGTAATTATGCAATTCTTAAACACATTACTATTAACTGCATTCTCTGGATTGATGGTTGTAGCTGATCGTAAAATTGATGAAGGAAATTTAAAAGGTGCAATTAGTATTCACTACTTATGTGGATTCTTTACATTCTTGTTGTATTTTGGTTTGACATTCATCGTAATGTACTTTGGAAATGATGCGATTAACAGTATCGTTAATGGATTACCTGAGTGGGCAAACAATGGATTACAAGCAATTGCTTCAATCTTACCTGCAATGGGATTTGCATTGTTGATGAACATTATCATGGAAAGAGATTTAATTCCTTTCTTTGTTATTGGATTCGTGATTGCAGCATATACAGAATTAACAATGGTAGCAGTAACAGCAATTGCGGTTGCAATAGCATGGGTGGTATTTCTACTTCGTTCAGGACAACAAAAGAGTCCTGCAGCAGTTCAACAAAACGTTGTTGATGAATGGGAGGATTAATTATGGCAAAGAATACAGATCTAATCAGTGTTGAAAACAACATTACCAAAAAAGATTTTCGTTCAATTTTCTGGCGTTCATTTACCTTACTAGGTTCTTTCAACTATGAACGTATGGAAGGTCTTGGATATTTATATGCCATGCTTCCAGCTTTAAAAAAAATATACAAAGATGATGAAGAAGGTTTAAAAGCCGCTTGTCATAGACATATTGCAGCTTTCAACATGACAGTTGCACCTGCACCATTTGTAATGGGAATTACTATTGCAATGGAAGAGTTAGCAAAAAAAGATGAAGACTTTGATGTAACAACAATTAACTCAATTAAGGTTGCTTTAATGGGACCACTTAGTGGAATTGGAGATACATTCTTCTGGGGTATTTTTAGAATTATCGCTTGTGCGATCGGGGTATCATTTGCTCAAGATGGAAATGCATTAGGACCAATTATGTTGTTACTATTATTCAATATTCCAAACTTTGCAACACGTTGGTTTGGTTTAAAACTTGGATATAAAAATGGTAGTCAATTATTAAATGATTTAGAATCTAGCGGAAAAATGGAATTATTTACATTCTGTGCGGGTATTGTTGGGGCAGCAGCTATTGGATGTATGATCGCTTCTTGGGTAGATATTACTTCACCATTGGCCTTTACGATCTCTGGTAGTGAAATCGTCTTACAAGAATACTTAGATCAAATCGTTCCTAAGTTATTACCACTACTTGCAACACTAACGATTTATGGATGTCTACGCAAAAAAATTGGCGTAATGAAAATTATTTTTGGAATCTGTGTTGTTGGATTCATTTGTGGAGTTGTAGGAATTTTATAAGAAGGAGATATTATGGCAATCGTAGATGTACGCATTGATGATCGTTTGATACACGGTCAAGTAGTAGGATTTTGGATTCCACATTTTAATGTAGAAAGAATTGCAATTGTTGATGATGTTATTGTGAATGATGAAGCAAGAAAAACTGCATTGAAGTTTGGTACACCAGCAAGAAGTAAGCTTTCAATCTTTTCACCAGAGAAAGCAGCAGATAAATTTATCCGTAAAATCGATGAAGGAATTCGTGTGTTGATTCTTTGTAATCGCCCAAAACCAATTTTAGAAATGGCAAAAAACGGATATGTAGTTAACGAAATCACTATTGGTAATATGTCAACCAAAGATGATGCAAAACAAATAAAGAAAACGGTCTTTGTAAGTCCTGAAGAAAAAGCGGACTTTGAAGAATTAGTCAACACATATGGGGTGAAAGTATTCTCACAAATGGTTCCAAGTGAACCAAGAGAAGAAATAACAGAAGACTTTAAGAAATAAGAGAGGGTTCAAATGATGGAAAAAGCAACAGTATTAGGTTATATGAAAGATCAACCTAGAGCGTTACAAGCGGCGTTTAAAGATCACGAGGTATATACAGTACCATTTGTAAATAAACTAGCAGATAAAAAAGTAAAAAAGATTCTGTTCTTTGGTTCAGGAACTAGTTACAATGCTGCAGTTGTCGCTTCATATTATTTCAAGCATATTGTTGGTATCGATGCACGTGCAGAGTACCCAACCGTATTTGAAAACTATGAAAAAGCAGATTGGACATATACATTAGAAAATGATGAAATTCTATTTGTGGGGATTAGTCAATCAGGAACATCAATTTCAACAGTAAATGTGATGAAATATGCGAAAGAACAAGGATATCAAACCATTGCTCTAACAGAAGCATTAGATAGTGAAATCACAAAACACGTAGATACAGTTATCGACCTACTTTGTGGAAAAGAATTAACTCCACCAGAAACAAGAGGATATACGGTTACGTTACTAACTTTATATATGTGGGCTATTGCAACAGCACACAGTTGGGGTGTGTATGATGATGAAACATATAAACATGCGCTAGCAGAAGTTGATGATTTTACAGCAAACTTTCAATCAGTTATCGAAGAAAGTGAAGCATGGTATGAAGCAAATAAAACAACTATCGTAAACAGTGATCGCATCTTTGTTTTAGGATATGGAGTGGACTTTGGATCAGCTTTGGAAGGAATGTTGAAAATTGGAGAAATGTTACGTATACCAACGATTGGTTATGAGATGGAAGAGTTTGTTCATGGACCAACAATGGGATTAACAGACAAACAAACAATCATTATGTTTGGTTCAGATGATAAAGAATACGAACGCATGTTACATTTTAGAGAAGTATTTAAAAAGTACACACCTAGAGTACATTTGATTACTTGTCAAGATACGCAAACAGATGCACGCGATGTAAAATTCACATATAAAGCAAACAAATATTTAGCACCAATTGCTTACACAGTACCTTGTCAATTTGTTGCAGCTAAGGGGGCAAAAGACATTGGTATTGATACATGTGTGAATCCATTTAAAGACCCACTTGCACACTTTGAATAAAAAACACTATGTAGTATTCGACATGGATGGTGTACTCATTAATAGTGAAATCGTGTATTTAGAACTTTTTGTACAGTTTCTACACGAGCAAGGAGTATATAAAACTGTTGAAGATATGCTCGAACTTGTCGGTTCATCACGAGAAAAGGAAGACATTTTAATTTCTTCCTTTCTCAATCTTTCAATTGAAGAAACACGTAAACGCAAAGATGCATTCTTTGTGCAACATCCAGTTGACTACAGTAAAATTAAAAAGCCAGGAGTTGATGAAATCCTAGCTTACCTTAGTGAACATCAAATAGTAATTGGACTTGCATCATCATCGCCAATGGACAATATACTTGAGGTATTGGATGCATGTAAGATTCGTTCATACTTTACATATATACTAAGTGGAGAAGATTTTACACAAACCAAACCACATCCAGAAATCTATGAAACAATGATTCAAAAAATGAAAGCAAATCGAGAGGATATCGTTGTTGTTGAAGATTCTGTATATGGTATTCAAGCAGCAAAACAAGCAGGACTTTTTGTATTAGCTCTTGAAGATCGAGTGATTAGGCATGATAATAGAAAAGCAGATCACGTGATTCAAGATTTATTAGAAATTAAAGAATATGTTGAGGAATTATCAGTATGATTGGAATATTAATTATTGGACATGGTCATTTACCAAGTGGATTTAAAAGTGCACTTGAAGTGATTATGGGAAATCAACCACATGTATATACGGTCGATTTTCCTAGCACAGACACTGCGACAGAATTACAGAAAAACTTAGATGAAGCATATGTATGCATGAAAGACTATGAGCATGTAATCGTTTTTGCGGATTTATTAAGTGGGTCTCCATTTAATGCTGCTATTATGAAAGCGATGCAAGAAGAAAAGTATCATGTATTTTATGGATGTAATCTAGGAATGTTATTAGATACTGCAGTAAAAGTGAGTATGGAAGAAGACATTGATACGATTTTGGCACAAGTATCTACAATCGGTAAGGAACAAGTTGGCATGTTTACTGCATCAGCAAGTGAAGATGATCCATTTGATGATTGATGGATAAAGGTAAAATTTATATCTTTTTGACTGCTATTTTTTGGAGTACTTCAGGATTATTTGTAAGGTTCTTAGACCTTCCTGGTATTGTTATATCAGGAAGTACAAGTATTATCGCATTACTTTTCACCTTACTGATCCACCGAAAAGCCCCAATAAAGTGCAGTCTTTTTATTATCATATGTGCCATTTGCCAAGTGCTCATGCAGGTAACTTTTGTATATGCCAATCAAAATACAAGTATTTCTAATGCAATTGTCTTACAGTATAGTTCCATGATTTTTGTATTGATCTATCAAAGTATTGATCATCGTAAAATGCCAAAGCCATATCAAATTGGTGTAATTTTACTCGCGTTTTTAGGAATTGGAATATTCTTTGTTGATAGTTTAGAAGCAGGAGGTATGGTAGGAAATGCATTAGCAATTATTTCTGGTGCTTTCTTTGGGCTCCAATTCTATCTCAATACAAAGAATCAAGCACATCCATACAGTGCATTGATTTTTGCATTTATGATAAATATCATTCTTGGAGTATGTGCATATCAAGGCGAATTAGTTGTTCTTGCTTTACCTAAACTTCCATTAATTTTGGTTGTTGGAATTATCCAAAATGGATTATCTGGTTTCTTTTTTACCAAAGGTATTCAAACCACAAATGCATTTACTGCAAACGTAATTTGTATGTCAGAAATACTATTTACGTCTTTATGGGGGCTTCTATTTTTACATGAGTCATTTACATTTACGGCAGCGATTGGTGCATGCTTGATGATTTGTGCTTTACTCGTAAATGTCTGTATGGAAAAAGTGAATATGCATAATCAAGAAAAAACTGAAGATTGTTTGCATGTCTAAGAACTGCTATACTTGAAAGAGAAAAAGAGGGTTATCATGAGTTTAGAGTTAGTTATATTTGATGTTGATGGGTTATTGCTAGACACGGAAAGTGTATGGCAAAAAGCATGGCAACTGATTGGGAAAAAGTACAATATTGAGCGCTTAAGTGATGAAGTATTTTATAAATGTGTTGGGCATACTGGCACTGTAGTAGAAGCAATTATGCTAGAAGAATTAAAAGACCAAAATGATCCACTTGCAATCTTAGATGATGTTCGTGAGACGGGAATGAAACTATTGGAACAAGAACTGGAAGTAAAACCAGGAGCAAGAGAACTTATTGCATATCTGAAAGCTCATGGTGTGAAGGTTGCAGTAGGAACATCAACAAAGCGTGAACTGAATGATGAACGCTTAAAGCGAGTAGATCTCTTTGATGAATTTTGCTACATCCTATGTGGTAATGAAGTCAGTAAACGTAAACCAGATCCAGAGATGTATAACACAATCGTGGATTGTTTAGGTGTAGAAAAGAACCATGCACTTATTTTAGAAGATTCGCACTTAGGAGTAGAAGCGGCATATCGTGCAGGCATTCCATGTATTATGGTTCCTGATTTACTACTAGCTACTGATATACAAAAGAAACAAGCGATCTATATTGCAAAGTCATTACTTGATGCAAAAGCATATATAGAGAATAACCAATGGATATAAAAAAAGGATTCGCGAAGAATCCTTTTTTGCTATTCTAGTTCAAATGCACCAGTGTACAGTTGATAATAGGTTCCTTTTTCTTTAAGTAGTTCTTCATGGCTTCCACGTTCAATGATGCGTCCATGTTCCATCACCATGATAACATCAGCGTTTTTAATTGTTGATAAACGGTGTGCAATCACGAATACGGTACGACCCAACATCAGTGCGTCCATACCACGTTGTACGGTTTCTTCGGTGCGCGTATCAATTGAACTTGTCGCTTCATCCAAAATCATAACTGGAAGATCTGCAACAGCTGCACGGGCAATACTGATTAGTTGTCGTTGCCCTTGACTTAAGTTTGCTCCATCACCTGTTAACATGGTGTTGTAGCCATCTGGCAAACGACTGATGAAATCATCAGCACCAGCAAGTCTAGCAGCAATCATACATTCTTCATTCGTTGCATCAAGTTTTCCATAACGGATATTCTCTAGTACGGTATCGGTGAATAGGTTGGTATCCTGTAACACGATTCCAATGGAGCGACGAAGATCGGATTTTTTGATTTTATCAATGTTGATGCCATCGTAACGTATTTTTCCTTTTTGGATATCGTAGAAACGATTTAACAAGTTAGTGATGGTTGTTTTACCAGCACCTGTTGAACCAACAAACGCTACTTTTTGCCCAGGTTCTGCGTATAGACTAATATCATGTAAAATCGTTTTTCCTGGAACATAAGCGAAATCGACATCAACCAGTCGTACATCACCTTCTACTTTTTTGTAGGTAATACTTCCATCGGCTTTGTGGGGATGCTGCCAAGCCCAAATACCAGTACGTTCTTTGCATGGGACAAGTTTTCCATCGACTTCTTTTGCATTCACTAGAGTTACATATCCTTCATCTTTTTCTTCTTCTTGATCAAGGAGTTCAAAGACACGGCGGGCACCAGCAAGTCCCATAACTACAGCATTTACTTGTTGACTGACTTGGTTGATGTTTCCTGAAAATTGACGGGTCATGTTTAAGAAGGGAATGACCACACTGACACTTAGTGCCAGTCCCGAAAATGAAATGTTTTGTACATTAGCTACAATGAAAATTCCACCAAAGATGGCAGCTACAACATACAACACGTTTCCAATATTCATAATGATTGGAGCTAAAGTATTTGCATATTTGTTGGCTTGCCGTGAATCGGAGAACAGTTGTTCGTTGATGACATCAAAGGCTTCTTTACTTTGTGTTTCATGTGTAAAGACTTTGATGACTTTTTGACCGTTCATCATCTCTTCCACAAAACCTTCTTCTTTGGCTAACGCGTTTTGTTGGCGTAGGAAGAATTTTGCACTTCCTCCAGCAATCTTACGTGTCACATATAACATGATGATAATACCAACGGCCACAACGGCTGTCATCCAAAGTGAGAAATAAAGCATGATACCAAAGATGGTAATAACCGTTAGTGAGGAGATGAGTAGTTGGGGGAAACTTTGCGAAATGATTTGACGTAAAGTGTCCACATCGTTTGTATAGTAAGACATAATGTCTCCGTGTGGATTTTGATCAAAGTAAGAAATGGGTAGTTTTTCCATTTTCTCAAACATCTTGATGCGAAATTTACGAAGAGTCCCTTGCGAAACAACAGCCATCATTTGATTGAAGATAATACTTGAAAGTAAAGCAAGTACGTAAAGTGCAATCAAAATGGACACAAGACTGATGATTTCACCACTGACGCTAGACCATGAGCCATGTTCCCAGTTTTGTTCGATGATGGCGATGACATTTTGCATAAAGATGGAAGGCACACTACCAATGATGGCATTGAAGACAATACAAACCACCATAATTGGCATTGCCACTGGATAAAAGGAGAATACGGTTTTAATCAGTCGCCATGCGACACTTGTATGAGATTGATTATGCATCGAGTACTTCTCCTTTCTTGTTTTGTGAGTAATAAATTTCTTGGTAAAGCTCATTGTTTGCAAGCAGTTCATCGTGTGTACCAGTTGCATGAACTTTTCCTCTATCCATAACAATAATTAGATCACTGTCTTCAACTGAAGCAATTCGTTGGGCAATGATGATTTTTGTTGTATCGGGAATAAACTTTTCAAACCCTTGACGAATTAGCGCATCGGTTTTGGTATCAACAGCACTAGTTGAATCATCAAGAATTAAGATTTTTGGTTTTTTCAATAAGGCACGAGCGATACAAAGTCGTTGCTTTTGTCCACCAGAAACGTTCGTTCCACCTTGCTCGATGTACGTATCGTATCCTTCAGGGAAGCGTGAGATAAACTCATCTGCTTGCGCAAGTTTACATGCTTCGATCATTTCTTCATCTGTTGCATGTTCGTTTCCCCAACGTAGGTTATCTTTAATCGTACCTGAGAACAATACGTTCTTTTGTAAGACCATTGATACTTGATTGCGCAAAGCATCGAGGTTGTAGTCTTTAACATTTGTACCAGCCACTTTTACCGTTCCGGTTGTGACATCGTACAAACGCGCAATCAGTTGCACAAGTGTTGTTTTGGAACTACCTGTACCACCAACAATTCCCACGGTTTGACCAGAAGCAATGTGTAAATTGACATCGCTTAACGCCATCTTTTGCGCGTGTGATGAGTAAGCAAAATTAACATCATTAAAATCAATCGAACCATCTTTAACATCCGTAAGCCCATCGACGTTTTCATCAATGGTTGTTTTTTCGTTTAGTACTTCAACGATACGGTGACTTGATTCATCTGCCATGGTGATCATAACAAAGACCATCGATAGCATCATTAAGGAGTTTAAAATCATCATTGAATAGGTAAGCAATGCCGACATTTGTCCAACATCCAAATCCATTCCACGACTGGTAATCACTGTATAAGATCCTACAGTTAAGACAAAAATCATCATAAAGTAAATACAGAATTGCATGATTGGTGCATTCCAAGCAAGAATGCGTTCGGCTTTGGTAAAGTCAGCTGTTACACTTGTAGCAGCACTTTCAAACTTTGTCATTTCGTAATCTTCACGAACAAACGCTTTTACCACGCGAATGGCTTTTACGTTTTCTTGAACAGATGAGTTTAGTTTGTCGTATTTTTTAAATACACGTTTGAAAATTGGAATGGTTTTGCGCATCACAAAGAATAATCCAAAACCAAGCACAGGTGCAGTAAACAAATAAACGAACGCCATTTTTCCACCCATGATGTACGCCATCACAAAGGCAAAGACAATCATAATCGGTCCACGAACCGCAGTACGAATGATCATCATATATGCCATTTGCACATTGGTTACATCCGTTGTTAGTCGGGTTACCAGTGATGATGTCGAGAAACGATCGATGTTGGCAAAACTAAAGTTTTGAATGTTGTAGTACATATCTTTACGTAGGTTTTTGGCAAACCCACAAGATGCACTGGCACAAGCATAACCCGATAAGGTTCCTAAGGTTAAGGAAACACCTGCAAGAATGACCAAGAAGATTCCTTGAAACAGTAGATGTGAAATATTGGTTCCCGCTTTAATTTCATTGACCAAAGAGGCGATAAGAAACGGAATAAAACATTCAATAATGACTTCTAAAGAAACATAAATTGGCGTTTTGATGGAATCTTTTTTATATTCTCTGATACTTTTACTTAAGGTTTTTATCATATTATTTCCTTTCCTCTTGGAGTTTGATTCCAAGATTGTTGACGATGTTTGTTAGCACATCGTAGGCGATGTCGATATCTTTTTGTGAAACCCCATCAAGCAGTGATTCATTTAATCGATCAAGTTTTCCTTTGACAAGCACTTCCGAATCCATACCAAGCTTGGTTAAATGAATTTGATATTCGCGTTTGTCTTTTGGATTTTTGACACGACGGAGATATCCTTTTGTCTCTAACGAGGAAATGCTACGGGCAATGGCCGCTTTATCAATGGAAAGATATTTGGTCAGTTTTTCTTGTGAAAGACCATCATTTCCATAGAGATGTAGTAGAATACTTACTTCGGCATTTGGTAAGTTTTCTTCTTGAAAAAGTGAATTGATAATGGACTGCCGTTTTCGATAGACAATCGACACTAAACGTCCGATATTTTTTTGCATAACTTCCTCCCAATTAGTTGACGACTCAACTAATTATAACGAAAAGTCACTAAATGTCAACAATTTTTATAGTATAAGTATTCATAACTATGATAAACTATAAGCAAGAGGAACTTTGTATGAAATTTATTAAAGAACAAGTCATGACCTATGCCGTATTTTTCACATTAATCTTGGCAGCCATCTGCATGTATTTCAACTATCATGGAATTTTCTTTTATGCTGTGTTGCTGCTATTGTTTGTGATGGTTATCTATAAATTGTATTTGGATATGCGAAGTCAATTACCTAAACCTTATAAGGTGGTTCGTATCGTACTATCCATATTGATGATCCTTGTGATTTTTTATGAACTGTTACAATAAAAAGGTGCTACCTTCATCTTAACATGATGAAGGCAACACCTTTTTTCTAACACTAATTTAATTTTTTATGACTTCAATCAGCCTGAAAATGACAGCATCTTTTTCCAATGACATTGGTGCATTTGGAAAGATGTAAATCATGCGAATGATATAGACGACCAAAAATAAGGCAATCATAAACCAAGTCGCATAACGAGCTTTGTTTCCATAAAAGGTATGTTCTTTGATATACACATACGCCATAAAGATCACATAGAAACCAAAGACAATACACAGTGGGTGATAGTAGAGTGCACTTGCAACATCTAGTTGCAACAGTTGTAGAAATGCACGTGTCATACCACAACCTGGGCAAGGGATGCCAAGGATGCTGTTGATTGGACAATGGTAACCTAACACAAAAAACAGGATGATGAAGGCAATGCCCATCAAAATGAAATCTTTAGTATGGTTGCGATGCATCGATTAGGTTATTGACTGATGACTGCATAATTGCTAAAGGAACAACAAACGCTGTAAAGATTGCAAAGATTACATTGATAATCGTGTTGTCTGAAGATCTAAACTCCTTATCTTGTTCTAAGCTGTAAATATCTCTACTTGTTTGGTAAACCCAGTAGTATCCATAAATACCACAAGTGATGATCGTTAGTAGAACTGCCATCCCACCTGAGCGATACGATGAATCTTGACGTAAGTATGCAACATCATTTGTGATTGTAGATACCCAATACAACGTGTAAATACCACAAGTGAAGATGCTTAATAGCACGCAAGTAACAATTGATTTTTTTCTTATCATAAAATTTCTCCCTTATATTTTTCGAAATAAATTATAACATAGTATTGATATGTGGTAAATATGGTATGAAAAATATAGAACTGAGAAAGTGTAAGAAAAAGATGTCAAGAACCTATACATGTTGTTGACATCTTGTTATTTCTTTATTTTTTTGCTGCTAGAACCGCGCGTATTTTATACGATAAAATCACACTTGATAACACAGTCGTAATGGCATTTGAAATAATCATCGGTAAATCACCAATAACAAGACCATAGACTAGCCACAAAGCGACCCCAATAACAAATAGACTGTACATTCCTAAAGAAATACTTGAGGTATCTTTTGTTTTTACGACTTGTATCACTTGGGGCACAAATGAAATTGTTGTTAGTGTTGCTGCAATATATCCAACCATAAAAGCTCCTTTCCCAATAACTTCATTATAGTAGAAATATCTATCGATGGAAATAGAAAAGCTACTATTTACTGCTTGTATGAGTTTACACTGTCTAACTTTGGTGGTATAATCATTTTTGCGAATGATTCGCAAAAGGAGAATATGCATGAAACGAAAACTACTACCATTACTTTTGCTTGTCATTGCCTTGATAAGTGGATGTACCAATACCATTGATAAGAAAACAAGTGATAAACCTGTTGTTGTGGCAAGTTCTTTTATTGGTTACGATTTAGTGAGCAATATAGCAAAAGACCTTGTTGATGTGAGTAATATGACACCATGGGGTAGTGAACTACATAACTTTGAACCGACGACAAAAGATATGGTGAACATTGAAGAAGCAGACTTGTTTGTCTTTTTAAGTGAAGAATTAGAAACATGGACCAGTTCAAGTGCCAACAAGTCACAAAGTCTGAACTTGTCGAAAATGTATACGTTAGCCAAACATGATCATGAACATGAAACAGAAAATGAAAGTGAACACGACCATGAAGGTCACGATCATGCTAGTCTGCATTTTTGGACAGATCCAACAACCTATATACAATTGATTGATGCGGTTTGTGATCGCTTGGTACAACTTGACAGTACACACAAAGATACATATGAAACAAATGCAGCTGCATATAAACAAGAAATTTTAGGCTTGCACGAAGACTTTGAACAGTATATGGATAGCCAAACAAATCCGACCATATTCTTTGCTGGACATAATGCGATGGATGCGTTTGCTGATCGCTATCATCTGGATATTGTCTCATTAAATGAAGAGTATACACCTGATGCAGACCTAACCGCAAAACAACTGGAAACACTGACAAGTGAAATTGTAAAACATGAAGCTAAGACCGTGTTTACAGAAGAACTTGTGGAACCCCGTGTTGCCAATTTAATTAAAGATAATTTGCAACAAGAAGATTATACGGTAAACATTCTTGAACTACATGGCTATCACAATATAGCAAAAGAACAAGCAAAGAAAGGAGTCCGTTATGTCGACCTCTTTAAACAAAACATCGAAAACATCAAACAAGCACTCGGTGATTGAAGTTGATCATCTAAGTGTATCTTTTGAAGATTATAAAGCACTTGATGATATTTCATTTACAGTTGATGAACATGACTTTGTGTATGTCATTGGGCCAAACGGTAGTGGAAAATCAACTTTGTTAGCGACTTTAACAGGACTGTTAAAACCAACCAGTGGAACGGTGAGTCTTCATGTAGATGGAGAAATTGGCTATTTACCGCAAAAACTTTTTAATAAGCGCAACATTCCAATAACAGTTAAAGAAGTCATCTATACAGGAATTGCCAAACCAAGTTTGCATATCAAACCAGAGGAAAGAAAACTGATGGAATCCTGGTTAGATAAGATGCAAATCAAACACACGCTACATATGCCAATCGATACGTTATCTGGGGGGCAACAACAACGGGTGTACTTGATTCGTGCTTTGATCAATCAACCAAAACTGTTGTTGCTGGATGAACCAACCAGTGCACTTGATCCAAGTTTCCGTGAACATTTCAACCAACTGTTAGAAACCTTGCATCAACAAGGTACGACCATTCTTTATATCACCCATGATTTGCATGAATATAAAGATGAAGGTAAGAAAATCTTATACATTGATCAACGTATTCACTACTACGGTAGTGTCAAAGAATATAAATGTATCCATGAAGGAGGGCATCAACATGTTTAGTATGTTTACGCATTCCTTTATGGTATATGCTTTGATTTTGGGGATTGGACTTGCCATTAGTGCTGCATGTTTATCACCATTTCTAGTGTTTAGCAATCAAGCGATGATTGCCGATGGAATGAGTCATATCGCTTTTACAGGTGTGATCTTAGGGTTTTTGTTTAGTGAACAACCCCTATACTTCGCCTTGCCATTTGTGGTGCTAGCTAGTTTTGCTATCACCTATATGTCAGGTAAGGAAGGTATCAACAACGATGCCGCCATCGGTGTTGTCAGTGCTGTATCCCTTGCCATTGGATTAATTATTGCAACGGTGGGTAGTGGATTTAACCGTTCCATTGAATCCTTGCTTGTTGGTAGTATCTTAACGGTCACAAAAACAGAAATGATCACAACCTTGCTGTTGGCAATGGTAGTCATTGTATTTGTTGTGGTGAACTATCGAAGCTTATTATCGATGACCTTTGATGAAAACTATGCACGGTTTCGTAAGGTAAAAGTACACTTTCTACGTTATGCTCTAACAGCTTGTACCGCAATGTTTGTCGTGCTTGGGGTGAGAAGTGCAGGAACTCTACTGATTTCTGCGTTTGTGATTTTCCCTAGTTTAAGTGCAGTGCAACTTGCTCGAAGTTTTAAACAAACGTTAATCCTTGGTGTATGTTTGGCAATCGTAGGTATGTTTATGGGAATTGTTGCGAGTTACCATTTAAACTTTCCAACCGGTTCAACCATCGTATTAGCCTATACATTGATTTTACTTTGCTGTTATGGCCTTAAAAAGGTACGAGGTAACTAAGATGCGCTTAACGAAACATCGAAAGCAAATTCTTGATATCTTTATGGAGAGTTTGGATAATTTATACAGTGCAGATATGTTGTATGAAGTACTTGATAAACAAATCAACATTGCAACGATATATCGCACCCTTGAACTTTTTCAAAAAGAAGGCTTACTGGCAAAAAGTATCATTGATGGAAGTGCTTATTATTACTACACAGCCAAAGATCATCATCACTATATGATTTGTTTGCAATGTCATAGTAAAATTAAAATTGATTGTATGGTGCATCATGCCATTGATGATACAGCAAGTAAGGAAGGCTTTCAGGTAAAACAACACGACTTAACCGTTTATGGGTACTGCAAAAACTGTCACAAATAACACTCGTCAAATCTAAGACGAGTTTTTCTTTACAGTAAAGGAAAAACAAAAAAGGACTCGCGTCCTTTTTATTTTGCACGTAGTGCAGCCATTGTAATGTAGTTATATGGTTGGTTAAAGTGTGGTAAGAAAAATAAGTCTAACAATTTTAATTGGTCAATGGTTAGTTTTTCTTGAATTGCAAGTGAGAACATATGAATGCCCATAGAGATATCATACATACTCGCCATTTGCGCACCTAGAATGCGACGTGTTGCTTTATCGTAGACAATACGAATGTTTACCGGTTGGTTGTCTTCAGTGACAAAGGCAGGTTTTTGTAGGTCTTCAAAATCGGTAGCTAAAGCATCAAATCCAGCTTCTTTAGCTTTATGTAAACTAAGACCTGTTGATACCATCGATAATCCATAAATGTGAATTCCGTTACTTCCTTGGACACCCAAGCTTTCAAGATGTGTTCCACAAACGTTATGTGCCCCAACAATTCCACTACGAACTGCGTTTGTTGCTAAAGCGATGTAATTGGTTGCTTGCAAAGCATTGTCATAAACCGTTGCACAATCACCAATGGCATAGACGCTATCATCACTTGTCTTTTGTGTTTTATCCACAAGGAATGCACCGTTTTTAAATACGTCTAAGTGACCTTCACCAAGTAGGTTGTTTGGTTTAAAACCAACTGCAAGAATCACCATTTGGACAGGGTATTCACCTTTATCTGTTTGAATGCTTTCAACTTTATCTGTTCCTTTGATGGCTTGCACGCACTCACCATAATGTAACTCAATTCCGTGCTCATTTAAATTTTCATCCATCAAAGTCGTAAATTCACTGTCGTAGTAACTTGATAATGAGCTATTTGCAACATCAATCAAGCGGACGTGTCGACCATTGCGTTGGAACGCTTCTGCAAGTTCCACCCCAATGTATCCAGCACCAACAACCGCAATATCTTTAATTTCAGGATGTAAGTCCAATTTATCGATGACCGTTTGTGCATTTTGATACAACTTCACAAATTGTACATTCTCTAAATCGGCACCTGGAATGTTTGGGGCAATTGGTAATGAACCTGTCGCAAGAATCAACTTATCATAACTTGCTTCACTTTGCATACCATCTGCGTTTGTTGCATACACAACCTTCTTTTCGTAATCGATACGATCGATTTTTGTGTTCATGTGCACGGTAGCACCTTTTGCTTCCAGTTGTGCTTTATCTGAATAAAACAGTCCCTCTGGTCCGGCAATTTGTTTTCCAATCCAAAGTGCCATACCACACCCTAGAAACGAAATGTTCGAGTTTGCATCAAATACAGTAACCTCTATGTCTTTGTAGTTGTCTAACATCGTATTGATGGCAGCAGTACCCGCATGATTTGCTCCTACCACTATTATTTTTCTCATATTCTATTTCTCCTTTTTCATGCATCTATCATATCGTGAAAACGTAAGTGCTTCCATTGATATGCCTAAAACTGAAAAACCCATATAACAAGCCATATATCTACTTATAAAATATAACTTTACAACATATGAATAGCGTTGTATTATATGGATGAATAAATCTTATTCAAGGAGAAAAAATGATGAGTTTTGTTACACTTGTGTGTAAAGGGATACTAACTCTCACTTGTTTATTCTCACCAATTTCACAGAGTGCAATTAGCACTCAACACAACGGCTTAGCAATTGCACAAATATTTGGCTCAACCCAAAAAAGTGCGAAGCAAACAGCAAGTGAAAATAGAGAGGCTATGTTAGTCTGGGTAACCTGTATCGGAGCGCTTTCAATTGGTTGCGCAATTGCTCTTAAAAACTATCATAGCAAAAAGAAGTAGATGTGCCCTCATCTGCTTTTTTTTATGAAAACCAGCACTTTCTTGAGCTTTATCCAATAAATAAAACACGATAAAAACACCTATTCTAAACATAAATGACCGATTTTTCCAAATATTTGCATATTTGTCCAAAAAATAGGGTTTTTGTACTTCCTAAAGTTGGATATGCTATTCTATATATATCAAAGGTATGAAAGGGATACCTCGCTTCACGTTTAGGACTTGATAGGAAAGGATACCAAAAAAATAGACCCACTGCAAAGTGGATCTTTTTTTGGTGTTTTTAGTTGAATTTCAAAATCCGAGATAACTATGTTACTCTAATTTGCTTTGTAATGCTTTAGGCACTTCATCTTTTGTGATTACTTCTTCGCCTTGTGATATAGAAGATTCGCTAACTTCTAACTGTAAATATGTACCAGGATCAATGATCGATTGGTCTTCCTCAAAACGAGTAAACTGGACTTCTTTTTCATCGCCAGCTTCATTGTAAACACGCAGGTTGTAGATGACACCTTTACCCATATCTTCTTTTGCATCGGATAGAATTGTGCGTGGTGTTGTATCGTAAGATTCAGGGACTCGAGCATAATATGTACTACCTACATAACGGTTATCGTAGTAATCTTTAGCAACAGGTATGACCAAGGCAACCAGAACAAGCACAATTGCTGCAACAATTCCAAGTTTTACTTTTTTTGACATATAGAACCTCCCACCCATCTGTATTAATGGGTTAATACAGGAACTTTACTCCTTTCACTATAACTTGTCAACAAGTTTGCAAAAAAAATACGCATGCTGCGTACTTAAATAGATAAAGCTTTGGTTGTGTTGGAAAAGTGGACCTTAGCCACTTGATTGAGACTTTCTTGTCCATGCTGTTTGACAAACTCGCAGATCGCTTCATCGACTTTTTTACCAGCACCCTTGGGAAACTCAAAATTGTAGTGTGCACTCATTTTATCCATGGTATCTAAGAAGTAATAGCGAGCAATAATGGACGCACATGCGACACTTAAGTATTTATCTTCGGCTTTGGTTTCAAAGTGAATATCCTTAATAATCGCAGGTTCACCTTGTAAGTAGCGAAAGTAACTTTTTGGTGGTGTAAATTGATCCACGTAAACTTGACTTAGGTCAATGCCTTTGTTTGCCAAATTCAGAAATGCTTTGTTGTGCATCTTTGCTTTGATGGCATTCATATTGAATGTTTTGTGGACATGGTTATATCGCTCGTTGGTTAAAATTAAATGCGAATGTGGAATGAAGGTAATCAATTGTTTGGCAACCTTTACAATTTCATCGTCTTTCATTTTTTTGGAATCTTGAACGCCAAGTTTATGCAATCTGGGAATGTCACGTTCTGTTACGTGGCTTGCACACACGACAACTGGTCCAAAATAATCACCAGTCCCAACTTCATCACTACCACTTTGGGGAAAGCGTTGTGTGTTGGATGGCTTACTTGTGACTTCTTTGTCATCTTCACCTGCATAAAAAGCGGCACCGTCACCTTGAAAGACAACTTTACCAGATTCATATGCGGTAATCATACAGTCACTCATTTTGATTTGAAAGACTGCGTATGGTGGCGTTTTGCGAATTTCACCCTTCGTAGTTAGCGCTTGATATAGTTTGTCAATTTGCGCTTTTGTGTATGTTTTTGTTATTGTCATATTCACCTTTTTCAACAATTATAACACATCTGTCATAAGTTGCATTCCCCAGGGTTGCATTGTATGATAGTAGCGATAAAAGAAAGTAGGTTTTTATGGATTTCCCGCTCACATATAGCATATGCATTACCATCGTTTTAGCCTTATTATTGCTCTTTTATGCAGTACGTGGTTATAAGAATGGTTTCTTGTTGGAGTTAGTGATGTTTGCATCCATCTTCATCAGTGCGATTATTTCTTACATCTTATCGGTTGTTATTTCGCAAAGTGGATTTACGTTTTCCACAAATATCGATGTTGGAGAAGTGCACATCAACAATGCCCTTAATCAAAGAGCTGGACAATTGGTGATTTTTTTAGTGTTCTTTGTACTGATTAGTTTGGCATTTTACTTGGTGCGTGTGCTTTCTAAAAAGTTTAATGACATCGTGATTGTAGGAACCATCAATCGCTTACTAGGAAGTGTACTAGGTTTTGCCAAAGGGTGCATATATGTCATGCTTGTTGTGGTGATCCTAGCAAGTCCACTGATAAGTAATGGACATGAAGTGATTAAAAAAGCACAGCTTCAACCGGTCAAAGAACTGATGCAGGAACACGTTCCCGTTATTAAGGATGTGCTTGATGCATTTGACACACTTGATACGATATAGATAGAAGGAATATATGATGAAACATTATGAAGGATTGGATTTTGAAGAGGTAAAAGAACTTGTCGCAAACTATGCGTCATTTTCATTGTCGAAAACATACATCCAAAATAAACAACCAGAGTTTTCGTATTTAAAAGCGAGTCGTGAACTGACACGAGGAAAAGAAAGTTTAAAATTATACGAACACTACCAAGCGCCAGTTTTTGCTGGTATTAAAGACTTATACGATGTGTTTAAAAGCGTTGGGAAAGGAAAACTGTTAAGTGGAGTGGACCTGTTTGATGTGGCAATGTTTTTTGCCTCATATAAAAACATGCAAGCTTACAAACGCAACATTGCAATAGATGCACCTTTGGTGATGGATTACTTTGATGCGTTAAGTGACTTCACAAAACTTGGAGAAGAGATTGAACGCAAGATTGATCCAAATGGCGAGGTAAAAGATAGTGCCAGTGAAGATCTCGCACGTATTCGTAAAGCGTTAAAACAAACCGAAGGGGATATTAGTAAGAAAACCAGTGAGTTGATGCAACGTTACAGTGGCTCACTCATGGACCAAATTACCGCAACACGAAACAATCGTACAACGTTGCTTGTAAAAGCAGGAGATAAAAATAAAGTAAAAGGGTTTGTGCATGATGAAAGTGCATCAGGACAAGCTGTATACATTGAACCAGAAGAACTATTGATATTAAACAATAAATTGCAGTCGTTACGTGCCAATGAAAAAAATGAAGTGGAACGAATCATGCGAGAATTGTGTAAGATGATTGAACCGTACAGTGATGAAATGCAAGCAAACTTAGAAACCCTAACCTTATTGGATGTTCTTTTTGCCCAAGCCCATTATGCGTTTGTGACAAATGGATGCTATGCAGATTTAGAAAAAGATGGCTCGACCCTATTTATGAAAGATGCACGTCACCCCCTCATTGATGAAAAAAAGGTGGTTGCCAATACCTATCGGATGGAACAACCCCACCGTATCTTATTAATTAGTGGGTCGAACACTGGTGGGAAAACGGTAACGCTAAAAACCATTGGTTTGTTTACCATTATGTCAATGAGTGGATTGCCTATACTTTGTGATGAAGCGGTTCTACCATTGTTTGATAATGTCTTTGTTGATGTTGGTGACTTCCAATCCATTTTAGAATCCCTGTCAACATTCTCTGCACACTTATCAAGACTTGCAACGATATTTGATGAAGCAACCAGTCATTCGTTAGTGTTGCTTGATGAGTTAGGTAGTGGAACGGATCCAAATGAAGGTGAGTGTTTGGCCATTGCCATTTTAGAATACTTAAAAGAACACGAAGTAATGTCGATTGCGACAACGCACTATTCCGGAGTGAAAAAATACGCAAAAACACAACCAGAAATTTTACTATCCAGTGTTGGGTTTAACCTGGAAACGATGGAACCGACCTATAAATACATGGAAGGATTTAGTGGGAATTCAAATGCGTTAGAAATCGCAAAACGTTACCGCATCAAACCAGAAATCCTGCAAACAGCAGAGACTTTGCGCAACCAAAGTTTTAGCAACCAAGAAAGGCTCTTGGAACAATTGGAAAAAGACAAACTGGAATTACTGGAAGCGCAAAGCCAGTTCAAGCAAGAACAAGCAAAACTGGACCTATTGGCACAAGAACTTAACCAGTCCAAACACAAACAAGTAGAAGAGCGAGAACAAGTGCTACACAAAGCACGGCAAGAAGCCAATGTAATTCTTGAAGAAGCACGCGACCAAGCAAAAGAGGTTATGCAAGAACTACGTTCTTTAAAAGATGTGAAGGAACATGAAATGATTGCAGTTGTTTCAAAACTAAAAACGCAAGAAGTAGAACCATCAGTGGATGATAAAGTGTATGAAGTCAAACTGCATGACTATGTAAAAGTAAAAGGTTTACAATATGAAGGAGAAATTATCTCCTTAAAAGGAAATAAGGCAACCATTCTTACCAATGGCATGCGCATGAATGTAAAATCCAAAGATTTAATTCCTGCATACAAACCAAAAGTGAAAGCAAAAGCCTCAGTTAAAACAACAATGCAAAGCAATTCACGCATGGCAATGGAATGCAATGTCATTGGTATGCGTGTTGCAGAAGCTTTACCGATCGTTGAAAAATACATTGATAATGCTGTTGTGCAAAAAATGTATTCCGTACGCATTGTGCATGGAGCAGGAACTGGAGCTTTACGCAAGGCCATTCATGACTACTTAAAGAAAAGTAAATACGTAGATAGCTATCGTTTGGGTGGAGAAGGTGAAGGTGGACTTGGTGCCACAGTTGTAACGTTAAAAGGAAAGAAATAAATGGCAAATATGGACAAGATTCAAGACAAACTGGATTTGCTGCCAGCAAGACCAGGTTGTTATATGATGAAAGACAAACATGGAACCATCATTTATGTAGGGAAAGCCAAGAAATTAAACAATCGGGTGCGTTCCTACTTTCGTGGTGTCCATGATACAAAAACAACACGTCTTGTCCAAAACATTGATGACTTTGAAACGATTGTTACCGACAGTGAAAAGGAAAGTTTAATTCTTGAATTTAACTTAATTAAAAAATATACACCGAAGTACAACATTATGTTTATGGATGATAAAAGTTACCCATACATCATGTTGACCAAGGATAAGGCCCCGATGTTGTCGGTGATCCGTAATCCTAAACGTAAAGATGTGTATTACTTTGGTCCATTTCCAGATGCTGGTGCAGCACATAAAACAAAGGATTTGTTGAATAAGATATATCCATTACGAAAATGTCGACACCTGCCAAGTCGTGTTTGTTTGTATTACCACTTGGGACAATGCTTAGCGCCTTGTGTGGAAGATATCGATCCTAAGATTTATCAAAAGATGGCTACTGAAATTAGAAAGTTTCTAAATGGGGACACAAAGATTGTCGTGGACCAGTTGCAACAAAGAATGTATGCAGCTAGCGAAAAGATGGATTATGAGCGTGCCCAAGAATACCATGAACTCATCAAATCCATTGAGCATGTGGCAAGTGATCAACATGTGCAGTTCTCAGATAAAAAAGACATTGATGCCTTTAACTATTACTATGACAAAGGCTATCTTTGTATCCAGGGATTCTTTATCCGTGGTGGAAAGATTTTAGATCGCGCCTTGAGTGTGACACCAATCTATGAAGAAGTAGAGGAAGCATTTGTCTCTTTTTTGATGCAGTATTATCAAAAAAATCCATATCCACAAGTGCTATATATCCCTAAAGAAATTGAAACGGATGTAAGTGAAGTATTCCCTTGTAAGGTCATCAAACCGCAACGTGGAGAAAAACTACGTTTGCTAGAAATGGTAAAAGCAAATGCTAAAAAATCGCATGTGGATAAATTTGAACTAGTAAAACGCAAAGACACCAATCGAAATGAGGCTTTGGATGAACTATCCAAATTGCTACATAAAAAAATATCCACGATTGAGATTTATGATAACTCGCATATCTCAGGGGCATTTAACGTTTCTGGGATGGTGGTTTTCAAAGATGGGAAACCATCCAAGAAAGATTATCGAACCTACAAATTGGATCAATACATCTCGGATACGGATTCGATGAAAGAAGTCATTTATCGTCGTTACTTTCGAATGCTTAAAGAAGGTGGAACACCTAATGATTTATTAATTGTCGATGGTGGATTGGGCCAAATCCATGCAGCCAGTCAAATACTTGAAGCTTTAGATATCCAGGTTACCTTATGTGGATTGGTCAAAGATGATCGTCACCGAACGGCTAGTTTGATGGATAGTGAAGGAAACATTCTTCCAGTAAAAAAAGATGCACCACTATTTTTCTTATTGACGCAAATGCAAGATGAAGTGCACCGTTTTGCCATCACATTTCATAAGAAACTACGTAGTAAAGCCCAAACCAAATCCATTTTGGATGAAATTCCTGGGCTTGGAAGTGTACGAAGAAAGAAACTTTGGAATCACTTTAAAAGTATGAAAAAGATGAAAGCAGCTAGTGTGGAAGAACTTTCTACAATCGTTCCTGAGCCTGTTGCCAAAACGGTATATCGCGTATTACATGAAGATCTAAAAGAAAACTAAGATTGCCAAAGCATATGACTTGTCGAACCAGTGAAACTTGATTACACTAGAACGGTATGATGTAGCAAAAAGGAGTTGTAATACATGATTAAAACAGCAACAATTACGGTTCGACCGGGCAACTCTCATGATTGTGAGTATGTCGCAACGGCTTTGGTAAGAGCCTATCAAAAGCAATTGCCAAAACTAGATGAAGCAAAATTAAAGAAAGCAATTATGTGTGCATTGCAACCAAAGCATGTGTGCATTGCTGAAAATGAAGGAAAGGTAGTTGGTGTGCTTGCTAGTACCCAAGGAGATACACGTGCCTTAAAACTTGACCGGGGAGAACTTATCAAATGGTTTGGAATCTTTCGCGGACCCGCTTTGTATAAAAAACTCGTTCGAATTTTTGAGAAACAACTTTGTAATAAGGATACGATTAGTTTAATTGACTTTGTTCAAGGAGAAAGTGATAAGGTGTGCCACGAACTTGTGGAATATGTGTTAGCACAAGCCTATGGTGAAGCTTATCTAGCTGTTGTACCTGATACGGATGCACGAATTATTCGTATCCTCAAAAACTGTAAGTTTTATGAGGTGAGTCGTGAAGATAAATATATGAAGTCACAAAAACGAATGAACCAATACATTTATTTACGAAGAGATATGTAAAAAGAGCCTAGTGCTCTTTTTTTTCGTGTATTTTTCAGTGAAATATAATAAAATGTAGATATAAAGTAGAGGGAATAGAATGAGAAAAGTAAAAATTTTAGTACTTGTCCTTTTGTGTGGGATGGGACTTGTTGCATGTGATTCGGATGCAGATGTCGTAACGGAAAACATTAAAAAGGATGCAGAGCAATTTAGGATTCTTAGACGAATTGTGTTTATTAACAACATTACTGGTGAGTATTTGTTCCAAGCAGAAGGAAACTGTTCTGTGGAAACAAACAATGAAGCACAACGCTTGGAAGTCACTTGCAAACTTGGCAAAGAACAATACAAAGTACATTACTTTGGCCTTTCAGATAATACGAGTTATACAGTGGAACAACTAGACTGGGCAGATAGTAACAAATATCGCTATGAAATTGTCTTCAAACCAGAAAGTATTGTGCCATTGATTGAAAACGACTAAAAGGAGAAATATGGATTGGTTTGAAGAAATTGAGGCAAGATATAAAAGAAAGAATGCCATCTTAATTGGACAAGATAGTAAATTGTTGCAACCATTGGATGAAGCATGTAAACAAGCATCAAGACAAGTTGTTGTGTTGTGGGGACTCGATTATGCAAGAAAACTTGCTGTTCAGTTGCAACCACGTTATCCAGATGAAACAATCATTACCGATGTCGTTGATAAAGCGGAGTGTTGGGCTCAAGGAATGTGCAAAATGCCAGAAGCAAAACGTAAGATCCTTGATATCCATGCACTTGCTAAGCGTATGGATGATAAAGTCGATGTCGCATTGTGTCATGCCATTGGACAAGCTTGTAGTATTGTACATACACCAACACATGCATTGGGTCTACCAATCTATCAAATCACAGCATTGGTTCATCTGTATGGATTGGATGGATGCAAGTCAAAGATTGAACGACAAGTGTTGGAATATATGAATTGTCTAAACGATTGGCTAGTTCATAAAGATGATTGCAAAAGAACTTGGGCAACTTTTTTACAAGAGTAAAATGTATTATTGACTTCATACAGTTTGTATGCTAATAATATACATACAGAGGTGATGTATGAGAAAAGTGGGTAGAACGTTATGTTGTATCGTGTGTGTACTTTTGTTAGTTGGTTGTGGTTCAAAGTGTTTGAAAGCTGAAAAAATCGATACGATTGAAATTGCGCGAACACATCAGGAGAAAGAACAAGTAACAAAACTTCCGCAAACAAAATATGAAGAAATGATAACCATCTTGGACAAATTAACGTTTGCAGAAACAAAGGATACATTTCAAAGCAAGTATCAGATTCACATAAGTGATAATCAAACGATCCATTCCTATTACATATGTGATCAAGGTGCAATTTATTACCATAGTAATACAGAAGAAAAACATGGTTACCAAAAAGTAGTTGATAAGAAAGCTGCAAAGGACATCATGAAATTTATCGATCAAAACATGCAGTAAGTCATTTGCGAAGTTATCCAGTAGGATAGCTTTTTTTAATAGCTAACATGAATACGTAAAAAACTAACATAAAATTAAGTGTTAGTTGTTGTAGATGCCCGTTCACGTAGTATAATAAAATTGTTTATGATATATAGGGGAGAAACATTATGTATGAAAGAAACGATTTCTTAAACCGTAAGAGTATTCATACACCAAGAAACAATCATTGTGTGTGTTTAGTAGAAGGTATGTATGATGCAACGTAAATCGCTGATTCAACGCTTCATTGCCATGTTTTTTGCGGCAGAACTTGAATTTCGTGTAAAGTTATTTCACGTGCTAGCGATGGGTGGTGCCCTGCTGAGTTTTGTGATGTGCGTCCTTGTGATTGTCAATTATTCAGATCATATGACAATTGTCGTGAATGCACTTTCCACTTTGCTTTCCTGTGCACTTTTGCTTTATTCCTATCGCAGCGGCAAATATCAACTTTGTTATATGATTACGATTGTTGGGATTTTCTTAGGATTGTTTCCATTTTTGTTTTTTGCTTCAGGTGGGTATCACAGTGGCATGCCAGTCTTTTTTATCTTTGCTATCGTATTTACGATTTTTATGTTGGAAGGGAAAAAGGCAATTGGCTTTTCCATTTTGGAAATGATCTTGTATGTCACACTTTGCATTACCGCCTATCTTCATCCAGAGTGGGTTACTCCATTTGCTAGTGAAGAAGATGCCCTAGTTGACATCATTATCAGTTTAGTTGCAGTAAGTCTAGTACTTGGTGTTTGTTTGTACACACACTTTTGCATGTACAATGCACAACAGAAAAAACTGGATGCACAAAATGCGGTGTTGGCACAAGCCAATAAAATGAAAACTGAATTCTTGGCCAATGCATCACATGAAATGCGTACGCCACTGACTGTAACGTCTGTCAATGTCCAAACCGTGATTGAAATGTTAGCCGAAATGGATCACAAAATTGATGACCCTGAAGTTGACACATTGCTACATAATGCACAAAGTGAAATTATGCGCATGTCGCGAATGGTAACAGGTATGTTAAATCTCGCATCGGTTAGCGAAAATACAGAGCGCCAAAAATTAGACTTTACTTCATTGATGCATAATACGATGGAAATGATGCATATGAGTCTTGTAAAAAAGGGAATTGCCGTAACTGTGGACATTGCACCAGATTTATGGATTTTTGGGAATGCGGATTTAATGGCACAAGTATTAACCAACCTGCTACAAAATGCGCTTGCCCACACCAAAGGTGGAAGTTTGCAGGTTCAGGCAAATAAAGAGGCAAACTTCATTACGGTTACAGTAAAAGATACAGGAAGTGGAATTGCACCAGAGATATTACCTGACGTATTTGAGCGTGGAGTGACGACAAACGGCACAGGTTATGGTTTGTATTTGTGTAAAACAGTTGTGGAATCTCATGGTGGTGAGATCTGGATGGAAAGTAAGTTAGGTGTAGGAACAACGGTATATTACAAACTGCCGGTATATGAAGGACAACTTGGGGGATAAGCAAATGCGTAATTTAATTTTATTGGTAGAGGATAATGAACAAATTTTGCACGGCAATCGGCGTATGTTGAATCGGCAGGGTTATGATGTGATGATGGCATCAACGCTAAAGGAAGCAAGAACCCTAATGCGTGAAGAAGAACCAGATGCGATTGTGCTCGACGTCATGCTGCCCGATGGAAATGGACTCGACTTTATGAGTGAGTTGCGTAAACAGTCCAATGTTCCCATTTTATTATTGACGGGTTTGGGCACAAGTGAGGATGTAGTGCGTGGACTTAGTCAAGGTGGTGATGACTATCTGACCAAACCGTATGAGTTTTCGGTGTTTCTAGCTAGGATTGATGCGTTATTGCGTCGTGCCAACAACCTGCCAAAGACCATAACTAAGGGTGCACTTAAACTTGATGTCGTTTCTAGACAAGCCTACTGCAATGGTAAAAACTTGTTGCTAACGCAAAAGGATTTCGCTCTACTTTTACTGTTCATCCAAAATGAAAATCGAGTCATGAGTGTGGAATACTTGTATGAACAAGTTTGGAAGTTACCGCTTAGTGAAGATACGCAAGCAATCAAAAGTGCGATTTCAAGACTACGCAAGAAACTCATGAATTTGGGATACACAATATCTGCCCATCGTAACGAGGGCTACATATTTGAACGTGAATAATCAAGAAAATATATGGTGAAGGTGGCAATTCTGCAACCTTCGCTTTTTTTATGCAAAATTGACATATAATGAAGTTGTCTTAATAGACTTTCAAACAACAGGTGTGTGTGTTTGTAAATAGGGAGGGTTGGAATTGATAGTTCCAATTTTCTTTGAAAAAGATTCAATATATACAATCACCGGAGGGCACCGGAATGGGTTGCAAGCTGAAAGGCATTATATGCAATAAAGCATTTGATGTTGAAGGAAGATTGTATATAGTCTTGAAGTAATAGACATGTATATCACAGCTTGTACCCTGATTCAATTATGTGACAAAGCACTCATTGAGATTTTCAATGAGTGCTTTGTTTGTGTGTGGTGCAAAGTAAATTTTTAGGTAATATAGATGTCGTAAAATCTAGATGTTGATTGTATTTGAACCTCTCATGACTGAAGTCACGAGATTCTTGGGAATAGAGCATACTTGATAGTTTATGTCTTCACTAACAGCGGTGTCTCTTATTTACCAAGCTATCCCCGTAGTTCCTACGGTTTTAAATATGTTCTAAGTCAAAGCTTGTATTCGTA
>LVZN01000010.1 GCA_001695645.1 Erysipelotrichaceae bacterium MTC7 | reverse complement strand
CTCATCTTTTTTGATTGTGTAGCCACACGATATTTTATAGTTCAATATTTTCGAACCACACGTTATTTTATATTACCTTTTCTTATACCGTTTTATTTACTTGTACTCCCAAATCCACCGTTTCTAACACCCTTGGCATCATCATCTTCCACGATTCCATATTCCATAAAAATACCTTGCATAAAGCCATCTCCAGCTTTTAGACTAATGGTCTTTCCTTCGTTAGAATCGTTAGTGATTTTCGCAAAGATATGTCCTTCATTGTCACTGTAAAAATAATCAGCATCAATGATTCCAACCGTATTGTTAAGTTGTAGACGGAATTTAAATCCAAGTCCACTACGTGGATATAGTTGTAGTACCCAGTTTGCTAACATCTCAACGCGAATTCCGGTTGGGATCAGCTTTGTTGTATTTGGTTCTAGTTCTAGATCAAAAGGTAAGAAAAAATCATATCCAGCACTTTGTGCAGTTGCACGTTTTGGCAATTGGATTGCATCGTACATCGCCTTTACGTCTTCTCCATCAAATGCTTGAGAGAATTGTTCATAACTAACCTTGTGAAATTTCGCTACTTTTTTCATGGTGTCTCCTTTTTAAACAACGATGATACGATCTGCTTCTCTTGTTTTTTTAACATCAATTACTTTTTGGTTTGATGAACCAACCCATGGAATGGATGGTGATAGTTGTGCTTCGATAAATTTACCATCTACTAATACATCAATATATTCCATAAGTTCAAGATCTTTCACATCATCGTATAGATATCCAGTATACACCCAAACGCTTTTATTAGGGAACTTTTCTTTCAATTCCTTAACTAGCGTAGTTACATCTTTTCGATTGTGTAAGTTTAGTGGGTCACCACCACTTAAGGTCACACCATCAATATAATCGTTGTCTAACGAAGCAAATAGCTCAGCTTTTGCTTCTTCATCAAATTCGATTCCACCTTGTAAAGACCAGGTAATTGGATTGTGACATCCTGGACAAGCATGATCACATCCTGCTAGCCAAAGAACACTGCGCAATCCTTTCCCATTTAGCATATCGTCTTTTGTAATATTGTGATAACGCATAAACTACATTGATTTTCTCTCTTTAATCTCTGCCATTTTAGCGTCGTTTAAACGAGAATCTCCTTTAACTCGTGAGTATGATAAATATCCATTCATACGGTCAATTTTAGTTAGGTTTGTGCTTCCACATTTTGGACATACTTCCATTTCTAGTTCTTCATGTCCACATTCTTCACAATATGCTAATGATAAGTTGACTCCTTCATAGAAGCCCATACCCATGGCACGACGCACCAATGTTTTGATTGCATCCGTATTGTAGCCAATTGGATATTTTACGTATTGGATTTTACCACCGTTGGCAAGATCCCAGAAACGTTTTTCTAAATTTTGTTTTTCGATTGGTGAGATTTCTTCTGTAACATGACAGTGGAATGAGTTACTTACATATTCACGATCACTTACATTTTCAATCACCCCGTATTTTTTACGGAATTGTTGGATTTGTAATCCACATAGACTTTCTGCTGGTGTTCCATAAATTGCATAAAGTCTTCCATCTTCTTTTTTATACTCTTCAATTTTGTTGTTGATGTATTCCAATGTTTTAATTGCAAAGTTTCCATCTTCAACCAACGAACGTTTGTTGTATAGTTCTTGTAATTCGTTAAGCGCAGTAATCCCGAAAGATGCAGTTGCACTTTTCAATAACGGTTTAATTTTATCGTGTAATCCTAAATTACCGCCAGCAAATCCACCTTCACAGTATGCTAGTGGGTTTACACTTGCTTTCATTTCCCCTAAGTAATCGTATGTACGAAGGTGTAAGTTACGGATCAATTCCATATAACCATCAAGCACTTCATAGAAATCACGACTTTCTTGTTGCGCTTTTGCCAATATCATTGGTAAGTGAAGCGAAATCGCTCCAATGTTAAAACGACCCACGAAGAATGGTGAATCATTTTCATCTGCTGGTTGCATTCCACCACGACGGTAATATGGACTTAAGAACGCACGACATCCCATTGGTGAAATAATTTCTCCGTATTTTTTGTAGATACTTGGTACATATCCTTCACCTGATAAACTTAACCAGTCTGGATACATTGTTTTAGCACTACATGCAATACCTTCATTGAATACTTCTTCAAGAGGTTTACCTTCACCATGTAAGTTTTCGTCATATAAGAAGACAAGTTTAGGGAACAATACAGGTTTTTTGTGACCTTTTTTTCCTTGTCCTTCTTTGCGAACACGTAACATTTGGATGCTTGCCATTTGTTCAAATTCACTTTGTCCAATACCCATAGACATCGTAATAAACGGGTAGTCTCCACGGCTACTTGAAACCGAGTTAAACTTGTATTCCCATCCTTGGAAACCTTGTCTAAAGTCTTTTTCAATATCCTTCATGGTAATTTCGTGTGCTTTTGCTTCATCCAAACCAAGTTCTTGGTAATGCTCCATGTAAATCTTGTATGATTTTTCTGCGTATGGTTTTAAAATCGTTTCCACGTTTGGCACAGTAAATCCACCGTATTGTTGGCTTGCTGCACTAAGAACAATATCCCCAATGACATCAAAAGCAACATCTAGGGTTTTTGGTTCGTTGTACCATAAATTCCCCATTTCAAATCCACCACTAAGTACATTTTGCACATCAAATAAACAACAGTTCATTGTGTCACGACGTGCACTCATATCATGAATGTAAATGTAGCCATCACGAATCGCTTGTAATTCTTCTGTTGTTAAGAAGAATTTTTTATACAATTCTTTGTTCAATTCATTGAAGATCAATGAACGTTTTGTTGAAACAAGGGCACTATCCGTATTTGAGTTTTCCTTGTCTCCAATGTACATAATGCTTTGACTTTTCTTATACACTTCATCAAGCATATGAACAAAATCAATTTTGTAGTTTCGGTAATCTCGATAACTTTTTGCAACTTTTGGATTTGTTAACTCCAATGCTGCCTCCACAATATTATGCATTTCTTGAATGGTAATTTGATTGTGTTCAAGTTCACCTACTTGTTTTTCTACATCTTTACAGATGCGATCGATTTCCGCACTCTTAAATGAATATAAGGTACGGAAAGCACTTTTATTGATTGCTACTACGACTTTATTTATATTAAACACCTCTAGTGTTCCGTCTTTTTTAACAACCCTAACATTTGATAGTTCCATAAACTTTTCCTCTCTCCTAAAAAATTAACCTGTTACTATTGTACACATTTTCAAGTGCGAATGGGCAACTTCTAACTGAAAAGTTTCACTCTTTTTTACATCTAGTTTCATAGATTTTTCATAAGTTCAAAAAAGGCGTAAACCATCGACTTTTATGAAATTACTAGATTTGTCAACATCTTTTTATCATGTACTTTCACATATTGTTTTCACCACACACGCACCAATTTCTGAAGTGAAAATAATTCCGTGGCTTTGTAAATCAGTCTATTTGTGCGTTTTCTGTGTATTTTGTGCGCATTGTGAACTTCAGCTCACCGCTTACTTTTAAAAAGTTACCACTTACCAACATTTCCTATATTTTTTTAAAAAGCTTATGTATACTATATTCATGCTTACAAAAAACAAAGCATTAGATAACTACATATGATGATGTGATATAAGGAGTGAACATGTTAGAACTTACAAATATAAAAAAGAGTTATAAAACCGGCGATTTTGAGCAACATGCATTACAAGGCGTGTCGTTGAATTTTCGAAAAAATGAATTTGTGGCAATCCTTGGCCAAAGTGGCTCAGGAAAAACAACAATGCTTAACATTATTGGTGGACTGGATCGCTATGACAGTGGCGATTTAGTGATCAACAATAAAAGTACAAAAGATTTCAAAGACAAAGACTGGGATGCCTATCGTAACAACTGCGTTGGTTTTGTCTTTCAATCGTACAACCTAATTACCCATATCAGCGTTTTAGCAAACATTGAAATGGGGATGACCCTTAGCGGTATCGATAGCAAAACACGACGTACAAAAGCCTTAGAAGTTTTAGAAAAAGTCGGGCTTAAAGAACACGCTCACAAGAAACCAAATCAATTATCTGGCGGACAGATGCAGCGGGTAGCGATTGCGCGTGCCTTGGCCAACGATCCCGATGTCATTTTAGCAGATGAACCAACTGGCGCCTTAGATAGTGAAACCAGTGTGCAAATCATGAATCTCATTACTGAGATTGCAAAAGATAAACTCGTTATTATGGTTACTCACAATCCAGAGTTGGCCCAACAATACGCGAATCGCATCATCGAACTGAAAGATGGTTTAGTCACAAATGATAGCAACCCAATTCAAGAAGGTTGGAAAGACAATGGTGCATTTACGATTCGCAAAACCGCAATGAGTTACCTTGCTGCTTTACGCTTATCGTTCAATAACATTCTGACAAAAAAGGGAAGAACTTTATTGACTTCATTTGCTTCAAGTATTGGAATTATAGGTATCGCATTAATTCTGGCATTGAGTAATGGATTTCAAGTAGAAATCGATAACTTTGAAAAGGATTCTTTATCTAACATGCCAATACAAGTTGCTAGTCAAGCTATGCAAATGGATGCAGCATCATTTTCAAACACATCTAAAACCAACGATCTAAAAAAATATACAAGTGAAAAAAGTATATATGCACAAGATGATGTGATGGATAGTATGATTCATCAAAATAAAATTGATGAAGACTATATCGATTATATTAAAAAAATGGATACAGATTTACTTTCAGGAATTTCATACCAAAACACAACACAACTAAATATGATTACAAAACAACAAAATGGAACCTATCAACCAATTGTTTTTGATATGCAAAGTGCATGGATGCAACTACCAACACAGTTCAAAAGTGATGCAAATCAAAGTGTTCTGACAGCAAAAAAAGAAACTGGAATCATTGACTCTTTATACGACACACTAGTTGGAGAGATTGATATGAATCAACCTGGTTTAGTTATCCAAGTTGATGCATACAATCAAGTAAGTAGCACCAGCTTAAAACAACTAGGTTTTGAAGAAAATGAACATGTTACATTCGATGAATTATTACATAAAGAAGTTAAAGTGGTTTTAAATGATAGTTGGTATAACGAAATCGGTGAATATTATATACCAGGTTCCAATTATGAACAAATGTATAATTCTAAACAAACCATTACCTTGAAAGTACAAGCAATTATGCGTGGTAAAAAAGATAAAGAACTCATTACTTCTGGTAGCGGTGTTTTATATACACCAAGTCTTATTCAAGAAGTTATGTCTAGTAATTCAAGTTCTGCAATTGTTCGTGCACAACAAGCAAGTGAAACAAATGTACTGACTGGTCAACCATTTGATAAAGACCCTACTAGTCAAAATACAAAAGAGGCAACACTTGCCTACTTAGGAGCTGATACAATTCCAAACTCCATCATTATTTATCCAAAAGACTTTGAAAGCAAAGATGATGTTATTGCATATCTTGATGCATACAATGTCGATAAAGCAACCGATGATCAGGTACTATACACGGATTTTGCGGCAATGTTATCTTCACTTTCAGGTGATATTATGAATGCCATTACCATTGTCTTAGTTGCCTTCTCAGCGATTTCCTTGATTGTCTCTTGTATCATGATCGGAATTATTACGTACATCTCTGTATTGGAAAGAACAAAAGAAATCGGTATCCTCCGTGCGCTCGGTGCGCGTAAAAAAGATATTACGCGAGTGTTCAATGCAGAAACGTTTATTATCGGAATGTGTTCAGGGCTTTTAGGAATCGGTATTGCCCAACTGCTAACGATACCGGCAAACGCTGTGATTGAAAACGCCTCAGGGATAGCGAATGTTGCAAAACTTCACCCTGTCCACGCAATCATTTTAGTACTCATATCGCTTGGTTTAACCTTACTTGGTGGATTCATCCCAGCAAAAATGGCTGCTAAAAAAGATCCAGTCGAAGCACTTCGTAGCGAATAAACAAAAGGGGCTGTTGCATCTAGGCATATATTGCCAAATTTGCAGCATAGCTCCTTTTTGCTTAGTTTCATTTGTTGCATGAGTTCAAAATACAAATATTATAATTTGGATGGTTGTTTTGTTGTTATTATTAACATTATTGAACACTTTTTTATTCCATATTCAGTTAATGCTATGTTTGTATCAATATAATTGTGAATTTATAACACTCATGTTAAACTTTGAGTATCAAAGTAATTTAGGATTAATAAGCCATATTTTCAAAATTGAAAATAATGATTATGGAAAAATAAAGGCTTCACTAGAGTTTTCGACTAAAGAATTTTTGATTTATTTTGATGATAAGTTAATAGTTTACAATATAACAACAAACAGTGAAACAATATATAACAATATCTTTGAAAAAGAAGATGTTATGAAATCATTGTTTACATTCTAAGAGGTGAAATTTGAGAAAAGCGTACAGGTATTTATTTGGTTGTCTACTTAGCTATTTTGTAGTATTAGCAAATGCAGTTTTTTTGATTTCAAATATGAATAGCAAAGAAGAAGAATTATTCGTTGCCGATTATATTAGTGTATTTACCAATCATTTATTTGAATTTGATATTGTTACATGGATTCTTTTATTTGCGAATATAGCTGTATTAATATTCGTTTTCTTCTTAATAAAGAGCATTATCATTTTGAAAAAGAATGATGAAAAAATAGAAAAAACGAATCTCGCAATCTATAATACTTAGATGTTTATTCCAAGTAAAAGGACACTAGCGTTGGCATTGAAAAAAGGGCTGCAATCCAGATTTGGCTATATTTGGCAATCTGTCGCAGTCCTTTTACTTTCTTTGATGTACGAAACCGTCGGTTTAGACACCTTCGTGAAGATCTCGTTTACGATATGCAAACGCACCAATGAGCATCATGGTAAGTCCAATTACCCCTACAATCATAAAGGAAGATATATCAAATGCTTCCATTGGTACACGACTCACCCAGTTTAGAGCAGAAGTGTTGTTGACCCATTCTGGTAAATTTAATAAGTTCAAGAAATAACTAACCATAAATGAGTATCCTAAATACAAATACAACAATTTACCAAGTCTAGGAGCAAAACCAATACACAAACCACCTAGTCCAATAAAAAACAAGAAAATGGTAAAATAGTTGAGTCCTGCACCTAGAAAATCTTGTAGTGTCATTGTTGTATGCGACATCGATGCTAAGGCAGTACCACCAAGACCTAAAGAACCAGCAACGTTAGCAACAAAACTTAAGACAATTGCAAGTCCAATCACTGACCAGTAAAGTTGGTAACGACTGACCTTTGTGGAAAAGATTTGTGATAAATGACCACGACGTTCTTCATGATACAGTTTGTTGATGACAACAATTGGTAATATGATCGCCAATCCTTGCACGACAAACATAATGGTCGCTGTAAAGGATACCTCAATGGAAATTCCTTGTACGGTAAACATCTGTTGCATCAACTCATTGCTGTTTAGGAAGGCTTGCATGTCTGCATATACAGAACCATAAGCAGCTCCCATAACTACAAAACCGACAAGCCATGCAATGTTTGTGCCTCGTGTAATACGCCAAAACATTCCTGGCACACTCAACATGCGTTTGCTTGCATGCGCGTTTCCTTCAAATTGTGGAATGTAGCCATCTTGCATATCGCGTTTACTTTCTAATACGAACGCCACAAAGATACCAACGATCGTGAATAAGAGTGCATATACAATTGGTAGCCAGTTGTTCTCGACAAACGGATAGGTTAAATATCCCCATCCTAACGGGTTCATCATCGAAAGTGAAACATTGGAGATATCCGTTGTCGCACGAACAATATACAATACGATTAAAAGTGCAATGCTTCCACCAATCGCTCCGGCTGAAGTAGACATAATTTGTGCCATCAACAATCCAACAACTGCACCAACAATTCCAAGCATCGCAATGGATAAACCAAACAATAGCGATCCTGTACCATCGATTCCAGTTAAATTGAATGACACCATCAAACCACAAACAAATAAAGCAAGCACAAGGTTGATCAACACCGTTTCCACCATGACTGCAAGTGCATTTGCTTCGCGACCAACACGGAACGAACGAATCAATTCTTGAAGCCCCAAATCTTCTTCTCTGCGTGTGTGACCTACCACATGCATCACTGAGATAATAAAGGCAAACAAGCCACAAAACAATAACATTTCATTGGAATACATCGCTCCAATCGTATATGCTTGTGGATCACGAATCGGTGTTGGTCCAACAATAGAAATCATTGCTGGGTTTTGCATGGTTTCATACATACCTAACAGTCCATCACCTTTGGCAATTTCTTCAAAGAAAGGAATAAACCCTCCACAAAACAAACCCAAACCAACAATCCAAAAAACGATCTTTTTCCAATCTCGCTTTAAATACTGAATAAATAAATATTCCCATAGCGCAAAATTACGATTCATCTTACTCACCACCTAAGCTTCATCATTTTCATAATGCGTGATAAACAATGCTTCAAGAGTTGGTGGAACCATTTCAAATTTGTCCATCGGCATCGTTGCTGCAACTTTCAACAAATCATTGATATGTTCATGATCGATTGAGAAACTCAATTCTTTGCCTTTTTGTTGAAGATCATAAACTCCCGTCATGTTTTTGAAAACAGACAAGTCACCTGTTGTTTGTAAAATAACATTGGAACGTGTTAGATGACGCATTTCATCAAGTGTTCCTTGTTCCACAACGACACCTTCACGAATGATTACCACACGGTCTGCAAGTCGTTCTACTTCACTTAAAATATGACTCGATAATAAAATCGATTTTCCTTCGTTTTTTAATTGTTCAATTTCTTCTTGGAAGACGGCCTCCATTAACGGGTCAAGTCCACTCGTGGGTTCATCCAGAATGTACAAATCACTATCTACACTCAAAGCTGCAATCAAACCTACTTTTTGGCGATTTCCTTTGGAATAGTTCTTTGCCTTTTTCTTTGGATCCAATTCAAACTTTTTAATAAGTTCATCACGCTTGTTGCGTTTTGCCCCACCATGAAGTTTGATAAATAAATCAATGATTTCTCCACCTGTCATGTTTCCCCATAAGGCAACATCTCCAGGCACATACGACAAACGTTTGTGGATTTCGATTTCATCATCCCAAGCATCTTTTCCAAACACTTCAACGGAACCTCCACTGCGTTTTAAAATCCCTAATAGCACGCGGATTGTTGTACTTTTACCAGCACCATTTGGTCCAATAAAACCAACAACTTCTCCTTTTTTTACTTCAAAACTAACATCTTTAAGCGCTTCAAATTTTCCAAATTTCTTTTGAAGCTTATCAATTTTAATAACTGTGTCCATAACGCTCCTCTCCCTTAGTCATCGCTAAGAATGATTTTATTATACATACATTGACCAGATTGGTCAACTGATGTATAATATGAATATGAAAGATACATTAGACAAGATAGAAAAAAGTAAACAAATCCCTTTAATGAACGCAATAATTAAAGAATTTGCCAACCATGGATACCAAAAAGCAAGTACAAATCAAATGGTAAAAGATGCAGGAATTTCAAAAGGATTGTTGTTTCATTATTTCGGTAATAAAAAGAATATGTTTGAAGTTGCCTTTGTTTATGTCATCCGCATTGTGATGGATGGGCTGCAAGAATCAAACTATTTGGAGATTTCAGATATCTTTGAATTTATATTGCATTCTATGCACACCAAAGTAAAGGTGATGAAAAAGCATCCAGACAGCTACAGTTTTCTTTTACGGGTTTACAACGATAACGATCCCTTTGTAAAAGACATCATTGTCAAATATAAAAACGAAATGGTAGATGAAGCTTGGAGTTCTCTTATTGAACGTGCAGACACGTATAAATTTAAAGATCCAAACGATATTCCATTATTGCTTGAACTAATCACTTATGCATCATATGGTTACATCGAGACAAATCAAAAACTGCTACAAGATGATATTGATGCGGTCATTAAAAACTTTGAAGCGTACTTCATTATGCTACGCAAACGTTTTTACAAAGATGAATATTTATAAAAAAAATTCCAAGTTGGAATTTTTTTATGCAATAAATGCTTTCGCGTACGCTTTACAAGTTGCAAGATCATCATCACTTGGACTTTCATTAACAATAAGACCTTCTTGATATAGATTTGCACCGGCTTCTTTGGTACGAATGACCCAGTCACGCATCCATTGACCATCACCCCAACCATAAGAACCAAAAAGAGCAACCTTTTTGTCTTTTAAATCAGCTTCAATTGAAGCAAACCATGGATTGAATTCTGCTTCATCCAATGCATCGTCCCCCATGGATGAACAACCAAATAGGTACGCGTCATATCCATCCAAACTTGGACTTTCAGAAACATTCACACATGTGACCTCATTACCTGCTTCTGTACATCCTTCTGCTAAGGCATTTGCCATGGCTTCTGTATTACCTGTCATTGACCAGTATACAATTAGAACTTTATTCATTTATTTTTCCTCTACTTTCTTATATTTCCTAGTAGTGTTGTCATCTAGCATGAAACTCATGAAGATGAACACTTGTGCACGTACTGAACATTGCAACCAGTTTCTTTATGTTGATAGACATACGCCAAGCGTGATCCAACCTACAACTACTTTCCATCGCAAGATGCATACTTCTCACCCTTAGGTTAGATAACGCTAACTTAAGGTGTAAAAAATATGGTCATCCATATCCGCTTCACGCTTCGTGTTTTGACAACCATTTTTTTTGATTAACGCATATTTGAGATGATCCTTTCTAGGCCTTCCCTATCTAAAATTTCCACCTGTTTTTGTTGACGACGTAGATACATTTTGCTTTCAAGTTGTTTGAATTTACGTGACAATGTTTCTGGGGTTGTCCCTAGAAAGGTAGCAAGTTCCTTCATTTTTAAAGGCAATGTATATTTTGTAGTACCCACAACTTTCGTTACATCCAGTAAGTAGGTAGCCAAACGTTCTTCAACTTTTTCCATGGAAAGAAAACGTGCCTGTTGTTCCAGAACAAGCGATTTTTGTGCGTTGATTTCTAACAATTTCAATGTCAATTGTGGATACTCAAGCAACAGTTTACGAAAGTCTTCTTTGTTTATAAAACAAATTTCCATATTTTCCAAAGCTTCTCCAAAGACACTGTCATTTGTTGCACCAAACAGTTGGTTTTCACCTTCGTAACCACCTGGTTCAACTACACGCAGCAGTTGTTCTTTTCCATTCACGGATAGCTGATAAACTTTCATGTTTCCACTGGCAACAATGACAAGTTTTTCATCACCAGGCGAAAAGATTCGTTCACCTTTGGTAACATCCTTATGTCTAGCTAACGTATTGATAACTTTTTGATCCTTCATATCTAAATGATTAAACAAAGGAACAAGCGATACGCAAATATGTTCACTCATCATCATTACCTCCTTTTCTTTATCTTAGAGTAGTGCGTGAAAACTAGCAAGCACTTTGCCTTTCACTAGCAGCGATTTCAGCAAGTTCACCTAACATTTCATAGGTTTGTAAAAACGTTTGACAAACATCACTGGGAACAGCGAAATCACTTGTTACTGTTTTAAGTTTGGTAAGTGCTTGCTGCACATCTTGATCATGCAAACTACGCATTTCAATTTCCTTATACAGTTCACGCACTTCATACACTTCTGGATGATGTTGACCATGCGCTTTAACAATTGCTTTCGTATACAAATCCAAACGTTCTTGATGTTCTTGTATATATTCTTTTATAGTCATGGTATCACTCCTTTCCCGTTACTTTTCACTGGCTTTTAGAACTTCATAACCAATGGTTTCTACAGCTTTTTGAATGGTTGCTAATGTCGTTTTTGATGCATCAAAATCAAGTTTTGCCTTACTGGCATTAAATAATACTTTGACACTGGCTTTATCAACACCATCCACGTTTTTTAGTGCAGCTTCAATTTTTTGCATACATGTTGGACATGCCAAGGTTTCGAGTTGTAGTACGGCTTTTTGCATATTTCACACCTTCTTTCTATACACTAACTGTAACGCAAAGGTTTCAAAAGAAAATTGATACCTATCAAGTTTTTCATTTTTTTAATTTATATTTCAATAATCGCATACCATTAAGAATAACAACAAGAATGCTACCTTCATGGACAAACATACCAATTGCCATATTCATCCATTGACTGAAAAACACACCAAGCAAAAGGAAGATGACTACTGCTATTGCAATTATAATGTTTTGTTTCATATTTCGATTGGTAGCTTTGGCCAATCCAAGTGCGTATGGTAGTTTATGAAAATCAGAATTCATTAACACAACATCAGAGGTTTCAATGGCTACATCAGTTCCTGAACCCATGGCAATACCTATATCTGCTTGCGCAAGCGAAGGGCTATCATTAATGCCATCCCCAACAAATGCAACTACATGTCCTTGTTGTTGAAGTTCTTTCACATATGCCGCTTTATCTTTAGGCAACATCTTCCCAAAAGCTTTTGAAAGACCCAGTTGACGAGCGATGACATCAACAGCACTTTGACTATCTCCAGACAGTAAAACCAAATCACTTATACCCATTTTCTGTAAATCTAGAAGATCTTTAACAATATCTTGACGCAAGACATCACGAATGCCAATCAATAATGCTACACTTCCACCAACACTTACAAGTACAAGTGAATGACCTTGATTTTCGAGTTCTGCAATATCAGCTTCCATCTGTTTGTTAAATATAACCTGATGATTTTTTAATAAGGTCGGCGTTCCAACCATCACCACTTCTCCAGCGACTTTCGCAATGATTCCATCACCACGAATAACACGTGTTTGACTTACTGGTAAACTTTGGATGTCTTTGTATGCTTCAATGATTGCTTTAGCTAGTGGATGCTGAGATTCCCTTTCAACGCTCACCAGATATTGCAATGCTTGATCTTGTTTTTTTGTATAACTGATTACATGTACCACTTCAGGGTTACCCACAGTCAGTGTCCCCGTTTTATCAAATACCATCGTATCAACTTTACTAAAACTTTGGATGACACTACTTCCTTTTAAGAGCACACCGTGTTTTGCTCCATTTCCTAAACCAGACACATTGGATACGGGAACACCAATTACCAACGCTCCTGGACAACCCAAAACCAAAATTGTAATAGCTAGTTCCACACTTTGCGAAATCCACCAAACAACCAAAGCGAGTAATAAAACAACCGGCGTATAGTATTTAGAAAATCGGTCAATAAACCGCTCCGCTTGAGATTTGGCATCTTGCGCTTCTTCGACAAGTTCGATGATTTTACCAAAAGTAGTATCTTCTCCAACCTTTTGGGCATAAATACGCAAAGTTCCATTTTCTAGGATTGTTCCTGCATACACTGGGTCATCTTTTTGTTTAAACACAGGCAGTGACTCTCCAGTAATGGTTGCTTCATTACTATAACCTTCACCGGCAATGACCAAACCATCCACCGGAATTTGACCCCCCGTTTTTACAAGCAGTACATCCCCAAACTGCAAATCATCAACATCAACTTCTTCTACAGCCTCATCAACTCCAACTCGTAACGCTCGTTTGGGTGCCATAGAAACAAGTTCTTGAATTGCCAATCGAGTTTTTGCCAATGTTCTTTGTTCTAAGGAAAGTCCAAACAAAAACAAGAATGCGACAATGGCAGATTCCTCATAGTTTTGAATGGTCAACGCACCAATGATTGCAATACTTACTAGTAAATCAATGCTAATGATTTTAAGACGCAACGCTTCCAATGCTTGCATCCAAATAGGTATACCCCCAACAACGGATGCAACCAGTAATAAAATTTCACTTTGTTGCGTTTGGTGAAAAGCGTAGTGAAGCACAAAGGCAACAACTATGACAACCAATGTAAAGATTGTTATTTGATTTCTGTGTTTTTGTATATATCGTTTCATCTATACCACTTCCTTTATCTACTCCTAGTATAGAAGATCACATATAGATAAAAATTGATGGATATCAAGTTTCATCAAAAAAGCACAAATATTTGCTACTTATGCTTCTTTATAGTATTCTGATTATTTTGCTAAACCTAAAGCTTTGGCAATTTCCAAGACAATGACTGGGGTAATACTTAAGATCCAGGCAATGGCATATAAATGGATGGATAAATGATCCAAGCCAAAGATTGTCGTAATCGGTTGAATGAAAATTACGATAAGCATCAACGCGATGGATACTGCTGCTGCTTTATTTAAACTCTTATTTGTAAATGGTCCAATTTTAAATAGACTTTTATGCGAACGCATACTAAACGAATGGTGAACTTGAGATAAACCAAGAACGATAAACGCCATCGTCCGGCCATCTTTCAAACCACCGTCATCCATTCCAATTTTGAAGGCAATCAGTGAAAGCAACCCAAACATAATCCCTTGCAAAACAACTTGCACACCAAGTCCATTGGCGAAGATACCTTCCTTCTTTGGACGCGGTTTTTCATGCATCACGCCTTTATGAATTGGTTCCATACCTAAGGCAATCGCAGGAAGTGAGTCAGTTACTAAGTTTATCCACAACAATTGCATAGACAATAGTGGAGTTTTCCGCCATAGAAGCATCGCAAAGAATACAACAGCGATTTCACCAATGTTGGTTCCAAGCAAATATCCAACCACACGACGAATGTTGTTATAGATCCCTCGACCTTCACGCACCGCATCAACTATCGTTGCAAAGTTATCATCCATTAGGATTAAGTCAGCCGCACTTTTTGCGACATCTGTTCCAGTAATTCCCATTGCACAACCAATGTCAGCAGCTTTCAAAGATGGTGCATCATTCACACCATCACCTGTCATCGACACAACTTTATCTTTTGCCTGCCATGCTTTGACAATACGAATTTTGTCTTCTGGTGAAACGCGTGCATAAACTGAGATTTTTTCTAACTTTTTACTTAGTTCTGCATCATCCATTTTCGCTAACTCTTGTCCACTAATGGCAAGGTCACCATCATGGAAAATGCCCAACTGTTTAGCGATCACCGTTGCAGTTAACACATGGTCACCGGTAATCATAATTGGCTTAATCCCTGCTTTTATACAAGTCGCAACACTTTCCTTTACTTCTTCACGTGGTGGGTCAATCATACCAACGACACCCATGAAGGTCAGTTCGTTTTCTAATGATTCACTAGTCAGTTCATCAGGAATGGTGTCAATCACTTTATATGCAACCGCGATGACACGCAGTGCCTCTTTACTCATAGATTCAACGACTTCTGCAGCTTTTCCTAAATCACCATGAATCATATGCAGATTCATTTCATCATAAGCACCTTTGACAATGACCACATGTTTCCCATCAATTTCATTAATGGTCGACATCATTTTACGATCACTATCAAACGGTAATTCTGCAAGTCTTGGATATTCAGTCGCAAGGTTTTCTTGTAGAATTTGGTTCTTTCGACCTGCTGCAATAATACTTGTTTCTGTTGGATCACCAACACTTACTTCGTTTTGATTGGCATCTACATAAATGCTTGCATCGCTACATAAAATCGCATACGTAAGTAAATCTTTTACTTTTGCATCGTTATGATCACTAATATCTTCGATTTCTCCACCATCAACATAAGCTTTCAACAAGGTCATTTTGTTTTGTGTTAGTGTTCCCGTTTTGTCGGAACAAATAATCGATGTACTACCCAGTGTTTCTACCGCTGGTAATCGTTTGACCACCGCATGGCGTTGTGCCATACGACCAACCCCAATGGATAAGACCACAGTCACAATGACTGGCAATCCTTCTGGAATGGCTGAAACAGCTAAACTGACCGCCGTCATAAAGATTTCTAGAATTGGCATACCGTCCATGATACCCATCACAAAGATAATTGCACAAATGATAAGGGCAACAATTCCTAGGTATGTTCCCAGTTTTGCCAAACGTTCTTGCAATGGTGTTTTACTTTCATCAGCAACATCTAACAATCCCGCAATTTTACCAACTTCTGAATGCATTCCCGTATCCGTGACAACTGCAATTGCTGTCCCATTGGTTAAGACACATCCTGAATATACCATGTTGATACGGTCACCCAGTGGCTCATTTTCAGCAACAATTGCATCGGCTTGCTTATCCACTGGCACACTTTCTCCAGTTAGAATGGATTCATCGCTTTTCAATACATTGGCCTCAACCAAGCGACAGTCTGCAGGAATAAAATCTCCAGCTTCCAACTTTACAATATCACCTGGGACCAAGTTACTTGTATCGACAATTTGTTCGCTCCCATCACGAATAACCCGTGAAGTTGGAGTGGTCATTTTTTGCAAGGCCTCCAAGGACTTTTCCGCTTTATTTTCTTGATACACACCAACTATCGCATTTAAGACCACAATAAAAAGTATCAACAACGGTTCAAAAAACGCAGACATCGTTTTTTCTTCAAAAGCTACGACAAAACTTATAGCTGCGGCAATGAGCAAAATGATGATCATAACATCTTTAAATTGCTCAAGAAAGCGTTGTAAGATACTTTTTTTCTTACTTTCATTTAATTTATTATATCCATGTGTGGCTAACCGTTTTTCTACTTCTTGGGTGCTTAAACCAACACTTGGATCACTTTGTAATTCATCAAGTACCACTTTGGCATCTTTATTATAGGCAATCATCATGTACCTCCTCGTAATTACTTATATTATACTTGCCAATACATAAAAAATCTATTGAAGTAATCCGGTAATCACTGCCTTGGTACATCTATTTGATTAACGTTTCATAGGTGAATGCATTTGTTGTTTTTTGAAGCATTAGATAGCCGATGATAAACAAGATTACACCCGCAATTAAAATCATAAACGGACTAATAATCACGAACCCCATAAACTGACTAATGAACGCTAAAAGAATTGGCATCACCAAAAAAGCAGCTTTTTGTTGGGCCTCTTCCATACTTTTACTTTTTGCTGAACCTTTCACAATAAAGGTAATTGCAAGCAGTGTGCATGCAGGCACCAACAACACCATCACCCACAACCAACTAAGTCCAGGGATAAAGAACGTACCATCCAACAGCTGAAATTCCACATTCAAGATTAGCACCATCAAGATGAATGTTGCATAGGTAATGAGTAAACTGATAATCGTTGAAGCAAGAACTTTTGCTTTGAAGATGTCACGTAATGATAGTGGAGAATAGAGTAACGTTTCCAATGTACGTTTTTCTTTTTCTCCGACAAAGGAACTAGCCGCCATAACGGATGCACACATAATCGGGATTAACATAAAGAAAATGGGAATCGTTTGATTTAAAATTAGCGACAACAAGGCATCAAGCACAGAATCACCAGCCAAATCTTTTGGCAATAATTGCATCAATCCATCGAGGTCGTGCATGTCCGTTGGCGCCACTTTAATCAATAAGACAAAGATGCTCGGAAAGAGAATTCCAAGAAAAAACGGAAGAAACAATAGCATCGTGAAATAGCGTTTTTCACCAACTATAGAGCGAATGTCTTTAGCGATAATCGCTTTCATCTTTTGATTCATTTACGTTCTCCTTCTGCTTCTTTCATTAGCGCAAAATATATTTCTTCTAAACTCATTTTACGACTGGACACATGTGTGATATTTCCTCCATGCATGACAATATCACGAATGATTGCAGCAATGTCCTCTTCGTGTTCCAATTGAAACTCGATTTCATCATCGGCTATCTTTGTATAATGTAGCGTATCAGGTAACCATGAACTTTTTAAACGCACAGTATAACCATCATACACTTGCTTGCGCAACTGTTCCAACGTGCCTGTTGCTAGTAATTTTCCTTGACTGATCAATCCATAGTTGGTACATAGCTCTTGGGCATAACGCAGTTGGTGTGTACAAAGAAAAATTGTAACGCCTTGATTTGCCAGTTGTTGAATCAATTGATTTACCGCCATTGCGCTTTCGGGATCAAGACCACTTGTTGGTTCATCCAAAAACAAAATTTTCGGTTTATGAATAAGGGCGCGAGCAAGCGATAGGCGTTGACGCATTCCCGTCGAATAGGTTGCTAATTTCTGGTCTTTTGCCTCATCCAGTTGCAATGTTTGCAAAAGTTCCAATGCTCGTTTTGTTGTTTCATCTTTTTGCAAACCAAACACTTCCCCAAAAAACTGTAAGTTTTCAACAGCACTCATTTGATCGTACATCATCGCATGTTCAGTCAATACACCACTTATGGCATGAATACCTGTGGTATCTTTCAATGGGTCAAGACCCATGATGGAAGCACTTCCTGCAGTTGGCTCTAACATTCCATTGAGTAGTTTGACCATGGTGGTTTTTCCAGCTCCATTGGGTCCAAGAAATCCAAACACCTCCCCTTGTGCAATCTGTAAACGTATCTGATCCACCGCATGAATGTCTGGTGGAAATATTTTCTCTAAGTTTTCAATAACAATTGCTTCCATGATGTTCTCCTTCTATTTTGATATATATCAAAATAGATAGTATCATAGTTTCATCTAAAAGAAAAGCATCACTCATACAAAGTGACACTTAGATTGGCATCAATATTTCCAGCATACTTTCCTGCAAGTTGAAACTCACCATAACCACCCAAACGAATGTAATTTATCGGATCCAAATACATGACTGAATACGACTTTACATACACAGGTCCAATCGTGGATTCGATACGCACATCATATGCAGGGTGCATATGATGGTCTTTAACTTCTAACAATCGAAAATGCAAGTTTACACTACATGATACATGTTCATGAAAATCAATACCTTGTCCATCATCGAGATGGAGTAAAAAATCATGTTGCATCGGCAACAGTTTCTTCATTTTTGAAAGCGCATCTTTTGCGATAATTAACTCCATGAATCAATATCCTCCGGCAGCACTTTAGAAAATAGATCAAAGGCTCCATCAAGGTTTCGTACGTCGTATCCATTTTGTTTTAGTATACGTTCTGCCATATAACTACGCAACCCGCTTTGACAGGATACGATAATAATTTCACCCTTAGGAATTTCATCTAGTTTCTCGCGAAGTTCATCCAATGGAATATGAATCGAACCATGGATTTTCCCACCATGAAGCTCGTGTTCATTGCGCACATCAAGAACCAGTGCCCCTTTTTCTTGGTAGGTTTTTAGTTCATGCCATTGAATGTTTTGCGATAAACCATCCATGATGTTGAGTGCAACATACCCAGCCATATTTACTAAGTCCTTGGCACTACCAAATGGTGGTGCATAGGTTAATTCCAATTCAACTAAATCGTAAACGCTTAATTTTCCATTGATTGCAGTTGCAATCACATCGATGCGTTTATCTACGCCATCTTCACCGATGGCTTGTGCTCCATAAATTTCGCCAGTCTTTGGGTGAAACAATAGCTTTAAAAAGATTGGTTTACTGCCTGGAAAATAACCGGTGTGGTTTTTACCAGGTACATGAACCGCCGCATATTCCTTCTTTAAAGCAAGTAGTGTTGCTTCACTAAGTCCCGTTGACGCAAAGGCCTGTTCAAATATACGAACAATCCCTGTTCCAAGAGACCCGTTATTTTTCCGTGGAATACCCGACAATATATCCGCCAACAAACGTCCTTGGCGATTGGCCGGGCTTGCTAACGTAATAGATACTAGTTCACCCGTTTGTCTTTGCTTTACAGCGATAGCATCACCAACGGCATAGACATCTTTGATATTGGTTTCAAAATGTTCATCCACCAGGATACTGCCCCGCTGGTTTGTTTTAATACCAGACGTTTGAAACGGTTCACTATCTGCGCGCACACCTGTACTAAGCAAAACAAAGTCTGTTTCTAACAGTTCATCATCTGCTGTTTTTACATAGTTTTCACCGATTTCAACCACCGTTGTTTGTAGGTATAAGTCGATGCCGTGTTCTTCTACTTCTTCTTCCAAGAACACCGCCATCTCTTTATCAATACTTGGCAAGATGTGATCTGCAAACTCCACCACACGCACACCAATTCCAAGGTGTGCTAAGTTCTCTGCCATTTCCATACCAATGAATCCAGCACCAATCACGGTTGCTTGTTTGACTTGATGTTTTTGAATATAGGCAACAATTGCATCCATATCGTTGATGGAACGAAGTGTAAATACGTAATCTCTGTCTTTACCAGGGATGTTGGGTGCAAACGGTTTTGCCCCTGGTGCTAAGACAAGTGCATCGTAAGGCAAACTTTCCTGTTTCCCATCGCGCGTGTAATACACCACCTTTTTTTGGCCATCAAAACTTGTCACATCACTTTTGGTGCGAACATCTAAGTTATAACGCTTCTTCAAACCTTCTGGTGTATTCACCAACAAATCGTTACGATCTTTAATTTCTTGACCAACATAATATGGCATTCCGCAATTCGCAAAAGAGACGTACTCACCTTTATCCAGTACGACAATTTCCATATGTTCATTTAAACGTCTAAGCCTTGTTGCACAACTCATACCAGCGGCAACTCCGCCCACAATAACAATACGCTTCTTCATGATATCTTCCTATTCTAGTGGACCTTCCCACTGCAACATTCCATTCACCATTCGTTTTGTACGAAACCCTTTATCATCCAAGATTAACTTTGCTGCAAACGACTGCCTCCCAGTTTGGCAAACCAAGATTGCTTCATCTTCCAGTGTTAACTCAACAATGTCCGTTAATGGAACATTGATTGCCCCAGGAATATGTCCATGTGCAAATTCATCTGGTTGTCGCACATCAATGATTAATGGTTGCTCATCTAACATATGCAACAATTCGTGCGACTCTATTTCAAATTTTGAGTTCAAAGTTCATCCCTCCTTTACCATAATTGTAGTCCAAGTCCTACTTTTTACCTATTGGAATGCTTGAATTATCTTTATTTTCATCACCAGTATGGTATACTTAACTACATATAAAAGTAAGGAGTTGTGTATATGGGGAAAACATTTATTCCAGAAGGATACAAACCAACACTTAGTTTGTTGGAAACAGAAATTGCGATTAAATTTGTAAAAGACATGTTTGAGCGTCGCTTGGGAGAAGCATTGCATTTAACTAGAGTAAGTGCACCACTTTTTGTCCAAGCAGACAGTGGACTAAACGATGATTTAAATGGTGTTGAACGTCCGATTGACTTTGTGGCACCTGATGTCAACGATCGCAGCATTGAAATCGTACATTCACTAGCAAAATGGAAACGTGATGCATTGAAACGTTATGGTCTAAGAAAAAACGAAGGACTTTATACAGATATGAATGCGATTCGTCGTGATGAAGAATTGGATAACTATCACTCAATTTACGTTGACCAATGGGACTGGGAAGTCATCATTTCACCAAAGCAAAGAACGCTTGATTATCTACAAACAACCGTTCGTAAAATCTATGATATCCTCCTTGAGATTGAATATATGGTCATTCGCCAATATCCACAAATCGGAGAACCCATCTTGCCAGAGAAAATTCATTTTATCTCAACGCAAGAATTGGAAGATATGTATCCAGATTTAACTGCAAAAGAACGTGAAGATCGCATCGTAAAAGCTTATGGAGCTGTCTTCTTGATGGGAATTGGTGATACGTTAAAATCTGGTAAACGTCACGATGGACGTGCACCGGATTATGATGATTGGACACTAAACGGAGACATTCTTGTTTGGTATCCAGTGCTTGAAATGTCACTTGAACTATCGAGTATGGGAATTCGGGTAAACGATAAAAAACTTGATGAACAATTGAAGAAAGCAAATGCTGAAACAAGACTGAAACTTCCATATCACCAAGCAATTATGAACCATGATTATCCACTGACAATCGGTGGTGGGATTGGACAATCACGTCTATGTATGTACTTTTTAAGAAAAGCACACGTCGGCGAAGTTCAAGCAAGTTTATGGTCAGATGAAATCATTGAAGTTTGTAAGAAGAATAACATTCCATTATTGTAAAAGAAAAAAGCATATCCGCTATTTGGCAGATATGCTTTTCTTTTCATGTTTTGGTGTTTCTTTTTTCGGTAAATTTTTATACAAATGAATAATTCCTTCTTCATTTAAGTTCTTTACAACAATCACCAAAATTGGCAAACTAATAATTCCGGTAAATCCAAGAATTCGTGCTCCCAAATAGATGGATAACAACATCAATACTGGATTGGCATTTACTTGTACCCCAACAATTTTTGGTTCAATGATGTTACGGATCACCGTAACAACTACATAGACAATAAGCAATCCGATGGCCAATTGAATGTTTCCATTAATCAATGTAATTAGCATCCATGGAATCATAATCCCACCCGTACCTAGTACGGGAAGTATATCGAATATCGCGATAAAGAAAGCCAGTCCAATGGCATTTTCCACTCGCAAAATGGATAATCCAATGGAAACTTCAATAAAGGTAATCGACATAATCATCGCATACGATTTAATGATTTTCCCTAAGGTGCCAACACTAAAATCTTTGATCTTACGTACAACAACTTTTTGCTTATCGTTGAATTGCAACATAAAGAATTGTCCCAATGTATCAAAGTCCAATGCAATAAAGAATGAAGATATAATCATCATCAATAAACCAATCACAAAACCAGGTACAAACATAACAAAGCGCGTAGCTAAATCCAAACCTTGTTTCGAAACACTTGGTATTGCATCTTTTAACACGGTCAACATCTGATTGTTGATGTCTTCAACATTACTTGCAATATCCGGACTAATTCCTTTGACTAATTGATAGGTTGAGTTAAATAATGTGTCAATTGCCGGTTGAATTGTCGATGTGTAATAGTCTGGAAACGAGCGGAAGACTTCTGCTAAGGAACTTGCAATTTGCATTCCTAATAATAAGATTGCACTTCCGATAATGGCATAAAACAAAGCCACAAAGATGACGGTAATCACTTTACTAGGAAGTTTGATTTTGTTTGCGATGTAACGCACTGGCTTTTGTACGATGGCTGCAACTAACAATCCAAGTACAAACGGTAAAACCCAAGAAAGCAAATACCGAAAGGATACAACAACCAATCCGACAATAATGGCAATGTAGATGATTTTAATAATAAATGCTCTCTGTTTTTCTGTTCTTATCTGTTCTTCATTCATAGGTTACCTCGATATTACTACCATTATACCAAGTTACCAGTCAATGTAAAATAAGAGCCTTAGCGATTGATGAAGTTTCAGTAATCGTTCACAAAAAAAAGAACCACAAAACTGTGATCCTTTTCTATTGCATGAATTATTCACTGCGGCTTGCAAAGGCAACAATGATGCTTTCCACACCAAACACGGCGAATGCTACTGAAATGAGTACTGGTAAAGTCATCGCAGAAACAAGTGGTTCAAATAACAACATGAAACCAACAACAAGCGATAAAATATTCAAGACAAGCACAAGCACATACATGCCTGGCATCACCGTTTTATAGTAACCAGCGTTTGATAAACGGAATATTGAATCAAAGATAAACCAAAATGCAAACATGATTCCTAGCGTCGCTACACCACTTGCAATATTAGACATAAACAAAATCCCTAAGAGAATTTCTAAAATTCCTGAAAGTAGCATGGTTACAGGTTTGAAGCCTGTATAATTCTTTAGATCGAAATATAAAATAATCGATTCCACTCCACGAACAAAGGCAATCACAGCTACACAAATCACGAGTGTCACAAGCGTGACATCAGGATTGCTTATTGCAAACCCTGCACCGATGATACATAAAATTCCTAGTAATAACATCATCCAGAAAAAACTTTTTCCATTTCTTTTCATAAAATACACCTTCCTTATCTATCCTATGAAAATTATAACATAGTTATAAAGTGCGTTGTATTCTAACACTTTATGAATGTATATACGTGATTTGAGGAACGATCTTTAGCAAAATGAAATCCGTCATAGACAAACGTTTGAAGGTCGTGCACTTGATCGATTTGATGTTGTAAAATAAAGTTCAACATTTGTCCACGTAGTTTTTTTACTGTCATCGAATTTCGTTTATCCTTGCCTTCCACCACTTCAACAAAATCAATTGTAAGCATTTGTTTTTGCATAGATGGAAGAAAAGCTTTACTGTATTCCTTGCTTGCTAGATTCACAATGACTGGTTTCTCGTACAACTGTAGTTGTTCTTGCAAGGTAACACTCAATGTTTCTTGCCAAAATTCATACAAGTGTTTAGCGTGTTGCACTTTTAGTTTACACTGCATTTCCAAACGGTATGCTTGAATCACATCATACGGTTTTAACAAACCGTATAGCCCTGAAACGATGCGAATGTGTTTGTTGGCATACGCCATCTTATCTCGATGGTTTTGCAGTTGTTGAAACTGTATACCTTGATAAGCTTCTAGAGCATAACTACCTTTACCTGCTGTTGTGAAGGTTTGGAAACGATCAAATGTAGTCTGAGCGATTGGTGCACTGATTTTCATCAGTGTTTGTAATTTTTCAGTTGGATAACTTTGTAAAGTTTTGACTAACAACTTTGTTTTGTATGGAAAAGGAAGCGGCGTACATTCCACTTCCTGTTCGACTTGCATGGTTTTGGCTGGTGAAACAATTACAATCATAACAGTTCCTTTAATTTGGGTATGGTTTGGACAAATAATTGTGTTAGATTGTCAGCAATTTTTTCAACTGTAACCTGTTCACCAAATTGGTATTCCAAAATATCATTCGTTGTCGTATCTAATAATAAAAAGGAGCCATCTTCACTTGCACCAAAAGCAATCCAGTTTGGTTGTTCGATATTTGCATACCCCTTTCCACTGACGTTTTTTTCTTCCTTATTTTGAAAATACATCTTGAGTTCAATGATTGCAGCCAGTGGCAAGATGCGATACCTTCTATCTTTACTTGTCACAACGACTTCTAAACTTGAACTTCCATTTTTGTATGTATAAAATTCTTCCAAATCTTTTGGAAAGGCAAATCCCATTAAGTCCTTTACATCTTGATACTCGATGTCACTTACGGGTGCTTCTTTTAAATAAAACTGCATAATCTTTGGATGCAATTCGACTTCGTCGTAACGTTTTTGTCCTTGCATATACAACATTTCAATTTCTTTTAATTCATTCAACATGGTTATACCTCCACTTCATTATTTGCTTCTAGCGCAAGTACAATTGGCGCGTTTTGATATTTGCTTAGTACGTAAATGCGCTTGAAATTCGATTGTTTGATGACTTGTTGCAAATGCTCACTTTCTTGCAATAAGCGTAAGAAATCCTCGCTATCGTTCGTAAAGCGTTTTTCACGATCATCAATGATCAATTCTAAATAACTTACATCTTTACGATATTCCATACTTTTTTGATTCTTATCAGCAATCACTTCAAGAATTTTAGCTTTGTAAGACTCATAGCGAGGCACAGAAATTGGCCCATTTGTCATTTGCAAGTTTACTGCCTTTGCATGAGCCTCCGATAAATACAGTTCTGTGATTTCTACACCAAAAGGTTCGCCACCCACTTTTGCTTGTAAAATAAAGTCCGGGCGTTCACTTGGTACGATTGTATAATCATGATCTTGATAGACATGATTGAGGATCATTTTTTCTCTCGCTTTTTTCTTTTCATCAAGTTTCATCGTATGAGTATTATAACATAAGCGCATATACAAATTGAAAAATTCACCTATGTACCCTATACTTAAGAAAAAGGGGTCACGTATGAAACAAAAACTCACAAAGCTAGAGAAGTACTGGATATTATACGATGTTGGTAATTCAGCATTCATTATGTTAGTTTCCACCATCATTCCCATATACTTTAATTTCTTAGCAACCGAAGCCAACATTTCGGAAGTCGATTATTTAGCCTATTGGGGATATGCAGCAAGTATCTCAACCTTGATTGTTGCTTTTATTGGTCCGGTGCTAGGAACCATTTCGGATACCAAAGGCTATCGCAAACCGGTGTTCATCATCGCCTTAGCCGTCGGTGTCCTTGGTTGTGCTAGTCTTTCATTAACCAACTCATGGAAAATCTTCCTTTGCATCTTCGTAATGGCAAAAGTTGGCTATGCAGCAAGTTTAATTTTTTATGATTCGATGTTAGCAGACATTACAAGTGAAGAACGCATGGATGAAATTTCAAGCCACGGATATGCGTGGGGCTATATTGGAAGTTGTATTCCATTTGTCATTTCTTTAATCTTTGTCTTATTCAATGAATCGTTTGGTTTAAGCTTAGCAACTGCGATGATGATCGCATTCTTCATCAATGCCTTATGGTGGTTAGCCAATGCAATTCCCTTGATTCGCAATTACAAACAACTGCATTACATCGAAAAACAAAAACATCCCATCCGTGCAAGTTTTGCCCGTTTGGCAAGTGCCATTCATGATTTAAAAGAAAACAAGAAAGTGTTATTCTTCTTAATTGCCTTCTTTTTCTATATTGATGGTGTGTATACAATCATTGAAATGGCGACCGCTTATGGAAGTGCCCTTGGTTTAGATTCCCAAGGATTACTACTTGCTTTATTAGTCACACAACTTGTTGCTTTCCCATTTGCATTGTTGTTTGGTAAACTATCAAAACAACACGATAGTGCAAAGTTAATCAAAGTTTGTATTTTAGCGTATACAGGAATTGCTTTATTTGCCTTACAACTGGATCAACAATGGGAGTTTTGGGTGCTGGCGATTTGTGTTGGTATGTTTCAAGGAGCGATCCAAGCACTATCACGTAGTTACTTTGCCAAAATCATTCCAAAAGAGAAAAGTGGAGAATTCTTTGGAATTTATGACATTTGTGGAAAAGGTGCATCCTTTCTTGGCACGTTTTTAATGGGGTTATTTGCTCAAATCACCGGTTTTGTCGGTGGTGGAATCTTTGTGTTGGTCATTATGTTTATGATTGGTTTCATCTTTTTTAGAAAAGCAAGCCGCATCTAAAAAACGCATTGGATTTTCCAAATGCGTTTTTTCTTTTATTCACTTTTTAGTTCACGCCCATTGAGCATATTGCGACATAAGAAAATCACCACACCAGCAACAACGACATTGGAAACAATGGATACGATGGAAAATAGTTGTAAAATTTGTCCATCTCCAATATGTAAGGTAAACATCAACCATACCGATAAAGCAATGCTTGGAATCATACAAACGACGATAATAAGCATTTGCATCAATAGCACAAATGTACGGTTTGCTGTGCTTTTAAACAAACGAAGCGTTAGAATGTTGGCACTGATGCAAACACATAAATAACCAAACACCATTAAAGCAGCATACACGATGTCATACATGCTCTCTTGTCCAGCAATCCCAACAATGATAATAGCTAACGTTGTCACAATGGTTGTTTTTACAATCACTGGTCCAATGATGGCTAACAGTTTTTTTGCAGGAGAATCTGGAATCAAGTAAATCATGTAGTTTTGAAATTCATCTTTAAAGTTGGCAGATTGGGCACTAATGACTACCCAGTAGATAAGCATTGCGCTAAACCAGACAATCCCAAATTCTAGAATAATGGACATTCCCGCAAAAACAGCTAAGGTGATAAGTTCTTGAATCGAAACCAGGGTTTTACGCTTACGCATTTCCAAGATGAGTTTACTCGATATCGCCCATGCTCCTTTTGCAAACGAACTATTGTATTGTTTTAGTTTTGAAGTATCACGAAGGGCATCCATATTTCCTTTCTTCGCGGACTTCATCTTTTGACTTAATGCAAATGAGTCTTCAATGGCTTGTTCGTGATAGTCATATGGGAAGTTTCTAAATAGGATAAAAACAATCACCGCTGCTCCTACTAACAAACCTAAACCAAGAATTGTTTCGAACACTTGACCATCAACTGCGCCACTAATAAACATTTTTGCCCAGCCGAAGACAGGAACAAAATAAAACGATTTTCCTTGGGCAAATGTCAGTGCTACACTTTGCATATCAAAGCCAGTTTGGTACACCAAATATCCAGCAACGACAAAAAGACAAGCAATTAACCCATAGGCAACATACTTTGCAACATTTGCACGTTTTGGAAAAACAATACCTAGGACATAGAAGTAATCCGTTAACGCTAGAAAAATCACATAGATCAAATAGTTAGCGATAAAGATATACAGTAAGACTGTCCAACTAGCCCCACCAACAATTGATAAAACCACAAACAATGATAACAACGACATATAAATGGCTTGCACATAGGTATAACCGACGACAAACGATTGAACTTGTCGTCGTGTAAACGGACCACCAAGCAAGTAAAATGCATCCTCTCCCATGAGCATGGCTTTATTTTTGTTTAAAAGTTGCATCAACACCATCAGTGCTGTCATTCCAAGCGAAACCAGTACAGCAATGTGGATATCTAAGGTCATCCCCATGGCCGTTTGCACTTCACCTGACATCATATTCCCAACAACAATGGCTCCATAAAGCAATACAATCGCGATGGTTGTTATCGCACTTGAAGGTTTGGAAAAGAGTGCGCGTATTTGACCACGTATTTTTAGTAAAGATAATTTAATCAAGGATTTCATCTTTTTTCACCTCGACGCTTGTATATTGAAAGAATAGTTCTTTCAATGAATCACCATTCATACTTTCACGACTTGCGGTTTTCACAATGCGTCCATGATCCATAATGTATGCTTCATCCCAAACGTTTTCGATAATATCAATGATATGTGTACTAATCAAAATTGCACATCCTTCATTTTTTAATTTCACAAATAAACCAAGCGTTTCTTCAATGCTTGCTGGATCTAGTCCAACCATAGGCTCGTCAATCAAAAGCGCTTTTGGTTGAATGACCAAGGCAAGTAACATACTAACTTTTTGACGCATCCCTTTACTTAACTCTTTGGCAACGCTCTTCCGTTTCTCTTCCAAATCAAACAAACGAATGTAGTAATCTGCACTTTCGCGATAGTTTTCAACACGGTATGCACTTCCAATGAAATCGACGTGTTCATCAATTGTTAATAAATCGTATAATACAGGTGTATCTGGAATGTAACCAAACGCTTGTTTGGCCTCCACTTCTGTATTTGGATAGCCACAAATGTCAATTTCACCATCAAACTTTAAAAGATTGGCAATGCTCTTGATTGTTGTACTTTTCCCAGCTCCGTTTGGACCCAAAAGAATCGTGATGTTTCCGTCTTTGGCGACAAGATTTACATCTTCTGCTGCTTTAAAATTTCCATAAGTTTTTGTTAAGTGTTTTACTTCAATCATATATTTCCCCTTTGCATTAACTCTCCACTGTATTAATGTCTTGATACAATTGTATAATACTTATGTACCTACGTCAATACCAACTGTTCATCAAAAAAATCCTTGCAACTTGAAGTTACAAGGATTTTTTTATCTTGATTTTTCTGTTCTCTCGATTGCATCAAAGATCAATTCAGGGCTAATTTCGTATGGCACATGATACATGCTACTGCCTTTCACAAAACAACGTTCACGAATCACTTGTTTTAACTCATCATTTAATGTTAAGCCAAAGTCAGCAAGCTTTGTTGGTAAACCTAATGCTTTGCAAAGTTGTTTGTATTTGAAGAACTCGCCATTGTTATCCGCTGCAAGTTGTACTAAGGTCGTATAGGCAATAACTTCCCCGTGCATAAACTTCGGTTCGGTTTTCACCTGCGATAAACCATTGTTCAAAGCATGTGCAATGGACAATCCTCCACTTTCAAAGCCAACACCACTTAAATAAATATTTGCTTCCACCACACGCTTGAATGCTGGTGAAATTTCCTGTGCTTTCAAATCTTCAACCGCGCGTAAAGCATCGTCGAAGATTACTTCTTTACAACTTTGTGCGATCATTAAAGATGAGAACGTATCTAGTCCTCCGGCATCATTAACGGACATTGACAAGTAACAAGCATTGGCTTCAACATAGGTTGAAAGTGCATCACCAATACCAGCAACAAATGTACGCACCGGTGCTTTTGATAGGATATATAAATCGACCACAACATATTCAGGTGATTGCTCACGTACCAAGTAATGCGAGAAACTACCATCCTCATGATACAAGGCAGCAAGTCGAGAACATGGTCCATCCGTAGAAGCAATGCTAGGAATTAAAGCAACTCTCGTTTGTAAAGCCATCGATACCGCTTTTGCAACATCCATAACGGTTCCACCACCGAAACCAATGACCCACTGGAAATCAAAATCCTGATGTTCTTGCACGATGCGATCCAGTGCAGGTTGTGTTAGCAAACCTTCATACACCAAAAATTCATACATTTCAGCTGTATCAAGCGCTTTTTCAATTCGCTCGCGATAATCTTTCATCGTATGACGATCAACAATAATAAGTATCGTCGCATCATCATTTAATTCCAATACGTTTGATAAATCCAATGTAATATTCACACCTTGTAAATAATTTGATGGTGTTCGTAACACCTGGTTCATTTCTCTATCCATAAGCCGTCCCCTTTTACATTTCGTTATATGACTATTATATCAAATTGTGAACAAATACTGAAAGTTTTTGAAGCACTTGTATTTTTTTGCATTTCGGTTTATGATGTGCACAATGAAAAAAGACTATTATGAAGTACTGGGAGTAACAAAAACTTCAACTCCTGATGAAATTAAAAAAGCATATCGTAAAATGGCTAAAATGTATCACCCGGATGTTAACAAAGCAGCCGATGCTGAAGCAAAGTTTAAAGAAGTGAATGAAGCTTATGAAAACTTGAGTGATCCAGATAAGAAAGCTGCATATGACCGTTATGGACATAATGCTGGCCAATATCAACAACAGCAACAAGCCTACCAACAATACTATGGTCGCACCAACCAGTCTGCACAGTATACGGATATTAACGATTTCTTTGAACAAATCTTCCGTGCTCAAGCACAACAACAGCAACAACAAAGAAATTATTCTGGCCAACAACAATACTATTACCAACGAAATACGAGACCTCGTCAAAGTGGGTTTGCTAGAATCTTCGCATTTATCATGCAAATATTCTTTTATTTGATGATTATTCGTTTCTTCTTTGGTTGGATGTTTATCTAACATACATGCATACAACATCATTTGTTGTATGCTTTTTATTTCCACAAAAAAAGCAGTCAGACGCAAAGCGAATGATTGCTTTTTCACTACGTTGTCACTTAATGAATCAAATACGTGACATCTTGTGTAGAATCCACACGAAAGGAAATAATATCCAAATCATGTCGATCAAATGTGTTCGCTATGTTATCTACTACTTTGTTTTGCATAATACTTTGACTTACATCTTGCATCATTTTTTGGGTGGCAAAATCGTTTAATTCCACAGAAATTAAGATTCGATTCTTCTTTAAATAGAGTTTCTTTGTATTGGTTGAAACGCCACTCATATTTACGCCTACTTCCATTGAAATATTGTCTTTGATACGATCACATCCTTTGTCATTTACATAGCTACTATACTTATAGTATACACTATGTGCGAGAGAACTTGTGAAACAAAGAACGAAATTCACAAATGCTACTTATGCCATTTAGACAATCTTTGATTTTCAATCTTATAAACCGTCACATCCAAGGTATCCAAAACGTATCGGTCATGTGTTGTCAGCAATAAAGCACCCGTATAGTTTTCAAGCAATTGAACCAACACCGGCTTACTTAATGGTGAGATGTTTCGGGTTGGTTCATCCATTAGTAACACCTTAGGATTTTTGGCGATAACATATGCCAAGCAAACTTTTGCTTTTTGTCCTTCACTTAATTGTTCTATTGGATCACTCATCTCTTTGATGGAAAGATGTATGGACCCTAACAGGGTTTGTACATCACTTAGCAACAAACTTGTTTCATCCAACATAAACTGCACTGGACTTTTCGTATAATCCAAAAGCTCATCATAATTTTGCGGCATCATGATGACATCCAAATCTTTTTCTTTCATATGCTTGTACATGCTTTTTAGCATGACACTTTTCCCGGTTCCATTATTACCAATTAGTGCCACTTTATCTTTTCCATACATTTCCAGTTTGGCATCTTTGACCAACAAGCGCTGTCCAATCCACACATCTTGATGAAATAACAAGATTTCCTTGCCAGCAGCATATCCTGTTTCAGGCAAGTGTAGGTTGATGGATTCTTCATAGGAATCAATCGAGAAATCTTCTTCATTCATTCGTCGTTCAATTCCTTTAACAACACGCATTTTCTTTTTCAACAAACGACCCATTGCTGGATTTTGCCTAGACACACTGTTGTGTGCATGTGTAACCTTGTTTTTCAAATCGTTCATATGATCCATTTTTTTCATATGTGCACGTTTGTCTTTTTTGGTTTGACGTACTTCTTCTTCGTATGATTCTTTTCGTTGATTTGCATACGTGTTGTAATTTTCGTAGTGTAAAGACCAAAATGGTTTATTACGCTTGTTTCGTTGTTCCAAGTGTAAAATCACATCAGCGCAACGATCGATCAAATCAATATCATGCGAAATAAACACAATGGTCTGTTCACTTTCTTGAATGAATCGTGTCAACCATTCGATGGTTGATAAGTCAATGTCGTTGGTCGGCTCATCCATCAATAGCAAATCTGGACTATGATACAACATTTTTACAATTTGCATTTTTACACGTTCTCCTCCACTCAGAGAACTCATTTTTTGATCTTTATACAAGAGTTCATTATCGATATGAATGCTTGCGCATATTTCCTCATATCTTTGATATCGATTGTAGTCACATTCTTCGTCTATGGTTTCTTTCAACAAGTATTCATATAAAAAACATGCGTTCCACTCATCCTCTAACTTTTGTGCTAGAAAGGACACGAGTGAAAACTGCATGTCAATAGTTCCCGTTATTTTTGCATAACTTGCAATCCATTCCGGATTGTAGATGGCTTTTAGCAAGGTACTTTTTCCATTTCCCTCTTCGCCAATAATGGCCATTTTATCATTTTGATTGATGATGAAGCTTAAATCCTCCACCATCACTTTTCCACTTAAATCGCTAAGTGTAACGTTTTTAACTTGTAGTGTGTTTTGCATAAGTAAACCTCCCTTTCTTTGTTGAAGGGACCATAGACATGAACTTTGTATTTTCAATCATCTATTTGTTTACTAACATTGCAGCACCACCTTTCTATGGACAGTATAGCAAATTCATGTGTGTTTGTCACTTGGAAAAGAAAACACCTTAGTTTCCTAAGATGTTCTTAACTGTTTATTTTGCTTTTACTTTTACCCAAAGTTCAGAAATAACCTTTCTGATTTTTGGATTGTAGTTAAAGATTTCATCTTTGTCATAGCCACTGCGTGGAATATAACTTGATAAACCTTCAAATTCACCTGCTTGTAGCTTGTCGATGACTTTTTGCACACTTGATGTATATCCAACATATTCAGAGTTTTCGTATGCGATTTTCTCACCAAGGTTGAAATCGATAAATGTCTCAGCCAACAATGGACAAGCACTGTTTTTAGGAACAACCATCGCATCACTCCAAATATTCGTTCCCTCTTTTGGCTCATAGTACGCCATATTTGGGTTTTCCATTTGAATGTACGTTGCATCACCACTGTAGACAACCGCAATGTCTTTTTCACCATTGATCATTCCATCAATAACTTCATCTGTCACAAATACGGGATCGTTTGCACGTAGTCCACGTAACCATTCGTATGCTTCGTTGATTTCATTTAAGTTGCTGGTATTCATGGAATACCCTAAATTTTTAAGCGCTATCATAAAAGAATCACGTTCACTGTCGTATACAAAGATACGGCCTTTGTATTTTGGATTTTTCAAGATGGCATATCCATCTTGTTCCAAATCCTCTTGTGATACTTTGGTTTTGTCATACATAATACCAACCGATCCCCAGAAGTAAGGAATGCTGTATTCATTTTTAGGATCGTATGCCAAACCTTTAACCAACGGACTTAAGTTATCAAAATTGGTAATGTTTTTACGGTTGATTTTTTGAAGACGATCTTCTTGCAACAACTGTTCAATCATATAATCACTAGGAACAAGCACATCGTAAGATTCTCCACTTAACAGTTTTGTATACATCTCTTCATTTGAAGCAAAAAGTGAGTAATTAACATGTACATTGTATTTTTGTTCGAACTTCGAAATCGTATCTTCCCCAATGTATTCTCCGGTATTGAATACATTTAAGGTATCACAACCATACGCATCAATGGGATCAAAGTTTCCACCTGAGTTGCTTCTAAGTTTTTGCAATCCAAAGATGGTAAGACCGACACATGAAGCCAAAGCAACCAACCCAACACGTTGTGCTACTTTGTTTGTTTTTGCTTTTTTCATACTTAGCAAATTTACGGCAACCAAAACAATTGTAATGATAACAACGATAATGGTTGATAAAGCATTGATGGATGGATTGATTCGTTTACTCATCGTATACACGAGAATCGAAATATTTTTAATTCCATTTCCAGATACAAAGTATGAAATAATAAAATCATCAAAACTCATCGTAAAGGCAATTAAAGCACCAGCAACAATTCCTGGCATCAATTGCGGAATGATAATACGACGTAAAGCATAACTTGGTTTTGCCCCAAGGTCCATTGCCGCATCTGCTAAGTTAGGATCCAAACGACGTAGTCTAGGCGTCACACTTAACATGACATACGGAATACAAAAAGCAATGTGTGCAAGCAGTAAGGTCATAAACCCTTTTTCAATTTTCATCGTTGTAAAAAACAACATCAATCCAATTGCCGTTACAATTTCTGGGTTCATGATTGGCAAGTTGTTGACTTGTTCAACGTAGGTTTTTAACACCTTTCTCGATTTTGATAAACCAATACTTGCTAACGTTCCCACGACTGTCGAAATCACGGTCGCAAGAATGGCAATCACAACGGTGTAATAAATTGCTTCAATCATCGATTTGTTGGCAAACATTTGCTCATACCAACGTAATGAAAATCCTGTGAATTTAGATAAGGATTTACTTCCGTTAAATGAGAATACCATCATGTAGATAATTGGTAAATAGAAAAACAACATCAATAAGCCTAGAAATAGCTTCGAACCAAATTTCTTTTTCATTAGTCCTCACCTCTTTCTTTATCAAGTCGATTGGTAAGGTACATGGAAATCATAATGATGATCGCCATAATCAAACTGATTGCACTACCAAAGTTCCAATCTCCAGTTGTCACAAAATAGTTTTCAATCAAGTTACCAACTAAGATGGTTCCTCCACCCAACAAACGTTGAATGAAAAATGAACTTGTCGCCGGTAAGAAAACTAAAGTAATCCCACTAATCACACCAGGCAAGGATAAAGGAAAGATGACACGTTTAAACGTTTCAAATTTACTTGCTCCTAAATCTGCACTAGCTTCAACTAAAGATGTATCCATCTTTGTTAGCGAGGCATGAATTTGCAAAATCATAAATGGTAAAAAGTTGTATACCATACCTAAAATAATCGCAAATTCCGTATGAATCATATGCAGTTGGCCAAGTCCAAAAAATGACAAGATATTGTTGATGACCCCATTGTCACTTAAAATTCCTACCCATGCATAGGTACGCACCAACATGTTGATCCACATTGGTAACGTAATTAAAAGAATAAAAAATGCATTGCTTTTTACGTTCATCTTGCTGATGAAATACGCAGCAGGATAGCCAATAAAAATACATAAAATTGTTGTAACTAAAGCAATTCGAAACGAATCGATGAGTACACCAATAAACACGTTATCATTGAAAAAACGTGTAAAGTTATCAAGTGTAAAATTGAATGTTAATACATCATTTCCACCTACCGTAAACGCATATAAAACAATGAGCAGCATTGGTAAGACAAGAAAGATGCTAATCCAAAGTACATAAGGTTGGATAAGTCTTTTGTAGTTGTTCATCTTAGAACCCCATTTTTTCCATTACGTGGATGGCTTCAGGGTCAAAAGAAAGTCCAACATTTTTATCCACTTCACTTGATTTTGTTGTGTGAATTTTAAACTCGCGACCTACCGTTGAAAACGATACTTTGTAAGTTCCCGGTACTAGATCTTCAATTTCAAAGTCATAATCAACGTTACGAATTTCAATTGCCTCATCTGTATCCAAATCCCAACTTACTGCATCTGCCCAAGTTTTAAGGTCAGTATCTAATGCTTGTGATTCTTCAATTTCATCTAATGTTTTAAAGAAATCAAATGCTGCAATCCCAATTCGTTTTTTCTCATCGTTAATGTAGCGTTGTTTTACCCCAATCATTTCAATGGTAATACTTGTTCCTTTGCTTGTTGAGAATGTAACTGGATATGTGTTTTCTCCAACCAATTCCTCGTATGTTACACTTGAAAATCCAACGTATTCTTCTGTTTCCGCATCCCATGCTTGCGCATCAGCACGTGCGATGATATCGTCATCAGTTAGTTCATCAAAATCTTGAACATCCACATAAAAGTTATTGGCACTGATGTATTCACTTGCTTCTTCATTAAAGATTGGCTTTTTGTTGTAAATAGTCATCGTAACTTCAACATGACTTCCTCGTGCTGTTTCCACGATAATCTCATTGTGCACACCTTTGAACAGTTGCGATTTCACTTTTCCATTCAACACACCACGTCCACGACCAACAATCTCAATATCTTCTGGACGAATGACAATGTCAACATCTTCATTATCTTTGAATCCGTGGTCCACACAGGTAAAGTCTTTATCATCAAAAGATACTAAGTAGTCTTTTTTCATAACACCATCGATAACATTGCTCTCACCGATGAAGTTTGCTACATATTCATTTACTGGTTCATTGTAAATATCAATTGGTGAGCCAACTTGTTCAATTTCTCCTTCACGCATAACCACGATTTTATCGGACATCGTTAATGCTTCTTCTTGATCGTGCGTAACATAAATAAATGTGATTCCTACTTCTTGTTGAATCTTTTTTAATTCGAGTTGCATTTCTTTACGTAGTTTTAAATCCAATGCACCCAAAGGTTCATCTAGTAATAATACTTTTGGTTCATTGACAAGTGCACGAGCAATCGCAATACGTTGTTGCTGCCCACCAGAAAGTTGATCAATTTTACGATCTTCATAACCTTCTAGATTTACTAGTTTTAACATACGTGTTACTTTTTGACGAATCACATCATCACTCATCTTTTTGATTTTTAAACCAAAAGCAATGTTATCAAAAATATTCATATGTGGAAATAAGGCATATTTTTGAAATACGGTGTTTAGTTCTCTTTTATATGGTGGAAGTTTGGCAATATCCTCATTATCAAAAATAACTTCACCTGAGTCTGCATCTAAGAAACCGCCCAAAATACGCAACAATGTCGTTTTCCCACATCCACTTGGTCCAAGTAACGTGACAAATTCATTTTCATAAATATCCAGCGTAATTCCTTTGAGGATGATTTGCTCATCAAAGCTTTTTACGATGTTTTTAAATTGAATAATCTTTTTCATAATGTCTCCTTTTTAAAAATTTGGTGGGCTCATGACCCAAATGATCATAGCCTCTTTGTTGGTATCATTCACAATGTAGTGATGATGTTTCCCATTTAAATAAAAGGTCTCCCCTTGTTTCAATTCGTCTTTTTTCTCCCCGTTGACGAGTGTTACTTTTCCTTTAAGAATGTATCCAAACTCTTCCCCTTCATGTGGATTGATGTTTTGCGATTGGCTTTTTCCCGCCAGTGTAAGCAAAATTGGTTCCATCTCATTTTTTTGTGCATTTGGCACAACGAAGGTAGTGGTCACACCCTCTTTTTCGCTGACATAATAATCTTCTTCACGAAAGACCGTTTGATATTCTTCTTCATTGAAAAACTCTGACAGGTTGGTCCCAAGTGCTTCTAGTATATCTTGCAAAGTGACGATGGAAGGTGAAGTTAAATTACGCTCCAACTGACTTAAAAACCCCTTGGAAAGTTCACTACGGGCACTTAATTCATCTAATGTTAACCCATTCTGGGTTCGCAACTCTTTTAATTTCAATCCGATATCCATAAACACTCCCTTCTGTTTAGTAACACTAAACTTTTCATGTTTCTTTATAGAACAATTCAATTATAAAGAAATCCCGTAGATTTGCAATATTTATTTTAAAAAAAGGTATCTACAATTTCTCGAGATACCTTAATTCGTTAAAATTTTACTATTTGTTATTCTTTTGGTTTACCACATTCACTGCAAAATTTACCAGTGTTTACAGTTCCATCATTTGGACATGTCCATGTACCGTCACTTGGTTTTGGTGTACCACACTCGCTGCAAAATTTGCCTGTGTTGACCGTTCCATCCTTTGGACAAGTCCAAGTTGCACCTTGTGATGATGCAGCACTAGGCGTTGCAGTTTGTGTTTGATCATCAAACATACCGGCAATGTTATTACCAGCTTGATTTGCCATACCGTAGCCCATAAAGCCTTGCATTGCTCCAGCTTCATTGCTTGCAGCTTTCTCCATTGCAGAAGCCTGTGCATCCACAAGACGTCCTGCTGCTACGCGTTTATCACTGTACATAATTGCATCATCGATATCTTCAATCCGTTTGCGACTTTCATCATCAGGTGTTACTTTTTCAATTGCCACAGATGAAATCACAATTCCACGTTTATCATTCCACTCTTCATCAAGCGCATCATTCATGTATTTAGCAAGTTCCATTTGTTTTTTTGGAATGTCATTGTATTGAACATTTTCATCTGCTAATTTCGCAATTGTTGTATCTAATGCATTCACAAATTCTGCTTTACTTTGTGAGTCAAATTCATCTTTTGTGTATGTGTTGGAAACATTCCCTGCCACATTTGTGTAAAACTTGATCGGATCTTCAATTTTAAACGTATATTGTCCATAGTAACGAATGTAAATCCCACGGTACGTTGGATCTTTGTATGCCATTGGTGAAGCTGTGCCAAATTTATTATCAAAGATTTCTTTTAAGTTTATAAAGTATACACGTTGATCTTTTCCAGGTGTACCACCCATAGTGAAACGTTTACCAAATGTCGCAAACGATTCTTTTAAACCTTTCCAACCACTGTCAAATAAACTAGGTTCACTTGAACTATCCCATGTAAAACGCCCTGGTTCTACACTAAATTCGACAATTTTTCCATCTTCAACAATAATGACACCTTGTCCTTCATTGATGGCAATTCCCGTCCCATTACTAATGATGTTTTCGCTACCCTTTGTGTTACTACCTTTACTAACAACTTTTACACCTTTTTTAATCAATTCATTGTTGCTTAAACTATCACAGTAGAAATACTCTAACCACTGATCGGCAAGTGTACTTGAAGCACTTGCAACTGCTGCTTTAATTAGTCCCATGTTTTTTCTCCTTTACCATGCTTTAAAAACATTCAAAACCCAACCGTAATCGCCTCGTGTAATCACCGAACCACAGTACTCACATTCTCCACTGCTTGTCACCTGTGTTGGTGCTCCACAGTTTGGACAGTTTGTTGGTACCAGTCCATCATCTTCAACTTTTGTTTGTACACCAGCTTTACGAATAAACTCAAAACGGTAATAACGTTCTTCCAACGTATTGGGATTTCCTTGTATAACTTTCCCTGTTTCATCTTCAACGGTATAATCCGTACAAAATGCATGTACTTGTACCGTTAGTACTTCCTGGTCTCCATCCACACGGAAATCGGCAATTTTTACATCCCGTACTTCTTGATTATCTAGTTTATTGGTAATCTTTCGTGCAATGTATTCATCCATTTGTTTGTTGTGCATATTAAATAGAGCATTGCTTTCAAACGGACGAACCGAACGCCAATTCTTTGCTTCCCATGCTTCTTGCAGTGTTACGTACAATTCACCAACCCATCCTCTAAACTTTTCTGCTGAGAAATTTGGATCAACAGCTTGCACTTTTGCAATTGCACTTGCTTCATCAATGGTTTGTTTTTGTCGATAAATGTGTTGGTTACTGTTGGCACTTTTACCGTTTTTAATAAAGTAAAATATCACAGCAATCACAATAAACAAAAGGATTTGTCCAAAGCCACCGCCAAAAAATGGAAACATGAAGAAGCTTGAACCGCCTCCGCCGCCCCAATCACTGCCACCAGACCAGTCGCTTCCGCCACCACTCCAGCCGCCTCCGCCGCCGTCAAAACCACCGGTATTTCCTACTTCAGCATGAAGCTGTCCTGTAAATAGAAAACCAATTGCGACGCATAAACATAGCATCCACACTACTTTTTTATATTTTTTATCCATACATAATGTCCTCTAATATATTCATTATACAGCAAAATGAGCAAACATCAAAAAAGTTGCAGGCATCTATTCCTGCAACAATATTTTTGTATTTTCAAGCCACGCATCATTTAGATAGTATTGCCATAAGTTTTGACCGTAGTATGCATCATAAAACATACCACCTTCACCTTCACCAACACTTTGTCGTAACTCAAAATCATGAAATGCCATATCTGCATATCCGAAAATATCCCAAACGCCAAAATCTGTATCAGAAATCTTAGTGACATCTTGATAGAAATTAAACATTGTTACAACACTTTCTGATTTTACTTTACTTACCATAGCTTTGATGACTTCTTGTTGACGCTTTGCTCTGGCAAAATCACTATCACTTTTACGGTGTCGTGCATAAGCTAAAGCATTTTTACCATCCATGTGTTCTTTTTCACCCTCTGTAAAACAATAGCTATCCGCTTGATCGTTTTCATCCTGTTCGCAGAATGTTGCTGTTGGTGTTACATCAATACCATCCAACGTATCAACAAGCGCAATCATTTTGGTGAAATCAACTTCCACATATTTGTCAATTTGAATATCGAATAGGTTTTCTACCGTTTCAATCGTTCCTTCAATTCCCGCATATGCATGAGCGTGCGTAATCTTTTCTTCACGATCAACGGCAGGAATGTACACATACGAATCCCGTGGAATAGAAATCAAATCCACGATTTTATGATTTTTATTCACATGTGCTAACATGAGCGAATCACTACGAGATACGCTTTCTCCTTCTCGTGCATCAATACCAATAATTAAAACGTTAAGGTTTCCACTCGTGGAAACCCTAACTTTATAAAATCCATATAGACAAGCTACAAGAAGCAAGAAAACGATAAGTATTTTACCTATCCTTTTCAAAACTTTCATTATTATTTTCCTTTATTAATAAATTCAATTAATTGTGGTTTTGCTTGGAAACCAACTGTGGTTGCAAATTCTGCACCATTTTTAAATAACACCAATGTCGGAATTGACATTACGTTATATTTTTGTGCGATCGCTGGATCATTATCAACATTTAGTTTGATAATACTTACAGCATCACCAAGTTCGTTTTGTACTTCTTCAAGTACTGGTGCTTGCATCTTACAAGGTCCACACCAGTCTGCGTAGAAGTCAACTAAGACCAATCCTTGTTCAATTGCTTTTTCAAAATCACTACCTGTTACAATTTTCATAATAATTCCTCCTCCTTATCATTGAAAAATTTCACGATTCCATCTCTATCATTACTAGCTGTTGTAAAGTTTGCTGTTTCTTTTACGGTGTCCATCGCATTATCCATCGCTACGGAGTAGGTAACTACTTCAAGCATGGATAAATCGTTTTCACCATCACCAAATACAACAACCTCATCCTCATTCCAATTGTTGATGTCCATCAACTTTTTAAGTGCATGTCCTTTACTTACACCTTCTGGCATAATCTCTAACCACTCTGGCAAGGCACGTCCCATCCAATATGCATGTTTTAAATCTTCTTGTTTAAGCATATTCAATAATTCTTCAATTTTATCACTGCGATTATAAACACATATCTTATTTACTTTTTGTGTAAGTTGATCCAGTGCATCAATGAAGTAAAACTGACGGTTCCGCATACCTTCCATATTGCTATTTTGGCTAATGTAATATGATTCTTTTACACCTTTTGGTAGCATAATAAAGACATCTTCATCACCCATAATTAGAATTTCACATTGGTATTTTTGCAGTACTTCAACAACTTCAGCAACTTCATCGTCATGCATTTTTCGAATAACTTCACGACTTCCATCTTGAAAGTTATAAAGTGCAACCCCATTGGATTCAATGAGCATTCCATTTCTTGCTTCAAGTTTTATTGCATCTGCTGCATCTTGCATTCTATTTTTTGTACGTCCACTTGCAAGCACAAGGGTCACACCCCTTTCTTTTGCAAGCCAATCTAACTTATCTTTTGTTGGTTGTGAGACCAACTTATCGGAAGTTAAAAGGGTACCATCCAAATCCATAACTACTGCTTTTACCATATGCGTATTATACCACCTCTCGTTGTATCATGCGAATTTAATGCCACGAAAACTTATAGAAAAAGGAAGTATTTTATAACTTCCTTAAGTATTTCCTATAATTTGCTTGCTGCTGCTTCGTCAACAAATACGACACAGTCATCATGTTTTTGTAAAATTGATGCTGGCATATCTTCTGTGATTGGACCATTTTTCATCGCTGCAACTGCCTCTGCCTTACCTTCACCTGTTGCAACAAGTAAGATTTTTTTCGCTTTCATGATAGTTGCAATACCCATTGTGATTGCTTTTTTTGGAACTAGGTCCATGTTTCCATCAAAGAAACGTGCATTATCTTCAATTGTTTTTTCTTGTAAATCAACAATGTGTGTTAACGAATCGAATGAAGTTCCTGGTTCGTTAAATCCAATGTGTCCATTACGTCCAATACCTAAGACTTGAATGTCCACCGCTACATCTGACATCGCTTTTTCATAAGCATCACAATCTGCCTGACTATCTCCATAAGGCAAGTGTGTATTTGCTGGGTTAATGTCAATGTGGTCAAACAATTGCTTGTGCATAAAAGTTTCGTAACTTTCTGGGTGATCTTTTGCAATTCCAACATACTCATCCAAGTTGAATGAACTTACATTTTTGTAAGAAACATTCCCCGCTTTGTAGTCTTCAATCATTTCATGGTAAAGCCCAATTGGACTTGAACCAGTCGCTAATCCAAGTACAGCGTTTGGCTTATTAACGACAACATCTTTCATTACTTCATAAGCTTTTTTAGCAACCTCATTGCTATCTTTACATACGATAATCTTCATTTTACTTATCCTCCACTATAATTATTGCATCCTTGCAAGACAACTATAATATATTCACCATCTAAAAACAACCAACAGGCAAAAAGTTTATGCAATTAGCTTATTTTTTCTTTGATAATAAAGGACGGTTCTCACAATCGCTGTTGTAATACCAATAAGTGCACCAACAATAGCAAGTACAATCAATACGTAAATTACCGAGTTTTCAAACCCATGATTTCCGACTTTTACAAATGCACCTAGATCAATGTCGTTTTCTGTCACATAAGCAATGAACGCATTGCTAAATATCTTAGGTTGATTGACAAGATACAAGCAACCCACAAAGCCAACAAGATGACTGATTATGCTGACGATGCAAACTTTGATATTCCAATGACGATACACCAACTTACATAGCGATTCCACCATAGAAAAAGCCATCATAAGGATCAAAGTTGGTATAAGCACTAAGACAAATGGTTTTGCAAATATCTCTGCTTGAAGTGAACCATTTTCGTAAATAGCAACCTTGAATGGTAGAAAATCACCAAAAATCAGTACAACACCAACAATAAAGACAACACCAACAATCAATTCTGCAATGACATCTGCTAAAGGAATGGATTTTGCTTTTTCTGCAGGAACTTCTGGCAAGTTATCAATGCTCCAAGCAAGTTCTTCCTTTTTCCCACTCATTCTTTCATAAATCACAAAACCTAAGGTTGTCCACACAAGAACTTGCAAGGTTGCAGAAACACTTAAACCAACTGCATGACCAATCACATGTTTGAAAACAAATGATGCATCCAACAGGTTTTGTCCTTGCAACAAGCCTTGAACGATTCCAATCATTGCCATCACAATCGCCACAATTGGCAATACAATTTTTAGTACACGAATGTAATCCTCATAGATTGCTGGTGAGATCAAATACTTTGGTGTACTTCGATATTCTTCTGCAAGTTTTGCTGGTTTTCCCATGCTGTATAATACTTCTTCTATATGTGCAAAACTTGTATCATCACCTAACATGTCGTAGATGTTTGCTTCCAGCTCTTGTCTTACATCATCACGTTCTTTTTCTGGTAGACGTCTTACGACATCATACACATAACGTTCTATTTGATTATGCTTTTGTTTGTTCATGTATAATTCCCTCCATACTTTGTTGCATGACACTCCACTCTGCAACCAATTCTTGAAACAAGCGTTCACCTTCAGCACTAATTTTGTAATATTTTCGTGGCCGACTTTCGCTTGTATCCCATTCGTTATGTAACACACCTTGTTTATCTAAGCGACGAAGCAATGGATAAAGCGTGTTGGCTTCGATTTCAATTCCTTTTTGCTTCAACGTTTGCAATAACTCATATCCGTATTGCGGTTGATGCAAACAACCAAGCACCGCCATGATTAAACTTCCTCTGCGCAATTCGGTAATGTAACTCGTAAGTAAATCTTTTGTACTCATGTTCTCACCTCACAATTACACTATACTGTGTATCACACACTATTGTCAATATTACAATGTTATTTTTTTAAACATAAAAAAAACTGATACATCTACGTACCAGTATTATTTATCATATGTATCAAGAAATGACACTTCGTGTTCATCATCGTAATAAGCCAACACCTTATCTAAATTCACATTGCTCATACTATGAAAGATATTACTTTCTATGAATGGATTACTTTGATTCAACTGTTGGATTAATGCTTTCACTTCTTTTCGCTTGCTGCTGTGTTCATGATCCGCTTTTTCTATATCTTCTGTAAAACGGCAGGCACATTGTAAAAACTCCATGCCAATGTAATCTTTCCACAGCAAAATATCGGCTTCCCGCACCAAGTATAAGGGACGAATCAACTGCATATCTTCAAAGTTTGTTGCATGCAGTTTTGGCATCATCGTGCGAACTTCTCCCGCATAGAAAAGATTCATCAAATTGGTTTCAATCACATCGTCATAATGATGTCCAAGCGCAATTTTATTACAACCAAGATCTTTTGCATAACGATACAAATACCCTCGGCGCATTCTTGCACATAAGTAACATGGATTCTTTTCAATGTGTTCAACCGATGCAAAGATATTGGAATCAAATATACGAATGGGAATGTCCAATTGTTTCGCATTATCTACAATGCGTTGACGATTGACTGGTGAATACCCTGGATCCATCACAATGTATTCGACGCGAAAGGTCACTTTACTAAAGCGTGCAAGTAAGGCAAAGCATTTTGCCATCACCATACTATCCTTACCGCCAGAGATGCAAATACCAATGACATCACCTTCTTGAATCAACTCGTATTCTCGAATGGCTTTCATGAATTTCGCAAAAATACCCTTACGATAGGTTTTTAGTAATGTATTATCCATTTCTTTTGCGTTCATGAAACCTCCATTATTTTAAGATTCTTACTTCCTCTTCAAGTAAGATACCACTTTCTTTTTCGACAGTTTTTTTCACATGTTCAATTAAGGCAATAAACTGTTCAAACGTTGCCCCTGCATGATTCACTACAAACCCAGCGTGTTTATCAGATACCATGGCATTGTCTAACACAAAGCCCTTGAGCCCTGCTTGATCAATCAAGGCACTAGCATATCCACCGACAGGTCGCTTGAACGTACTTCCCGCACTCGGTTTATCTAAGGGCTGTTTACTTTGACGGCGCTGCCAAAGTTCATCCATCCGCTGGCGAATCACTGTCGATTCTCCTGGTGCCAGTTGCATGCTGATCTCCACAACAATTTCATTTGCATGACTCAACCGTGAGTGGCGATACGAAAACTGCATATCTTCATTGCTGTAGGTATGCATATCACCTTTTTCATCAACGGTTGTACAGCTTGTTAGCACATCTTTTAATTCTCCACCATAAGCACCTGCATTCATAAATGTTGCCCCACCAATGCTTGCAGGAATTCCATATGCAAATTCCAATCCTGTCAGTGCGTGTTTATGTGCAACTTCACAAACATCCCATAGCATGGCTCCTGCTTGTGCGTAAATGACATCATCTTTCACACGTACTTGGTGCATGTGTTTCTTTAAATAAATAATCACACCTGCATAGCCGTTATCAGAAACTAGCACATTACTACCATTTCCTAAAATAAAATATGGAATGTTATTCGCTTTGGCTTGTGTGATAAGCATTTCAACTTCTTCGACACTCTTTGGGGCACAAAAAAAAGCAGCCTTTCCACCAATGTTTAAGGTTGTATATTCTTTTAATGATACTTGTTGTTGATAATCAATTTGATTCTTATCAAGATAGTCTTTAAAGTTTTTTGTACTCATCATTTTTCTCTTTCTTAATCGTGCTATTTTAATATAGTAGATTTTCTGCATTTAAGCAACGAAAAAGACTGGAAGTTCATCTAAGTTCCATAAATGAAAGAAAAAACAAGATGACACGATTGTAACAAAGTACAACGCATGTATTACTTGTTTAGTTCTTTTTCAATTAATTCTAATGCAACTTCAAAAGCCTCGACGCGGCGCTTGGCAAGTGTAATCTGTGACTTGTAGCGATTGACTTCTTGTTTTGCTTCAAGTGTCTTGACTACTTCACTTGTCTTGTGATGTAAAGAAGATAGTTGTTTTTTTGCTTCTACGAGTTGTTTGGTTGAATGTTCCATAGTGCTCCTTTACTTTTGTAATTGTTGATTTAAAACACGCAATTCATTTTCACTTACATATCGCCAAGAACCTTCTGGTAACTGGCCAAGTTTGATATTCATCACTCGCACCCGTTGTAAGGCATCAACATGATAATCAAGTGCTGTACACATACGACGAATTTGGCGATTCATCCCTTCACTGATGATTAAGTTAAACGTGTGTGTATCCACTTGCTTTACTTTTGCCGGCTTTGTTAGTTGGTAGGCATTTGTTACCGCATTATAAATTTTCACGCCTTCTGCCATTTGGTCCAAAAATGATTTTTTGATTTTTCGATTCACCCTCACAATATATTCTTTTTCGTGCGCGTTCTCCGATCGTAACACTTTGTTTACGATATCTCCATCGTTTGTCAATAAAATCAAACCCGTGGTGTCCTTATCAAGACGTCCAATTGGAAAAATAGGTACTTCATAATTCATGTAGTCAACAATATTCGTTGCATCTTTTTTATCAGTTGTGCAAGTAATGCCCTTCGGTTTGTTTAAGACAATGTATACGCGTTTTGTTGTATTTTGGATGATTTCTCCGTTGACACGAACCACTTGATGTTCACACACCTTATTACCCATTTTTGCCACTTCGCCATCAATTTGTACAAGTCCTTGTTCAATCAGTTTATCTGCTTCTCTACGCGAGCAATACCCCGTACTACTAAGGTATTTATTTAAACGAACTTCCGCTTTAACTTCATGTTCAATAAGTTCTTTATCACTGTGTTTTGTATTGCCAAATTGGATTGCATGTTTCATGATGTACCTCTGTATTTTCTTATTCGTATTCTACCATTTTTTTACATAGTTTGGTATTTTCCATAACCATGCACAAATATTTATGTATAAGCCGAGAACACTTTCGACTTTAGTCGTGTAGATGAATCGGCTTCGTTCATGTATGATTTGCTGACTTGATTAAGCAACATATGTTAATTATATATATTAAAAAAGGTACTTAAACAATCGAAAGTATCAAATACGCATGTTATAATTATTAAGAGGTATTTAACATGTCAGAAATCCATTACGGACGTGGCTATGTCTACTCTATTCAGTATCATCTTGTCTGGTGTGTAAAATACCGACATGATGTTTTGTATGGTGATGTAGACATGGATGTCAAAGCGTTATTAAAACAAATCGCAGATGATAATCATATAAACATCATAGAAATGGAATCACGCAAAGATCATATCCATTTACATATTGAATGTAATCCACAACACTACATTCCTAGTATTGTTAAAGCATTCAAAGGTGTATCTGCTAGACTTTTGTTTAAAAAGCATCCAGAACTAAAACAACAACTGTGGGGTGGTCATCTTTGGAATCCAAGTTATTTTGTAGCCACTGTTAGCAACAACACAGAAAAGCAAATTCGCGCATATATACAAAGCCAGAAAAAGAAATGAGGTGAATGTGAGTGCTACGGCATAAAGCCTATAAATTTAGAATCTATCCTAATCACAAACAAAAGATCGTAATTGCCAAAACGATTGGTTGTTCAAGGTTTGTCTATAATTACTTTTTGAATTTGTGCAACAACGAATATGAAACAACTGGGAAAGGGTTATCTTATCATACTTGTTCTGCATTGCTGCCACAAATGAAAAGAGATACAGCGACACTTTGGCTTAAAGAAGTTGACAGCATTGCACTTCAATCTTCTCTAAAACATCTTTTTGATGCGTTTTCTCGGTTCTTTAAGAAACAAAATGAACGGCCACAATTTAAAAGCAAAATGAATCCCGTGCAAAGTTATACAACTAAAAATGTAAACAACAGTATCGAAATTAGAAATAACTTCTTGAAATTACCAAAGTTAGGGTTGGTAAAGTTTGCAAATAGTCGAGAACTCAAAGGTCGAATCATACACGCTACGATTTGTATAACTTCCAGTGGTAAATTCTTTGTTTCTATTCTTTGTGAAGAAGAAATTACAAGCTATATGAAAAGTGATTCTGTAGTTGGTATTGATTTGGGTGTTAC
>LVZN01000009.1 GCA_001695645.1 Erysipelotrichaceae bacterium MTC7 | reverse complement strand
AGTATAAAAAAACAAGTGGTCCCTTTTTCAATGGCAACATGCCATGAAAATGGTCCACTTTTAAATTACAATAAACAATCGAAACAAAATGAAGTTGCGAAACAACTTAAAATTGATCCTGATAATTTCAAGTGGTTTGCTGCTTTTCATGATGAAGCGCATCACCCTCATGTTCACATAATTATGTATGCCAAAGATGGTAAACAAGGTTATCTCAATCAAACATCAATGCATGGGATTCGTTCTGCTTTTGCTAAAGAAATCTTTAAAGATGACCTGCTACATATTTATCAGGAACAAACACAAGCTCGCGATGATTTAAAGCTAGCCAGCAAAAAATATATACAAGAGCAGATTCAAAACATTAATCAACAATTTAATATCAATCCTAAAATTGAAAAACAACTGATCATCCTATCACAATCACTTCAAACCCTTCCTGGAAAACATCAATATGGTTACTTACCTAAACCACTTAAGAAACAAGTTGATGATATCGTCGATGAATTATCATCAGTTCCGCAAGTTCAAGAGCTTTTTAACCTTTGGTATCAACAACGTCAAGAAGTCCTAAATACCTACACTACCAAACGTGAAGAAATACATCATTTATCCGACTTAAATGAATTCAAATCAATTAAAAATACGATAATAAAACTCGCCAAGGAAATCAATACAAATAGAATTCATCAAAATGCAAAAGACTTAACCCCTATTGCGGCACCAAATAAAAATGATCAACTTATTAATCCAATGCATGAAGTCAAATTGGAAGTTCCAGAAGAATCCCCTCTTCCACCAATTGTAGGATCAAGATCACTTACTCATAGTAGCGCTAAAATCCAAAATGATTCCGATGAAAAAGCACTTAATGTCATTGATCATCCAATCGTATTAAATCCAAGTATAAAACTTCTTTATCATGTCAGCAATCTCTTTGAATCGCACATGATAAAGCGTGCACACAATTATCAGGTTGATCACAAAATTATTCTTAAAATAAGAAAGCAAAAGATTGCACTGGGTCAACATGAAAATGATACCCATAAAAACTAGGCAATATATTAACCCATATATTGCGAATATTTTAAAGGAGGAAATCTATGTCAATCCGAGACAAATACACAGCCAACACAATTCCTATAAAAACATTACTTGAAAAATTAGGAGAGTCCTTAAAGCAAGTTGGAAAAACAACACGATGGCAACGACACCTTTCGGTTTCTATGAAAGACAATCTTTGGTATCAACACTCTCAAAAACGTGGTGGACTACCCATTGATTTTCTCATCATTTTTTTTAATTATAGTGAATATGAAGCCATTGATTTTATTCTAAACAACCTTGATGATGCTGTAACTCAGACGTCCGAGTTACCGCCAGATTCACTGTATCGACCACCTCAAAATTATAATCATCACGCTGTATCAATATACCTCAAACATTTTAGATTTATTGATGAAAATGTCATCAATGACATTATAAACCAAGGCGTTCTTTATGAAGAACATAATTACAAAAATTGTATCTTTGTTGGACAAAGTCCTGGTGGATCCATCAAACACATCCATCGACACAGTACTCATTTATCCAATGAACTCTATAAAGGTAATACTTTAGGATCTGATAGTCGTTACTCATTTAATATTCCAGGGACTAGTGAATCACTTTATGTCTTCGAAGCTCCAATTGACTTATTATCATTTATTACCTTAAATCCAGAACATTGGAAAGAACATTCTTATCTTGCCCTGTGTGGTCTCTCATCACAAAGTCTCCATCAATACTTATCTGATCATGAGCACATCGTAAAAGTCTACTTATGCCTTGATAATGATATTCATGGTTTAAAAGCTACAGCGTCTATTATTGAAGAACTGCAATTACATACGCATTATGAAATGCAATGTATAAGACCCCGTTTCAAAGATTTCAACGAAGACCTCAAATTTATTCACGGTCATCCTGTTATTGATGGTATTTACGATACTCTAAAAAAATCAATCAATATCGCTACGAAATTCATCGCTGAAGCCTGTTCCTCCAGTAAAGATAAATCACTCAAAGACTTGATGAATCAATTCTCATCATTTTACTACACCTACAACTCCCCTATTCTCAAGAAACAAGAACAGGCTTATCAATCTCTACTTGATTGTGCTGGCTATGCTTTACTGCTTGCGCGTCAACAATACCGTCATCTCGAATTATCGTATTCACTCGGTGAACTCTTAGAGTTGATACAGGTCAATGACACAGTAATGCATCATATTGATACAAATGCTGATGTTTCACAATTCACCAAAGAATTAAATATCATAAAAAACATTTTTCTAACTAAAACATTTCATACTGTTGATGACAAACATCAACTCATTCAATCACTCATGAGTCTTGCAAAACTTTGCATCTACACTCATGTTTTTTATTTTTATCAGAAAGGAACGCATTATATGAATCAAAATAAACCCAAAGCTCAAATTATCGGTGCGGATGGCAATATCTTTAACCTTATTGGAATTGCCTCAAAAGCACTCAAAAAAGAAGGACTGCACGAACAGGCACAAGAAATGACAACCCGAATCTATGCATCTCAAAGTTATGAAGAAGCGCTATCTATCATTACTGAATATGTTGAACCAATTGCTGTGGATCATAACTATGACGGTATGGACTTTCAATAATTATGAATCCAGAAGCAATCATCATCTTAAGTGTCTTAGGTTTAGGAATAGCACTGGTTGCTATTCTATCAGGAAGAAACTACAATCTTAACTCCATTAAGAATAAACAAGTCGGAGATGGACAACATGGAACGGCGCGTTTTGCGAGCAACAGTGAGATTAAGTCAACTTTGCGACTTATCCCTTATGAACCACAAAAATGGCGAACTGGTGCCACACAACCGCGCTACCAAGGCATTATCGTTGGATCTAAAAGAGTTAAAGGAAAAGTCTATGCACTGATTGATGAACACGATGTACATGCCTTAATGATTGGGTCAGCAGGAGTCGGTAAAACCGCCTTCTTCTTATATCCTAACCTTGAGTATGCCTGCGCTAGTGGTATGTCTTTTATGGTTACCGATACTAAAGGTGATGTCTTTCGCAATGTTGCACCAATTGCAGAGAAATACTATGGTTATAAAATATCGGTTATAGATTTACGTAATCCACTACAAAGCCATCATTTCAACATGCTTCATCTTGTTAATAAGTATATGGATCAATACTTAGAAAATCCTACCAATGTAACCCTTAAAGCAAAGGCAGAAAAATACGCAAAGATCATTGCGAAAACCATCATCTATTCAAGTGGCACCAGTATGGACTTTGGTCAAAATCAATTTTTCTATGATTCTGCAGAAGGACTCTTAACTGCTACAATCTTAATCTTAGCGGAGTTTGGTCAAAAAGATAAACGTCATATCGTATCTGTCTTTAAACTAATCCAAGACCTTATGGCACCCTCTGGTATGAAGTCCACTGAATTCAAAGATCTTTTAAATCATTTACCAGAGAACCATAAGACACGTTGGTTTGCTGGTGCTGCACTCAATACATCCGATCAATCGATGCAATCAATTATGTCTACTGCACTCGCTCGTCTTAATACATTTATTGATTCAGAGCTTGAACAAATCCTGTGCTTTTATACTGATATTGATGCCGAAACGTTTTGCAATCAAAAGTCGGCTATCTTTCTAGTTTTACCAGAAGAAGACAACACGAAACACTTTATTATATCCCTCATCATTCAACAACTTTATCGCGAAATCCTAGTGGTAGCAGATGAACAAGGCGGAAAACTAAAAGAGCGTATTATGTTTTACCTCGATGAAATTGGAACGATTCCCAGAATTGATTCCATTGAAATGATGTTTAGTGCTTCGCGTTCTCGTAGACTCTCTATTGTGGCCATTATTCAATCTTTAGCGCAGCTTGAAAAAAACTATGACAAACTAGGTGCTGAAATTATTGTGGATAACTGTCAGTTATCAATCTTTGGTGGTTTTGCACCAAACTCCGAGACTGCAGAAACTCTATCTAAAAATCTCGGAACTCAGACCATACTAAGCGGATCAGTCAGTAGAGGAAAAGGTGAATCATCACAGAGCCTTCAAATGATAGAACGTCCCCTAATGACATCAGATGAACTGAAATCAATGCCAAAAGGACAGTTCATTGTCATGAAGACTGGCTCGAATCCTATGAAAACGAAACTCATGCTTTATGAGAAATGGGGAATTTATTTTGAAGGACCTTATCATGTCCCCATCAATTCCGAACAACAGGTGGGATATACCACAAAGCAAGAGATTCTAAACTCTATAACAGAATCACCTCAAATGACTGCTAGACCTAAGAAAGGAGTCCTTAAACTTGAGTAACCGTCTTGAAATATTTAACGATAACATGAATCCAAATGCGGTTCTCATTTACCTCTATCTTGATCGACATGGTGCACGAAAAAAGCAATGCTTCCATTCAATTAGAACCATTGCTTCAAATTGCAACCTATCTGTAAGAACTGTCAGTCGCATGTTGAATGAACTTGAGTCTCAGGGTTACATACTCAGAATCCAGCGCTATCGACATAATGGTGGAAAATCGAGTAATGTATATGAAATTTTAAAATAAGTCTTCCACCAAGGGATAGGTGTATGATTTTGCTGTCCTATGGATAATGTCACACAGTCCTATCTTATTAACAGAAGACTTTAAACTGTAAACGCAAACAAACATACTTATGTAGATATTAAAATACATATATGGTGTTTAAAAGCTCCAAGTATGTATCGCTTGGAGCTTAATCATTAAATATGTTTTTTCTTTTTTCTACTAATAATTAACAATAATGAACCGACTGCAATAGCCAGCAAAGAGGTATAGAATAAATCATTCGATACTCCAGTAGGTGGCATCTCACCAGGTAACTTCGGTTTAAGTTTGTTTACAATATCAATTGTACTGAAAGTATATTCCCCTACAAATTGTTCAGCAATTTCAAACTGTGTTTCCTTTTCCTCTAGAACATAGCCTTCGGGTGCACTAGTTTCCACGAGTATATATTTTCCTGGACTAAGTTCATCAAACGATACTTGACCGTTCTCTGTTACTTTTGAGATTAATATATTTCTCTTATCATCTCTAAGTTCGAAAGTTGCCTCTTTAAGTAGATTTCCTTTTTCATCAACTTTTCTAACATTTACTCCGCCTTTGTAGTTGATAAAATTATCCAGTTCTATCAATACAAATTCATTCTGAGTCTTTTCGGGAACCACGAAGTTGATAGTGTCCGTGTTTAATATGTATCCGAATTGTGCTTTACTCTCTCTAAATTGATATGTACCAGGCGCAAGTTGATCAACACGGACAACACCGTTTTCATCTGAAACTACGACTACGTATGGTTCACTTTGATTTTCATAGTAAAGTTCAAATTCCACTCCTGATAAACCATTATTTTGATCATCTGTTTTCTTGAACTCTACAGATCCTTTGAAATTAGTTGCTTTAACTTCAACTACTTCTGGGACACCACTAGTGTCATTAGAAATCACAAACCTAATTGGAGTTTCATTTACTATATTTCCGTTAACTGATTCCTTCTCTTTAAAATAGTAATTTCCGGGAGCAAGTTCATTTTCAATCAGAATTTCTCCGTTTTCATCAGTAGTTAGTCCTTCCAAGATTACTTCATCATTAGAGTCAAATAAATCAAAGACTACTCCTGTTAGAGTCTCTCCTAAAGAATCAGTTTTTGAAAGTTTTACACTTCCTTTATAGTTTACAAAGTCAATGCTCAAATCAATTTCTTGACCATTAGCGTTTGCTTCAATCTTAAATTCTAAAGGTTCTACATTACGAATATATCCTTGTGGTGCTTTAAGTTCGCTCAGACGATACATTCCAGCTTTCAAACCTTTTAAAGTAACACTACCATCAGTAATCGTAATATCTTGATTTACCAATTCGTAAAGTTCCTCGTTTTGTACTTCAAGTTTGAACACCGCACCATTAAGCGCTTGACCATCCCCATCCGTTTTGTGAATTATTAGTGAATTCATTCTGTTCTCTAGGACAATAACATGATTTGGATCTGATGTTTCTTCATTAACTATCAAATTTTTACCGACAAAGAGTTCATCACTAATCACATAGCCTTCTAAAGCTTGTGTCTCTTTGATTGTATAGTCACCATAAACAAGACCTTGGAAGACAATCTTACCTTCAACATCTGTTAATTGAGTTGCAACTTTTCTTTGTAATGGATTGTATAATTCAAATTCTACACCTTCAAGTGGATTACCATTTTCATCTGTTTTTTGGATTGTGAGTGTTCCTTTAACTCCAACAGCACCACCACCTGCTTGATTAACGTCAATGACAATGGATGTTTCGCCATTTCCATCCTCATAGCTAATTTCATTTCCTTTAAGTGTTACTGTATTTGAGATAGTTGTATCATCTGGAGTTGTGCTAATTTGCGAATCATATTCAAGCACATAAGTTCTTTCAATTACATCAACGAACTTAAGCACAAATGTTTGTTTACCCTGTAGGTCTGTACTTATTTCTAAAGAGTAATCTGTATCTATTTGAAGTGGATTGTTGTAATCAACTTCATATGTTTCATCAGTCTGAACAATAACTGGGTACAATTTAAATGACTCTTCAATCAGAATTTGATTGATTGAAGGATTATCATGTATCTCTGCATCTTTTATTGTCGATTGCGATTCATTGATTGCTATTGACCAATGAATTAGAGAACCTTCTTGATTTCCGGTTTTAGTAACGAATTTATCACCATTCGTAACAGTCACTGAAGCATCTAAATTGCGAGTATACTGATCATTAGTGAAAACAGCTCTGTTTTGATAGTTTGTCTTAACTGCTTGGCTGTCTACTGATGTTCTAAATTCAACTGAGTATTTCTTCTCATTATCATTTGGCAAGGAAATGATCAATTCATATTCATTTTCTTGATTCGGATATTCAATAACAAATTTGCTCAAATCTTCTGATTCATCACTGATCGTCAATGTTCCATCTGAATTTACTGTATAGGTTCTAATGATCAAGGAATCCTCAACAAAGGTTTGTCCCTCTTGTATTTTATCAACAATCTTTGCATTACTTAAATTCTCAGAATTATAGTTAACATCAACTTTCCACGTGATTTCTTTTGAAACAGCATTATAGCTACCAGACTTTTGACCGTTATTCACAGTCTGTGAATTAACGCCCCTATCTGCTTGGCTTGAATGCGTGTGTTTATTGTCGTACTGATCTGTCCATTCTAATTTCACATGATTTCTAAATGTAGAACCATTTCCAGCGATTAAATCATTTACATCATAGTCTGTTGTGAAGCGAACTTGTAATTGACTGGATGTAGTAGCATAGTCACCTTTAAATAAAAGTGTGAATCCTATTTCAACACCAGCCTCTGTAGTTTTAACTAAATCATAGTTAGATGCTTCTACCACTTTGTTCGCAGTAACATCGTAAATCTCAAAAGACGAATCTAAGAGGTTTAATCCTCTATATAAGTAAGTGTCAATTAATTCGTAATCATGTATTTCATAACGATTGATATTAACATCTATCTGCCAATCAATTCTCTTGTTTTGATAATCAATAGCTGGTGAATACTTAATAATCATACGTGGTTGGGCAGTTCCTGTATTGCCACTAGTCGTTCCACCGGTTGAAATACTATTCTCAAAATCTTCATTTTCCAAAACAAGTCTTCCGTCTTTTACTTTTGTTTTGTAACTGATTTTTAATGCTTCAGAAACAGATTCATTAAATTGAATATCCAGTTTATTCTTTGGACTATTGGTAAGTGTATAATCATATTCAACTTTTTGATTTTTAGAATCTGTGATAACAAGTGATCCTTCAACGTACTCTAAATCCTCATCAAAAACATCCACTAAAAGTGGGTTCACAATTGTTTTTTCACCATAATTATATTCAACTGTCCACGTGAAAGATTGTTCGTTAGCGTTGTAAGATGGTTTTGTTTTTGTTAATAGTTTTCCATATTTTGCAAAAATTGTTGAATCTGTTGTTATTTCTTCATTCTCATTAGATGTCATTTTCGCAAAATTTTTAAACTCCACTTCGCCACCATCGTTAGGTTTTACAGCATCATCGATTTTTGTAATATAACGAATAGCATACGGCTGATTGATTGAGCGGTTAAAACGAACTACCGAGTCATCCGTTGTCTACTCTGACTCGGATAATTTGTCACCATATGATTTAAAACTGCCATCATGATTTAGATTTAAGGGAACAATCTCTATTTCTTCAAGAATTAAACCCTCGGGTATATCATCCGTAACCACAACATCATTAAGCGTTTCATATGCTTTATTAATTTTGACTTCCCATGTGATATATCCAGGATTCAACTCTTTATCAAAATCCCCTGTCTTATCTATTGTGGTGTCTTTAATGGTAGGTGTAACATTGAACTTGAATTCACTGTTCTCACTGATTGGTAACTCAATCACTTTCTCACCAGGATCTCCAATAGTTTCTTCATTCAAACGCGCACTGAATTCTATAAAACCATGCACATTTGAGTTTTGACTCACAGCATCGTTAAACGTGAATTTTACATTTCCTTGAGTGTCAATGATAAAGATCCCGTATTCTCCAAGACTTCCCGACATTTCAGTATTAATTTTGAAATCATTTGGTAATTGAAATGTAAAATAGTCTCCTTCTTGTATGAGAATTGATTCGGAATTTTCAAATGACCAATCAAACCGAATGTTTACTTTTGCATTAATTGTCGGATTCTCAATAATTGCACCAGAATCATCTGTAAACACAATTAAACTAGTGTCCAATATGTTTATATCTGAATTCCCGATTCGTTCTCCAATTTCTTTTGGTTCATCATCGCTATTTGCATTACTGCTTGTTTCAGCAAATACATTTGAAACAGACAAAAACAAAGACATTATCACTAAAATTAGTGTCGTTATTCTAAGTTTTTTCACTTTAAAACCTCCCTATATTTCTAAATGGTGGGAAAGCTCACTTTTATAGCCAATGAATTTTAATCAAATTACTGCATTATATTCAAATAAAACAAGCTAATCCCACTTTAGATTAAGTATAACATTAACGGATTTGAAAGTGAACCTTTATAATCAAAACGAGACACTAACTATCATTTTTAACTTCCCGTGCCCACTTTAAAAATGTCGAATGATTAACACATAGCCTGCGCCCAGCTTCTCTCGCAGAGATTTCATTTCTATTCCATAATTCATATTCACGCTCGAAATTAATAGGTATTGCCTTGGGTTCTCGTCCAAACTTTACACCCTTAGCTTTCGCGATCGCTATACCTTCTGCTTGGCGTTGTTTTATATTGTTTCTTTCAACTTCTGAAACGTACGACAATATTTGAAGTACCAAATCTGCAATAAAAGTTCCCGTTAAATCTTTCTCAGTCTCTCTTGTATCAAGAAGTGGCATATCCAAAACAAAAATATTAACTCCTTTTTCTTTCGTGATTTTTCTCCATTGATCAAGTATTTCTTTATAATTTCGACCCAACCTATCAATACTTTTAACTACAATCAGATCTCCTTCTTTTGCATTACGAAGGAGTTTTTTATATTGTCTTCGATTAAAATCCTTCCCACTCTCTTTATCCAAGTAAATATAATCATTCTTTATCCCGAATTCTTTAAGTGCTACAATTTGCCGTTCTTCATTTTGATCCTTTGTTGATACTCTGACATATCCATATTGTTCCATATTCACCTTTTTCATTAAAAAATTATCCTTTCCATTATAAAGTTTACCCTTGAAAAACATTAAATGTTACTTGATTAATTTGATTACCTTTGTTAAGGGATGATAATTTTTAAACATTGAATTACACTAAATGTATAGCCAATGGAATCGCTTTCTTGCTTTTTTAGTGAGCCTCCCTAAATGAAGTTTGGCATCACGTCAAACTCATTTAGAATGGAGGTTTTTTAGTATTCCATGTGCTAGAGCACCACCCTGTTTCAAATCAAACAAAGATTACAGAAACAGGAGGAAAATCTATATGAAAGATACATATGTAATCTACATTAATGATCAAGCAGTCAACGTTAACGAAGATGTTTATAGAGAATATTGGAAAAGTATTGAGCATGAACGTTATCTTACAAAGCAAATTCGCAAGAGTTGGATATACTTAGACCATCTTTTTGGTGAGTATGAAAGTAACACATTAGAAATTCAATTAATCGAGGATTTAGACCCTACAAGAAACGAGGTGCTTAAAATGGAACGATACGAAGAACTTTACCAATCAATTAATTCACTTACTGATGATGAAAAAGACCTAATCATAGCTTTATACTTTAAAGAACTTACTCAAACTGAATATGCACAAGCTATTGGTGTTACAAAGCAGAGTATTAGTAAAAAACATGAAAAAATCATCAATAAACTAAGAAATTTGATTGTTTTTTGATTTTTTGGTTGTCAAAGTGCTCGGAGATTCCTTATCACTATAGAGGGGTTGATTTTTATCCTCCTCTTCTCACTTCAATTTAGTGAGAATGTTCTTTGAAAATTGAATAGCCATTGTTAGTGACTTTATCTATCAACCGAGCAACTTTCATCAGTGCGCTGTGACCTTAAGAAACCTAGAGAGCGATGAAACTTAGATGATGAAATAGTTTGAAAAACTATGATGCCAAAACTTTGATAGTGATAATGATACTCCACCTTTGGACGTCCGAGCGTGATAAGACCGTCGCAGGCTAAATAGGTGCTTCCTTGATTGGGAGCGGTGAAACTCCAGTGAAGCAGTGATTTCAAACTACGCCTAACAATGCTACGAAGATGATTACTTCGTAGATACGAAAATATCAATTTAACATTTTTAAACAAATCATCTTTTGATTTGATAACAGATAGAGTGATTCAGTCCTTTTTGAGCTGGATCACTCGCTTGTGTTATTAAGTCATATTCTGATAGATATGTTGAGAAACATGTGATAGTGTTGTGTTGCGAAAACCAACTGTCCTAGGAGGTAATCATTATGGGATTTGCAACAAAAGAAATGATGGGTGAAGAAAAGCAACTTGTAACCAGTCTTGGTTTAAAGATTGCACTCCTTCGCTCTGAAAGAGAACTACCACGCGCAGAACTTGCAAAGCAAGCAGAACTACACCCACAGTATCTATATGATGTAGAAATGGGTAAACGCAATGTTACTATTTATGTCCTTGGAAAAATTGCTCGTGCATTTGACATCACATTGTCAGAATTACTTGAATCACACACCCTACCACCAATTGATTAGTTCAATTGGTTTTTTAATGAAATGGAGGAATCAATTATGTTAATAACGGTAGATGAAATTATGACTCTTTTTGGAATTAGTAGGTCCAGTGCTTATCGCATTATCTCTGATTTAAATCAATCTCTTAAAGAAAAAGGATATCGTACTGTCCAAGGAAAGACATCCCGTAAATTCTTCTACGAAAACTATTACATTCATAATACGGAGGTAAGCCATCATGTCAGCGTATAAAGATAAGAAAACTGGTAAATGGGTCGTAACCCTACGTTATACTGATATTGACGGTAAAGAGAAGCGACGAGCTAAACGTGGATTTCCTACCAAACGGGAGGCTAAAGAATGGGAAACTGAATATCTCAGTAATTTAAGTAACGAAGTAGAAATTGATATGTCACTAAATGAATTCTATGAAGTCTATTTGAGTGATATTTCAAATAAACTCCGTTACAATACCATTAAGAATAAACGGGTGATTTATGATAAGTATATTCAACCTTATCTCGGATCTAAGAAACTTGCCAAGATATCAACACCTGATATTATTAAGTGGCAAAATAAGATTCTAGGATTTCATTTTAAAGATACCTATGCACGATCCATCAACAATCAACTTGTAGCTATCTTCAATCATGCAGAACGTTTCTATGAACTTCAAAGAAATCCATTAAAGAAAACTACTGCAATTGGTTCTAAACATCCTTCAAGTATGAACTTCTGGACAAAAGAAGAATTTGATAAGTTTATATCCGTTGTCGACGATGAATCATCAAGATTACAATTCAATGTACTATTTTATACAGGAATTCGTGTTGGTGAATTAATTGCAGTTCGACTAAAGAATATTAATTTTGACCGAGGACATATTGAAATAACACACTCTGCTCAATATGAAAATGGTGAATATATCTTCACCAAACCTAAGACAAAAAAGTCAGAACGAATAGTAACAATACCTCAGTTTCTGACTCAAATGATAAAAGATTACGTTGACCGATACTACTTTATCGATAAGGAAGAACAAGTTTTTATGACTAACAAGAGTCGGCTTTCAAGAGAACTTGAAAAATATGCTAAGATTGCGAATGTTAAGCGAATACGAATTCATGATTTAAGACATTCTCATGCCTCTCTACTCATTGAACAAGGAATTCAACCAAACATTGTTCAGGACAGACTTGGGCATGAAAAAATCGAAACGACACTTCGTACTTACTCTCATCTATACCCTAATAAACAATACCATCTCGCATCATTCCTAGATAAGATTGCTTCAAATCAACTCAATGATACATTAACTAATAGTAATTCTAATCCAATAATGATCGAGACTATTAAGTAATTTATTTTTTTTAATTGATAACTTGACAAATTTTACTTTCAATTCTAGAATATTGGCGTTAGCACTCGTGATACAAGAGTGCTACATAGGTCAATTACAGGAATAGGAGGAATAGATCATGATTAAACCATTGTATGACCGTATATTGTTAGAAGCAATTCAGGAAGAAGCAATTACTCATAGTGGTATTCTACTACCTGAATCAAAAGATAAACCTACAGTTGCTCGCGTTGTTGCTGTTGGAGAGTCTACAGATAAGGAATCACCCACATCAATTAAAGTTGGTGATCATGTTATCTATAAAAAATATTCAACAACCGAGATAAAATATCAAAATCAGGATTATCTAATAATTGAGAGTAAAGATATACTAGCAATCGTAGAGGAGGATAAATAATGGCTAAAGACGTACGTTATGGAAGCGAATCTCGAGACTTATTACTAAAAGGTATTAACAAACTAGCAGATGCTGTAGCAGTAACTTTAGGACCAAAAGGACGCAATGTAGTTCTTGAAAAAAGTTATGGCTCTCCCCTAATTACAAACGATGGTGTAACCATTGCAAAAGAAATTGAACTCGAAAATTCTTACGAAAATATGGGAGCAAAACTTCTTTATGAAGTTTCAAACAAAACAAATGATGTAGCTGGTGATGGAACAACAACTGCTACAATTCTTGCACAATCTATCATTCACAACGGAATTGCACATGTTGATCGTGGTGCAAATCCAGTATTAATGAGATATGGCATTGAAAAAGCAGCAAAAATTATTTCAGATCATCTCTTAAAACAAAGTAAAAAAATTGAAACCCGTAATGATATTGCGAATGTTGCAGCAATAAGCGCAGCCAACAACGAAATTGGGAATATTATTGCAGATGCAATGGATAAAGTAGGTAAAAATGGTGTTATCACTGTTGACGAGTCCAACACATCTGAAACATTTTTAGAAGTCGTTGAAGGGCTCCAGTATGACAAGGGTTATATCTCGCCGTACATGGTAACAGATCGAGAAAAAATGGTAATCAATCTTGAAGACCCTTATACTATTGTCACAGACCGTAAAATTTCAACCGTACAAGAAATACTTCCGATCCTAGAGCAAATTGTTCAACAAAGTAAACCATTGTTTATTGTTGCAGAGGATATTGACCAAGACGTCGTATCGACACTTGTAATGAATAAACTCCGAGGTACATTTAATGTTGTTGCTACTAAGGCTCCAAGCTTTGGAGACAACCAAAAGCGAACTTTGGAAGATATCGCAATTGTTACTGGGTCAACATTCATTAGTAAAGACTTAGGAATGGATTTCAAAGATGTTACTCTTGATAATCTGGGTTCCGCATCAAAAATTGTAATTAGTAATGATGAAACAACAATTATCGGTGGCAAAGGAGATAGCGATGCCCTCGAAGCACGTACTAATGAAATACGTAGTCAAATAGAAATCACGAAGAATACGAGTGATATTGATCAATTAAGCAAACGTCTCGCAAAGCTCACGAATGGTGTCGCGATTATCAAAGTCGGTGCTGCTACGGAATCTGAACTTAAAGAAAAGAAACTTAGAATTGAGGATGCCTTGAACGCCACGAAAGCAGCTGTATTAGAAGGGACAGTCCCAGGAGGCGGTTATGCTTTGGCTCGCGCTTATATAGAGTTAAATGAAGCAATTACTTCGGAATCTCAAGACGAAAATCGCGGTATCTCAACAGTTATGAACTCAATTTTGAAGCCGTTATGGCAGATAGCCGAAAACGCTGGTTTTGATGGAGATGAGATTGTTAAACAACAACTCAGTTCAGAAGTGAATATTGGATTTGATGCTAAAAACGGAGTATGGACAAATCTTAATGAAGCAGGAATTGTGGATCCAACTAAAGTAACTCGTAATGCTCTGTTAAATGCAGCATCCATTGCTTCCCTATTCTTGACAACAGAAGTGGCTGTCGCCGCTATTAAGGAAAATAACACAGGTGACATGACTGCTCCACATCTTTACTGATATTTACAATTGAGTATTGTAAATCAAATTCTCGTTATGTCTATTTGTTGTCATTTTCAGACTTCAAGTAACTGTATTGAGAAACGGTAAAAATCCACCAATAGGTGGATTTTTATGCTTTCTTTAGAGCAATTCAAACCATAAACATGCATTCCAAGAATGTATCATCTAGAATGTTTTAGCCATTCCAAATCGGAATCAAGTCCACTTTTGTTCAAATTAAGTAAATACTAATCGTTTTGGATTAGCTTAAGTTTAGGAGTGCTTAATGCATTGTTCAATTATTTGACATCATTTTGACATCACTAACAGCTTTTTTCTCATTATTCTTAACTCCAACATACAAAAAATCTGCTAAAAAAGCGGACTTTTGCGTATCTCATAAACTTCTTCGAACTACTCCCACTCAATCGTTCCTGGAGGCTTACTAGTAATATCTAGCAGTACTCTATTCACATGCTTAACTTCATTAACAATTCTACCCGAGATAACTGATAGCACATCAAAAGGAATATGTGCCCAGTCAGCAGTCATTCCATCAATCGATGTTACAGCACGAATTGCAACTGCGTAGTCATATGTTCTTTGATCACCCATAACTCCAACAGAGCGCATGTTTGTCAGTGCTGTAAAGTACTGCCAAATCTCTCTATCTAATCCTGCTTTTGCAATTTCTTCACGCAGAATGAAATCTGAATCACGTACGATTTCTAGTTTCTCTTCAGTGATTTCACCAAGAACACGAATACCTAATCCAGGTCCTGGGAAAGGTTGTCTCCATACCATTGATTCAGGAAGTCCAAGTTCTGTGCCTAATGCACGAACTTCATCTTTAAATAATGTATTTAATGGTTCAATTAATTTAAATTGCATATCTTCAGGTAATCCACCAACGTTATGGTGTGATTTAATTGTTTGTGCGGTCTTTGTACCTGATTCAATGACATCTGTATATAACGTACCTTGTGCTAACCATTTAATATCTTCACCTTGGACAAGTTTTTTTACTTCTTCATCAAACGTATAAACAAATTCATTACCAATGATTTTACGTTTTTCTTCTGGGTCACTTACGCCAGCAAGTTTTGATAAGAAACGCTCTTTTGCATCAACTTTAGTCAAGTTAATGTTCATTTCTTTACCAAACATTTCCATAACACCTTCAGCTTCACCTTTACGCAATAATCCGTGATCAATAAACATACAGTAAAGTTGATCACCAATCGCTTTATGTAATAATGCGGCAACAACAGAAGAATCTACTCCTCCACTAAGTGCTAACAATACTTTGTCAGTTCCCACTTGTTCGCGGATTTTTGCGATTTCTGCATCAACAAAATTATGCATTGACCAATCAGCTTTTGCTTGGCATACTTCAAAGACGAAATTTTTCAAGATATCATTTCCATACTCAGAGTGACGTACTTCAGGATGGAATTGTAGAGTGTAAATCTTTTTTGCATCGTTACTTGTCGCAGCAAATGTACATGTTGTGCTCGAAGCATCTGTAACAAATCCATTTGCTAATTCGCTAACTTGATCACCATGAGACATCCAAACGGTTTGTTTTTTTGGAAGTCCTTTGAAAATTGGTGAATCATTAACAACTTCAATTTCAGTTCTTCCATATTCTTTAGAGTCACATGCTTTAACTTTTCCACCATTCATATAGTGTGTCATTTGCATTCCGTAGCAAATACCTAGAATAGGAATTCCCGATTCAAAAATTGCTTCATCTACTTTAAAAGCGTCCTCATCATATACACTGTTTGGACCCCCACTAAAGATAATTCCCTTTACATCACCAAGAGCTTTTATTTCTGCTAAAGACATATCATGTGAATGTAACTCACTATATACTCCAAACTCACGAATACGTCTCGCAATCAACTGGTTATATTGACTACCAAAGTCTAATACAATAATTTTATCAGCCATCATTTTCTCCTTTTTTTATCTCAATTAGTGTACCATTTTTCACACTAAAGAAAAAGATGAATGTATGAATTATTCATCTTTATTTTGCAACGTCACATAATAGCTTACTGGTTTCATTTGTAAGATGTCTGTAAGCTCATCATGTAATGCGACATTTACATTGTGCTAACTTTCAAAAAGGGTTATCAGTCATTAAATAACAATATATAGGTTGTTAAAATCTTCTAATTAAATAAAAAAACTCACTAGCTTAATCTTTGATTTAACAAGTGAGTTTTAATAAATTCGTCATTATTATTGATTCAAATGAATATTGTCATTCATTCTATTTCCAAGTTCAAGAACGACAAATACTGCATTGCTTCACTAGGTAAAGTAACATTTAGTAATCCTTCTCTAAATTCTTCATTCATTAGTTTTCTTGCCAGTGCTGATAGAATTTTCAAATGTTTTTCTTCTCTCTTACTGTAAGGAACTGCAATGCCAAGTACCATTTGAACTTTATCATTGTCCCAATCTATTGCTTCACTTAGTTTCAAAAAAACAAGTGAAGTCTCTGATACACTCTCTGATTGTGTATGAGGAATTGCAATTCCATAGCCCATACTTGTTGACAATTCAGATTCTCTTTCAATTACATCCTTTTCAAATAACTCTTTATTAGAAATCCTATCGTTTATAGAGAGTAAATTTGAGAATTCTTTAATTACTTCTTTTTTATTATTTAACTCTATATTTACTTTAATGAGTTTTTCATCTATCAGTTTCACCGAAATCACCTAATTACTCTATTTCTATGTTTTTTTCGTTTTTCATTAACAAGAACATAATAACTACAGCGACTAGCGTCCCTACTGCAAAAGAAAATAGATATAAAGGAATATTACTAACCAATGGAAGGGTTTCCAACCCACCTATCGGAGCTGCGAGTGTAACTCCAAAAAGTGAAACTAAAGCTCCAGTTACTCCAGCACCTATACAAATTGAAGGAAGTACTTGTTTAGGTTTTTCCATCACGTACGGTATTGCACCTTCAACAAAGAAACTTAATCCCATAACATATGCTCCAACTTTTGCACCTCTTAAATTTTCACTGAATTTTTTTGGAAATAACGTTGCCGCAACAGCACAACTTGTACTTACAACCATTGCACTGCATCCACAAGCCGCCATAACTACACTTGGTATAGGAGAGCCGTCTGCCGCAGTTAATGTAGCTACGGAAAAGAAGTATGCTGTTTTATTAATTGGCCCTCCTAAATCTACAGCAACCATAACACCAATTATTGCACCAAGAAGTACTGCATTAGTACCACTCATTGAAGATAGAAATCCAGTTAGACCAGAGTTAATTGGTTCAACAAGCGCATTCACTACTAGCATCGATAATGCAGCTAACGATAGACCTAAAAGAGGAAAAATTAATAAGGTTTTTATTCCTTCTAATGAACGAGGCATTTTTTTCGTTCCATACTTAAGCCCAAAAATGATATACCCACTTATAAACCCAGCAGCAATTGCCCCAAGAAATCCAGACCCACCATCTCTAGCCATAACACCAGCTACCATACCTGGTAAAATACCTGGACGATCAGCAATTGAGTATGAAATGTATGCAGCAAGCATAGGAAACATAAAACTCATTGCGATTCCGCCAATCTCAAGTAACCATGCAGAGATTGCAGTTGATGAACCAAATGTAGCAGAGCTTGCATTTCCAGCATCTAACAAATAAGCAAACGCCATCATGATTCCTCCTGCAATTACAAAAGGCAGAAAGTAAGAAACACCTGACATTAAATGATTATAAAACTTTTTCGTATCAAATTTCATATTATTCTCTCCTAGTACTCTTTCAGTTCATTATTTTCTATTTTTTTAAAAATATCATCGACTTTTCGCACAGCAGTAGAAACAGATGTTTCAAGTAATAGTTTTCCCTTAAACCGTTCCATTTCAACTTTTGTGTCTGCGGCAATAATCACATAATCTGCCGCAGTAATATCATTTTCGTTTAATCTGTTTTCTACACCACTTGAGCCATTTGTCTCAACTTTAATATCATATCCATTTTTCTTGGCATAGTTTTCTAGATTCTCTGCTGCCATATATGTATGTGCAATACCAGCAGGGCAAGCACATACAGCAATAATTTTTTTCATAATTCTTTTTCCTCACTTTTCTTTATTTTTATTATTTTCAGTTCTCCCGAATCAAATCTAATCATTTCATTTAATTCGTTTTCATTTTGTTCAATAAGATCAGTCTCACATAGTTTAATTTCTCCTGAATTGTGTATGCATAATTCACCACCAATCAGTTTCTCTGTCGCAGCATTAAACATTCGCAAGAGATATCCATTATCACTGTCAGATTTCACGAGACTACCAAAACAACTTTTTAAATTGTCAATCAATAAGTAGTCATAATCAGTAGGTAGTTTGTAGTCTAAGGGATTTGTTGGAAAATATGCAATTGGATTAATTGACTTATCAAAATCTTGCTTTTGATAATACGGTGTTTCTGTCGCAGTTATCATATAATCATTAAATACTAAATTAGAATCAAATGAATTGTAGTATTTTAAACTCAAGTCAAAATTGTTTCGCTTTTTCATTTGACATTTGGGCGAATCAAAAACCATATAGTCTAGTCCACTTGGACGGCCAGGTCGTCGATTTAAATCTGGATATCCCATCGCACCATAAGATCTAAAAATTGTGATAGCCAAATCAGAATATCCATCACCAATCAACTCATATTCTTTGCTACTTCTAGTAAATAATGTTAACATACTATCTTTGTCATTTTTTATCGATACATGATTTAGCAATGGATAATTGGCACTTGGTTCTTCAAACCAATTATCTTCCCTCCATGTCTTCATTTCTTTTTGATAAACGTTTCTCTTAATAAAACTAAATTGTGTACCAGCAATTGATGAAGTGTTTTTATCGTTACCATGAAAAACTAGACGAACCCTGTGCTGCTCAGCTGCATTATCAAAGTAACCTTTAATTTCTATAATTGAGCTATTCTTTTTCAAAGAAACTTCAATTCTGTATCCAAGTTCGGAATCATTAATTTTTCTAGTACGCATTTCGAGGTTTGATGGCACCATCAAACTTCCAGTAAGAACCATTTGCTGTAATTCTCTCGAAGACTTATATGAAACGTTACTATATTCCAGGTAGTTATAATTAAACATATCATTTTTTGGATATGAGTAATCAAAACTATCTCCTTCATCTCCTGATTCTTCGATATAAAATGCCTTAGTATTTAATTTATTTTGCACTTTATCATATATCGAAATACCGTCTTCTGATTGATATATCTTATAAAACTCGTTTTCAATGTAGAACTTATCATCTGATAAATATGACATTCTTGCATTTTCTTTTTCAATCACATCATATGTTTTGTATGATATTCCATTAAACTCTGTTGTCTCAATAACAATATCTGTTTCAAAATAAAACTTTTCATGATTAATTAACTCTTTATCTTTTCTAAGCACACCACAGTTTTTTCTAATGGACTGCTTTACAGTAAAAGGGACTGTTTCTCCCTTGTGAAAGATTTCAAAGTTTTTTGTCTTTGTAAGAACCTTTGCTTCAAAAACCATTTTTCTCTTAATAGGCAAAGTATTGTAAATAGTAATTGGGTACTTTGTCTCTGTACTTAAATCAAGTGATATTGAAACTAATTTCATCAGGAACGTTTTTAGTGAAGTCACTAGATTCAGCGCGTTAGTTGTTTCTCTTTCAATATAATCATTAGTTTCGTCAGTTAATGTCGCAGACGAATGTGTTTGACACTTTATAAGTGTATCCCATGCTTTATCTAAAATACCATGATCATACATGATACCTAATGAATCAAGCATTACCATCAATGGTTGTAATTCATAAGTTAAAATACGTTCACATTTATCCTGCATCGCTTTAATATCGGCACGTGCAGAAAACATCGTTCTATGAATTCTATGATATTGAGTTGAATAGAGTTCACCATTATGAGTTTTTAAATTTTTCCCACATTTTCTTACATGCCCAAGATATTTTTCCCAGGTTGTTGATTTAAATTCATATTCATTCTGTTCATCGTTATATTTGGAAATCATATTATCAATATCTAGAATCGCTGGATTTTGATCAAAACCTAAAGGAAAAACAAATTCATCTTTAACCGTGGTATATTTTAATAATCTTTCAATTAATGTAGATACACTTATTTTATTGTAATCCAATGCTTCTTCTTCAAATAGATGTCCACTTTTAAATCCATAACATCCATATCCATATCCGGCAATCATAACATAGACAAGTAGTTTGCTTCCATCATTTGATGACATATAAAACTCACTGTCTAATCCATACTCATCACCGACACCTCTAGTTATTACAAAGTTCTCAATTCCAAATTTATTGAAAATTTTTGGAAAGTCATATGAATGTCCAAATGAATCGGGTAAATATGCTACCTTTGAAACCTTACCTAACTTTTTTGATGTTTTTATTCCTAGGCGTAAGTTATTAATTACTGATTCTCCACTTGAAATAAAACAATCAAGTTGAGAATTAAATGGTCCAATAACAAGTCTACCATCCGAAACCAATTCTTTCATATAACTATAATCTTCCGGATGTAAAGATAAATACTCATCAATAGGTGCTGTTTGTCCATCCATAAAAAAACTGTCAATTCTCCCTTGGTGGAAACCACGAAGAATTTCTTTCATATTATAACTAAACTGAACCGCTGCATCTTGTGCAGTAAAATACCAAATAAGATCCCAATGTGTATGATGTATACAATGCGCAATCTTCTTCATTTTTATACCTCCTCTTATCTAAGCAAATAATAACACCGCATTATTTCAACAATAAACTCTTAAATCACTTAATTAATTGCAACAATAGGTTAAAATGTTGCAATTAATCATGAAATAATTATCTAATATTTTTGTTATAATTGATTTAGAACTTACGGAGGATAAAATGAAGAAAAATATTTCAATTCTAATTGAATTATTATTAGATGAAACTGAATTTACAACAATAAAAAATCTATCAGAGAAAATCGGTGTATCATCAAGAACAATTCACAACTATCTCGACTCCAAAGAATTAAATGCAATTATATACCCTGGCTATATTAAAAAAATTACCAATAGAGGTATTCTTCTTGAAGCTAACACTTTAACTAAGCAACACATACGATCTAAACTAAAAGAAAAATCATTTAGTTTCTATACTGGATTAGAAAATGACTTTTATAAAATAATGAGTCTTCTATTAACTACAAATAAAACTTATAGTCAAGCCAAACTATCTGAGAAAACGAATCTACCACAAATAACCATTAATCATTTGTTAGATGAAGTTTTTGATTTCGCAAACAAATATGAATGTAAGGTTCGTGATGAAAAAAATAGAATTCGAATTTTGGGAAAAGAATCTCAAGTTAGGAAACTATTTCATAGTTTTCTAACTTCGTTTAGTAACTATGAAACAAAACTTTCAGTATCTACATACCCTAGACTAACAAAGAAAACTGTTAGTATATTGTCTTCACTTATGCTTGAAACAGAAACTGCAAAAATTGTAGATATTATGCAAATAAGCGAAAAAATTATTAACACTAATTTTTGTGATGAAGATTATAACTTTTTAAGTGTACAGTTTGCTATAATAATCGTACGGATATATTTAGGCTATACTATAAGTAATGAAGAATTTTATAATATAAAAAACACTCAAGAATATTACTACTCAACAATTATTAAAAACTATATCGAAAAAGAGTTTGACATTGCTTTAGCAAAATCAGAAATTGACTATATTGCAGTTTTATTGATTGGAACTAGAAAACAAGTGAATTTCACTAATTCTATTCAAGAATATGGCATGTTGGAAAAATTCATTAACCTTTTAAGCATGAGATTGAATGTTGAACTTTCAAATGATTTTGAATTAAAACAAACATTAATGAGCCACTTAAAGCCAGCTATTAATCGAATGAAACACGGCATGACAAACGAAAACCCATTACTTGAGCAAATAAGAATAAATTACACAGAAGTATATATGGCGGTTATTACTACAATTGAGGATTTAGAAATTATTGAAAATGTGTATTTTGATTCCAATGAAATTGGGTATATTTGCTTACACATCGTCGCCGCAATCAATAGGCCTTCTAATATAAAGAAACTCAAAACAGCGCTCATATGTAATGAAGGATTATCATTTGAGATTTTTTTGAAAAATATAATCGAGTCTTATTTTAAAGAAATACATATATCTGAGATATACCGAGAAAACACAATCAATTTACTAAACCCAAATAATTATGGATTAATATTGAATAGTTCAACAAATATTATAAATGCGAAAAACAGTGTAAATATTAATACAAACTTTACTAGTGAAGACTATAAAAAAATAAGTCATTTTCTACTTTCTAAATCATCATTAGCCTCTAATAACATCAATGAAATATATAATAACTATCTATTGTTTTTCAATGATAAAATACGTGATAAGTATGAATTCCTACAAAAATACTGCGAATATCTATACAATAACAATTATGTGAGAAAGGGCTTTTATGAATCTGTTATATCGCGAACAGAAATCAGTAGTACATATATAGCAAGAGGAATCGCACTGCCCCACGGAGCAAAAGATTTTGTAAGACAATCAACTATTGTTGTAGTTAATCTTTCAAAAAGCATACAATGGGACGATGAAGAAGCCAAAATAATAATCTTAGTTGCTGCGAACGATTCTGATAGTAGCAATTATAACTTTCTCTTTCGGAAAATCATGAGAATAGCATCAAATGATGAAGATTCAAAACAACTTAAAGAATGTTCATCATTATCTGATTTAAAACAAATATTAAATCGTGTATAAATCATTCGAATTAGATAAATAATAATTTGAATTGGTTAGTTTCATATAATTAAAATGTCGAAAAATGTATCAACATAAATTTCTGTTATTACACATAGAACGAAGATTTCTAACTCATTTTTGGAAATTCCATGATAAAATATAGTCATGGTTAGTATATTTAAATTATTACTACTTGTGTTTCTAATTATTATCACAGGTTATACAGCATACAAATACATTGGTATTTTGCGTATTAAAAACAAGAAAGTAAAAAGAGGATTGTATACATTCTTGTATTTCTTCCAATTTATGTTTATTTTACGTTTCTTTTTATTGCCAAGATTATCAACTCATGGCTGGTATGTGCTTTTCATACTTTGGAGTACGAGTGTTTTCTTTATGTTTATTATATTGTCATTTGCATTCTTTGCATTTGTCTCTATATACAACATCATTCAAAAAAGAATGATTAGAAAATGGTATGTTCCACGAAGAGATATTATCGCAATACTCATGGTATTCTCAATTATCGTAGGAACGTATTCAACCGTCCATGCTAGGCAAATACAAATGACTAGTTATTATGTGCACGTTAACAAAGAAAGTGTCCATAAAGAGCTTAGAATCGCTTATCTAGCAGATATCCATTTAGGCAACTCGATTGATATAAAGAAACTTCAAAGCATTGTGGATAAAGTAAACAATGCCAATCCCGATATTGTTTTATTTGGTGGTGACATCTTTGATGAACTTACAAATGACTACCACTTAAAAAAATCAATTGATGTATTTAAACAACTTGATCCTTCTTATGGTAGTTATTATGTATTTGGTAATCATGAGGAACATCGTAAGAACCTTGACATTTATTATCAAACACTTGAAGATGCAGGTATTACACCAATTGTTGATGATGTTATGGTTGTTGCTGATGATATTCAATTGATTGGTCGCGATGATTATTCCAACCACAAAGATCGACCAACACTGGAATCACTCGCTAAAAAAGCAGATCCAACAAAGCCAATCATCGTACTTGATCACCAACCAATTATTGATGATTATCATGATGTGGATTTACAACTATCTGGACATACCCATGATGGACAAATATTCCCTTACAACCTATTAGTTGCAATTCAGTTTCCTCATTCATATGGTTACTTTAAAGAACCCTATCAAATGATCACAACTAGTGGTGCTGGTACTTGGGGAGTTCCTGCTAGACTAGGAAGTGAATCGGAAATTGTCATTGTCAATATGATGATGGAGCACTAAAAAAACCGTTAGTTCGCATGTAGCAAACTAACGGTTTTCTCTTTCAATGATTTCCTCTAGTGTTTCTGATAAATCACTTATTAATTTTGTCACTAGTGCATTCCCCATCATAAAGTAACGTCTTCTGTTTGGCATACCTGTATTTGTCCAATCATCAGGAAATGACTGTAATCTTTCCGCTTCTATTGGAGTGATTAAGCGTAGTTTTTTTGTTTGATAATCGGCAACAACATGTGTACTTCTATTTGTTGTACCTTCACTCGTTAACATCGTTCTTCCAGGTTGGTCTAAATCTTCAGGAAATGACATGCTTCCTTCAGAGTATACATAGTGTTCTCCATTTGGCTTTACTCTATTAATTTTCTTTCCACCCTTCAGGTACTCAAATTTTTCTTTAGCTTTACTATCAAGAAAAAAATCATCACTAATCTTTCCAGTCTCAATTGTCTCACTTAACGGTATTGGTTGTTTTCCAATAGGTATAGTTTTTATTGTAGATACAACTCCATCTTTCATAACACCAGAATTTTGAAAAGTCCATTCGAAATCTTCAGTCATTTCTACAGCGTCTTTATATACTGTTAAATTCTTATTATTCACCTTACTTATATTAAAATTGTGTATTGGAAATACATTTGCAAATAAACCTTCACTTTGCATAATAAGCCCTTTATCATCAGATAAAGAAGTTCCATAGTCTGTGTCTTTTTTCCATGCAAATATAAACACTCTTCTACGTTTTTGAGCTGCCCCATATTCAGCAGCATTGATAACGCGCCACTCAACATCATAACCTAATTCATAAAATGTCCTTAACATAATTCCAAAGTCACGTCCTCGTTGTTTTGCTGGAGATTTAATCAAGCGATCAACGTTTTCCAACAATACAAATGGTGTATTTTTTTTATCTAATATTTCTTTTATCTGCCAAAATAAAACACCTTTTTTTCCTTGTATCCCTTTTTCACCAGAAAGTGTTCGAGCTACTGAATAATCTTGACAAGGAAATCCACCTACTAGTAACGAATGATTTGGAATTGATGATTTATCTACAATTGATATATCTTCATTAGAGTGATTTTGAGACTTACCAAAGCGCATATTATAGCAGTCAAACGCATGTTGAACCTTTGTTGATGGTTCCCATTGGTTCGCCCATACAAAAGACCAAGGACCGTTTTCAACAGCCCTTCCATTTTTATCAATATTTTTAATTTTATTTAAACCAACTCTAAATCCACCAACACCCGCAAACAATTCAACCACTGTTTTTTCCATATTTGAATCTCCATTCTATATACAAAGTTTAAGTTCATCTCTATATTTGTTATAATCTTTTTAGTACTAGTTTAGTATACTAAACTTTTTACTCTGATTCAAGATCTTAGATGAAAAATTAGGAGATTATTATGCTATTTGATTATAAAGACGATGATATCCAAAGCATCCTTCAGTATGCGAATCGATTAATTGGACAATCCTTCAACCAAATCATTGATGAATGGGACAAATCCGCATATAAAAACTACGAAGAGGCACACAGCTTGGACGCTTATAAAGTTGCAGATAAACCTTCAGCGTATGGAGCATCATACAAAGACAACAATGCAAAAGGTAACTTTGGTAACATTATTGAGAAAAACTATTTTGGATACAAACCAAACAGTGATCAACGCCCCGATTTTCCAAAAGTAGGTTTAGAATTGAAACAAGCCCCTATTGATATTAAAAAGGATGGTTCATACCGTGCTGGAGAACGTCTTGTAATTACCAACATTGCTTTTAACAAAGCTGTTGAAGATGATTTTGATAGAAGTCATCTTTGGAACAAAATCCAAAAAATCTTATTAATTCACTATTTACGCGATCGTAACCTTGAAGATAAGTATGACAATATCATCAAGTATGTAAATTTGTTTACGCCTTCAAAAGAAGACCTAGAAATTATTAAACAAGATTATCAAACAATTAATAATAAAATCAAAGCCGGTCAAGCTCACATGTTAAGTGAAGGTGATACAATGTACCTTGGAGCTTGTACAAAGGCTAGAAATAAAGAGGATGTTGTTCCACAATATTACGGTGAACACACTTTAACAAAAAAACGAGCTTTCTCACTTAAGCAAAGTTACATGAATTACGTTCTTCATAAACTTATTCTGAATGAAAACGAAGAAGAAAGAATACTTAAAGATGACACGAAATTAACTTCAACCTTTGAAAGTTTTATTACGAGCAAAATAAACTCGTATATTGGAAAATCAGAATCTGAATTATTTTCAATATTTCCAGATGTAAAAAGCAATAAGAGCAAATTCGCTGACTTTGCATTTCGAATGCTAGGCGTAAAAAGTAATCAAGCAGAAGAGTTTACAAAAGCAAGTATCAAAGTAAAATCCATTCGCGTTGAACAAAATGGAAGAATAAGAGAATCTATGCCATTTCCAAACTTTGAAATCATGGAATTAATCAAAGAAGAATGGGATAGTTCAACTTTGTATAATACTTTATCAGAAACAAAATTCTTATTTGTTGTATATGTTAACAATGGAACTGAATATATATTGAAGGGCTGTTTTCTATGGAACATGCCAATACATGATATTGATGAAATCGTTAAACACGAATGGGAAAACTACATTAATCAATTTAAACTTGGCGTCAGTTTTGAAGTAAGTGGAGCTAGCGTTTTTAACAGCTTATTGGGAGAAAAAAATACATCTATTATACACATCAGGCCACATGCAAGTAAGTCTGCATATCTCTTGAACAACGGTTTTCATAAAGGAAATATTGAAAGACATGCAGATCAACTACCTAACGGTGAATGGATGACAAAACAATGTTTTTGGATAAACAAAAAGTATCTAGAATCAATTATCAATTCCCATATAAAAGACATAAAATGAGATTGCTACACAGTTGCAATCTCATTTTTCTTTTATGTAATCTTCAATTCTATTCACATTTTTTCATACTTTTACGCAAGAAACCGGAAGCCTGTCTATCTCCCGGTTTCTTTTGAGGATTACCTCTCTTTGCTAATCATGCCAAGGTACAGGTACTAAAGACTCATATCCTTGTGGTAACTTAGAATCATAAATACCATCATTATCACTATCAACAATTTGTCCTGCATCTCCTGCCCATAGTCCAAATGCACATCCAACGATTCCAATTGCCAATAATAAAGCAATAAGTTGAGTTGGACGCCAGTTCTTTTTCTTAATTAAGAAATAACACATCAAGGTTAATGCCAATGGTATTAACGCTGGTAAAATACCATCAAGCAAACCTTGTACATTAATAAAGTTTGCAACTTCATTTCCAGCTTCATCTATCATAGTTCCATTTGGAATCATCATTCCAAGAGCTGTATTTCCATAGTTACATTTCAGTGCCCCAACAACAAATACTCCAATCATTGAAGCCGCATGCGTAAACTCTTTTGCGTATTTTGTGATTGCTCCAATTGCATTTTTCCCAAGTGAGTACGACCAGTTAAACAACCAATAGCGTAGCCCCATCTGTGCACCAAAGATGATAATGAAATAAAGAATTGGACCAAATATACTCCCTGCTATTGTCATGTTGGCAGTAATTCCTGCGGTAATTGGCATTAACGTAAACCAAATTAGTGCATCACCAATTCCACCAAGCGGACCCATCGCAGCAACACGGACCGAACGAATGGTATTAATATCTGCTTTCTGTTGTTCAAGGGACAGTACCAGTCCCATGACAAAGGTAACCGTATATGTATGACAGTTGAAGAACTCCAAGTTATGTTGCATTGAGATACTTAAATCATCTTTATCGGTATGAATCTTTTCAAGTCCAGGCAATATTGCCCATAGCCAACCGGCTGCTTGCATTCTTTCATAGTTGAAAGAAGCTTGTAACATAGTCGACATCCATACCATTTTATGAACGGTTTTTTTATCCAGTGTTTGTGCTGGTGTCAAATTGTTATAATTAGTTACATTAGATTCCATCAGACATACCTCCTGAATTACTTCCATTGTTACGAATCTGTACAGCAGTTACGAAGTTATTGATTGCAAGTGCAACCCCAATAAATGCTACAAGCACAAGTGTTGCTCCTCTTGTTGCATCAACATTACCAAGCAATGCTGCCGCTGCAAACCCAGCTAAGTAAATTCCCCATAAGTCGTTCGATAACATAATTTTTAGTAAAATCGCAAAACCGACATACTTCATCATTTTTCCAGCTGCATCAAGTCCTCCCATAACCCATGAGAAGTTTGCTGCAAATTCTTGTAATGGTTTAGCTGCAGCACTTCCTCCAACATATGCAAGTATTGACATCAAAGCAAATAGAGTTCCAAGCAATAGCATTGAAAGCATATTTACATTTCGAATACCTTTCTTACTTGCTTTAATTGCAGCTTGATCGGCTTTTGCCATCAATCCTGACATAACAGTAAATGTTAACGTCACGGCGTATTGTCCAAACACTGAGAATATAACCGCTGTTCCTAAAGCTGCATCAATTCCCATATCTGCCTTAATTGCAAACACCATCGCAACAACTCCACCGAGTACTGCATTTGGTGGTTGGGCACCTCCAACTGGCATATTCCCAACCATCATCAATTCATAAGTTCCACCAACCAGTAGTCCCGTTTGTAAGTCCCCCAGTATCAAACCGATAATCGGACATGCAACAATTGGCCGGTAGATAACTTCCGTTAATGAAAATTGATCAATCGCAAAAATAAACGTTGCAATTGCCAACATCAAAATTTGTAATAATTCCATAATCTCTCCTTTAAATAAAAACACAAATCAACATAAATCAATAAAACTACAAATTGCGAATTCTACCTTTATACTTTTTCACCATTTTTTCATTATGATTTTTGTATGTATCTCCCATTTCTTCAAGGTGCCCGTTGTAATATACATCTGGCGTGAATCCACGTTGCGTCAGTATTTCAATCATTTCTATCAAAATATAGTTTTGTAAATACACATTGGGTATTGTACTTGTTGATCCTAATTTCATACCAAATCCTTCAATCTCTACTGCAGCATCACCTATTGGTGTGCAATTATCTAAGACAATACTACATACATCTTTTAATTTAACCCCATCACGATGTTTCGTCTTTAAATAATTGCTGTAGTTTACAGCAGTAATTGCAATTGTAGGAATTCCCAATTCCTTGCAACGAATGGCTGCATCAACAGGCATGATGTTATTCCCTGAATTCGAAATAATGATGACACAATCATTTGGTGTAACTTCATGATAATCAATGACATGGCGACCAAGATCATAGGTGTTTTCTACAAAATGACTTCTTGTAATTTCAAAATGACCAGTTGCACTTGGCTCAACAATTGCACAATAGTTTACAGGTGTTGCTGCTCGCCAAAATGCATCACCGATAACATTGTATGAATGTCCAACACCAAAACCATAAATAAGCCCGCCATTTTCGGTAGTATCGGCCAATAATGTTGCTGCTTTCATAATGTTATCAACTTGGCTTTCTCTTATTTCACCTACTATCTTATCCATTACTTCAAAATACGTTTCAAATGCTCTCATTTCAATTCCCCCTTTTATAAGCAGTTAATTTTATTCCGATACTTCTGTATATATGTGCGATTGATTTCATCACCTTCATCTAAATTTGAACTTACATAAATTGGTGGAGTAACACCTCGTTCAACACACAATTCAATGGTTCTGGAAGTTATACAATTCATTACCAACATTCCTAGAATTGTACTCGTTCCATTGAATTTAACAGGAAGACTTTCTAGTGATAAGCAAGCATCTCCGGCTTCACACTTGATATCAATTACAACATCCGCAAAATCACGTAACAGTTTATTACTTGAATGTCGCGAAGTCACCTTGTCACTAAATGTTAATGAAGTTAATGCAATAACTTTCATTCCTTTCGCTTTTGCCTCGATTGCCATATCAATCACCGCCGAATTTCTTCCAGATATTGACACGATAATCATGGTGTCATTTTTATTCGTATTGATCAGATTTAAATACTCTGGTGAAAAACCTTCCACACGTTCTTGAAACGTACTAAGTTTTGCTTTGGGAAAAAGCGCTAAATGTGGAACCAACAATGCATTAACCGGAACCAATCCGCCTGCTCGATAAAACACCTCCATTGCAAACATTTGTGAATGTCCACAACCATACACATGTACGACACTTCCTTCTACTATCGAATTTGTACAGCAAATCGCTGCCGCTTCCAACTTCTCAGAAGTCTCTTTCATTTGAAGATCCATCTGAGCTTTGATAATTTCATAATATTCTAAATACTTCATAGTTCTCTCCTAATTGGTAATGTCATTATAACCAGTAAATATAAAACTATGACTAGAGCTCTTGTCACCCACAGTATAACTGGTTATAACCAGTAAGTCAATATTTTTCAAAATTATTCAATTTGTATGTAATTGACATAGTTGTTATAACCAGTTATATTTAAGTTAAGATGGAGAACTTTTATGAATAAAAAAGAACGAGAACCTTTATATTATAGATTGGCAGATATCATTGAAGAAAAGATATCTAGCGGTGAATGGAAAAAAGGAAAACCCATACCTTCTGAACGTGAGTTGTGCAAAATGTATGATATGTCTAGGATTACTGTACGCAACGCCATAGACTTACTTGCAAATCAAGGAAAGTTAGAAAAGATACAAGGTAAAGGTACCTTTGTTGTAGGAACAAGTATTCTTCAAAACCTTGGTAACGTATATTCCTTTTCAAAAGAAATGGAAAAACAAGGAAAGATTAGTGACACAATTCTTGTTGATAAAAAAATTATACAAGCAAATAAAAAAGTTGCTCGAGAATTGGGAATCAATGAGCATGATGAAGTTATCTATATTGAGCGGTTACGTTGTGACGAGCAAACACCCATCATTATTGAAAAGACATTCTTTCCGATGGAGTATAAATTCGTAATTGAAATCGATTTAGACAATCAACCGCTATATCAAACGTTGGACGAGACTTACAACATTCAAATCAATCGCGCAATCGAGACCTTTCAAGCATGTGAACTCAATGAGTATGAATGCAAAATGCTTCTTTGTAAGCAACCTCAATATGGACTGCTGGTACAACGTACTTCTTTCAGCAATGATAAAATCGTATGTTATTCCTCATTAGTTTCCAAGGGAGATATCTACAAATTCACAGTCAAACTTGAATCCTAAAATGTAAATTACATAATCATAGAAAAAACTTGGCTATACAACCAAGTTTTTTTCATTTTCCTTATTAACCCAATTCATTACTTGTAACCAACGTTTCATTAGATATTGTGTATGCCCACCTTGATCTACATAAAGTTCCTTCGATTCATTAGGTATTGCGGCCATTGTTTCGTTAGTTAAGTCTAGCGTGAATAATTTCTCTCCACTGGTTTCCATCCATTCTCGAGTGCCGCAAGAGAAATACAGTTTTGCATCAGTATTCATAACTGCATGTTCTTTGGTAAAGGGTATCCAGCTTGGATACCAAAAGGAACCAGACAAACTTGCAACTCCTGCAAAATAATCTGTTTGATATAGCGAATAAGTCGCAAACAAACCAGCAAGTGAGAATCCAGCTAAATAGGTTGGACCTTTTGGAATATCGTTGGCTTGCAAAAATAGTGGAAGCACCTCTAGTAGTTCCTTTATATACGTATCTGCAAAACCCGTAAAGTTTTCATATATATCATGTAGTTCACTTACATCCCAAGGTGTATATTGTGCATCTCTATTACTTGGACTGATACCTACAACATACATTTCTTGTAGTAATGGATCACGAAACATTTGCCCTAAATTGGTAAACATACTATTACCATCCAACACCCAAACAATTGGATACACTTTATTTGGTTCCACGTGTTTTGGCTTGTACATATAAATATCTACATTCTCATCTTGAATCATGAGTTTTTTCTTAGTTAGTCCTTGTATCATACACTTCTCCCATTCCTACCTTAAGCCTATCATAGATTTGCTTGTCATACATAAAAAACAATCATCCCCTGAAGGATGATTATTTGGGTGTTAATTATTCGCATTTATAATTTTAGCTCAGTTTTTACTTTACTATACATCCCAATAACATTACTTTTGTTTCCGTTCTTACATGCTTTAATTATAGGGTATAGCCATTTTGAGTCTACATGTTTTCCTAAAAAACGTTCAACACTCTCATCGATTAATTGATTTACATGGTTCTGTAGTTGTTGATCAAAATTAGATCTCTCACTGATTGCACCAGACAAAAGAATTACATCTGGGTCAAAGGAAAAATTTAAATTGTAAATTCCAACAGCAAGATTTCGATAAAAATCATCAATGATTTTCTTTATATCTCCATCACCACTTTCCGCAAGATCAAAAGCTTCTTTTGCACTTGTAATAGTAATATAGTCCTCCTGATTAATTCGCTTAACTAGTAAAGCTAAGGAAGTCAATTCGTTAAGAGACACATAGGTGTTCTCTTTTTGATGTTGTAGCATAAACCCAAATTCACCAGCTAAGTTTTTTCTACCTCTAACCAAGTTCTTACTTTCCATAAGTGCACCACCAATACCTGTTCCTACTGATATTAGTATTGCATTATCCTTATCTTTTGCATGTCCATTGTAATACTCTCCAAGTAATGCAGCATTTGCATCATTCTCTATTACGACAGGAACATTGTATAACTCATGAAAATAAGAAATATAGTTAAATTCGTGCAAATTTTGTAATGCACTAAATCCATTAACAACACCACGCTCAACATCAACCATTCCTGGAACAGATAGCCCAATCCCTACTAACTTGTGAGATTGTACTACTTGATTTAGATACGTGTTGATTGTATCTAGGATGTATTCTTTATCGTTTTTTGATGGAAGTGTTTCAAATTCTTGGATTGTTCCTGCAAGATCGAATTGCGCACAATTAATTGTAGTTCCACCCAAATCAAAACAACATACGATATCCATTAAGCTAAAACCTCATCATCAATAATTTCCAATTCACCCTTTGCTAATAGTGTTTTTCTACGTAACAAAATAAGTAAAGCAAGACCTATTGTACATGCAAGCAATAGAAGTAATCCGATAAATGGATGATTGGTTACACCAAATGAAAAGATTGGCCCTAATGCAACAGTAGATGTAATTTGGAAAAATGCATATCCTCCACAAAGAATTGCAGACATTAGCATATTTACAGGGATCATAAATGCAGGATCTGCTAACATAAATGGAATTGCTGGTTCTGATAATAATAAGAATCCCATTATAAATGCAGATTTACCAGCAATTTGTTCGTCTTTGTCAAAGTAACGCTTTTTGCGGTCCAATAAAGTTGCAAGACCAGCACCTAATGAAGGTAACATATAAGCAGCACAAGCTAACGTCATCGGCCAACGAATTCCTTCTGTAACCATTGATAGAGCAAATAAACCTGCTACTTTATTCACTGGACCACCTAAATCAAATCCAATCATACAACCTAGAACGACACCAAGTAAAACAGCATTAGATCCAGCCATGCCTTGTAACAATGCAGTAAGTGATTTAGTGAAATACACTACTGGTGCATGCAATAGATAATGAACCACAAAGACACCAGCAATGGATACAAAGATTGGTATTACTACCATAGAAAATAATGCTTTTCCACTTTCCTTAAGTTTTACATTACTTAAGAATCTACACATGTATCCCACAAGGAGACCAACAATAAGCGCCCCAAATATTCCTAGCTCCATTGAGTTTGCATATAACCCAACAAAGAATGCTGGTGCTAAGGAAACTTTAGGAACCATCGTATGTGCAATAAACATAATCAAGAATATATCATATTTCTTTAGTCCAAAATCAGAAATTGATGCAAATATTGTCTTTAGTTCACCTTCTGGTAAAAACGTTGCAAACGCCATACAAATTCCACCAACAATGATTACAGGAAGTACATAACCAATCCCTGTGACAATATACCCTTTCATTTCATTCAGAACTTTTTTAAACTTCTCCATATTATTTCTCTCCTATTAAATTTTCTAACTCGTTATAAATATCTTGTGCATTCTTTAGAACTTTTGTTGTATTCGTTTGAACAACCACTTTATCTTTAAAACGATCCATTCCTTCAATTGCTGTATCAATCGCTAAAATTACACCATCTGCTTCAGAAACATCTTTATCAGTTAATTGATTTTCAATTCCTGATGCGGATTGCGTTTCAACCAGTATTTCACTTTTGTTTTTTTGTGCCATCTTTTTCAGTGCTTTTGCTGCCATAAAGGTATGCATTAAGCCAGCTGGACACGCAGCTACTGCAACAATTTTCATTTCAATTTCCTCCTTATATAGTCTACGATTTCATCTTCATTTTCTATTTGATGTAATGCATCAATAACGTCTTCGTCCATCAACATCTCCGCTAGCGATGCTAGTATCTTTAAATGTTCATCTAATCCATTTAATGGAACACATATAAGAAATATAAGATCGACATCACTATCATCCATCGTTTCCCAAGATAGTGAATTGACTGGTTTGATTATGCTAATGGATGTTTTTTCAACAGCTTCACTTTGCGTATGTGGTATTGCGATACCACTAACAAATCCTGTTGATATTTCAGCTTCTCGTTTCATAATGTCGTTATATGCATGTTTGGCATTCTTAACGTATCCAGATGTTTCAAGTTGTTGTGTTACTGCTTGAAGAATTGCTTCTTTTGTACTTCCTTCTACATTAAGAAATACTGTTTGATTGTTTAAAATATCCATAAGTCTATTACTCCACCTGAATTCCCTTTGCATTTGTTTTAATAACATTGCTAAACCAATCAAAAGATTTCTTTTTATAGCGTTTTAAATCTAGTAAATCTTCATCCGTACGGTTCACATAAATAAAACCATATCGTTTTCGCATCTCAGCACTAGAACTTAGAATATCAATTGGACCCCATGTTAAATACCCCAAACAAGGCACTTGATCAACTTCCATAGCTGTCTTCATTTGTGCAAGATGTTGTTGAAAGTATGCAATTCTATAGTTATCCTCAACAGTAAACTGATTGTTCAATTCCTCTTTGAAACCAACCCCACTCTCGAAAATAAACAGTGGTTTTTGATATCTATCGTAAAGACGGTTCATGGCAATTCGTAAACCGATAGGATCAATACTCCATCCCCATTCCGTTACTTTTAAATATTCATTTTTAGGAAATGGATCTTTACCTGTTAGAAATGAAGTAAACACCATATCATTCAAATCACAATTTCCTAGTTCATGTGACATCACTTTTGAAAAGTAATAGCTGAAAGCAACAAAGTCAGAAGTGTTATTTTTTAATAGAAACACATCTTCGTCACTAATTTGTGGTAATGCATCTTCTGCTTTCCATTTTTCAAGAAGTCGATTAGGATACGTTCCACGGATCATGACATCCAATACATCATAGTTATATTGACTTTCTGCTTGATCTGCTGCAAGAATATCTTCAGGTGCATCCGTTTCAGGATAGAATGGGCAAAATTGAATCATTCCTCCAATTTGTACATCTTTCACGTACTTACGAAGGTTTTCAACTGCATGCGCGTTCGCCAACAATAAATTGTGTATAGTCGTAGTTTTGGTAATTGCGTAGTTTTCACTTTCTGTTGTAAGCCCGCTATATAATAGTGAAGGCATATGACATCCATTTTGTTCATTCATGGGAATCCAGATTTTTACTTTATCACCATATTCTTTTGCTAAAAACGCAACATATTCGCTATATGCTTGTACGACTTTACGGTTCGTCCAACCTCCGTATTTTTGCACTAAGTTCAGCGGGATATCAAAATGATAGGTGCAAATAATTGGTTGTATTCCATTCTTTATACATGAATCAATAAACCGATGATAAAAATCAACACCTTCTTGATTGATTTCCCCTTCTCCTGAAGGAAAAATACGAGCCCAAGCTACTGAAAAGCGATACGCTTTTAACCCCAATTCTTTAAACAATGAAAAATCATTCTCATAGTTATGATACGAATCAATAGCTATGTTCCAACTAGACTTTCCTTTTTTTACTGGCTGAATATCGTGAATGGTTTTCCCCATACCATATTCACTATTCTTTGCTCCTTCACTCTGGTGAGCCGATACAGAACCACCCCACAGAAAATTACTATCTATTTTTCGAATCATATGTCCTCCTTAATTCTATTTGTACAAATATGCAGTATCTTTACTGCTAATTGCATTGTAACAACGAGTTTGTTATGATTGTTATACATACATCACTTTCTTTATATTTATGTGTCTATGTTGTAAACGTTTACAGAAAGGAGTCTTATGGAAACAAACAAAATCATTGAAGCTTCAATTTCATCTTTTTTATTCGATTATAAGCACCATGCCTATGAATTTGAACGCAACAATTTATACAAAGTACTAAAAGGTGAAGCTTCTTTTTCAAATTTAACGGTAGATTTAACGACCTATAAAGAAGTTCTAGGTCCTGATACAATTCGCGCAATGAAAAACTCAATGATTTCTTTTATTACTTTATTTTGTAGAGCTGCTATTGATTTGGGTGTCCCTGTCGAAAAAAGTTTTTCGTTGAGTGACTTCTACATAAATAGGATTGAAGAATGTGAAAATTCAAACAGCATACAACTCGCGTTGAACGAAATCATTGATACATTTAGAAATCAAGTTGCACAAACCTCTATTGATAGTTTTAGTTTTCATATACGAAAATCATTGAAATTTATTCATGCGAATATCTATAACAACATCAACGTAAAGGATGTTAGTGAACATGTAAAACTTGATCAGAAATATTTCTCTAAAATATTCAAAAAAGAACTTAAAAAAACGCCTATTGATTATATGCAAAATCTCAAAATAGAAGAAGCGAAAAAGCTAATTACTTCTACTCCATATAGTCTTAAGGAAATATCTGAGATATTACATTTTTCAAGTACAGCGCACTTTTCAAGTTCATTCAAGAAAATTATTGGTTTGACTCCTAAACAATTTAAGGAATTACAATAAATAGAAGCATTCCTATTTTGTTTATGTCATTCACTAAGCATATTGTATATTCCAAAATACACACAAAAGATAGAAATTCAAAAGAACTTGCAATTTCCTTTGCAAGTTCTTTTAGTTCTGATTCAATTATAGTTCTTCGATACCTTGGATTGGTGGTAAAGGAACTCCTGCTTTGTATATATCAATAAGGATTGGCGGTATTGCTAGATCCTCTACTCTACCAACAATGTTCATGTTGATAGTATCTTCATTTCCTTCCTTAAGCTTGTTTGCCATATCAGGATCTGCAATAGCAGCAACACCCATTCCAGCTAACTCTCCATAGTGTAGAGCATCAAGTGCATCCTCACCATCAGAAATTGATCCAGATACAATGTAAGGAACTTTTCCACCCAATGCATCATGGAGTATTTTATTTACTACAACTTTTGGTTCTTGTACTTGGGTAGTCATGGCATAGGCTTTGCCTTCCACAAACCCATTCCCAAATGTAGAAGAGTGAATATAATCAACTCCTAAATCTGCAATTTCATTAATGAGCTTTACAGTATCATCAACAGTATATCCAATATTTTTTCCATGTACTTCTTCCGGGGAAAAACGATACCCAACAATAAATCCTGCTTTTTCTTTTGCTACAGCAAGTACCGCTTTCGTAATTTCTTTAGCAAAGTTCATTCTTTTTTCAAGCGAACCTCCCCAATCATCCTCGCGATGATTTGAATAAGCTGAAAAGAATTGTTGAATTAAATAATGATTGGCTCCATGAATTTCTACACCATCAAAACCTGCTTCCATTGCACGTCTTGTAGTTTGTGCAAAAGCTGCAATAATATCACGAATTTGTGCATCACTTAATTCCGTAACCGGATAGTCCAAAAATGGAAAATCCATTTTGCTTGGTGCATAGGCAACACCCGTTTCCTGGTAACCAACTGTTGCTTGTCTACCAGGGTGCTGAATTTGGAGGATTGCTTTACTACCTTCACTTTTCATCGCTTGCGCTAAATCTTTAAATGCATCAATTTTTTGATCATCATCGAGTTGCAATTGTCCAACAGCACATGTAATACCTGTCTGTGGTGTAGTAGCTCCAGTAATCAGCAATTCTCCAACATGTGCACGACGTTTAAAATATGCTACATCATAAGGCGAAGGCGTACCATCTTGATTTGCACAAAACACTAACATTGGACACATTACAAAACGATTTCTTAACGTTACACCATTAATAAGTGTAAGTGGTTCGAATAAGGGTTGGTAAACATCTTTCATTATCATCATCTCCTTTTTTTATGTTATACCTGTTTGTTTCATCTTAACATAGAAAAGCATGGATCACACAATGGATACGAACGAAAAAACAGATGTATCGAATGCACATCTGTTTTTGGTTACGTATTATGTTTTGCTTAACACCCACTGAAATGCATGTAGCCAACGTTTTGTTAGATACTGTGTATGACCACCTTGATCTACATAAAGTTCTGTCGATTCATTTGGTAATGTAGTCATTGTTTCTTTGGTTAAATCTAGCGTGAATAATTTCTCTCCACTGGTTTCCATCCATTCTCGAGTGCCGCAAGAGAAATACAGTTTTGCGTCAGTATTCAGAACCGCATGTTCTTTGGTAAAGGTTATCCAGTTTGGATACCAAAAGGAACCAGACAAACTTGCTACTCCTGCAAAATATTTCGTTTGATATAGCGAATACGTCGCAAACAAGCCAGCAAGTGAGAATCCAGCTAAATAGGTTGGACCTTTGGGAATATCGTTGGCTTGCAAAAATGGTGGAAGCACCTCTAGTAGTTCCTTTGTATACGTATCAGCTAAACCCGTAAAGTTTTCATATATGTCATGTAGTTCACTTACATCCCAAGGTGTATATTGTGCATCTCTATTACTTGGACTGATACCTACAACATACATTTCTTGTAGTAATGGATCGCGAAACATTTGGCCTAAATTGGTAAACATACTATTACCATCCAACACCCAAACAATTGGATACACTTTATTTGGTTCCACGTGTTTTGGCTTGTATAAATAAATATCTACATTTTCATCTTGAATGATGAGTTTTTTCTTTGTTAGTCCTTCTATCATACAGTTCTCCCATTCATACCTTAAGCCTATCATAGATTTGCTTGTCATACATAAAAAACAATCATACCTCGAAGGATATGACTGCTTTATTATAGATTGATTGATGCGTTTCCTTTACAGTATGTTTCAATTATATGATATTCATCATCTAATACAATAATGTCTGCATCTTTGTGTATTTCAATGGAACCTTTGACATCATCCATGTGAATGTATGTCGCTGGATTTAGACTTGTTAGTTTGCTTAGAGAAACTAAGTTCATTGGTGTATGTTTCAACATATTTCTTACCGATGTATCATAACCAATTTCAATGTCTTTAACAGCTTCATAGTCATTTGGATCAATGATGCGAACATTTCCATCATCACTTGTAATTTTCAACATATCTCCATCCGGCTCAAATGTCTCTTTACGAATGTAGTGATGAAACGGTGTTTGTGTTTTTGCTAGTCCTTGGCAATCGGTTGTTAGATATACGCCATTGTCACCTTTAAGACGATAAACAATATCAAATGCTTCGTGTTTTACCGTCATACCGGATTGTTTTGCAAATTCACACATTAAATCATTGAAATATAATGCAGAACCAGCAACTCCAAGTTCACGGTGATGAAACCCTCGCATACCACTAAACATATGTGTGACACCACCAAGTCCATCATTCTTTAAAGTCTTAATGTCCTCAAAAGTTGCTCCACTATGACCAATGGAGTTTTGAATGCCATGCGCACAATTGAATTGAATCAGTTCTTTGGCATGATCTAACTCAGGTGCCAGCGTCATCAACTTAATCATTTCTTTATTTGTTTGTGCGTTGTAAAATTGCTCCATCAATTTCACATCTGGGGTTAAACAGTGTTCTTCTTTTTGAAGACCTTTAAATTCCTTAGAAATAAATGGACCTTCCATATGAATACCTAACAGTTCAGCACCTTCATGTTGGTTTGCATACGCTTCATTTGCAGCTTCAATATATCTAAACGTTTCATCAATGGAATCCGTTCCCGTTGTTGCTAAAAATGAAGTAACTCCACATTTAGGTAAATGTCGTTGCATGTCCCAAATGGATTTCGCAGTTTTTTCCATCCAGTACGAACCAGTTGCCCAACCATGTGTATGAATATCAATATATCCAGGCATCAAAATTTGATCGCGATAGTCAATAAATTCTTCATCACATGTATCTGTTATATCAACAATTTTTCCGTCTTTTATATGAATGTATCCTTCGATTACACCTTTTGGTGTAACAATTCGTTTTGCATAAAGTATCATGCATATCACTTCCTTTTTATTTTTGGATGATTGCTACTTCATCCTGTGCTTGAACAGAACCAGTTTGTACATTTGTAATACTTTGTCCACTTGTAATAATTACTGGTGAGACAAGCGATTTACCTGCTTGTTTCACTTTTTCAATATCAACAACACAAAGAACATCACCGACATTGACCGATTGTCCAGTTTCTACTTTCACAGCAAAACCATCACCATTCAATTCAACTGTATCTAAACCAATATGAACAAGAACTTCAATTCCTTCTTTGGTTTCTATACCATAGGCATGCCCTGTTGGAAATGCCGTTTTGATGGTTCCTGCAACAGGTGCATGAATCATACCATCCGTGATTTCAATACCAAAGCCATCCCCCATCATTTTACTTGAAAAGACAGGATCAGGGATTTGATCAATACTGATGATTGTTCCTTTTGCAGGAGCAAGTATCGTTGTTTTTTTAGACTTCTTAAACAGCATCTTTAATTTCCTTTGCTTTAGTCATTGCTTTTTCTGCCATTTCATGAGCAATGGTAGGACCTTCCCCAACATATGTTTCTGGGTTTGTAAGTGCTTCAATTTCTGCTTCAGTAAACATAGAAGAAATCGTTGCATCTTCTTTTAATACCGTTAAGTAATCCTTACCATCAATTTCCGTAAGCATGGCTTTATCATACATTAATTCATGTGCTGGATCTTTACCAATCTTCTTAGCGACTTCCATCATAATGTGTTCACTATTATCCAATCCTTTATTTAAGTTGGCATTGTATTTCATACGTTCTGGGTGTACTTGAATCGTTCTTGTTAATTCTTCTGCACGTATCAACACTTCAGTTGCTAGTTCAACGGCTTCTTCAAGCAAACCATCAAATAATAAGTATGAAGAACTGTCTCCTTCAAACATACGTACTGCCGAATAATAACCGACTGCTGGTAAAGAATATAGTTTTTGTGAGTTGGCAATAATTCCTTTCGCTAGTTTTGGATTGATTTTTTGTGGCATGGTTGAACTACCAACTGTACCAGGTGTAAATCCTTCACTAACTTCACCTAACTCTTCAAGACCTGTGTAATATACTTCTTCTGCCATTTTATGGAACGTATTGCATAACATGGCTAAGTTAGAAATGAACTCAACTTTTGGAATACTCATATTTCTTGAAGGTACTTCCATCGAACCCATGTTTAGTTTTTTGGCAACATGATCTTGTACTTCACGTCCAACTGGACCCATTGAGTTGAAACTTCCTACAGCTCCACCCATCATTACTTGGAAAATTCTTTTTTCACTATCTTCCATTCGTTGAAAATTTGAAAGTAATTCAGAAATCCAAACCGATACTTTATATCCGTATGTGATAGGAATGGCGTGTTTCCCATGTGTTCTTCCTGGCATCACATCATTTGCATGTTTAGTTGCAAGGTTTGCTAAACTCACCAAACAATCCGCTGTGAAACCTTTGATAATTTCATTTACTTGTTTTAATAAGTATAAATGTGACGTTTGTTGAATGTTTTGTGTTGTTACACCATAGTGTACATACTTACCTGCTTCTGCAGGACAAGCTTTTGTTAAAACTTTTAAGAATGGGACAAATCCATGTCCGATTTTTGCTTTAATTCTAGCAATTTCTTCCATGTCAATGTTTTCCATTTTACATGAAGCTGCAATATCTTTTGCTGCTTGTTCAGGAATAAAGCCACATTCTGCTTGTGACAAGGCTAAAGCTGCTTCAACTTGTAACCATGTATTTACTTTTGCTTCTTCAGTTAGAAGTGCTTTAATACCACGATCATCTAACTTACTTTTTGAATCATATAATGCTCTCATCTTATATACCTACTTCTTTATCTTTTCATCTACTGCTAATTTAACGAACTCAACGTGTGGTCCAAAGACAATGTGAATATGATCTTCTTTTGGGAAGAACAATCCAGCAGCACCTGATTCCTTAATTTTTGCTTGATCCACAATTGATGGGTCAACCAAGTCAATACGTAATCTTGAGATACAGTTTTCAACTGACTTAATGTTTGCTGGACCTCCCAATCCTTCGATAACGATTTCCGCAATCACACTCCAGTTTTTCTCTTTAATCAATTGGCTACTTTCTTCACTTAATTCAAATGATTCACGTCCTGGTGTTTCCAATTTGAAACGAACGATAAACCATTTAAAGAAGAAGTAGAAGACAACAAAGTTTACAAGACCTAATAAAATCAGGTTGATCCAGTTTGTGTTGTCATAAAGTAGTCCGAAAATTCCAAAGTCGAAGATTGTTCCACGAATGTATCCAATTGAAATGTGTAACAATTGGTAAGGAATTGACATCAATCCAGATAAAATACAGTATAGTACGAATAGTAAAGGTGAAATAAATAGGAATGAGAACTCAAGTGGTTCTGTAATATTTCCTAAGAATGCGGTTAAACAACAAGTAAGGATAACCCCTTTTGCAATCTTTCTATTTTTAAGGAATGATGTTTGGTACATCGCAAGTCCAATTGCTGGAACTCTAAATAATGTTGTTAACATTTGTCCCCCACCAAGGTAACTTGTAAGTTTAGGCATCAACTCTCCCCAAGCTTCATGAGTTGGACCAAGTTTAAATAAAATTTCATTAATTGCTGGCAAAATCCCAACATATTCAGCACCATCAATTACGTAAATTCCACCTGCTTCAGTAAAGCGAACAATTGAAGATAACACATGGTGCAATCCAAATGGAATCAAGGCACGGTTTAGTGCATAGTAGATACCATTACCAATGTATGGTGTTGTGAAAATAAATGAAATGCTAATTAAGAAACGTGTTAATAAATCCCAAATAATTGGAACGATAAACCCAATTGGAACCATAAGGGCAATGGTAATAATTGGAATTGATTTCTTACCACCAAAGAAAGCAAATGCTAATGGCAATTCTAAGTTATAGAATCGGTTTGCTACTTTAGCAGCAACTAAACCACATAGAATCCCACCAAACGCTTCTAGTTTTACAGTTTGTACACCCAAGACCAGACCTTGACCAACTTGTGCCATGGTATCAGCATCTGCAAGGTTTCCTGTAATGGTTAAGAATACATTCATTGTTTGGTTTAATGTTAAGTACCCAACAACAGCAGCAAATACGGCAATCCCTTTTTCCTTGTTCGCTACACCTTGGGCAACCCCCATCGCGAATAAAATTGGAATGTTATTGAATACAACACTTGAAATGGTTTGTAGTCCAGATAAGATCATTTGTAATGTTCCATTGTCTAGGAATGCAACCTTTTCAATCATGTAGCTTTGTGTTAAGGCGCTACAAATCCCCATAACCATACCAACAGGGGCTAGTACGGCAATTGGAAGTAATAGTGATCGTCCAAAGACTTGAATACTATCTTTCCAACTTGAAGTTCTCTCTCTTTTTTTCTTCATCGTTTTCTCCTCTGCAAAATCTCCTTTGCTTTGTATCCACATTCTCCTTCATTTTAGATAGTGTATCAAGGCATCATTTTTATAATATTTAGTTGCATAAACTTACCCCTAAACGTATAATAGCCCCGGAGGTACTTATGGGTATTACAAATGAAGACTTAAAAATATTACGTTATGTCCAAGATCAACAACAAATCACTTTACATGAACTTTCGCATCGGTTCCATAAAAACTCGACATCGATTCGACGCAAGGTCGATATGATGAACTTGTATGCAAATGAACCGTTAATCGAGATTAAACGCAGCATTTGTACGTGTAAATTGTCCTATGAAGAACTTGCTATCTTCATTAGAAACTTATCAATGTTTGATTATGATAGCACACAAATGGAGCGCATGAATGTCTTTATTATTAAAGCATTTTTTCATCCTTACGTGAACACAAGTGACCTATATGCATCTTGGAATTTATCTTTGACAACGAAGAAACACGATATGCAAGCTTTAAAGGCCTATTTAGCGACCTATCATTTAGCGATTCAAACCGTCCATAAGAAAGGTTTAACGATTGTTGGTGAACCACTATACTTCCATTTGTTGGTAGCAAGAATCATGTATATTCTATTTGACCTTCAACAAGATACAACGATTACCGAACGTATCAGCAACAATCCAATGGAACACCTTTGTTACACATATCTTGAAAAACTAGAAGGCTATCGAGAAGAAGCCTTTGCTAAAATCGATCAGTTCTTAACAAACTATGATATGCACATGACTACGTTCTCTACCAAGTTTTTCTTTATCTTTATCTGTCTAACAAAATTGCAACCGTTCAAACTTGGTGAAAATTATCGACAAAACTTACCACTTGTTCCCCGTCACATCTATTTCACTGATGATACGGAAGAAAACAATGTATATAACCTGGTTATGAACCTTCTTGATTTCTCCAAGTTATTGGATTTTCCTTACGATGAAAAACTAGCAAACATTACTACAACGTTTGTTGCAAATGTACGAAACAGTCTCACAAGTCAAATCTATGAAGACCAAGATTTGATCAACGATTGCTATCGCTACTTCTACAAAAAAATCATTCAAAGTCATCTTCGCGTAAATTTGTTAGACCGACTTGTTCGCAACACAAAAGATCACTTTCCTGTACTTTACGAAATCGTTCAAAAGTATAGCCGTGATATTGAAGCAACCTATGAACTTGATTTCGAGGATGAGGAATATACTTCGTTAACTCTACTCATTCAAAAGAACATTATTCGTAACCGCATCATCAACACAAAGATGCAAAGTAAAGCAAAAGATATCGTGATTGTTAGTAACTCTACATATGCAAGAATCGACTATTTTATGGCCCAACTCAAGGAAGTACTCAACGTCAATCTGGTGAGTATCATTCAACTAAGTGAGAAAGAAAAGCTGCATCATATGAAGTACGACTATGTCATCAGTCTATCCGAACGGATCTATTCAATCTTGAAGCAAGATGATTTTCCAGTGCTTTTGTTAAACTTCTTTTTAAGTGATAATGACATCGAACGACTTGTACTTTATGGTTTTTCGCGGATTGAAACAAAATTCCTTACCGCATCATTTGTCGAAGATATCTATGGATTATCGAAAGAAGATATGATAGCATACCTAAGGAACACTTATAACGATTACTTTATATAAATACTTGAAAGGAAGATGACGACATATGAAATTATTAGCATTTGATTTGGATGGAACCTTACTAACAAGCAATCAAGAAATTGCAGAATCCTCACTAAAAGCCATTCGAGAGTTCGTCGATAAAGGAAATAAAATGTGCATTGTCAGTGGCCGAAATTACGATATTGTAAAACCCATTGTCGATACTTACCACTTACACTGTGATCTATTACTCAATAATGGTCATCAATACATTTCTAGTGATGACAAGGTAAAAAAAGAAATCCCAATGAATCAAGCAACAAGTATAAAAATACTTGAAATCTTACTCAACTACAATTTCCATTTTGCCTTACACACGGATCAAGGAAAATATATTTTCGCAGATAAAGAGCAGTTCTTTAATGACCATATTACCATGGCAAAAAAGAAACGAAATGGAACATTAGGAAACGTCGAACATGCTCCATTGTTTGTAAAAAAATACTTTCTAGCAAATACACATCAAGTTCATACCATCGATGAATTTATAGCTTCAGGTGCTAAGATTTTAAAAATTGATGCACGTAATTTTAATCAAGAAAACTTAAAAGCTGGTAAAGCACAAATTTTAGCCATTTCTTCAATTGCCATTCACTCTTCATTTGAAGCATTCCTTGAAATCACATCAAAAGATGCCAACAAAGCAACTTTATTAAACGATTATGCAAAAGAAATTGGAGTTGATCACCACGATATCTATGTCTTTGGGGACAGTATGAATGATCTCGAACTCTTCGAAAGTTTTCCAAACTCTATTGCAATGGGTAAATCTAGTCAACCCATTCTCAAACTCGCAAAATGGATTACAGACACAAACGATAATGATGGAATCTATAAAGCGATTGAAACACACATTAACTAATTTAACACCTCTTATGAGGTGTTTTTAGTTGCATTGTCTGATACTTTGTACTATTATCTATTTAGATAAATATCTAAACTACGAAAGGAGTGTTTATGGGATTTCATGAAACATTTAAAGCTTTAGCAGATCCAGTACGCCGAGAAATACTCACCTACTTAAAACAAGGTGAAAAATCTGCAGGAGATATTTCAGACCAATTCGAATTATCAAAAGCAACCATCTCACATCACCTTTCCATTTTAAAGAAAGCTGATTTAGTTTATGAACGCAAAGAAAAGAACTTCATCTATTATGGATTAAACACTTCTGTTTTTGAAGAACTCTCTTTATGGGTTACCCAGTTTAAGAAAGGACACAACGAATGAAAACTTACTACAACAAAAAGTTACTAGTTTTTAGTTTCTTATTATATTTATTGCCGTTAGCATTAATCTTACTCACATACAATGACTTACCAAAAACAATTCCCTCTCATTGGAACATGCACGGACAAGCAGACCAGTGGATGAATAAATCGATACTATTTATCGAACTAGCGGGAATGCTTGCATTACACATATTCCTATTATTTTTGCAAAGAATTTTACCAGACAAACATGGTGTCAAATATAGTAAACTAGCAAGCATCATGTTTTACTATTTCGTACCTTTATTAACCATGATTGTCATTGGAGCTAGTATTTTTAGTATCTACACTGGTCCACAAATCATTTCAACCGTAGTCATGGTATTTATTGGAGTGATCTTCCTTGTTACTGGAAATTACTTACCAAAAGTACGACACAATTACTGGCTTGGAATCAAACTACCTTGGACACTTGCTTCTCCTTCAAACTGGGAAAAAACACATCGATTTGCTGGTCCAATTTGGGCATTATCAGGATTCATTATTATCATTCTTGGTTTCTTAACTTTAGTAATACTCCCAGAAGAAGTTGCTTTTGCTACTATGTCAATACTTATTGTCATCTCAATACTTGTTCCAACTATCTACTCATATAAAGAGTATAAAAAAGAATATCACGCATAAACGCCTAGATGGCGTTTTTTTGTGCCACTGATGTTGTTACAATATGCATGTAGAAAGAAATAGAGTTCTCATATGATTCGTTAATTGTAAATCAGTAGCGTATAATCAAAGTAAGAATAAAGAGAGGATAGGAAAACATATGAAAGTAATCATTAAACTCATGTTATGGATTTGTCTTTTCCCATTTGCGTTATGTTGGGCATTCATTAGTGGATTTAATAATGCAGCAGGAAAACGATAATACAAGGTAAATCTAAGCATATTAAAACCCGCCGTTTAGCGGGTTTTTGTTACTTACAAGTAGCCCCTTCTTCTTCCAATTCTTTTACGAACTCTTTAACTGTTGCACTTTTTAGTTGATCAACAGTAAAGTCTGTTCCTTGCATCAATGAAGGAAATTCCGAGATTTTAGCAATATCCATTGATAATGTTAAGATCATTGCACCGTCTTTTACTTTAACCCCTACAGTTAAACCTTCTGCATCTTTCATTTTATCTTGCATTGTTTTTTCAAATGCAGCAACTTCCTCTTCTTTTACATCCTTGAATTCATCACTTTTTGTGATCATTTCATAATCAACTGTTTTGATTTTTTCTCCGTCTGGCTTAACCGTAACACGGATTTCATCATCTCCCTCTTTGTACGTACAAACAGTCGTTTCCGTTTTACTTGCCGTCCCTGATGAACAAGCTACTAATGACATCCCTAATAGTAGACATATTGAACCTCTCATGACTGAAGTCACGAGATTCTTGGGAATAGAGCATACTTGATAGTTTATGTCTTCACTAACAGAGGTGTCTCTTATTTACCAAGCTATCCCCGTAGTTCCTACGGTTTTAAATATGTTCTAAGTCAAAGCTTGTATTCGTA
>LVZN01000008.1 GCA_001695645.1 Erysipelotrichaceae bacterium MTC7 | reverse complement strand
CTCATCTTTTTTGATTGTGTAGCCACACGATATTTTATAGTTCAATATTTTCGAACCACACGTTATTTTATATTACCTTTATTATTTACAAGTGTAGTTCAATTGATCTTCGACACGTTTTTTAAAACTTTTTAACGAAAGATTATCGTTTAAGTAAAAATCACTATAGTTACGATCTTTTAGTTGATCCAGACTTACATCGATTTGCATACTTGCCATGCGTGTTTCTTTATCATAAGCACTATCCACACTAACACCTTCTTTGTTGTAGGCTTCAACATTTTTACGCCAATAGGCTTCAAAGTCTTTTTCACCAACTTCATCCAACAAATCAGAATCAATGTATTGTGTCGCATCAAATTGAAGTTGTTTGATTTTATCACCACTGTAACGCACGGTGATGGTTCCTTTGTCTTTATCTTTTTTGTAGGTACAAACCATCTCATGATCATCACTATTACAGCCCACCATCATCATACATAAGGCCATAATTACCATTAGTTTTTTCATATGCTGCTCCTTATAGATTATGGTAAATAAACAACATCCGATCTTTACCGTTCAAGTCTTTCAACACTTCTTTTTTATCATTTGGGAAATAGTTGTTTGCCAATTCCAATAATTCATCTTTTTGGTTATAACCTATTTCAAATGCTAAAAAGCTTTTATCTTTTAACACTTTATGTGCATGTTTAAATATTTCATTGTAGAAGAACAGTCCATCACTTCCACCAAATAAAGCAATGTGTGGTTCGTAATCGACAACACTGTCTTCCATCTTTTCATCTTTTGGGATATATGGTGGATTGCTAATCAAAATATCGACTTTATGATTGTTTTCGATAAAAGGATGCAACATATCACCCACTAAGAATGTAACATTTGCTTCTAAGTTTGCAGCATTTTCCTTTGCCACCTTAATTGCGTGTTCACTAATGTCACTTGCTTGCATATGCAAGTGCTTTTCTTCTAACGCTAGTGCGATGGCAATTGCACCACTTCCACAACCTACATCAATGGCATCCACATCTTGCCCTTCAAAGTACTCATCATATGTAGCTAAAACATTGGCAACAAGTTCTTCGGTTTCAGGACGTGGAATTAGCACATCTTCATTGACCAAAAATTTAAAGCCATAGAAATAGGAATACCCTAAGATGTGGTCAAGCGGTTCATGTGCAAGCAATCGGTCCACTTTCTCGTAATAGGCAGCGACTAGTTCATCATCCATTTCTTCATCAAATTCTGCATACAAATTGTGTGATTCTAAATTCGCGAGCTCCAGCAGTAAAAATAATGGGGCTTGTTCCCCAACCCCTGCTTCCACACAAAGGGCTTGCGCGCGACGTAAGGCTTCTCTATATAACATTATGCGTTACCAGCAAGTTTATCCTGTTGATCTTGTTCAAGTAAAGCCACAATAATATCGTCAAGTTTACCTTCCATAATACGATCCAATTGTTGCAACGTTAAGCCAATTCGGTGGTCTGTTACACGATTTTGTGGATAGTTGTATGTACGGATTTTTTCACTACGGTCTCCCGTACCTAATTTACTTTTTCTTTCCGCGTGACGTTCTTCTTCTTCACGACGTTTCATTTCACTATATACTTTGGAACGAATTTGCGTTAAGGCAGTCTCACGGTTTGCATGTTGGCTACGTCCATCTTGACACTTTACAGTAATTCCGGTTGGGATGTGTGTTACCCGTACAGCCGAATCGGTTTTGTTGACGTGTTGTCCTCCAGCTCCACTTGCACGCATAGTATCGATTTCCAAATCGTTAGGATCAATATCAATTTCATCAGCTTCAATTTCTGGGTCAACCAGTACCGTTGCTGTTGAGGTATGCACACGACCTTGTGTTTCCGTCTTTGGTACACGTTGTACACGGTGACTTCCACTTTCAAATTTCATATGTCCGTACACTTCTTGTCCTTTCATCATGAAAGCGATACGTGTAAATCCACCAGCTTCACTTTCTTGCGCTTCTAAGACTTCAATTTTCCATCCTTTGCTTTCTGCATATTTGGAATACATTCTGAACAAGTCACCAGCAAAGATATTTCCTTCATCTCCACCAGCAGCTCCACGAATTTCCATAATGGCGTTGTTTTGGTCTGCAGGATCTTTAGGAATCAATAAAATTTCCAAACGATCCAACAATTCTTGCTTGCGTGGCGTTAGTTCTTCCAACTCCATTTTTACCATTTCTTTTACTTCAGGGTCGTGTTCTTCCATCAATGCATTTGCATCTTCAATTCCTTGTACGACCTTTTTATATTCTTGGTAAGTTTCTACTGCTTGTGTCATCGCAGCTTGTTCTTTTCCAAGTTTTGCCATACGACGATTATCTGCAAGCACTTCTGGACTCATCATCAATTCGCTAAGTTCATTGTAGCGATCGATCATTCCATCTAAACGTTCTGTCATTGCACTCATATTTATATCTCCTATATCATTACTTATTATAGCATATTGCTTTCTAGACTAGAAAAAAAGCAAAGTTTCCTTTGCTTTTCTATTTAACTCCGTATTTCTTGTTAAATTTCTCGATACGTCCTTGCGCAGCAGCGAAACGTTGTCTTCCTGTGTAGAATGGGTGACAGTGTGAACAAGTATCAACTTTTAATTCTTTAGCAGTTGATCCCACAGCGTATTCCGTTCCACATGTTGAACATTTAACAGTGATTTTATGGTATTCTGGGTGAATTCCTTTTTTCATATCTTCTCTCCTTCCGCCTTAAGTTCTTTGCGAACTTAAAGTAAGTTGCTATATTATATTACCACATATTTGCAAGATTGCAATATAAATTTCGACTATTCAATCGTTACTTTTTCAACCTTTGCGCCAAGGCTTTGTAACTTACCAACGATGTTTTCATAACCACGTTCAATGTGATAGATCTCATCAATTTCGGTTGTGCCTGTAGCAGTGAGTCCGAAAGTTTAACAGGTTAATTAGCTAGTGAATTACACAGTTCATTGCTTTATGGTCTAAAAAAACTAATCTTCATGCTTTATGAATGCGTGCATTACAATCAGTAATCCAATAACTAATGATGCCCAACGCAACAATAAGTTAATAACATATCCAGAACCTAGAAAAGTGTTGATTCCTCCTGTACCAGTTAAAAGGTATGGGACAATCATGATAAGCACCCCAAATAAGATTTTAATATATTTATCGCTCATAGAAATATTCTCTCTCCTTATTTTTACAAGATTGCAATATAAATTTCGACTATTCAATCGTTACTTTTTCAATCTTTGCGCCAAGGCTTTGTAACTTACCAACGATGTTTTCATAACCACGTTCAATGTGATAGATCTCATCAATTTCGGTTGTGCCTGTAGCAATTAATCCAGCAATAATCAAACTTGCTCCACAACGCAAATCCGTTGCCGTTACACTTGTTCCTGAGAGTTTGGTCGGTCCATTGATAAATGAACTTGGTGTTCTTACATCAATGTCAGCCCCCATTTTGTTTAACTCATGACAGTGTTTGAAACGTTCTGTGTAAATGGTCTCGGTTACCACACTTTGCCCCTCACATTGCGTTAACAGCGTCGTGAGCGGTTGTTGCATGTCTGTTGCAAACCCTGGGTATGGCGCAGTTTTAATATCGACTGGTTTTAAAGTCTCTTTGCGACCTTTGACTAAAATGGAATCAACATCCACTTGCAAGTTAACACCAATGTCTTCCAACTTTGAAATTAAACCTTCCAAGTGCTGTGGAATGACATTTTCAATCAAGATATCATTTCCTGCAGTTGCAGCAAGCGTTAAATATGTTGCAGCTTCAATGCGGTCTGGAATGATTTCATGAAAACACCCATGAAGACTTTCGACACCCGTGATGGTAATAACGTTTGTTCCCATACCACGAATCTCAGCTCCCATCTTGTTCAATAAGGTTGCAATATCAATGATTTCAGGTTCTTTTGCAGCATTTTCAATGGTTGTTTTTCCTTTGGCAAACACTGCAGCACACATTATGTTAATGGTTGCCCCAACACTTGAAACATCTAAGAAAATCTTATCACCGATTAATTCTTCAGCTTCTATGATGTAACTTCCACCTTCATATGTAACTTTCGCCCCAAGTGCTTCAAACCCCATTAGGTGTAAATCAATAGGACGTGGACCTAAGTAACATCCACCTGGCATTTTGATTTCGACGCGTTTGTATTTTGCTAGTAACACACCCATAAAGTAATAGGATGCACGCAATTTCGTTACCGTATCACTAGTCATAGGTTTATTTTCCATTTTTGAAGGGTCAATAATCAAATGATTTCCATTTTCCCCTTTGATTACAACACTCACACCAAGTTCTTCAAGCAAGATTTTTAGTGAGTGAACATCACTTATATTCGGTACACCAACGATTGTAACCGGTTCATTTGCCAAGATAGCAGCAGGAATCAAAGCAACCGTTGCATTTTTCGATCCAGATATCTTTACGTGACCCGTTAAATCGTGGCCACCTTCAATACGAATTATTTCTTTCATTTATACATTCAACTCCTTAGTAGCCCTACCATTATAATTCATTTTATAAAAATAGGGAAGCAATAAGAAAAAAACAACAAATCCGAAGATTTGTTGCTTTTTTGTTTATCTTACGCGAATGAATACTGGACCTGAACCCATGTATGCACTTGCAATAACTGTACTTCCTTTGTATCCACCGTGAACCGCTTGTCCGTTTCCGATGTATACAGCGATATGTGCCATACCTACACCACCATCAGCATAGTAAATTAAGTCACCTGGTTGTGCTTCACTAGCCGATACAATTGTTCCTAAACTCATGTATTCAGCTGGCCAACCGTGGAAATAAATACCAACTGCTGCAAGTGCGTTTGTAGCTAATGCTGTACAATCTTGGTAAACTCCAAGTTGTGCTAATGCCGCTGCTGCAATTGCGCTTCCTCCAGCATATGAAGGAGCCGTTTGTGGAATACTTGAAGCACGTGCATAATCACCATTGGCGATTGCTTCTTGACGTTCAGCTTCTAAACGAGCTTCCGCAGCTTCTTCATCTTCTGTTACTGTAGCAACAAGTTGTGCTTCAGATTTGTTTCCGTGTGCATCAGTTGCTGTGAAAGTGAATGTGTAATCACCATCAATGTATAATCCTTCATCTGTTGTTTCAATATCACCAGTTACTGTATAGTTAACTGTTTGATCGTAGTTGTCATACACTCTTGCAACATAAGCTTTTGGATCAAAATCTGCTGTATCTAAGATATCAACATGTGTATTTGAAAGTGCAATTGTAGGTGCTTGTGTATCCACCATGTCAACATCGAATGTAAATGTACGAGCTACGTTCGTGTTTTTTACATCTTCATCTTTTGATGAAACAACTTCAATACCTTTTAAGTTCGTTGTATAAATATCTTTTGGTTCAACTTTAACTTCAATTTGAGTTGCAGTTAACTCTCTAGCTTGTGGCTTATTGATATTTACAATATAATTTCCAATTTCGTATGTCGATTTTGTATCTTCTACTGAAATAGGTTTTACTCCATATACTGTTTCGTTATCTTCAGCAACAATATCCTTAACCATATCTAAGATGGCTGAGTCATCACCATAATTAACTGTTACCGCTTCTTTATTGTAAGCAGTTGTTGCACTTGATTTAGCAAGTACAGTTGTATCAACTTTTACACGACTGAATCCAGTCACTGTAAATGTTAAAGCAAACACGACAGCAGCTGTCGCTGTTGTTCCCACGAAGTGTTTGAAGTTGAAGTGGATGTGTTCTTGACATAATGTCTTAACTTTAGCAAATTCTGCTCCACCCATATTGTGTAAAGTGTGTGCCACTCGTTGCACGAATGCTTTGAATGTTGGAACACCTTGTTCTTTTACATATGTAATCCCTTGGATTAGTTTCTTTAAACCTTTATATTCAAGTTCTTTTATTTGACTAAGCGTTTTCTGTAATTCCATAGAGTACCTCTCGTTTTCGTCTTTGTAATAATAACATACGAAACAAGCGATTTTACGCTATCCCAAAGTTTCACAAAATTGCATCAAAGTCCATGAATAAAGGGTTATTTGCATCTTTACTAAAAAATTATTAGTTATATTCTATAAAGTATTTAGAAAATACTAGCATTTTTCCTCATTTTTCGTGATTTTTTACCTTTTTGAACATTTTCATATAGTAACCCTTATATATATAGGATAGTTTATGCTCGTTTTCAAACTAAAAAAATAACGGTGGAGGTTCACCATTATTTTACGTTAGACACTTTTGTTTGTTTTTTTCAATTCATCACGAATTTCTTCAAGTAGTGTAACTTCATCCGATTTGGTAACTGCGACATCTTTTTTCTTTTGGAAACGCCCAAGAATACGCACGACCACAAAAATACAGAAAGCGATGATTAGAAAGTTGATCACACTTTGTAAGAACGCACCATATTTTAACAATACTGGTTCACCACCACGCTCACCAATTTGAATTGCAGCTTTTGCCATTTCACTCGAATCTGTAAGCAAGGCAACAAATGGCATAATCAAGTCATTCACAATGGAATTGATGATGGTCCCAAAAGCACCCCCAATAACAACCCCAACAGCCATATCAATCATATTTCCGCGCATTGCAAACGCCTTAAAATCTTGCATGAAATTTTTCATAATAACTTCTCCTATCTATATATTACAATCTATATTATAACGAGAAGGCATCCAAAATACAAAAGAAGTAACCGAATGGTTACTTCTCAATAATGTCTTTACGATAAATGTTGTGTTCTCTTCCTGGACCTACAGAAATCATCGATGCAGGCGTTTTTGTATAAGCTTCAATTTTTTCAATGTATGCTTTACAGTTTTCTGGAAGTTCTTCCCATGTTGGACACTTGCTAATGTCTTCATCCCAACCTGGCAACACTTCATAAACTGGTTTAGCTTTAGCTACATCTTCCACACTTGCTGGAATGTAATCAATAACTTCTCCATCAATTTCGTAACCAATACATACAGGGATTTCTTTTAATCCACTTAAGATATCGATTTTGGTAATGACTAAATCTGTTAGCCCATTAATGGTACAAGCGTGTTTAACCACAACAAGGTCCAACCAACCACAACGTCTTGGTCTTCCTGTCGTTGCACCAAACTCTTGTCCTTGTTGGCGAATGTAGTCACCATTTTCATCCATAAGTTCCGTTACAAACGGTCCCTCTCCAACTCGCGTTGAATATGCCTTTACCACACCAACAATGCGATCAAGTTTTTTAGGTGATACACCAACCCCAGAACATACACCAGCGCTTGTTGGTGATGAACTTGTTACATATGGATAGGTTCCATAGTTGATATCAAGCATGGCAGCTTGTGCTCCTTCGAATAAGACAAACTTGTCATCATCTAAGGCTTTGTTTACAACAACCATCGCATTGATCATTCTTGGCAATAACTTTTCGCGAACCATTTCGAATTGTTGAATCATTTCATCTAAATCAAATGGTGCTTCATGAAACATTTCAGTGATTTCTAGATTTTTCATTTCTAGGGTAAACGCCAGTTTCTTTTTGAATGATTCAAAGTCTTTTAAATCACCAACACGTAATCCAATACGTGTAAATTTATCTGCATAAGTAGGTCCGATTCCACGTTTGGTTGTTCCTACCTTATGATCTTTCTTGTATTCTTCTTGATATTTATCAAGGGCAATATGATATGGCATAATAAGGTGTGCACGTTCACTAATGTAAATGTGATCACTGCTAATTCCACCTTTTTCTAATAGTTCAACTTCTTCTAAGAATACGAATGGATCAACAACCACTCCTGGTCCAATGATACATTCTGCATTTTCATGTAATACTCCGGATGGCAATAAATGTAGGATGTGTTTTTTTCCTTCCACCACAACTGTATGTCCAGCGTTATTTCCACCTTGGAAACGAACAACTAAGTCAACTTTACTTCCTAGAACATCGACGATTTTACCTTTTCCTTCGTCTCCCCACTGGGTACCAACAACAACATAACCTGCCATATATTTACCTGTATACAAAGTCTTGTATACTTATCCTTTCTCAAGCGTACATGGGTATTATAATACAAATGTACCAATTACGATATAACTATACGTAAATTTTTTCGGATTTTTCAAACTATAAAATCCACTTAACGAACACGTAATCCCTTTGGATATTTGTTCTTTATTTGCTTTCCATCACTTTTACCAAAACCAATGATAAACCCTTGGTAACAGAGTGCAACATACCCTTTTTCCACTTGTTTGTTAAGTACATCACCTGCGATGTACGTATGTAATTCCGTCTCATCTAGTTCCACTTTATGTTTGAACTTTGGTTGTAGAAGCGCACTCATATACAAGTGATGATGGGGTTCAAAACGTTGCTTGATCAGTTCCCCAATTTCCATTCCTTGTCGGACAATATGAACCTTATCCAACACAACGAATGGACTGTTTTTTACATATACATGGTTATTTTTTACATAACAATGAAACGCTTGTGGACCAACTTGTTCAAATAAAAACGTTTGCACCTCTTTTGGTAAAGCGACTTCTTTTTCCAATTTGATGGGAGCTACTTCTTGACTTCCCTTTTTTTTGAGTTTGGCAATAAAGTGTCCTTCGCCTTGATCCATCGGATAGATACGTCGCACATAATTTCCTTTAACATTTCCCAGGGAATATCCTGGTCGTCCAAACGTTTGTTGAATTTCTTGCAATTCCATATCTGGATACGCTTGTAGAAATGCATCAATCACCATTTCATTTTCTTCTTTTGCATAGGTACAAGTCGAATATACAAGAATGCCATCTTGCTTTAGACATTGATAAGCATCATCAAGAATTTCAAGTTGTCGTTTGGCACAAGCATGCACATTTGCTTCACTCCACTCCTGTGAAGCAATATCATGTTTTTTCATCATTCCTTCACCACTACAAGGTGCATCTACAATGACTTTATCAAACCAACCCATCATTTCCTTAGCAAGGTTTTTTGTTGGACTGTTGGTAATCATGGCTTCGCTAACCCCCATACGTTCCAAATTGGACATAAGAATGGTTGCGCGTTTGCCAACGTATTCATTTACGACTAAAAACCCAGTATGCTGTAACTTCGCAGCAATTTGTGTACTTTTTCCACCAGGAGCTGCACACATATCCAATACCCAATCATTGGCTTGAACATTTGCAACTTCCACTACTGACATCGCAGATGGTTCTTGCATATAGAAGAGACCCATTTTGTGGAAAGGATGATTCCCACTAATGTCTTCCTTTATATAATAACCGTCTTGGCAAAACGGAGATGATTGTAAGGCAAAGGTGTGTTCTAGCAAATCTTTACTGTCTTTAAGCGTGTTCTTTCGGATACCTTTATAAAAAGGCTTTTCAAGTGAAGCTAGATACGCCTCATACTCATCACCTAAGTATGTTTTCATGCGTTCTAAAAAAGTCTGATTCATAACGGAAATAATATATCAAAAATGAAAAAGCAGTGCAATAATTTTTACACTAAATCCACTTCCTTCTTCCATTATTCTTGTATGCACATTGAAACTTTATTTATGCTTATTGTATAGAATTGTCCCTCAAAACTTTTTCTTCCAACTTTTTCATCATCAAGACTTTCCTACTGCACGATATTTTTTTCATGAAAAGAAAAATCCTACTTAAGTTATACATAAAGTAGGATCAGTTAATTTTAGTGTAATCATTAGTTGAATCATGAACTTTATAGACCGTCAATTGTTAACAACAGATTCACAAGCGATGTTGAAACTTCTTCGATGATTTTATCATCAAGTAATTCCTTGTTGTCTCGTTTTGTATGTGTATAGAAAACACCTTCAGCATTGAAGCCTTCTACGATAACAGCTAGGGTAGGAATCCCCTGCATCGCAAATGGCATATGATCTCCTTCATACCAAGGTTCTCCAATACTTAACCGTTTTTCTTTAGCAACAACATCCTTAATCATTTTTGACTGACTATCGATGTTGAATAGTGATATCTCACTCTTGCGGTTTTTAAAGCAAGGCGTATCTATATTTAAGACATACGATACTTTCTTATCTTTTAATTGTTCTAGATGTACTAGTTCACCACCTGCGTGATAAGTTTCTTCACTATTATACGGCACAAACTGGATGGTGCGAGAAGTTAAAATCCCATCTAACAGCTCCAACATCCTTAACAAGACAAGTGTCCCACTTCCATTATCAATAGCTCCATCTGTATCATCTTTAGAATCCATGTGTGCACATACAACAATTAGATCTTCTTTATATCCTTTTTTAGTCGCAATTAACTGCGAAGCTGTTGCTGGTAGTCGCTGCGAGTTGATTTCAATTTCGACAGATGTATTTACGTGATGCAAAAATAAAGATACCTTTGATTCTTCAATATATGCAGAAGGAATTTCAAAGTTTCCATCTTCAAATAATGGGAATGGATGCAATCCGCAATTTGATGCCTGTCCGGTAAACGCAAGAATTGCTTTTGGCTTCCTTGATTCAAAGATATCATTTATTTCTTTATGTTCATCAGGATAATAGAACGGATAGTCTTTTGCAGAAATAGGATTCTTTGCTAAGTCACCATAGACTAATATAATACAATCCTTCATATCGCAGTTTCTCAATTCTTCAATTGTAGATACACTACATAGTTTTCCAGTTGTGTGTACTCCTTTTGAAAAGGGACTGGCAAGGATTTCCAGCTTCTTTCCATCTAGATTCACATACGAATACGCTTTCTTCCATGTCATACAGTCAAATGGAATGCTAGCAACAACATCACTGTATTTTTCCATTTGTTGTTTTATGTAGTGAACAATCTCATTGTTTGTTGCACTACCACATGCTCTTTCCTTAATAATCGCTTCTATATGTTTTGTTAATTGTGTCATAGACTCACCTCCTGATACAACTATATCAGTAGATTACAGGGTGGTGAGCTAGTGTAGGGTTTTTAATTTATCAACTGCTTTTTCTAGTGAAGGAATTGAGTTAAAAAGCGATTTCAATTCAATTAACCACCGATCTCCTGCAGAAAAAGCATCCTTCTTAGAAAGGTTTAATGAAACATCATTCGTATCCAATGCATGAAGACATTGATAAATTGCATGCATACTAAAACCAACTTGGCGAAGCAAATAAATAATTCTACAACGCTTCAGAGCTTCTTCATCAAAGTAGCGTTGTTGTGGATCTTCTAGAAGGGTTGTTTGAACTAGATCATTTCTCTCCCAATTACGAACAGTTTCTTTAGTTGTATCTAATATCGACGCAATTTCTTTACGTGTATAATAATGCATTTCTTCTTCTATTGTATGATCGTTCAACCAATCTAGAAGAAGCTGATTTGCATGTTGTGCTTTCTGTAATTCTTCTAAAATAATAGAACGATAGATCGATAGTTTATCATCAAGTAGTTCAACTTTCAGTGCACCACTTGCATAAACGGTGTCAATTCCAGATTTACGGATTCTCGAATTGGAGTAAGGAAACTCAAATATCTTTCGACAAATGAATAACTGCCAAAAATGGATTTCATCGAATTGACGATATCCATTTTTTAATCGTTTTGCTTCGCTGATGAAGTGTTTTCTCTCATACAAGCGAACCGTATTTGCATGAATTTGAAACCGCTTTGCTAGTTCATTTGTCTTATATGTTTTCATAAGTACTGTTATTATATCATGTAAGTTTTATGCCACAAATACCACTCCTATTGCAAAGTCTGTAGTTCTTTTTATTTTTACAATTGTATACTCTAGAAGTTCTTATTTTTAACAAGACATGCAGCTTTATAGACTCATATTTTTTCTTTTCTAAACTTTACCAATGTATAAATGTCATTAAGAACAGAGTCATTCTTAACATCAAAAATAACTGATAAATACTGCATCGATTTTCCATTCGGTTTTGTATTTTCAATCAGTGATTTTGTATCTTCACTAAGAGGCAGTTGTATTAACTCATCTCTAGTTTTTTCAGCAAATAAAAATGAAACTTTGAATAACCCTTCCCATATAGATAACCAAAAGATAGGTTTAACTTTATTTGTTCCTCTCTTTGTTATCCATTTGTATTCACCTTTAGAAAGCCAAGCTTTACCATCATTATAAAATCGCCAATCCATAAGAAATACACTTTGCTCTTTCAAATCATTAATAAACTTTTTATATGCGTTGTTAGCTTCTCCTAAACCATCAGCAATCAATTCATCTGTTGGTTCAACATTTGGATCACGCAATAATTGTTGGATCACTTTTTCCATACAATCCCCCTTCATGACTCAAGTCTTATTAAATCCATTATAGCATTTCTTATTGTATGAAAAATATCAGATTGTATTAGAAAAAGCAGTTTCGTGTGATTCACGAAACTGCTTGTATTTACTATTGTCTGCTTATTTGTTTTTCATATGAGGGAACAGCAGAACTTCACGGATTGTTGTTTGTCCTGTAAGTAACATAACAAAACGGTCAATTCCAAGTCCAATACCACCAGTTGGAGGCATTCCATATTCTAATGCTTCAACGTAGTCTGTATCCATTTCATTTGCTTCATCGTTACCCAATTCTTTTTCTTTTAATTGGTTTTCGAAGCGTTCTCTTTGATCGATTGGATCATTTAATTCAGAGAATGCATTTGCATATTCTGCACCATCAATGAACAATTCAAAACGATCCGCAAAACGTGGATCTTCTTCGTTTTTCTTTGCTAGTGGTGAGATTTCTACTGGATGTCCATATACGAATGTTGGTTGTACGATTTTATCTTCACAGTATTTTTCGAAGAATAAGTTAATGATGTGTCCTACACCTGTGTGGTGTTTTTCTACTTCAATACCATGTTCTTTTGCAAAAGCAACTGCTTGATCATATGTTACATCTTCAAAGAAGTCGATTCCAGTTTCTGCTTTAATTGCGTCAACCATATGTAATCTAGCAAACGGTGCTTTTAATGAAATGGTTTTTTCATTCCATTCGATGTCTGTCGTTCCACAAACTTCAGTTGCCACAGTTTCCATTAACCCTTCAGCTAAATCCATCATTCCATACATATCTGAGTATGCAACATAAGCTTCAACGGTTGTGAATTCTGGGTTGTGATTTTTATCCATACCTTCATTACGGAACAAACGTCCAATTTCGTATACACCTTCAAGACCACCAACGATTAAACGTTTTAATGGTAGCTCAGTCGCAATACGTAAGTAGAAAGGCATATCTAGCGTGTTGTGGTGTGTCACGAATGGACGTGCACTTGCCCCACCTAAAATTGGTTGTAATACTGGTGTTTCTACTTCGATTAATCCTTGGTTATCTAAGTAGTGTTGGATAGAACGAATGATGCGTGGACGCATAATTGCAATACGTTTTGCTTCTTCGTTTGTGATTAAATCTACATAACGACGACGGTATCTTTCTTCTACATCACTTAATCCATGGAATTTTTCTGGTAATGGACGTAATGCTTTTGTTAAGTGTGTATATGTCGTTGCTTTAATTGAAAGTTCTCCATGATTGGTTTTCATCACAATTCCTTCAATTCCTACGATATCTCCTAAATCACTTTTCTTGAAGATTTCATAAGCATCATCACCAATTGCATCTTTACGAACATAAATTTGAATTTGTCCATCCAAATCTTGAATATGCATAAATCCTGCTTTCCCTTGGCGACGTTTTGTCATAATACGACCTGCAACTTTTACTGTAATGTTAAGTTCTGCAAGTTCTTCTTTGTCTTTATCTCCGTATAGGTTTTTAATTTCTCCACTTTTTGCCGTACGATCGTATCTTGTTCCAAATGGGTTAATTCCCATTTCTTCAAGTTCTTTCATTTTCTCGCGTCTGACAAGTTCTTGATCTGTTAATTGTTGTACATCTGCCATAATAAATATCTCCTTTTGCATTAAAAAAACTCTCATCCACATAGGGACGAGAGTTATCATCGTGGTACCACCCTAATTTATGTACATATTGCTATATACACCTTAGTAACTAGTTCATAGTTATTCGTATCGTGAATGAGCCGTTTCACTCCAAGTCCTTTATTCTTTTTACACCTATGACCCCATTTCCACCAACTAGGGATTCTCTTTACACGGTTTGTAAACGTACTCTACTTTTCATCGTGATTTATATCATCCTTATTTTAACAAAAGCAATTACTTTGTCAAACAGAATCACCAAATTTCAGCATCTTTTTGCATTATCCAGCTAAATGTAAACCATGAAAGATACCTTCAATTTTGAGAAATTAATGTATTTGTATTACGATCCTTCTCCATTTCTACCATTTTATCTACCAGTTTTTTCACTATTATGACAGATAAATCGCAACATCATATAATAGGATTACGTTACAACCGCAAAACAAAGCGGGTGCACTAGTTCATAACGAACCTTACACAATTGATCACAGGGTCGTGTCTATGTTGCAAGATTCGTCAGGCGTATTGACTTGTTATAGAAAACGGAGGTGACACAGAAAGCGAATACGATCATGATATGTAGTAATAAACAAACAAGAATCAACACGAAACCACATCAAGTTTTATACGATATTGTATGTAAGGAATGTTCCTTGCATAAACGGTATCGTTTATGAATCTAACTGTGTGTGTGAAAAAGTATAGGATGAAATGTTCAAAATTTGATTAAGTATCGTGTATTCAAACTTGAAAGTGAAACAATCGAGGCAGTACTATCAATACCTAACAATTTTGTTTACTGCTACATAGTCTGAAGTATCCTATTTTTTAGCAATAAAAAATAGAAGGGTTAAACGTCTTTCAACAAACGCCATTTTATAACGAAGATAAGCTACAGGCCAACGTATCTTCCCTTTGCATCATTGACATTGACATCAAATTCTCATTTGATGAAGATCAGGCAAGATAGCAAGGATATATACAATCGTTGTGAACGAAAAAAAGGAGTTATCATACAAACTCCTTTTTTATTTTTGTCTATAGAGAAACCTTCGTTGCTTCATATTCTTTTAGCACCAAGTCATAATCTTGTAAAATGGTTTCAAACTCCGCAAAGGTTTCCACTTTTGATAAGCGATCTTTCACCACATGAGATTTTGGTAAACCTTTGATGTACCAAGTTGCATGTCCACGCATCTCTTTCATACCAACACGTTCGCCTTTTAATTCACAAAGACTTTTTGCATGTTTATATGCAAGCGCAAACTTTTCTTCATAGGATACATCTTCAAGCACTTCTCCAGTTGCTAAATAATGCGCACACTGGCGAATGAGCCATGGATTTCCTAACACTCCACGACCAATCGCGACTGCATCACAACCTGTAGTTTCTAACATGGCTTTAAAATCAGCTACACTTTTTACATCACCGTTACCAATCACTGGAATATTGACCGCTGCTTTAACTTCTTTGATATATGACCAATCTGCTTTTCCTTCATACATTTGTGCACGGGTACGCCCATGCAAACAAATCGCACTTGCTCCTGCAGCTTCCATTAATTTTGCGAATTCAACGCAATTGATGGAATGTGCATCCCAACCAAGTCGAAACTTTACAGTCACAGGTTTTTTTACCGCAGCTACAATGGCCTTCACCAATTCATATGCATGTTCCGGCTCTTTCATTAACGCACTTCCTGCAAATGACTTTACGACTTTGTTGACGGGACATCCCATATTGATATCAATCACGTCACAGTTGGTATCTTCATCCATAACTTTAGCCGCATGAACCATGGTATCAATATCATGTCCAAACAATTGCAGTGCCATCGGATGTTCTTGTTCTTGAACTTCCAACATCCCCATCGTTTTGACATTCTTAAAGTAAATCGCTTTGTCACTAATCAACTCCGACACGATGAATCCAGCCCCAAATTCTTTATACAAAGAACGGAAAGCGGAATTGCTAATTCCGGCCATTGGGGCAATCACAATTTGGTTTTCGATTGGTAAATCTCTAATGTACCACATGTGCCTTTTCTTTCAAGATTCCTTCAAGTTCAGTTTCACTAATCTTGTATTCTTTTTTACAGTATTGGCAAGTTGCATCTGCTCCATGATCTTCATCAATCATGTTTTGGATTTCCTTTTCATCCATTAAAGAAATTGCATTTAAGATTTTCTCTTTACTGCAGTTACATACGAACTTCACATCGGTTGTTTCTAAGATTTTTATATCATCAAACATGCTATGAAGGATGTCTTCTAGTGCAACATTGTCACGGATTAAATTGGACATGTTATCAAGTTTACGCAAGGCAGCCTCGCTTTTACGAATATCATCTTCGGTTGCATCTGGCATCATTTGCAAAAGCAAACCACCACTTGCAATAATCGTGTTATCTGTATCAACAAGAACACCAACCGATACGGCTGAAGGGGTTTGTTCACTCAAAGCAAAGTAGTATGCAAAATCTTCACCAATTTCTCCGGTTTGTAATGCAACGCGTCCACTGAAATCTTCTTTTCCCATACCAATATCTTTTTTTACTTCTAGATATCCTTCTTTACCTACCGCAATACCAACTGCAAGTTTATTTGCTAAAGGATGATCTTCATTATATTGCAACATGATGTGAGGGTCACCAACAAAACCACGAACGTTACCTCCATAGTAGGCATCAGCCATGACTGTTCCAATGGGTCCACCACCATTTATCGTAATGGTTAGTTTTTCTTGTTCACTTTTTAAGTTAGCTCCCATCATCGAAGCCACACTTAATGTACGACCAAGTGCAGCACTTGCTGTTGGCCACAAGTCTTGTTGTTTTTGTGCGTAGTTCACAAGTCCTGTCGTGTTTACTACATATATACGTACTCTTCCTTCACAGGCTAAGGCTTTAACTAATTGATCTTTCATATTTATCACCTTTCGTATTATAACACAAAAAGCACCTACCATTGGCAGTGCTTTTCATGTTTGCATAGTATCATATTTTGTCAATTTGTCAACGCACTTGACCTATGCTTGCTTTTGCATAAAGTTTGCAAGTGCACCTAATAGATTCCCATCGTTGAAATAGGTACATGTTTTTAGGTTCGGATTAAGCGTTGGAAAATCCAGTTTAGCACAAAGGGTATCATATGCGCGTTTAACGTTTTCAATAAAATCTTCACGTTCGCTAATCCCACCACCAAACACAATCATTTCAGGATCAATCATGTGTTGTAAATTGAACACTCCAAGGGCAACACCATCATAAAAGTCAGCTATTACTGCTTGGCAATTTTGATTCCCTTTACGTGCTTCTAGGAAAATTCTTTTTCCATCCCAAACGCCAGGCTCTTTTTTCTCCATGGCAAACACCATCGAGGAAGTAGAAGCAATTCTTGAGTAATTGGTAAGTTTTCCATCTTTGTCATGTACAAGCATAACCCCAAACTCACCACCATATAAATGATTTCCTGAGACAATGTTTCCATCGACTACGATTGCCCCACCAACTCCAGTACCAATCACCATAAAACACATGTTTTTTACATCTCTAGCCGTTCCAAAATAGAGTTCACCAAGAGCACAACAGTTGGCATCATTTTCGATTTCACAAGGCAAGCCAAAGCGCTCGTCCATCAGCTCTTTCCATGAAAATCCTTCAATGTTTGGATCTTGGCTAAAACTTCCTTTAACCATACTAGTTTTGGTATCCACAGGTCCACAACAACTAATGGCAATCCCAAAAACATCATAACCTTTCATAAAGGTCTCCATATGTTCCAACAATTCTTCCATACTCGTTGCCCATGGATATGAACACTGTTCTAAAAAGGTTCCTGTTTCATCAATTATGGCACACTTTAGCAACGTTCCTCCAATATCAAAGCAAGCAATTTTCTTATGCATGTGTAGTTCCTCCATATGCTCTATTATAGCAAAGCTGTATCTTAGAATGCATCTTGGACACCAAGATAATAAAAGAGGGCAACGTTGCCCTCTTTTGGTTATTCTGCGTCTGGTAAATCATCTGCCGTAGGAATGCTTTCCTGTAGTTCTTCTGGTTGTACCACAACTTCAGGTTCTTTCATTTTTTCATCTTGTTCTTTGATGGTTTCTGGTTCTGTAGGTGTTTCACTAGCAGGTGCAGTTAATGTTCCATAAGCAACAAGGTTGTTGATTTGTTCGCTTGTTAATGTTTCTTCTTCGATTAACGAATTGGCAATCAAATCAAGTAGGTTACGATTTTCAACAAGGATACGTTTACATTCTGCGTAACACTCGTTCACAATTTTACGTACTTCTTGGTCAATTTCAAATGCAACCTCACCTGAGTAAGCAGCCCCTTGGTTGTAATCTCTTCCAAGGAATACATTTCCTTGTGGATCTGCATATTGAATTGGTCCTAAAGCCGACATACCAAAGACACGTACCATTGCTTTTGCAATTTTTGTAATCTTTTCAATGTCATTTACAGCTCCGGCACTAATTTCTCCAAAGACTAATTCTTCCGATACACGACCACCAAGTAATCCAGTAATTTGTGCCATGTATTCCTTTTTACGGTGGAAGTATTTTTCTTCTCTTGGTGTCATCAAGTTGTAACCACCAGCATCTCCACGAGGGATGATGGTAACTTTTTGCACCATATCTGCATCTTCAAGTTTTAAACCGATAACGGCGTGACCAGCTTCATGGTACGCAACCAGTTTTTTATCAGTTTCGTTGTATTTTTTACTTTTCTTAGCTGGACCCATCATAACACGGTCAACCGCTTCATCTAAATCATCCATTGTGATTAACTTGCGATTTCCACGAACCGCAAGAATCGCTCCTTCATTCAAGACGTTTTCTAAGTCTGCTCCAGAGAAACCTGGTGTACGTTGTGCTAAGTTTTCAAGTGTTACATCTGGTGCTAACTTTTTATTTCTAGCGTGTACTGCAAGAATTTCACTACGTCCTTTTTTATCTGGTAAACTTACGGTAATTTGACGGTCAAAACGTCCACTACGTAATAAAGCAGGGTCAAGAACATCTGGACGGTTGGTAGCCGCGATAATCACGATTCCAATATTTTCTTCCATTCCATCCATTTCAACAAGCAATTGGTTTAGGGTTTGTTCACGTTCATCGTTTCCTCCACCCATACCAGCTCCACGTTGACGACCAACTGCATCAATCTCATCAATGAAGACGATACAAGGTGCTGCTTGCTTTGCTTTTTTAAACATATCACGAACCCGGCTAGCCCCAGTACCAACAAACATTTCTACGAAATCTGAACCAGAGATCGAGAAGAATGGTACATCTGCTTCACCTGCAACTGCTTTTGCAAGTAAGGTTTTCCCAGTACCTGGAGGACCCACCATTAACATACCCTTTGGTATACGTGCTCCCATGTCTGAGAAACGTTTTGGATTCTTTAAGTAATCAATAATTTCTTTAACTTCTTCTTTTTCCTCATCAGCTCCAGCAACATCTTTGAAACGCGTTTTTACATTTCCTTGAATTTTTGCTCTCGATTTTGAAAATTCGAATGCCTTGTTTTGTTGTCCACCACCCATTCGTGAGAACATCAAGAAGACAAATCCACCCAACAATAAAATTGGGAAGAAGTTGATGAATAACGTAAGTAGAATGTTTTCTTCATCCGGTTCAAACACTTTTACTTTATTATCACCATTATCAAGGGTTTCTTGTAACCACTTAATATTGTCATCTGTTTTTGGTAATGTTGCACTAAAGGCAACACTTTCATCCTTCTTGTTTTTATATTTACCTTCTACTTCTATGGTCACTGGTCCAATTCCCATTTCAACATCTTGGAAATCCAACTTTTCGGCTTTCTTAACAAATTCATTGTAAGTAAACTCTTTGGTCTCATTGAGATTGTTGAATGGCAATAAGAAAATTAACATCAATGCCAACAGTAAATACGGCAAAAGCAACAATGGATTGCGCTTATTGTTTTTCATTTAGCCCTCCTATGACTCTTCATAAACTTCAGGTTTTAAAATTCCTACATAGGGTAAGTTACGGTATTTTTGGTTGTAGTCCAACCCATATCCGATTACAAACTCATTAGGAATGGTAAACCCAACGTAATCTGCTTCGATTTCTTCTGTACGTCTCTCTGGTTTATCTAACAAAGAAACAACGCGTACTTCTCTTGCGCCTTTATTGGCTAACATACGCTTAACTTCTGTTAGTGTTTTTCCAGTATCCACGATATCTTCTACTAATAAAATGGATTTACCAGCAGCACTGGTACCCATATCTTTATTGATCCGAATAGATCCCACTGAATGTGTTCCTTCATAACTTGAAACATCCATGAAATCAATCTCAACATCCATCTCGATGTTTTTCATCAATTCACTCATGAATGGAACAGACCCGTTCAGCAAGCCAACCAAAATTGGTAGTTCGCCTTTTTCTGTGTAATCTTTCGTAATTTTTTGACCTAATTCGATACATTTTTCATGTATCTCTTCTCTTGAAACTAAAACTCTTGCAACATCCTTATGCATAATGTACTCCTTGACTATTAATAAACATTATTTTATCACAAACATATTGAAATTGTTACTATAATGAAACACATCACAGCCAATTCCACTAACAAATATGATATCCCCATGAGCATTTTCTACAACTGGCCAAATTTCTCTTGTTTTTTTGGCAATTTTACGGTCAATGAGAAAGCGGGAAACTTTCTTTTTTCCATAGCGCAGTTGAATCGTATCCCCCGGTTTTGGTGAACGAATCCATAATGGAAAGTCACTTTCTTTTACCTGGATTCCTTCAATGGTTGCACCTTGTTTTGCAATCGCAAAATATGGGGTGCTCTCATACTGCAATTCATCATATTGATAGCAATAGGTTTGTTTGGTTTTCTTACACAACTTGATGTTTCCGTATTCACAAACGATTTCGTATCCCTTTTTAAAATCACATGCCCAATTTCCTTTCTTTTGCAGCCGTTCGATAACTTGTGCAATGTATGCTTTGGAAATTTGGTGATAATGACTATACGTAAGCAACCACATATAGAGCAACTGTTCTTGTTCAACTATAGATAGTGAACCCAGATCCTGGATAGATAGCACCTTTTTTACATGAGGGGCTACGTGTTCACGCAATGTTTCTAGTTGTTCATTTTCTTGTTGCATCTTTTCCAGTAGTTCTTGACGTTGTTCATCATCTAACTTCATGACTTGTTCATGGCGAATTTTATTTCTGGTATACGCATTTGTAGCATTACTTTCATCTTCATAATAGTTGATGTGATGTTTTTTGCAGTACGCATACAAATCAACTTTACGTAAATGCAACAGCGGTCGTTTTACCAACACACCTTTTACGACACTTTCTTTTGCAATTCCATAGCTGGTTGGAATGGAGTTTCGCTTCTTTTGCATCAAGTACGTTTCCAGCACATCGTCTTGGTGATGTGCAACCAAAACACCACATGCATGATGTTCTTCCACCAACGTTTTAAAGAATTGATAGCGAATCACGCGAGCCTGCGCTTGGAAGTTTCCTTCCTCATAATGATGTACGTGGTATGCAAAAAAAGGAATGTTATACGTCTTACAGTATTCACAAACTCCTTTTTCATCACGATCTGCCGTATCTCGTTTATGGTAATTCACATGTGCCACGACGAGTTGTAGATTTTTCTTACGATACATATCCAGTAAAGCCATCGAATCTGCGCCTCCAGAGACGGCCACTACCCAAGTTTCTCGTTCCTCTTGCATGGTGCAATTATACCACGCTAAGCCATGTAATTTGTGAATAAATGATGAAGATATAGCGTAAAAATATGGTAAAAAAATGACAAGGACCTATTGTTCCTTGTCATTCTTATCATTTTTTCTAAATAATAGACGATAAATGGATAGTAATGGATGATATTTTGGCGAAATCATTTGTGAGGTCTCTAAGAAAATTTCAAGCCCAACAAACAATAGTGCAACACACAGTAAACCAAGTTTTTGGTTCAGGATGTAAATGTAAGCAACCACACCAAATGACATGGTGATCGCATAAATAATCAAAACGGTATTACGATGTCCAAAACGTCGCATCAATACATGATGGAAGTGTCCTTTATCTGCATCAGTGAATTTCTTACCGCTGAACGTTCTTCGCACAATGGCACTTAACGTATCCACGATTGGCACTGACAATAATAACATCGGAAATCCCAACGTAATAAACGTTGAACCTTTAAAGCCCATCAACGAAATCGCAGCGACCACAAAACCTAAGAATAAAGCTCCGCAATCTCCCATGAAGATTTTTGCTGGATGGAAATTAAAGAATAAAAACCCGAGTGTTGCTCCTGCAATCAGAAGCGAAATCATCGCAATGTCCGGACGATCATCCGCAATGGATATTGCAGCAATTGTTAAGAACACAATGGTTGTGACACCACCGGCAAGTCCATCCAACCCATCAATCAGGTTAATGGCATTACTAATTCCAATAATCCAAATAAAAGTAACTAAAAATGACACAACACCCATGTTGATGACGATGCCAAAAGGTAAATAGATCACCCCTAGTTCGACACCACCAACTTTAATGAGTATATAGGCTGCAAGCACTTGAAACCCAATTTTAAGAATGGGCTTTAAGTCAACCATATCATCAATTAAGCCTCCGATAAACATAATCGTCGAACCGATTAACAGTCCACGAAATGCATCATCGATGGCATCATTGAAAAAGGTCATCGATAAAATAAATGCAACATAAATGGCGATTCCACCAACTCTGGCAATTTTCCCATGGTGAATGGTACGCTCATTGGTATGTGCATATATATCAAGTTTAATTCCGATTCGATTGATAAGCGGTGTTATCAATGTCGATAGGACTAAAGGTACAACCAAGTAAAGTACCCATTGCATGAGTGAGCACCCCCTTAGCTAACGATGTCTAGGTTTTCTAATAAGACTCCACAACCTTCAGCTACTGAACTTAACGCATTTTCTGCAATGTATACAGGAACTCCTAGTTCATTTGCAAGCAGTTCATCAATTCCATGCAACAAGGCTCCACCACCTGTGATAACAATACCACGAGTCACAATATCACTACTTAACTCTGGCGGTGTTTGTTCAAGCACAACTTTACAAGCACTAACGATTTGCGCTAAGTGTTCACGCATCGCTTCTTCTGTTTCCGCACTTGTTAAGCTGATTTTGTGTGGCAATCCTGTTACTAAGTCACGACCACTTACTTCAACCGTTTCTTTTCTTGTTTTTGGCCAAGCTGTACCAACTTCTTTTTTAATACGTTCTGCAGTACGTTCACCAATTAACAATTTCTTTTTATCTTTTACATGTTTAATAATATCTTTATCTAATGTATCTCCAGCGATTTTTAATGATGTACTTGTAACAATTTCACCCAATGATAAAACTGCGATATCCGTAGTTCCCCCACCTATATCAAGTACCATGCATCCACTTGGTTTGCTAATATCTAAACCAGCTCCAACTGCAGCTACTTTTGGTTCTTCTTCAATGTATACTTTTTTCGCACCTGCACGGTATGCACAGTCACGAATCGCATTACGTTCAACACTTGTAATGTTACTTGGGCAACAAATTAAAATCGTTGGACGTTTAAACATTCCTTTAATATTGATTTTTTTCAAGAAGTAGTTAAGCATAATTTCAGTAACCTCAAAATCTGCAATAACTCCATCTTTCAAAGGACGAATTGCCAAGATTTTTCCTGGTGTTCTTCCTAACATATCTTTTGCTTCATTACCAGCAGCTAAACAACGTTTGCTGTCTGCATCAATCGCAACTACAGAAGGTTCGTCAACGACAATTCCTTCACCTTTAACATAAATTAATAAGTTTGCTGTACCTAAGTCGATACCAACTTCTTTGCTAAAAAACATTATATTCCTCGCTTTCTACAATTTCATACATTTTCACGCTTTATCATTATAGCACAAAAGTTTGAAATGAAAAGATAAGGGTGTGGAAAACTATTTTTAACATATTTCAACTGATTTTCCTCCACAGTTTTCGCGGATTCCATAAAAAAAAACATCTCTACTTTACGCGAGATGTTTGATAAGTTTAAATTTCTGTTGGTTCCTCTTTTGGTTTGTTTGCAAGTCGATAATCGACAAACATTTTCACCAAGTAATAGATAGCAGCAAAGACAGGCACACCAATAAACATACCAACAAAGCCAAAGATTGCTCCACCTACAGTAACTGAGAACAAGACCCAGAAACTTGGGATTCCTAATTTGTCACCAAGGATTTTTGGCCCCAGGATATTGCCATCGAATTGTTGCAAGGCAAACACAAAGATCGCAAAGTAGAGTGCCTCAATTGGTTCCACTAAGAGTAGAATGAAGATTCCTGGCACCGCTCCAATAAATGGACCGAAAACGGGAATCATATTGGTCACACCAACAATCACACTAATGAATGGTGCATAACTGATACCCAGCAGTTCAAGTCCAACATAACAAATAATCCCGATAATTAAAGAATCCAAAGCTTTCCCTACAATAAAATCATAAAAGATTCTTCGTAACACAGGAAAGAAATTTTCTAGAAAGGTTGAGACAACCTGAGGAAACAAGGCACGATTCAATTGCCGAAACTGTGCAATAAATCGTTCTTTATCCATCAACATATACACCCCAGCGATGATACCAACCAGGATTTTAATAATCAATGTAATAAAACCCAATCCAAAATTAAAAATTGTTGGTGCGTAGGTTTGAATATTCTTTAACAAGTCGCTAAGTAAATCTTCGCTGGATTCAAGAATGTTTTCAACTTCAGCAGCTTCGATGTGCAAAAACTCTAAAGTATCTTGCATAAAGCTCTCAAATGACAACAAGTACTTATCGTAATTGGCAAGTAGATGATCTAAGGACTCGCGCATTTGGCTTCCAATCACAAAGACCAATAAACCTACTAAGACCACACCAAGAATCACTGCAAGAATTGCAGAAATATTGCGTTTTAGTTTTTTCGATCCTGGTAAACCTGCAAACACCTTTGTTTCAAATAAAATCATGATTGGATTCATTAAAAACGCAATCACAAAACCAATGATAAATGGCATCAATACTTGGAATACATTGTGGACCCAAATCTTTAGTACATCAAAATTGCTAAAGAAAAAGAATAAAGCGATGGCAATAAATGCAATTGCTCCACCAATATGTACGATTTTTTTACTGTTTTCATCCAATCGAAACTTCATAAGTACCCCTCTATCGATAAATTGTTAAACTAAATAAAAACTGTGTTCCTAGATATGCAATCGCAAACGACAACAAGATCAACAATAAGCGAACCTTGTGTGGATTGCTAGTAAAGCATAGTTTATCAAAACGCACAGCTGTTAACGACCACATACTTAAGCAGAATAAAATAATATAGGTTGCGGTTTCCACAATTTGAATCACACTCATACATCCAACTCCTTCTTGTCGATTTCACTACATCCAAGAATGAATAAGAACAACGTTCCTGTTTGCACCCAGAACACTGGGAAGTCGATGATACAAAATGCAATGGTACTTAATAGTACACCTGTAATCAATGTTGCTGTACTTGGATCAATCTTGCGAATAATCATGCGAACCAACCGACGAATTTGGCTTAATACATACCAACCCAACAATAGGGTACCAACAATCCCAAACGAAATAAATGGTTCAATAAACATAGAGTGCGTATGTGGAGCACTAATTCCTAAACGCTTTGATAAATGGGAAGAACCCCACTTTGCCACATATGCGTCGTAATAGTTTGGATAGAAATGATAGTAGGTTAACGGACCTTTACCAAAAAGCCATGTATCTTTTACCATCAGTGATGCCGTTCGCCAAATGTGTAAACGTCGTCCAATGCTCAACCCTTGTGAAGCAATACGTGGCAATAAACCTGGCTTTAAAGCTAACACTCCAATTGCCAACCCAACACCACCAACGGAAGCGACAAACGTTTTGTACCAATGACCAACCAATAACATCCCAAAAATACCGATTGCCAAACACAACCAAGCAATTCGTCCACCTGTTAAAAAGATGGCAAATAAGTTGATGATTCCAGCAATAACATAGAAGATGCGTCTTGATGTTGGGCGCGCAAACATAAACTGATGAACACAAAATGTACTTGCAAACACTAGCATCATCGCATAATAGTTCGCGTTAAAGAAAAATGTATGGACGCGATGTTCTGGTTTGTTTTGGATATCAAAAAATCCATGCATCGCATCAACTGTATTCATATAATAGAGTTGTTCCCCAATTGCGTAAACAACACTAACTAAGCTTAATACAATCATTACATTGATGATAATTTCAAGCAAACTGCGGTGAATGTACTTTCTAAAATAAATCACATCCACAAAGATTGCCGCAATCCCCACACTGATAAGTGCACCTAGGTAATTTTGAAACACCAAAGAAACAACAAGCAAATACACTGCAAAAAATAAAAGAATGTTTGCGCGTTTTACACTTTTTAAAAGCATGGGTATTTTTTTTCGTACCAATACATAGATAGCAACACCCACAAGTGTGGCAATTGTAACTACATATGGTAAAAACAAGGAAGCACACATGATTACAATCAGTTTGTCTTCCAAGGTATAAATATGTCTAAAGTCGTATAAAAAACTTCGTATATGTCCCATAAATTCGTCCTCACTGCTAGAATTATACCATAGGCATAGCCAAAGACAAAGAATTCACGGCTTGTTCTTCCTTACAGTTTTGAAAGAAAAGAGTAATGTTGAATAAGATAATTTATCACTATTTGATTCATTTCACATGGATCAATAGTTTCTCATAGGGCCACATAACCCAAATATAAAAATACATATTGATTGTCAAATTAAAAAACGTGTGAAAAATATATATTTATCACACGTTTTAGTTTCGTATTTTGTACAGACAAACACTAAGAAATTACAAATTTCCACTTGATCTATCCTACTTTGAATCTATAAGTTTGAGTGTTAGTTCTAATACGGGTCCAATGAAAATAACAGCACATACGGGTCCTAAACCAATCGTTCCACCCAATAGTGTACCAAAAATACACAGCATTAAATCCGCACTTCCTTTTACTATCCACAATGGCTTTTCTAGCTTATTGCCAATTGATAAAATAATCGCATCATAACTTGACCGGCCCAATCCAACACTGATATATATTCCTATGCCAACGCCAATTAAAACAATTCCCATAAGCAAACAAAATATTGCTTCTACAGTAGTCATTTTAAGTGACACAAACGTTAAAAACAAATCTAGCGTTATTGCACATATAATCGGGGAAAGTATGGTTCCTATACCAAATTGTTTCCTATCAATTACTAACATTGGAATCATAAATAGAACATAAAACACCATAGAGGCAACTCCAATGGAAATTTCGAAAGTTTTACTGATCCCTTCACTAAAAACTGAAATTGCATCTCCACCATGACCAGAAACTATAGCTAGACCAATACCAACACCTAAAATAATTGCTCCTGTACTAAGAAATAAGACTTTTTTCCAATACAACATGTTCATTGATTCATTATTATCTCCTTCTTATTAAAGAAGACACTTGCGTGTCTTCTCTTTTTTAATTATAAATTCTCACCGTTCTCAGAAATTATCTTTTTATACCAATAAAAACTGTCTTTCTTAGATCGTTTTCCACTTCCTTGACCACGATCATCTAAATCAACATGGATAAATCCATATCGTTTACTCATTTCTGCAGATGATGAACTTACAATGTCAATAGGTCCCCACGCACAGAAAGCAAATATATCTACACCTTCACGGATGCAATCTTTAATTACTTTAAAATGTTTTTGGTAGTAATCAATACGATACTCATCGTGAATACTTCCATCTTCTTCGATTTTATCGATTGCACCGTACCCGTTCTCAGCAATCATGATTGGAACTTGATAACGATCCCAGTATTGAGAAATACTGTTATACAATCCTAATGGATCCATTCGCCAATCCCATGGAGTTGGTTTTAAATGAGGATTCTGGCTTGTTTCTCTTGGGTTCATTGAATGTTTAGTAGAATCAACCACATACGATGCATAGTAACTAATTGCTAGATAATCCATTGTATTTTCTTTTAAAAGTTTTTCATCTTCTTCCGTAATATCAATATGAATGTTATGATCCTTAAAATAACGCAGAGCATATCCAGGATACTCTCCTTTTAAAGGGACATCTGCAAAGAAGTATTGCATACGATTACGTTTCATAGTTAAAACAATATCTTCTGGTAAGCATGAGTTCGGATAAAATGTACAGTCCGCAAGCATAACCCCTACTTTAGCATTTGGGTCTATTTCTTTAGCCAACGCTTTTGCTTTAGCGTTAGCAATAAATTGATTATGCGCTGCTTGATACATTAGTTCATCCATATTGTCACTTTGATCATTATAGATTCCTAGCGACCCAAACATTACAGTTGGCAGTAAATTGATTTGATTAAACGGAATCCAATACTTAACCTTACCCTTATATCGTTTCAATAAGACTTTTGCATATCGCTCAAAGAAAGTAATCACTTTCGGATTTGCAAAACCTCCATATTCTGTAACTAAATATAATGGAATTTCATAATGTGACATTGTAATGATTGGTTCCATCCCATTTTTAATAATTTCATCAATTAAGTTATCGTAGAATTTTAAGCCTTTTTCATTTGGTTCTGTTTCATCACCATTTGGAAAAATTCTTGACCATGAAATACTAGTTCTAAAATTTTTAAACCCCATTTCTTTCAATAATGCCAAATCTTCCTTATATGTATGATAGAAATCAATTCCAAATCGTTTTGGAAAGTACCCTTCTTTATCTGCAATTAAATCTTTAATCTCTTGAAGTGTCCCTCCTCCTTCTTGTTCAATATTTTTTCTATCCATTCCTTGTTCATGACGGTGAATATCAGAAGTTGATAACCCTCTACCATCTACATCGTATGCACCTTCTGCTTGACAAGCCGCAATTGCTCCTCCCCATAAAAAACCTTTTGGGAATCCATCATTTAATTTTCTCATTATTTTCCTCTTTCTTAATCTAACTCTGTGCCATTTGAACCAATGACTTTCTTATACCAATAAAAGGAATCTTTTCGAATTCTTTTACATTCTTTAGTATCTTCATCTGTTCTATCTACATAAATTAATCCATAACGTTTTTTATATCCATTACTTGTCGAGAGTAAATCAAGAGCAGACCAAGGCATATAACCAACGATTTCTACTCCCAAATCCATAGCTCTTCTCGTCGCTTTAATATGCTCTCTTAGATATTCAATACGATACTCATCATGAATCTTTCCATCTTCTGTCAATTCATCATACGCTCCCATTCCATTTTCAGTAATCATGAAAGGAACTTTGTACCTTGTATACAAATCACGGTATACATACTCTAACCCTACTGGATCAATCGCCCAATCCCAATCGGTCGTATCTAAATATGGATTTCTACAGATTTGATAGAATCCTGGATGTGTCTCATAACCTTCCATTTCTCCTTTTTTACCTGTAAGATTATATCCCGCCCATCTTCTCTCTGCATTTTCTGGACACGCCTTTGCGCAATCACTATTGTAATAATTAATTGCAAAGAAATCAGATAGGTTTGCGGCAATAAGTTCCATATCACCATCTTCAATAATTGGAGATAAACCTGCCTTTTCTAGATATGTGGCTGCCGCTACATTGTAATAACCTTTAAAATATACATCTAAGTAATATGAATTCTTTAAATCATGCGCATTCAACGCAGCCATCATATCTTCTGGTTTACACGTTAAAGGATATACCGGTGCATATCCCAACGCAGGACCTGCTACACCATTAGGTACAAGTTCATGTACCCATTTCACTGCTAGCGCTTGGGCTAAGTTCATATGATGATTTATTTGATAACGTAATTGATTGTTTTTCGCTTGTTCTTCCGTGATGTAGCATTTTTGTGTCCAATATTGAACAATAATGCTTTGCTCATTAATTGTGATCCAATATTTGACATCGTTCTTAAATTCGTTGATTACATATTTTGCGAAATATTCAAAATCTGTGACGACATTTCTAGAAATCCATCCTCCATATTTTTCAACTAATGCCATTGGTAAGTCGTAATGATATAAAGTAACTAAAGGTTCAATTCCATTAGCTTTACACTCGTGAATAAGGTCACGATAAAACTGTACTCCTTTTTCATTTACTTCTCCTACGCCACTTGGGAAAATTCTTGACCAAGCAATTGAAAAGCGATAACTTGTAAATCCCATTTCTTTAAATAATGCAATATCTTCTTTATATTTATGATAATGATCACTTGCTACACTAGCATCAGCGAACCCATATTGTTCCGATCTTTTTTTATTTATTACATCTTGTTGTGAGAGGCCTTTACCGTCCTCTAATGCAGCACCTTCTACTTGATATGCACTTGTAGCGGCACCCCACAGAAAATCCTTTGGAAATTGTTCCATTTTTCTTACCTCCTATTTTTTTAATTCTTTATACAATACCTCAGCAATTTCTAACATTTGCTTGGCAATTTTTTCTTCTGACATTATTGTCATCAACGTATCTTGAGCATGATTGAATAATAAGCTTGCTTCATATGTCTTTCCACTTGTTTCATTTTGAATGATTTGTGTTTGTGCGACATGAGCCTGTCTTATACATTCCTCTGCATCTTGTAATATTTCTTTCGCTTTTGTAAAGTCAAACTTTTTCACCTCATCCAAAGCTTCTTCTATTTTAAGTCTGGCATCACCTGCATGAAGTATTATTTGCATTGCAACTTCAACCAATTCATTTTCTTTAATTAAATCAGACATATAAAATCTTCCTTCCTTTTCGTTATCCCTTTATGCTTCAACTTTTTCTTTCTCTAAACACTCTTTTTCAAATACTTTGAAGAATGGGTACCAGATAAATAAGTAAACTATGAACAATACAATCGCCCAGATAATTCCTCTAAAATCTTGTGTAATCATGACTGTAGAAATTGGCACAGGCACTTGACCTACTTGATTTAAAGTTGCTGGAATATTTAACCACCCCAAACTCATAACTAGATATACAATGGCTGGTCCAACGATTCCATTAATCCACATTGGTAACATCAAAATTGGATTAAACACTACCGGAGCACCAAACATAATTGGTTCATTAATGTTAAAGATTGATGGTCCAATAAAGATTCTTCCCATCGTCTTTAGGTTTTTAGATTTTGAAAACATCATTAAGAAGTTAAGCCCTAGGGTTGCTCCCATACCACCCATGGTAATTAATGCTGCTGTAAATACTGTTTCACTAGTTGCGATGTTGGTTGCAATTCCTCCTGCTGCTACTGCATCAATATTTGCTTGAATTCCAGCCAAGTAAATCGGTGTTGCAACAGCTCCAAACAACCAAGAAGAAACTCCCATTGAATACAAAACGACTGGAATGAAACATAGTAATACAAATCCAGGTAAAGTTTGACCAAAATCAGCCAATGGACTAAATACTGATAAAATTGCTTCGAAAATATCAATTTCTAAGTGTACGGTAATAATCATTGATATACCTAAACACAATACTGTTGGGATAATATAATTAATCCAACCTGACACAAAGTCTGGAATTGATGTAGATCCATCTAAGAATTTCAATTTTGACCATAAATTAAAAATAATTGATGTAAATAGTCCGGCAATCAAACCTGCAGCAATTCCAGTTGCACCTAATCTTCCACCTGGAATGATAAAGTTGTATGCTTCATCTGTTGTTGGCATTACAAACATTAGGAACACTGCAACTGCAACCAATCCACAATTTGTTGTATAGAAAGGTTTTCCTAGTTTTTCCATTACTTGTTGTCCAACAACAAAAGCAAGAGTTAACGATATAATCCCGAAACTATAATCAGCAATCGGCCCTAAATCTGGCAAGGCTGGTATATAAGATCTAAATACGTTATAGAAATAAATTAACGATCCCGTTAATATAAACGGAATGATTTTTTGCATTGAACTTGATACTGCTGAAATCCAAGGACGCCCACAGATTTCATTCATTTTTGGAGCAAACGAATTTGCTAACCAATCCATAAATTTTTTCATATAATTCTCCTCATTTATTTGAACATTATTTTTCTTTTCTACGTTTATTTCATGTATAATATAGTAGAAAGATATACACATTAAATTCTTTCAGTTGAGTTAAGTCTGACCACTTAACTCTTTTATTTTGACTCATCAATTGTTTCTAATGCTAGTTTAAGTAATTCATCGCCTTTTAATTGTGAATAGACAATTTGTGGAATTACAACAACCGGTACATTATAGGGCGAAGCCATGTCCTCAAATTTTCCCAACTCATTTCCATAATGTGGTCCGATCATTAATATATCGATAGAGCTCATATAACTAGCAATATCAGCTATACTTCGAGCTTCAATCGAGACAGCAATACCTTCTTTCTTTGCCGCTTGTCTAGTTCTTTGAGCCAAAAATCCACTCGACATCCCTGCTCCACAGCACAATAGTATCTTCTTCATTTCCATTTGTTCACCTCCTTTGGTCTTCTTACGATTTCATTATCATCGTTTTATTTATTTCTCTCAACTTTACTTTTGCACGGGGTAGTGCAAAAGATAAATTGTCACCTAGTCTTTCTTCACCTATAATAAAAGAAAAGAAAACATACCAACTCAAGAAAGGAAAACATCATACTTTAGGGGTTTAATAACATGAAAAAAAAACACATTGAATTAATTAATTTTTTGTGCGAACAAACGCGACCGATAACAAGTAAAGAATTATCGAATGCCCTTGGTGTTTCTGTTCGTTCTATAAAAAGTTATGTCAACACATTAAATATCCAAGCAAACGAAAAAATAATCTCATCTTCTATTGCTGGGTATACTATAAACAAAAACGTGGCTCTAGATTTATTGGATCGTCAAGATACGCAGATTCCACAAACCAGTGAAGAAAGAGGTTTCTATATCGTAAAGCAAATTCTCGTTGCTCATACATCAAAGTTAGATCTTTATGAACTCTGTGAAAATCTATATGTTAGTTATTCAACACTTAAATCAGATATAGCAAAAATGAATAAAGCTTTTTCAAATTTTCATATAGAGTTCGTTTGCGAAAACGATACCTTAAGAATCATTGGAAGCGAAAAAAACAAGCGTAAGCTTGTAAGTTACGTAATTTACGAAGAAACAAACAATAAATTTATGAATGCTGACATTATTAAAGATAGTTTTCAAGATATGCCAATTGATAAAATAAATACGGTTATCACAAAAACCTTCAATAAACACAATTACTATATTAACGACTTTGCAAATATTAACTTGCTTTTGCATATTGTTATCATCATCGATAGAATTAAAGAAGGAAATATCGTTAATCAAAAAAATGCCGATTTTATAATTGAAGACAAAAATGAGCATTCGTTAGTTTTTGAATTATGCGCTTTATTAGAAGATGAATTTGGAATTCAATTCAACAGAAGTGAGCAATATGAAATATACATGCTTTTTAAAACTAACGCTAATTATTCATTACCTTCAAGTCAAGATACACTACGAAAAATTGCTGGTGCAGACACAATCCATTTAGCAAATGAGATAGTTGAAAAAGTAAATGATTATTACTATATCAATTTGGGAAATGAAAACTTCTTAACTCCATTTACATTACATCTAAAAAACCTTATTTTACGTGCAAAAAATGGTGTTTTTACAAAAAATCCGATGACCCAAAGTATCAAGACATCTTGTCCCACTGTATATGATATTGCCATCTACATCTCTCTTGAACTAATGGATCACTGCAACATTCACATCAATGAAGATGAGGTAACTTTTTTAGCACTACATATCGGTGCTGAGATTGAACGCCAAAAAACGAATGATGAGAAAATAAAGTGTATTCTATTGTGTCCTGAATATATGAAAATTAGCACGCAGATATACAATCAATTGTTAATTGAATTTGGAAATCAAATTGATATTGTCAAAACAATTACAAGAGAGGACGATTTAGATAACTACTCATTTAGCATGTGCATTACAACTGTCCATTTACAAAGAAAAATTGTTCAAGATGTTATCTTTATACCACCGTTTTTTCAGCAAGTAGATAAAGTGCAAATTTATGACACAATTAACAAGATATTTAACAATCGTAAAAATTGGATTTTGAAAAGCAAATTCCACCAATTTTTTTCATCAGAACTATTCCTTGCAAATACAAAAGCGTCAACTAAACATGAAGTATTACACATCTTATCGTCAAAAATGCTCAGTTTAAAGTACGTTGATGAAACATTTGAAGATAAGGTGCTCATTCGCGAAAATGCTGCATCTACCGCTTTTGGAAATATTGCAATTCCTCACGCCATGAAGATGGAAGCACTCAAAACTAGCGTTAGTGTGTGCATCTCAAAAAAGGGAATTCGTTGGAATGATCAAGTTGTAAATATTGTTCTTCTTGTTGCTATCAATAAAGCAGACAAACGTATTTTTCATGATTTGTATGAAGCGTTGGTGGAGTTATTTAGTAAAGAAAATATTATTCAACTCGCCAAAGAATGTAATACTTTTTCCGCGTTTGAAGGACTTATTTTAGAAAACATTGTCACCGAGCACGAAACAGAAGTGTGATAAATCAAAAAAATCCTGAACTCATTATGAGGTCAGGATTTTTTGATAACAAGTACTTTAGTTAACTCTAATGCAACTTTTACTTAAAAATGTTATAACTTTCATTTGCCGTAAAGGAAACTCTGTTTTAAATAGAATTGACTATCTGTAACATTATTTTATGGTTTCATTTTACTTTTTCGTGACACACGCAACAAGAAAATCAAGATTGCGGATAAACCGAAGAAAATCCCACTGGATAAAAATGATAATTTTGGTCCTGCTGTATAGATTGCACCAGCAAATACGCCACCAATGACCATTCCCATCGATTTCATTGAATTATAAAATCCCATCACTTCTCCACTGTATGCTTCTGTTGCATTTTTTGCGCATAGATCTTGGATCAATGGAATATAAATTGCATTCACACCAAAGAATAATAAGTTGAAGAATGCAAACGGTAGAAAATCACTACTCATGTAAACACCAAACAACAGTAATGATGCAACTAGACATACCACGACAAATGATTTTGCCACATCGGTGTGGCGCATGATCCACAAGGAAATCGTTGTGTTGGCAAGCAGTGAAATCAATCCTACGACTGCTTTCATAATACCGTTATAACTGGAGTTGAAATTGAATACATCTTTTAAATAATAGTTTAAACTTTGGTCATAGGTCGTTGTCGCTAACGAAGTTAAAAACACAACCGTAAATAAGATGATAAAGGCAAAACTCATAAACTTACGCGCATTAAAGAATGCTCGAAATGGATTGGCTTCTTTATGAAAAGAGAATTTCGTTTGTGTTTCCTCTTTATCCTCATCCAAAATCACAAAAAACAAGACACCACTGGCAATAAGTGTTAGCACTTGTAACATAAAGGTAAATTCTGTAGATACCAACCCACTAAATCCACCAATCATATACCCAAATGCACCAAACACCGTTTGAATTGTCGCATTTAGTGCTAGAAACTTACCGCGACTTTCATGATCTGCTTGATGAATAATATAAGTTAATTGACTCACAAAAATACCACCAACGAAAAAGCCACTCACCATGCGGGCAAACATAATTGGCATGGGTGTTTTAAATAGCATAAACAAAAACTGACCAAACCCGTAGCCACAGCAACAAATCAATAAGGTCTTTTTACTACCCAAGCGTTTTCCAAGGGTTGCCCACATTGGTGAAAACAAAAAGTTGGTAAACGACATTCCTGCATACACAAAGCCAAACATATAGTCTGGCATGTGTAGGTTTTGTAATAGGGTTGGAGTAATCGGGTGAGCAAAGTTTGCTGCCATGATTTCAATGGCAACGACGACCAAAAACCAGTACATTTTATGGTTTTGTTGTTTACTCATTACGCAACTCCATTAAAATATCACGAAGTTCAGCGGCACGTTCAAAGTCTAACACTTTTGCAGCTTCCTTCATTTCTTTTTCTATATTCTTAATCATTTTATCTTTATCTTTCTTCGACAGTTTCTTATCTTTATTCATGTACTTCTTCGCCATCTCTTTGGTTTCCACAGAGTGAAGTGCTTCATGAATTGGTTTGATAATTGTTTTTGGTGTAATGCCATGTTCTTTATTGTACGCTTCTTGAATGGCACGACGTCGACTTGTCTCATCGATTGCATATTGCATACTATCCGTCATTTTATCTGCATACATAATGACACGTCCATGTTCATTACGTGCAGCACGACCAATAATTTGAACTAGCGAACGCTTGCTTCGTAAGAATCCTTCTTTATCCGCATCAAGAATACAAATCAAACTAACTTCAGGAATGTCTAACCCTTCCCGCAACAAGTTGATTCCGACAAGCACATCGTATTTCCCTTGACGCAATTCACGGATGATTTCCGTACGTTCAATGGTTGTTACTTCGTGGTGTAACCAAGCAACCTTAAAGTCCATTTGTTTCAAATGGGCAGTTAGTTCTTCAGCCATACGTACAGTTAGTGTTGTAATTAACGTACGCTCACCTTTTTCAATTTGGCTGTGAATTTCATCAACAATATCGTCAATTTGACCCATTGTTTTTCGAATTTCGACATTTGGATCAAGTAGACCCGTTGGACGAATGATCTGTTCAACAATCTTTCCATTGGTTTTTTCTAGTTCATAGTCTCCAGGTGTCGCACTTACATAAATGGCTTGATTTACTTTACCTTCGAACTCTTCAAAACGTAAAGGGCGGTTATCCAGCGCACTAGGTAAGCGGAATCCATAATCCACCAACGTCGTTTTTCGTGCACGGTCTCCATTGAACATTCCACGAATTTGTGGCAAACTTACGTGGCTTTCATCCACCACGATTAAAAAGTCATCTGGAAAATAATCAAATAAGGTGTATGGCATTTGACCAGGTGCACGCCCATCAATATGACGTGAATAATTTTCAATTCCTGGACATACTCCAAATTCACGTAGTGCTTCCACATCATACAAACAACGTTGTTCCAAGCGTTGTGCTTCTAGGAGTTTATCATCACCACGAAAATATTCCAAACGATCTTCCAACTCTGTTTCAATTCCAACGCAAGCACGTTCAATTTGCTCTTTTGGTGTTGCATATCCACTTGCCGGATAAATGTTATACAGTTGATATCCTTGGTGCACTTTTCCAGTTAAGGGATCCACTTCGACAATTCGCTCGATGATATCATCAAACATCTCGATCCGTAAAATATAATCATCGGTATATCCAAGCCCGACTTCAATACTATCTCCACGAACACGGAACGTTCCTTTTTTTAGATCCATGTCATTACGGACATATTGACGTGCAACCAACTTACCAACAAGTTCTTTGCGATCAATTTGTTCATTCACCCGAATGTTCATAAACATACCACGATAAATCGCTGGATCACTACTACCATAAATACAAGCAACGGAAGCGACGATAATCGTATCTCGACGTTCCAGTACACTATTTACAGCAGACATTCGCAACATCTCCAACTCCTCATTTTGTTTCGTAGTTTTATCGATGTACGTATCACTGGTTGGAATGTACGCTTCTGGTTGATAGTAGTCAAAGTTTGACACAAAATACTCGACCCGATTATGTGGGAAGAACTCTTTGAATTCGGTGTACAATTGACCAGCCAAGGTTTTGTTGTGGACAAATACAAGGGTTGGTTTATTCACCTGCGCAATTACATTAGAAACCGTAAAGGTCTTACCTGTACCTGTAGCACCCAGTAAGACTTGTTCTTTTTTATGTTCAAGGATACCTTGCGTCAATTCTTTGATTGCGGCAATTTGATCTCCTTGGGGTTGAAATTCACTCACTAATTGAAACAATTGATCTTCCATAAACGCCTCCCTTTGTATGCATCATTCTACCATAGAAGCCTAGGTTTGTATAGAAATCCAACCTCTTACTTCGTTTGTGAAAAACAAAAGAAAACCCGGATTTCTCCAGGTTTCACATTACTTATTTACGACCTCTATCGCTTTTAACAATTGGCTATCAAGTGTATCTTTTTCATCATGCCATTTTCTTGCACAAGCAGAATTCAAAGCACTCAAGATGGCTTCATCAATTGTTTGATTTTCTGCCAGCTTGTTGTCTTTTTCAAATTGTTCTAGTGCACTTGCCGTTTTTGAAGAAAAATATCCATCTTGACGGTCGACATCATAGCCTAAGAAGGCCAGATAGATTTGTGCATCTTTGATACCTGCACCCACTTCATCCACTTTGTATGTTTTATCATCAGAGCTTGGCGTGAACGTCAATGCTGTTGGTAATTTACTTTCAACATCTGGTTCCAATCCTACTTTATTAATTTTTTCCTTTGTTGGGGTTAACCACTGTGCAACCGTGAACTTAAAGATACTTCCATCTTTAAAGTCAACGGATTGTTGCACCGTTCCTTTTCCATAACTTTTGGTTCCCACAAGAGATGCATGTAAATGTTCTTTGAAAGCAGCAGCTAATAACTCTGAAGCACTAGCTGTATTTGCATTCATCAAAATCGCATAATTGTCAAATTCGTAAGTCTCAGCCACCTTGTTTGATTCGTAAGCCGTTAAATCACCTTTTTTATTCTCTTGATAGATGACCGTTTTCCCTGGACCCATGAAGATACCAGCAATATCAAGTGCTGTTTGCACATATCCACCACCATTATTTCGTAAATCCAAGACGATGTTTTTCACACCTTGTTCCTTAAATGCTTTGGCATAGGCTGCTACTTCATCTGCTGTATTATCAGAGAAAGAAGACAATTCAAGAATTCCAACACCATCTTTCACATATCCATAGGCCGTGATGGAAATGGTTGCTCTTGTCATCTCGATGGTTTTTACATCTGAACCACGTTTGATTTCGACGCGAACTTTCGTTCCTTCTTCACCCAAAATCATTTCTTTAATCTTATCAATATCCATTCCTGTAATATCCACACCATCTACTTTGGTAATGATATCTCCTTGGATGAGCCCACCTTTTTCTGCAGGTGAGTCTTTGTATACTTTATCAACCAAAATGGAATCGTTTTGTTTGTAGTACTGAATTCCAATTCCGGTAAGCGAACCACTTAACGATGTCATTAAGCTTTTTGCCTCTTCAGCACTTAAATATTGTGTATGGGGGTCACTTTCGTTATAGTTTGCCAACCCGAAGATGCTTTGATCCAGTAAGTATTCGGTAATATCTTTTTGATCTTTTCCAAAATACCATTCTGTTTGCATGATTTCATATATTTCATTAAACTTTTGTGATTCACTTTCTAAAGCACCATCACGATTGTTAATCATTGGTGTTGCACTTGTCGCACCATTAAAAAGGTATCCTCCCAAGAAAAACAAAATACACAAAACAACCATTAAGACATTTTTACGTCTTTTGTTGCGTTGTGCTTGTCGCTCATCTGGCCAAACATGTTTTTCCACTTTTATTTTTCGTGTATTATTTTCTTCCATAATCTTTCCTCGCTCAATAATTTTACCACATCAAAGCGCATAAACAAATGAAATCCATGTGAAGGCATAAAAACCTCCAAACAATTTTGCTTGAAGGTTTTTCGTTTTTCTTTATTTAATATCTTTGAACGTACAAACTTCCATCGATACAATGTGAATGTCAGCAGACGGTGTTCCACTTTGATCGCTTTGCATCGCTGCCATTTCATCAACAACATCCATACCTTGTACAACCATTCCAAAGACGGTATGTACACCATCTAACCATGGTGTTCCACCAAGTTCTTCGTAGATGCTCTTGAGTGCTTTATAGTTTGCATCGCTTTCGCTATACGTTTGTGAAAATCCGTTACTTGTTGTTGCCTGTACGATGAAGAATTGGGAACCATTGGTATTGGGACCACTGTTTGCCATCGACAGCGCACCACGTACGTTAACTAAGTTTGCAGAAAACTCATCTTCAAATGGTGTTCCCCAAATGCTTTCTCCACCAGCACCACTACCGGTTGGATCACCACCTTGGACCATGAAGTCTTGAATCACACGATGGAACGGTACGCCGTTATAGTATCCATCTTTTGCATGTGTTAAAAAGTTTTCTGCTGCTTTTGGTGCTTCTTTATCAAAGATGACCATATCAATTTCTTTTTCTTGTCCATCAACAGAAACAATCATTTTAACAGCAGGTAAATCGTCATCATAATCCTTTGTTTGTTGAATAAAGGTAACGTCTTTACCAGTTTCTTTGCTGTTGGTATCCGTAGTACTTGTCTCATCTTTGCTTTCACCAGAACAAGCAACTAGCATACCTAACATGCAAAATGCTATTAATATTTTTTTCATCAACTATTCTTCTCCTCTAATAATCGGATAATTTACCGTTAAGGCACGAACTTCTTCTCTAATTTTAGCAAGTTCTGTTTCATCGTCAATTTGTTTCAGTGCGCGGGCAATCCAACGTCCCACTTGTTCGAATTCTTTTTCTTTGAAGCCACGTGATGTCATGGCAGGTGTTCCTAAACGAATTCCACTTGTTGTAAACGGTTTTTCTTCATCGAAAGGAATCGCATTTTTGTTACATGTAATCCCCGCTTTATCCAATGTCTTTTCACAAGCTTTTCCTGTTAAACCTAGTGATGTTTTCACATCAACCAACAATAAGTGGTTATCAGAACCACCAGCTACCAAACGGAAACCTTCTTCTTGTAATACGTCAGCCAATGCTTTCACGTTTTTGATTACTTGTTGTTGGTATGTTTTAAACTCCGGTTGTAACGCTTCATAGAAACAAACTGCTTTTGCGGCAATGACATGCATCAATGGACCACCTTGCATTCCTGGGAATACCGAACGATCTAAATCTTTTGCAAACTTCTCTTTGCACATAACGACTCCACCACGTGGTCCGCGTAAAGTTTTATGTGTCGTTGTTGTCACAAAATCTGCATATGGTACAGGATTCGGGTGTAATCCAGCAGCTACCAATCCAGCAATATGTGCCATATCTACCATGTAATAACAACCAACTTCATCACAGATATCTTTGATGCGCGCAAAATCAATAATTTTACTGTATGCACTTGCTCCTGCAACAAGTAATTTTGGTTTTTCTGCTAAGGCAATTTCACGTAGTGCTTCATAATCAATTTCTTCACTTTCTTTGTCCACTCCATAACTTACAAAGTTGTAAAGTAGTCCAGAAAAGTTTAATGGATGCCCATGCGTCAAGTGACCACCTGCGGCTAAATCCATCCCTAGCACTTTGTCTCCAGGTTTTAAGACGGTTAAGTATACCGCCATATTTGCTTGACTACCTGAGTGTGGTTGCACATTGGCATGTTCAGCTCCGTATAATTTTTGTAAACGTTCTTTTGCTAAATCTTCGACAACATCAACGTATTCACATCCTCCGTAATAACGTTTTCCAGGATAGCCTTCTGCGTATTTGTTGGTTAATACCGAACCAGCAGCATCAAGCACATCTTGGCTCACGTAGTTTTCTGATGCAATCAGTTCAATGTTGTATAGTTGGCGATCCGCTTCCTTTTGGATCGCATCAAATATTTGTTTATCTTTCATCTAATTCTTTCTCCTCTATTACACATAATTTATCAATTCGTCTTTGATGTTTACTTTCTTTTGAAAAATCGGTTGCTAACCAGATTCTAACAATTTCTTTTGCTACAAGTTGGCCAATCACACCTTGTCCAAGCGCCAAGATATTCGAGTCGTTATGCTCACGTGTTAGTTTTGCAGTCACCGTATCACTTACCAGTGCACAGCGCACACCAATAACCTTGTTTGCGCTAATGCTTGCACCAATTCCAGTTGTACATAAAACAATCCCACGATCACTTTTTCCTTGCGCTACTGATTTTGCAGCGGGATATACCGTATCTGGATAATCCATGGAGGAGGTATCGTAGGTTCCAAAATCTTCAACCTCATGTCCCAATTCTTGGACATACTCTTTGATCATTTCTTTGTACTCGTAAGCACCATGATCACATGCTAATGCAATTTTCATCGTTGTTCCTCCTTCAACACTGCTTCTATCTGTGCAAGTGAATATACCCCTTCACGTAGTAAAGTGATCCTTTCACCTGTTAGATCTATAATTGTACTTGCGATATTTGCTTTTGCTTTTCCCTTTACAATCGCATCGATTCGTCCATCCAGTTGGGCAAGCACTTCTTGTTCATCTTTACCTGGAAGTTCGCCACTTAGATTGGCAGATGTGACCAACATTGGCCCATTTGCTAACAGTTCTAACAATAATGCATCGTCCGGAATGCGAATGGCAATCGTCTTTTTCCCATCACTAACGTATGATGGTATATTTTCTTTTCGATTGAGAACAACCGTCAATGCTCCTGGCATAAAATGCTTGTATAACACATCCATGCGCCAATCCACATCGGCAACCTGTTTCATTTGCACAAGATTTTGCACCATCATTGGAATGGGTTTATGCGAATCTCTTTGCTTTGCTTGTTTCAATGCATGCAACGCTTGTTCATCATCAAAGCGCACGCCAACACCAAACACGGTATCCGTTGGAAAAGCAACAACTTTTCCCGCTTGAATATAGGATTGAATGGTTTCTAGTTGGTCGGCTTGCAATACCTTAGTCTGCATATCCTTCACCGCTAGCTTTGGCACGGTATGCTTGCGCTTTTATTTCATTGTATTTTGCTAGAGTCATCATCATGACAGGTTCACCTTCCCCGCGCTTGATTAGAATCTCATCATGTTCTTCTGTAAGTTGTAATGCTGACTTTAAATGGTTCAACAATAACGCCTCTTCTACGACTTTCATTTTCTCACTTCCTTTATCCTATTATTATACGCTATTTCAGTGTGGATACAATTTCGGATATCACTTTATTTTTAATATATTATAGATGTATATTTCCGTTTTTGTTGAAAACATTTTCATTATACACCAAATTGTTACAAATTTTTACATTTTCTTTCATATTCCCTTGCATTTCGCAAATAACTAGTTATAATGAGATTAATTATATTATAATGTAGTGTAGTTATAAAGGGGGAACAGAATATGAAATTAAAAGGATCACAAATCATAATGGAAATCCTTATGGAACATGGTGTAGATACTGTTTTCGGTTACCCTGGTGGTGCCGCCCTTTTTATCTATGATTCTTTGTATGATTATCAAAAGCGAATCAAACACGTTTTGACAGCACACGAACAAGGTGCTGCTCACGCTGCTGATGGATATGCAAGAGCTACAGGTAAAACGGGAGTATGTATTGCAACAAGCGGTCCAGGGGCAACCAATTTAGTTACCGGAATTGCAACCGCAAATATGGATAGTATTCCACTCGTTGCAATTACAGCAAACGTTGCAGATGACCTCATTGGACGTGATGCGTTTCAAGAGGTATCAATTACTGGAGTCACATTACCGATTACCAAACACAATTACTTTGTAAACCGAATCGAAGATTTGGCAAATGCTTTACGTGATGCATTCCGCATTGCACAAGAAGGAAGAAAAGGTGCAGTTCTTGTTGATGTAACAAAAGATGTAACCAATGCGGTTTACGAATTTGAACCAGCGAAACCTCGCACACTAGCACCACACCCAACCATTGATACAAAGAAAATGGAAGAAGTTGCTGAAGTTATTAACAGCGCGAAAAAGCCAGTGATCTATTTCGGTGGAGGAGTTGCAAGTTCTGATGCTAGAAATGAGTTGGCTGATTTTCTTACAAAGATCGATGCACCAGCAACCTATACCTTAATGGCAGCTGGTGTCCTTGATGCAGACGATCCAAAAAATTTAGGTTTGATTGGAATGCATGGAAGCATGGCCGCCAATCGAGCAGTTGATGCTGCTGACTTAGTTATCGCACTTGGAACAAGATTCTCTGATCGTGTTGCTTTGAATCCCAATCGTTTTGCACAAAATGCTGCGATTATTCAAATTGACATCGATGAAAGTGAAATCAACAAAAACGTTGTCATCAACTACGATATCGTTGCTGACATAAAAGATGCTTTAAACATCTTAACACCACTTGTAAAACAAGCCAATCATCAAGATTGGGTGCAAATGGTGCACGGATGGAAAAAAGATATTAACGTACCACTAGCTGATGCACCACTTCGACCAAAAGAAGTGATTCAAAAAGCATGTGAACTTACAGATAAAGAAACCATTTATGTAACCGATGTTGGTCAACACCAACTTTGGGCAGCCCAGTTTATCAAACACAAGAACACCAAATCATTTTTAACTAGTGGTGGACTTGGAACGATGGGGTATGGCTATGGAGCAGCGATTGGAGCGCAACTTGGTCAACCAGATAAACGCGTGATTCATTTCACTGGAGATGGAAGTTTCCACATGAATTTAAATGAAGCGTGCACGGCTGTTTCACAAAACTTACCAATCATTACCATTATTATGAACAACCATGTCCTAGGTATGGTATACCAATGGCAAACGGTGTTCTATGAAAAACACTATTCACAAACAGAACCACAAAGGAAAACAGACTTTGTGAAACTCGCTGAAGGTTTTGGCGCGACAGGATACCGCGCAACAACACCTGAAGAATTTGAAACAGCATTCAAACAAGCCTTACAAAGCAAGGGACCTGTTTGGATTGATTGTGAAATTAATAAACATGAACGTGTGTTACCAATGATTCCAAATGGTGGAACCATTGAAGATATGATGATTGATTAAGTAAGGGGGATAACATGTCAAAAAAAGAAATTATTAGTATTTTCGTTGAAAACAAAGCAAATGTACTAACTCGAATTGTTAGTTTGTTTGGACGAAGAGGCTTTAACATCGATTCTCTTACCGTAAGTGCAACAAACGATCCTAGCATTTCTAGAATCACAGTTGTCTTTATTGGTAATGATCAATCGTTATCACAGATTCTTACACAAACAAGAAAGCTCGAGGTTGTAAAGGATATCTTTACCCTTGAAAAAGAAAATAGTTTGTATCGCGAACTGTTGCTAATGAAAGTTGGCGCAGACAAAAAAGAACGTTCTGCAATCAAAGAGATTGTCGATATATATAGGGGGAAAATTATTAGCTTGAGCAAAGATTCTCTCATCGTTGAGTTAACAGGAGCTCCTGAAAAACTCGATGGATTTATGGAACTCATGAATTGTTATGAGATTATTGAAGTTTGTAGAACTGGTATTACAGGTATTTCTAGAGGTCCGTTAAGCAACACGGATTCAGACGATTGAGGAGGAGAACAAGATGATTAAGAAGTATTATGACACAGATTGTAATTTAGGTTTATTAGATGGTAAAACCATCGCAATTATTGGGTATGGTTCACAAGGACATGCACATGCACAAAACCTTAAAGATAGTGGAGCAAACGTAGTTGTTGGTCTACGTGAATCAAGTAAAAGCGTTGCAGAAGCAAAAGCTGCAGGATTAACTGTTATGGGAATTGAAGAAGCTGCAAAAGCAGGTGACTTCGTTATGATGTTGGTGCCAGATGAAACATGTGCAAGCATCTACAAAAACCAAGTAGAAAAACACATGAAAGATGGAGATGTCTTAATGTTTGCCCACGGGTTTAACATTCACTTCCACCAAATCCAACCAGCTGATTACATTGATGTAATTATGGTTGCACCAAAAGGTCCTGGACACACGGTACGTAGCGAATACGTAGAAGGAAAAGGTGTTCCTTCACTGATTGCAATCTACCAAGACAACAGCGGAAAAGCAAAAGATTACGCACTTGCATACGCTGGTGGAATCGGAGCTGGTCGCGCTGGTATTCTTGAAACAACATTTAAAGAAGAAACTGAAACTGACCTATTTGGTGAACAAGCAGTTCTTTGTGGTGGGGTTACAGAATTGATGTTAGCAGGATTTGAAACATTAGTTGAAGCAGGTTACGAACCAGAAATGGCATACTTCGAGTGTGTGCACGAAATGAAACTTATCGTTGATTTAATCAACTCGGGTGGATTTGAAATGATGCGTTATTCAATTTCAAATACTGCAGAGTTTGGAGACTACCGCACTGGTAAAAGAATCATTACTGAAGATACACGTAAAGAAATGAAAAAAGTCTTAGCAGAAATTCAAGATGGAACATTCGCAAGTGACTTCATCCAAGAAATGAACGCTGGACACCAAGCACAATTCTTAACAACTCGTACAAAAGAAGCAGCTACTGAACTATGTAAAGTTGGTAAAGAATTACGTAGTATGTACAGCTGGTTACAAAAATAAACGACGAAGAAGGCAGCTTGCCTTCTTTTTCTCACCTAAAGCGAGTTACATGCTAACAACTTGCAATTGATGATACAATAAAAGAAACTTACACAAAATATTTAGAGGAGTAGAACTATGATTGATAAGAAAAAGTTAAGAAGTGCAAACGTGACTGAAGGTGTAGAAAAAACACCGGCTCGTAGTTTGTTTTATGCCATGGGATACACAAAAGAAGAATTGGATCGCCCTCTAATTGGTGTGATTAGTGCACACAGTGAAGTTGTGCCTGGACACATCCACTTAGATAAAATTGCTGAAGCTGTAAAAACTGGGGTACGTATGGCTGGTGGTACACCTATTGAAATCCCATCGATTGGTGTATGTGATGGAATTGCGATGGGACACGAAGGAATGCGCTATTCACTTCCTTCACGTGAACTTATCGCTGATTCAGTTGAAAGTATGACCATTGCACATGCTCTTGACGGATTGGTTCTAGTTCCTAACTGCGACAAGATTGTCCCAGGAATGATCATGGGGGCAAGCCGCATCAACATTCCAACCGTGGTTTGTAGTGGTGGACCGATGTTGGCGGGAAATGTTGCAGGTGAAGAAGTATCCCTATCAAAAACCTTTGAAGCCGTTGGTGCATATAAAGCAGGTATGATCGATGAAACTCAACTTCTTGATGTTGAAGAAAATTCATGTCCAGGTTGTGGCTCATGTGCAGGTATGTATACGGCAAACTCGATGAACTGTTTAAGTGAAGCCCTTGGAATTGCTTTACCAGGTAACGGGACGATTCCTGCCATTTCAAGCCGTAGAACGCAACTCGCAAAACGTGCAGGTATGCAAATTATGGAAATGGTTGAAAAGGATATCAAAATTCGCGACATCATCAATCCTGTAAGCATTCGTAATGCCTTAGCTTGCGATATGGCCCTTGGTTGTTCTTCAAATAGTGTTTTGCACTTACTAGCAATCGCAAATGAAGCGGGTATTCCTCTTGATTTAAACATGTTTAATGAGATGAGTGAAAAAGTTCCTAACCTTTGTCACTTAGCACCTGCTGGAGATACACATATGCAAGACCTTAACGCGGCTGGCGGAATCCCGGCAGTACAAAATGAACTTGCAAAACTTAACTTACTTGATTTAGACGCTTTAACGGTAAGTGGCCAATCGGTTGGTGATAACATCAAAGGAATCACAAACCGTAATCCAAATACGATCAAACCTGTCGAAACACCATTTTCGAAAACTGGAGGTATTGCCATTTTGTTTGGAAACATCGCGCAAGAAGGATGTGTGGTAAAACGTAGTGCGGTGGCACAAGAGATGCTACAACACAAAGGACCAGCTCGTGTATTCAATAGCGAAGAAGAAGCCATTGATGCCATCTATAAAGGAAGCATTGTTGATGGGGATGTGGTTGTCATTCGCTATGAAGGACCAAAGGGCGGTCCAGGAATGCGTGAAATGTTAAACCCAACCAGTGCACTTGCAGGAATGAAACTCGATAAAACCGTTGCCCTTATTACCGACGGACGTTTCTCAGGAGCAAGCCGTGGTGCAAGTATTGGACATGTTTGTCCAGAAGCTGCAGCTGGTGGAAATATCGCCCTTATTCAAGAGGGGGATATCATTGACATCAACATTCCTGCGTACAGCATTAACGTTGAAGTAAGCGATGAGGAACTAACTAAACGTAAAGAAGCATGGCAACCAAAAGAACCAAACGTAAAACACGGATGGTTGAAACGTTACTCATTACTTGTTGATAGCGCTGCTAAAGGTGCCATCATGAAAGATTAATCATCATTCACATACAAAAGGTCTATGCGCATAGACCTTTTTTCATAAGAAAAGTCCAGGTAAGGGGGGCCTGGACTTTTCTTATTTGCCTTAGCAAATATATCATTATGAAAACATTATTTCAGTAATTTCTATTAGTTTAAAACACTTTGGATGTATGCAAAGGATTGTGGTGCAGCTGCACGTAATGTTGCTTGATCATAGTAGTAGTACACCACTAAGTTAGCTAGCCATTCGTAACGGTTATCTCGCATGTTTCCACTAAATTTTGCAGGTAGGTTATTTTTTTCTGCTTGGAAAATTGCTTCCAAACCTGCTGATGCATTGTTTGCATAATCGTACATGTGTGTCATTTCATGTAATGCAGTTGTTGCATAGTAAGCAGATCCATTCAACCAAAGTCGACCATCACTGTAAGCCATACCTAAATACGGATATGCAAAACTGTTATCAATCATGATTGTGTGAAGGTTGGAGTTATTAAATTTTGCTGGTAAGTTTTGTAACTCACTCATATATGAACGAATCACGCCATCACTAACATCACTACCAACGACTACTTTCCAACCACGAACTGATAAATTGTTGCGGTCTAATGCAGGAGTTGGTGTAGGTGCAGTATATGTTGGAGTAGTTGTATTTGTTGTACGTGTTGTTTGCACAACTTGTTCAACTTGTTCTTGTTCTTGTTCTTCTTCTTCAATCACAGTGACTGTTGCCACTTTACGCGAAGTATTGTGATTTGCATCAGTTGCTTCTAAGATGACTTCATATGTTCCTGCAGTAGCAGTATCCACATCATTTTTAACAACTTCAATTGTCAAACTTCCATCAATAATATCATATGCATCAGCTTCTAATGCATGAATGTCAAATGTATCGCCTACATGTAGTTCAATATCTTTTGCTTTAATGATTGGTGCTTTTGTATCTGTCATTTGGACATACACCATATAGACATTTTCTGCGATTGGATTATCCGCTTGAACAATTGGACTATCTAAAGCTACCGTTTCTACACGATATACATCATGTAGTTTTGCATCGGTTCCTCGTTCGCTTTCGCTAACGATATCCAATACCTTCATGTTGTCGTTTGCAAATTCTTTCTTTATTTGTTTTTTAATTGTTTCTGGACTTGCATATTCAAATTGCATATCCATGTGTTCGTACGTATCGGCTTTTGCATACGCCTCTGCATTGAAGCGATTCACTGCAACTGCTGATCCTGATACAAGGGGCTGTGACACTTAGTACAGCTTCAAATCATAAAAATAACGCCTAAACTCGTAAGAGAATAGGCGTTATTTTTGGTATAATTTATTTGTGAAA
>LVZN01000007.1 GCA_001695645.1 Erysipelotrichaceae bacterium MTC7 | reverse complement strand
AGTAGTGAAGGTACCTTTTATACGATTTGTTTTTTTTCTTTAAGATGATGGAGTGTTTTTCTCCATCACTTTTTTATTTCCACGTCCAAAGGACGTATTGGAATGATAGCTAATATTTTCAAGCGGTTCGTTGATATTTGTGCTGGTTTAGCAGGTTGTGCTATATTGTTTCCGTTAACGTTATATGTAAAGTTTAAGTATGTTCGCTCTGGAGATAGAGATTCTATTTTTTTTACACAGGACCGAATTGGTAAAGATGGAAAAAAAATAAGGATATATAAATATCGCTCAATGATACCGAATGCAGAAGCTGTGTTGGAGGACTTAATGAGTAGTAATCCAAGCATACGAGAAGAATATTTAACAGAAAAAAAGATCAAAAACGATCCACGAATTACAGAAGTTGGAAAAAAATTACGAAAAACATCTTTAGATGAATTTCCACAATTTATTAATGTATTAAAAGGAGAGATGAGTTTTGTAGGACCTAGACCTTACTTGTTTAGAGAAAAACAAGATATGGGTATATACTACGATTCAATAATTAAATCTAAACCTGGTATAACTGGAATGTGGCAAGCTAACGGTAGAAGTGATGTTAGTTTCAAAGATAGGTGTAAATTGGATGACTATTATTATAGAAATTGGACAGTTGGTTTAGATTTTATAATTATATATAAAACTGTAAAAAGTGTGATCTATGGAAAAGGAGCATTGTAATATGAAAATAGCATTAGTGGGCTCTAGTGGTGGGCATTTGGCACATTTATATGCGCTTAAACCTTTTTGGGAAAAGTACGAAAGATTTTGGGTGACGTTTGACAAACCTGACGCAAGAAGTGTACTGAAAGATGAAAGAATGATCAATTGCTATTTTCCAACAAATAGAAATTTAAAGAACTTGCTAAGAAATACTTTCTTAGCAGTAAAAGTATTAATCAAAGAAAAACCTGATGTAATCGTCTCATCTGGTGCGGCCGTAGCTGTGCCATTCTTTTATATAGGAAAGGCTTTCGGATGCAAAGTTGTATATATCGAGGTTTTTGACAGGGTTGATAAACCAACTATTACTGGAAAACTTGTTTATCCTATATCTAATGCATTTATAGTTCAGTGGGAGGAACAACTAAAAGTATATCCAAAAGCAAAATTATTCGGAAGTTTATTTTAAGAGAAAGGATTTGAGTTATGATTTTCGTTACAGTTGGAACGCATGAGCAGCAATTTGATAGATTAATCCAAGAAATAGATAAGCTCGTTAAAGAAAAAAAAGTAAAAAATGAGGTGTTTATGCAAATTGGTTATTCTACATATATACCACAATATTGTAAATATAAGAAAATGTTAAATTATGATGAGATGTCTGATTATATAGAGAAGGCATCAGTTGTAATAACACATGGTGGTCCTGCAAGTTTTCTAATGCCAATTAAAAATGGAAAGGTACCCATCGTAGTCCCTCGACAGGCAAAATATGGAGAGCATGTAAATGATCACCAAGTTGATTTTGTGAAGTTTTTAGCAAAAGAAGGTTGGGGTATATTACCTGTTTATACCACAGATGATTTATATAAAACCATACTATTAGCAGAAAAAAAACAATTTGATGATGGCATTGTAATGATAAATGAAAATAATTTGAACTTTTGCAAAAAGTTGGATGAATTAGTAAATAAAATTATATCAAAAGGAGATATAAAAAATGATTGATAAGCTAAGTATAGTTATTCCAGTATACAACGGAGAAGGGACTATCGCACAACTACTTGATTCAATAAAAAAGCAAGACTACTGTAACTATGAAGTTATTATTGTGAACGATGGGTCAACAGATAAAACCAAGCAAGTCATTGAGGAATTTAGTTTATCTGATAAGAGGTTTAAAATTATCAATAAAAAAAACGAGGGGGTATCTGTTGCACGTAATGAAGGAATTAAAAATGCTTGCGGAGATCATCTAACTTTTGCTGATGCTGATGATTACTATTCAGAAGGGAGCTTCTCAAAACTGGTGGATTTTTCCAAAAATTCAGATAATGATGTTATAATGTTTGCATTTCAAACTTTAAATCAGAGCAATAAGTTAATAGAAAAAAATAGACTACCATATGAATCAAACTCTATATTATTTAAAAAGCAAATTAATACAATAATTATCCCAGATTTATTATATGGGAAAATACGTGGGGTGGGATGGAACATTGTTGTTAATTTAAATACTGTAAATAAAAAGTATTTTAAAAACGATCTTTTGTTTCAAGAAGACTTGTTATTTTGTGTTGACTTATTTAGTGACATTAGCTCTTTAGGTATTTACAATGAAATACTCTATAACTATGTGCGCACTGATGTATCAGTTATGGAACGTTATAGGGCTAATTTTGACAAAGAAAGCAAGTATGCATCTAAGTTAATTAGGAAGGTTCTTGAAAAAAAAGAGTTTTTTGAGCTTGTCGAAGTAAAGAATAGTTATGCTTTTTATTTAGCAATGTCATACGTTAGGTGTATAGGAAATTATTTTAAATTAAACCACCCAACAAAAAAAATACAAAAAGAAGGACTACTAAAACTTAGTCTTGATTTAAATAATGATAAAAACATTAAAACGTTGAGTAAAGCAAGCAAAAAATTAAAATTCAAACACAAAATTCAATATAGGTTGCTAAATTATAAGTTTATTGGCATTATATTATTTATTTATAAATTAAAGGACATAAAAAAATGAGAAAAAAAAGAGTACTTGTTGTAAATACTGTTCCATTTAATAATAATGGTATTTCCATAATGATTCAAAACTTATATAAGCATATGAATAAAGATGAATTGGAAATAAGTATATTGTCAACGATTTTCATGACACAGGATGTTTTTGATTCATTGGAACAAATAACTGATTCTATAATAGAAATCAATTATAGAAAGAAAAATCCGATTGTTTACTTGTATAAACTAATAAAGCTTATCAAACTAAACAGCTACGACGCAATTCATGTTAATGGAAATAGTTCGACAATGGCATTGGAACTGTTAATCGCGAAGTTAATGAAGGTTGAAACAAGAATAGCACACTGTCATAATGATCATACACAACATCCACTAATCAATAATTTGATTAAACCATTTTTCTATTTTTCTTATAGTTACGCAATTGCTTGCTCAAAGCAGGCGGGAAACTGGTTATATGGGAATAGAGATTTTTTTGTTCTAAACAATGCAATCGAGATTGATAAGTTTGGCTTTGATTCAATTCTAAGGGAAAAAGTTAGAAAAGAGTTAGGCTTTGAGAAAAATATTGTACTAGGACATGTTGGATTGCTAAATAGACAAAAGAACCAGGAATATATTATTAAACTTATTGATAACATACCCAAAGAGTATAATACAAAAGTACTGTTTATTGGTGATGGAGAAGAGAAAGAAAAACTAGTTAATTTAGTTGAATCACTTGGGTTATCTAACCGAGTCAAGTTTATATATGGAACTAATGAGGTAACTAAGTATCTTTGCGCGATGGATTTGTTTATATTTCCTTCGATTTATGAAGGATTTGGATTGGTTTTGCTGGAAGCACAAGCCAATGGCCTTCGATGTGTAGTTTCCACAGAAATATGTAAAGAGGTAAACGTAGCAGAAACCCTTAAATATGTAGATCTAAAGAATCCAGATGATTGGGTTGAGGAAATTGTTCTTTCCATTGAGCAAATCTATGATCGAGCAAATGAAAGTAAAATAAATAGAGAACTCATTTCTAAAGCAGGGTATGACATTAAAACTGAGGTGGACGAATTGACAAAAATTTACTTAGGATAAAATCAAGTGTCTTAGTATTTGTTATTGATAAAACTTAAGGAGTAAAACATATGAACTATTTTAAAGAACTAAAAAAATGGAATAATGAGTATTATTTTGCGTTTACTTTTTTCATTTCAGCATATTACTCTTTACGAACATCATTATTGCAAACATATCCAATAATTCTTTTTCTGTTTTTATCCGTAGTCTTTGTTTTTTTAAAAATATTCACCACGTCCTATGAAAGAAAAGAATACTTACTAATTTTTGGACTTATTATATTTGGTTTTTTTAACTGGTATTTCTCTAAAAGCACAACTTCATTAATTATAATATTAGCGATTGTAGGAATCAAAAATGTTAGTTTTAGAAAAACTTTAAAGATTCGTTTTATTACCAAAATTATATTCATGATTAGTATTATACTGGCATCTTTTTTTGGATTCGTTGACAATTTAGAAATGGTACATTTGCGTGAAGGAGAGTCCGTTTTGAGAAATGCTCTTGGATATGAGCATCCAAATGTTCTAGGAAAAGTGTTATTAGAAGAATTTTTACTATTTTTAGTCTTGTACAAAGATAGGTTTGAAAACAAAGATTTATTGTTAATGGCATTAATAAATTTGTTACAGTTTTACTTTACAAAGAGCAGAACATCATTCGCTGTGATTTGTTTGCTTATAGTATTTGTTTTTATAATAAGGAAAACAAAAAAAATGCAAATTTTGATAAACTTTGGAAATTTGACGTATTTGTCATCACTGATTCTTTTTTTAATAAGTTACGTATTTCCAAAATGGGTATATGGAAGTGTGGGTCAGTTACCATTAATAAAAGCCATCGATTCATTATTGCAATATAGAATTACATACTCGCATATCTTCTTATATCGTTTTCAAGTCAGTTTATTTGGACAAAAAATAGTGAATTATTGGAATAATAAATATGCATTTCTTGATTCAGGATATTTGAATTTGCTTCTGGCAAATGGTCTTGTTGCAGTCATACTTTTCTTTGTAGGATTGTTCAAAACAATCAAATATTTAGTTAGTAAAAAACAAATATATGTTTTGCTCTCTATTTTTATGATTGGCTTATATGCAGTAACTGAGAATATTCTTTCTACTTTCTTTTATAATTTTACTTTCATTTATTTTAGTGCTGCGATTTATAATAATGTGTATACACAGGAGGAATTATATGAATAAAATTGGTCTAATAACTTATCACAAAGCATTAAATTATGGCTCTGTATTGCAAGCATATGCATTGCAAAAGACTTTATCCGATTTTGGAGAAGTATATTTAATTGATTATCAAAATGAAGGACAGAAAGAGATGTATAAAATTTTCAAGCCTAACAACTCTTCAAAAAACATAATACATAACATTTTGTTCGCTATAGACTATAAGCATATAAAAAAACATAGACATTCTTTTGAAGAATTTTCAAAAAAATATTTTAGTTTAACAGAAAGTAATTATAAAAATGCTAACGAACTAATATCTATTGGTAATATTTTTGACGTTTTTGTTTGTGGAAGTGATCAAATTTGGAATATTAATATACCGGATTTTGACTATGCATACTTGTTGAATTTTACAAAGAAGAAAAAAGTATCTTATGCGCCCAGTCTAGGCAACTCGAATAAATTTCTTGAAAACGTTTCATCAACTGATTTTGTAAAACATATTCAATCGTTTGATTCTATATCAGTTCGAGAAGAGAGGGGTGCAATGGCGATTTCTAAACAAATGGATGATCAGAACATAACCGTTACTCTTGATCCAACAATGCTCCTAGACACTAAAGAGTGGGATACTTTGTCAAGTGAAAGGTACCCAAAAGAAAAATACATATTCTTTTATTCGATTGAGTATACATCTGAGTACATACAGTTGATTAATCAAATAAAAAAAGCAACGGGACTTCCTGTGTATGTAATGTTTAGTACAGGTAAAACATATAAAGCAATGGCGAGCGGTATGAAACGCTTTTCTCACTCATCTCCTGAGGATTTTATTAGTTTAATTAAACATGCTGAAATTGTTTTATCATCATCTTTTCACGGTTCTGTGTTTTCAATATTGTATAATAAAAGATTCTATATACCTCAACTATCTAATTTAGATTCAAGTGAGTATGATGACAGAATTGTGACCTTACTTGATAGTTTTGGAATTCCATTAGACCAAACTATTATTAACCTAGATAATTTTAATGTTCTATTAAATCGTGAAAGCACAGATTTTGATACTGTAAATGCAAGACTAAATGTATTAAGGAAGTCATCTTTAGACTTTATAAAGAAATCTGTTAAATAGTATTATTGCTATAGTTGAACTGAGAAAGGAGCTTAATTATATGTATATATGCAAAAGAGGTAAGTGCACTGGTTGTTTCGCATGTTCTAATGTTTGTCCAGTTAATGCCGTGTTTATGAATGAAGATGAACGTGGCCATTTGATAGGAGAGATAGACGAATCAAAATGTATAAACTGTAAATTGTGTTTTAAGACATGTCCTGAAAATAATGCAATTTCTTTAGTGCGACCTAAGAAGGCATATGCAGCGTGGGCTAATGAAGACCGTCAAAGAATTACCTCTACTTCAGGAGGAGTGGCATCTGTGCTTAGTCAATATATAATCGATAACAATGGTGTGGTATACGGAAGCGTGTTTGATAAACATAAAGGAGTAATACATAAAAGGGCAGAAACATTGGAAGAAATAAGGGAATTTAAGGGATCAAAATATACTCATAGTCATATCAATGACAACTTTAAAAGTGTAAAAAAAGATTTGTTAAATAATAGAAAAGTCTTATTTATCGGCACACCATGTCAAGTAAGTGGTTTGAAAAATTACTTAAAACATAATTATAATAATCTTTATCTAGTTGATATAATTTGTCATGGTGTACCTTCTCAAAAAATGCTTTTAGAGGAAATTTCTCAATATGACCCGCAACATATAAGTTTTAGAGATAATGATGATTATAAATTAAGGTTATTTGATGAAAACGGTAAAATACTATATGAAAAAAGTAAAGAAGATTCAATGTATTATTTAGCATTTTTTTATGGATGTATATTTAGAGATTCTTGTTATGTTTGTAAATATGCCACTGATAAGCGAGTTTCTGATATTACAATAGGAGATTTTTGGGGGCTTAAAAGTTTAATGAAAAATCGTATCGATTATTCCAAGGGAATTTCTGTAATATTAGAGAACAATGAGAAGGGTGGGGAGATGCTAAAATGCATTTCGGAGAAGATAATATTCGAGGAAAGACCTGTTCAAGAAGCGATAGATGGTAATAAACAATTACAACAACCCACATGTTCTAGTTCAGAGCACGAAAAATTTAACAACTATTATCCAAATCTAGATTTTAAAACAAGTGTAAAAAAAGCTATGAGATTAAGGAGATTAAAACTATTAATAAAAAAAGTGATTAAGTTTATGAAAAACATTTAGTGTCTTGAAAATAGAAAATTTTCTAGACAATTTAAAATAGTGAAATATCATTTAAATGAAGAAAGGGTGTCTATGAGTCATACAAAGAAACTGCTAAAAAACACAGCAATAATAGCTATTGGGAAGTTGAGTACACAAGTTGTGTCCTTTTTATTGTTGCCGGTTTATACTAGTGTATTGTCAACAGCAGAATACGGGGAATACGATTTTGTAATGACTTTATCCTTGTTTATAGTTCCGGTGATAACTCTTCTAATGGAAGAATCAATGTTTCGTTTCTTAATCGATGCATCAAATGAAAAAGAAATGAGTAAAGTAATTAGCCAAACTTTTGTATTTACAATCATTAGTTGCTTCTTTTTCTCATTGTTATGTTATTTTGTTGGATTTAAAATTTTTAATTTTAAATATACTTTAGAGTTGATTATTATTAATTGTGCAACAATAATAATGGGGCTTTCAAATTCCTTAGCTAGAGGAGTGGGAAATATAAAACTGTATTCATTCTCTAATTTTATAGCAAGTTTACTTACGATTATATTTAATGTCCTTTTTATTGTATACTTGAATTTAGGGCTTTTGGGTATGCTTTATGGGTATGCAATCTCTAATTTTATAGCTGCAGTATTTACGTTCGTAGTAATGAATACACATAAATATGTGAAACTCTCTAATTTTGACAAAGTTATGATGAATGAGATGGTGAGATATTCTATACCACTTGTGCCAAATAGTATATCTTGGGTAATCATGAATATGTCATCTAGATTGATAATTACGACAACAATGGGAAATTCAGCGAATGGTGTTTTTTCAATTGCTAGTAAATTTCCTAATTTGATTAATACACTCTACGGTTTTTTTTATACATCATGGAAGGAAACGGCATCAAGATCAATCAAGGACTCTAATCACGAATCTTTCTATAATTTCATTTATGCAAATTTGAAACGTTTATTAATTAGCCTAGTTGTCATGATGATTTCAGTTATGCCATTTGCATTTTCCTTTCTTATTAATGAAAGCTATAGCGAGGCTTATTATTATATTCCATTATTATCTATTTCTATGTATTTTGCTAATTTGTCTGGATTTTATGGTGGTATATTTACGGCTTATAAAGATACAAAGATTTTGGGGACTACGACTGTTATTGGTGCATTTGTGAATGTTATTGTCACTATATTCTTCATAAAGCATATTGGAATATATGCGGCAGCTTTAGGAAGTATGGTTTCAAATATTATAACAAACTCTATTAGATATAAAAAAGTTATCGAAGTAGAGAAATTAAACTCAGATAAAAAGTTATATGCCATGACTTTTGTTGTACTTATAATTATATTGGCAACATATTATTACAATGAAATATATTCAAATATTTTTGCATTAATATTGTCAACATTGTTTTGTATTTTTATAAATAAGGAGTTGATTTTTAATATTATAGCAAAATTAAGAAACATTCCTCGAATCTCCTAGAGACAATACTTCGTGTTTTATTAATTCTATGGTATATTATTTGATGAATGAGGAAAAATAAATGAAGAAAATAGTTAAAAAAAATTCAAAAACAAAAATGAAAAAGAGAGTAATTATTGTTTTGTCAACTATATTATCACTAATAGTAATTACTTTTGTTGGAGTGAATCTATATATGGATTCTATTTTAAACCGTATGAATCAAAAAGATTCGTTCAAAGAATCAGAAGTATATGTACATGATTCGGATAGAGATGTTGAAAATATTGCTTTATTAGGAATTGATCAATCAGAAGATGGTACGCAACAACGATCAGATGTTATTAAAGTTATTTCTTTAAATTTTGAAGATAAATCAATGTCGATTTCTTCCGTTCAACGTGATAACATTATGTATCAACCAATGGAAGAGCGATACGAAAAATTGAATCATGCGTATTGGTATGATGGAGTCCAAGGGACGTTAAGTACATTGAACTACAACCTTGACTTGGATTTAACACAATATGTTAAATTTGACTTTGATTCTGTGGTTGAAATTGTTGATATTGTAGGTGGTGTGGATATAAATTTAACAGATGCTGAGGCAGCATCGTTAGGGTTGTATGCTGGAGTTCAACAATTAGATGGTGAACAAGCTCTAGCATACTCAAGAATTCGTAACATTGATAGTGATTACAAGAGAATGAAGCGACAAAACAATGTGATAAATGCGATGCTTTCTTCCATTAGAAATCAATCAGTATTAGATATTTTAGATACTGTAAATGAAGTAATGCCATATATTGAGACAAATGTTAGTAATGGAAAAATTAAAAATTATATAACAAGTTTCTTAACATTTGATAAAACGTTGAATCAATATCAATTTCCAAAGGGAGGTTATGATTCAATATTGACTTCAATAACTGTTAATGGTTACGGGCCAAACTATATCTTAAAAGATTTTGTTGGTGAAGTGGAATTGTTGCATAAAGATATCTATGGAGAAGGATACACGCCAAGTGAGAATGTGAAAAAGGTAGCTGAAGAAACACTTCAACTAGCTGGATATTAATAGGAGGCTATGATGAGAGTACTAGTTACAGGTGGGTTAGGCTTTATTGGTAGTCATACATGTGTTGAATTATTAAACAATGGTTACGATGTGGTGGTTATTGATAACTTATATAACGCTAAAATTGAAGTAAAAGATTACATTAAAGAAATTACAGGAAAAGATATAGTTTTCTATGAAGCGGATGTTTGTGATAAACAAGCAGTTGAAAAAATATTCACGGAAAATGCAATTGATGCGGTGATTCACTTTGCGGCCTATAAAGCAGTTGGTGAGTCTGTGCAAAAACCAATTGAGTATTATCAAAACAACTTGGTTAGTACACTGACGCTTTGTGATGTGATGCGTAATCACGGTTGTAAGAACTTTGTATTCAGTTCGAGTGCAACAGTCTATGGTGACCCGGAGAGAGTACCTATTGATGAAGAATGCGCTGTAGGGGCTACGACAAACCCTTATGGGACCACAAAGGTTATGATTGAACAAATCCTAAGAGATATTTATATTTCTGATCATGAGTGGAATGTTATCTTATTAAGATATTTTAATCCAATTGGGGCACACAGTAGTGGACTAATTGGTGAGAACCCTGTTGGTATTCCAAACAATATCATGCCTTACATCGCAATGGTTGCTAATAAAGAATTGCCAGAACTTCACGTGTTTGGTGATGACTATGATACACCTGATGGAACAGGAGTTCGTGATTACATTCACGTTGTTGATTTGGCTAAAGGTCATGTGAAAGCCATGGACCGTCTAGCGAAAGAAACAGTTGGTGTTGATGCCATTAACTTAGGAACGGGAAACGGATATAGTGTCTTGCAACTAGTGAAAGCATTTGAGGAAAGTAATGGTGTACAAGTACCATATGTGATTGATCCACGTAGAGCTGGTGATATTGCGACATGTTATGCGGCAACAGATAAAGCGAAAGAAGTGCTTGGTTGGGTAGCAGAAAAAGATCTTAATGACATGATGAAAGATTCATGGATGTTTATTCAAAATAGAAAGAAGTAAAAAAATAGCGATTTGAGGTAAAGCTCAATCGCTATTTTTGATGACGTAAGATACGCGCGCTTAGTAAATACGCGTTTCTAGATTTCATTAACTTCATATATGTATTTTTCATTGTTTTTTGATTACGCAAGAATCGATTGTTTCGCCAGTTTGGAAATCGTTCATTTAAATACTCCCAGTTTTCCATGATGATTTGATTTCTGAGTTTCGCATCTTCTATTTTAACAATACGTTTTAAGGAACTACCAAAGATGTAGCGAATGGTTACATATTCCAATTGTTCCTCATAAGCCTCGTATATTTGATGATTTTTGTAGTAGCTAAACACATGATCCAATATTGTATAGATATCTCTTACTTTTTCATTTTGCGTATTCACAATGGAACCATCTCTTTGAATGTAATGAACAAATGGTTCACTTAGTAGTTCATAACGTTCGATGTACGGAATATAGATATAGGTGAAGGCAACATCCTCATACCGTAAGCCTTTGATGAATTGTAGTTTATGCTCTTTAATAATTGCAGTGCGAAACATTTTATTCCAAACGACCGCACGAACATCTAAAAGCAAAGGGTTCTTTTGCAATCCCTGATCCTTACGACAATGTTTTTCAAATTCCCAAACAAAATCGCAAGATACCATATCTAAATTCTTTTCAATGGCTTTGTTGTACATGGTTTCATACATGGTGGAATCAACATAGTCATCACTGTCTAAAAAGCACATGTATTCACCTTGTACATATTGCATCCCAAAATTACGAGCATCAGACAAGCCACCATTTTCTTTTGTGTATAATTTAAATCGCGAATCATCGAGGTATCGTTCAACAATTACACGACTTGCATCTTTACTTCCATCATCAACAATAATAAATTCAATTTCCTTAAGGGTTTGTGATTTAAGGGATTCCATACATCGTTCGATGTAGTTTTCTACGTTGTAGAAAGGAATCACGACACTTACTTTAATCTTTTTCATAGATTTAGTATATCATTTTTTTGTGATTTTGTTATTGTTAGTAACTTATTCATGTACAAATTTGGTATAATAATTTGGACAAGGAGAAAGTGATGAAAAAAGTAATGTTTATTTCCAGTACAGGTGGACATTTAAATGAGTTATTGCAACTTCAACCACTGTATGCAAAATATGACTATTGTATAGTAACTGAGAAAACACAATCGAACCTTACTTTAAAACAAGCATTTCCAGGCAAGGTACATTATCTTTGGTATGGTACAAAACATAACATGCTAAAATACATATTTGTATTTCCGTTTAATTGTTTACGTAGCTTGTATTTGTTTTTTAAATTAAAACCAGACGTTGTGATTTCCACTGGTTCACATACGGCTGTTCCAATGTTTTTCATTGCTCATTTCTTTAAGAAGAAAACGATTTGGATTGAAACGTTTGCTAATATCTATACAAAAACAGTTGCTGGTAGTATTGTTTATCCAATTACGGATGACTTTATTGTGCAATGGAAAAGTATGCTAGAATTATATCCAAATGCAATCTATGGAGGCTGGTTATTCTAATGATATTTGTTACTTTAGGAACACAGGATAAAAGCTTTTCAAGGTTGTTAGAAATGATTGATCAACTGGTTGAACAAGGTTTGATTCAAGAAAAGGTTGTTGTGCAATCTGGTTGTACTAAATATGCAAGCAAGAATATGGATATACTTGGATTTATTCCAATGGACGAGTTTAATTCATACATAGAAAACTGTACGTATATGATTACGCATGGTGGTGTTGGAACCATTATGAATGGAATCAATCACGATAAGAAAGTAATTGCTGTCGCTCGTCGTGTGGAGTACGGAGAACACGAAAACAATCACCAAGTAGAAATTGTAAAAGAATTTAGTGAACAAGCATATATACTTGGATGTCAGCAGGTTGATGAATTAAAGCAAGCGATTTTGCAACTGCCAAATTTCAAGGTAAAACCATACATCTCAAATAATGAAAATTTCTGTAACATGTTAGAGAAACTCATTGATTCTTAATGACTCAATTTGTTTCTTTTTTTATGGTACAATGTCATTATGGAAAAATTTGATACAAATGGTTATTCCTTTGGCTTTGTCATATTACACTATCAAGTAGAAAAGGTGACAATAGATTGTGTTGCATCGATTCTTAATCGCGTAGATAGTGATAATTATCAAATTGTAATTGTCGATAATGCATCACCAAACAAATCAGGAATAGCATTAAAAAAATATTATGAAGATCACAAAAATATACATGTTTTAATGTTAGAGGAAGGCTTAGGTTTTTCCGGCGGAAACAACAAAGGGTTCAAATATGCTAAATATGAACTTCACTGTGATTTTATTGTCATGTTAAATAATGATACATTGATTATTCAAGATGACTTTATTAAGCAAATTGTTGATGAGTACAAACAAAGTCAGTTTGCTGTACTTGGTCCCGAAATTCATCTACCAAATGGAAAAGTGGATGTCTATCCTTTCCAAATTTTAAAGTTAGCTGAACTGGATAAGGATCGTGAACGTATTCATGCATTACTTAAGAAAAATAAGTCAGGAATTGAGAGTATAGAATTGAACACAAAGCATGCAATCATGAAACTTATTCGATGGGAATCATGGCGTCATAAATTAAGAGAAGATAAACCAGTTCCTGTAAGGCAAGAAATGGTCCGTTTACATGGGTGTTGTTTAATCTTTTCACCAGTGTATGTAAAAGCTTTTGATGGACTGGATAACCGGACAATGTTTTATGGGGAAGAAGATATCTTGTTTGTGCGTTTAATAAGAAATCACATGTTAAGTGTGTATCAACCAAAAGTGAAGATCATGCATATGGAACAGGTGTCAACCGGCTCAAAAATGAAAACAGCAGCGAAGAAGCGTCGCTATGTATATGAAACACATTTAGAAACACTAGATATGTTAGAAGCACTGTATCATGAAGATTTGGATAGTTTGAAAGGTTATATATAGGTGAAAAGATGAAAATTAGTATTGTAGTTCCTGTATATAATGCAGAGAAATATCTCGTGGATTGTTTGGAATCTTTAGTGAACCAAACGTATCAAGATTATGAAATTGTTGCAATTAATGATGGATCAACAGATCAATCAAAAGTGATATTGGATCAATATGCAAAGACATACGATAGTATGGTTGTATATCACCAGGAAAATCAAGGACAAGCCAAAGCGCGAAATAAAGGTGTTGAACTTGCACGAGGTGAGTTTATTTGTTTTGTGGATAGCGATGATGCAATTACTTTAGATGCCCTGACACAATTGGTAAGTAAACAAGAAGAGCATAATGACGATATTGTTTGGTGCAATGCAAAAACAGTTCGTGTTCAAACAGAAGGATTACTTGATGAACATTTGATCTACCACGCAGATAGCAATAAACTCTATTTTCTAAATAATACAGGACCGTGGCGCAAAATGATTCGTAAGTCGTTAATCATGGATCATCAGTTAGAATTCCCAACATTTGCAAGATATGAAGATATAGCGGTTATGCCAGCACTAGCTTGTGTTGCCCGTCGTATTACATATCTTGATGCACCGCTATTTTTATACAATATGCATGATGATTCACTGATGCATCAAAGTACCTATAGTCCAAAACTTGATGCTATTTTTGGTGCAATGGAGTATTTGCGTGAAGTTGTTATACGTCTTGATGCAGTTGAAACTTACCAACAAGAGTTGGAGTGGTTATATATTGAACATTTGCTGCATGCTGCTTCACTACGATATTTTCCATTTACTGAAGGAAAAAGTGGATTAACTAAGATTGTAGATATTATGAAAACACAATATCCAGATTGGAAAAAAAATCCATATTATCAAACAAGAGATTGGAAATTCAAATTGATTTGCCGTTTATTTTATAAGAAAAGATACGGATTGTTGCGTATCTTGTTGAAGTAGGTGATGTTGTGAAAATTTCAGTGGCTCTTTGTACATACAATGGAGAGTTGTATGTACGGCAGCAACTACAAAGCATTTTAAGTCAAACGCAGCAAGTGGATGAACTTATTATATGTGATGATGGCTCAACAGACGGAACAGTTGCATGCATTGAGCAAGTATTAAAGGATGCAACGATTCCTTATAAAATCATACAAAATGAATCCTCGTTAGGGGTTGTATGCAACTTTTATAAAGCCTATCATTTGTGTTCTGGAGATATTATTTTTAGTTGTGATCAGGATGATGTATGGCAAATGAATAAAGTTGAACGCATCATGCCTATATTTGAGGATGAGAAAATACAACTTGTTGCAAGTAATGCAGATATTATTGATGCAAAAGGGAATAAGACTGGACAAGTCTTGAATCAGCTTGTAGGATTTGAACCACCGATGAATCAAAAGGAATGGAAAGATATTTTACTTCATTCGTTTTGCATCACTGGGGCAACGATGGCATTACGCAAAAACTTCTTTGTTGAAAATGAACATGTCAGTAAACAATGGTTACATGACGGGTGGCTAGCCATTCTTGCTAGTTTTGAAAATGGACTTTACTATCTTAACGAACCATTGACGCTGTATCGCATACATGGACATAACACAGCTGGTGTAGGAAATTTTCATCCAGTAACAACGGGTTTAACAAAGCCGTTTTATTTTTCTAGATACGCTAAGGAAAAGTATGAACTGTACAAGGAAGTTGAAGTGTGGTTAAAACAGACACAAAAGGGTGTTCCACCAACGTTACTGTCTTGTATAGATTTTTGGGACAGTCGTAGCAAAATTGCAACCTATTCATTTTCTAATATGAGAAAACGAACAAAGAAAATGAAACAAGAAAATTTATATATAAAGTATGCAAACACTAACGCATATTACTATTTAGATTATTATTTTTGGCTTGTCTATAAGATATTCAAGTCAAAAGCAAGAAAGGCAATGAATTAAGAAAGGATATTTATGCACTATAAAATTAAAGAATGTAAAATCTATGGTAAGCGAAATCCTTTTCTTTTTTTAAGTGGTTGGGCTGAAAGCAATGCTAAGTATGTATACATCCAGGACAAAAAACAGGTGTATTATAAAATGGAACTGTTATCAAATGGTTGTTCATCAGTATCGTTTAGTTTGCGTACACCATTAGCAAAAAACAAAATGATGCATACTTATAACGTTGTTTGTGAGGATGCACAAGGAAACAAGGAAACAATATATATAATCAAATACAATGTATTGAAACAATTGAAAAATCAAGATGATACCATAATACATACAAGTAATTTGCGAGATGTATTAGCATATCAAAAATGGATTGAAACCAATGAGCATAGAGATGCATATAGCAATCTAACATATCAGCCAGTATTTTCGCTTATCATTCCCGTGTATAATGTGGAACGCAAATACTTAGTGGCTTGCTTGGATTCAATAAGAAATCAAAGCTATCAAAACTTTGAAGTATGTATTGCTGATGATGCATCAACAAATCAGGAGACATTGCAAACATTAAAAGAATACGAGGCAAAAGATGCACGTATTCACATATGTTATCGAAAAGAAAATGGACATATATCAAATGCGAGCAATTCAGCACTAGCCATGGTACAAGGAGAGTTTGTTGCAATGATGGACAACGATGATGTTTTGCGACCAAATGCTTTATATGAAATGGCATACGCACTAAATCAAGATCAGGAGCTTGACTTTATTTATTCGGATGAAGATAAACTGGATATGAGTGAAAACCGTTTTGATCCACAGTTTAAACCTGATTATGCGGCTGATAAGTTTTATGGCAGTAATTACTTGTGTCATTTTAATGTTGTGCGTACATCTTTAATGAAAGAGATTGGTGGTTTTCGTGTTGGGTATGAAGGTGCGCAAGACTATGATTTGTTTCTACGTATCATCGAAAAAACAAATCGAATATATCATATTCCTAAAGTATTGTATCATTGGCGAATGTTACCAGGATCAACTTCGACTAGTGCAACATCAAAGAACTATGCTGCAATTGCTGGAAAAAAAGCATTGGTATCATATTTTGAAAATAAGCAAACAACTGTTCAAGTTGATATTGTTCTTGATACACATTACTTTGTGAAGTATGTTGTTCAAGGTGACGATGCTATTGAAATACTAGTTGACGCTAAAAACTTCAGCGCAGAAGATATGAATCGTCTTGTTGCCACATGTAAAGAGCAGTCATATAAGAAAGTAAGTATTATTGCTTTCGTAAAGAAAAATCAAAGCTTTGCAAACGTTATTTGTATTCCGATTAAGGACTCGTTTGTTTCAACTGTGAATGCATATTGCATTGAAAGTACAGCAAGCCATTTTGTGTTTGTAAATGAACCGATAACCTTTTCCAATTTTGATGCATTAGAATTGATGCTTGGTTATAGTCAGCAAGAAGAAATCGGAGTAGTTGGGGGCAAAGTGTTGTATCAAAATGAAGTGATAGGAAGCAGTTATGCGCTTATCGATGAAAAATTACTTTTCTTGCACCCAAAAGCAAATGAAACGGATTATGGTGTGTATAGCACCTTACTTATCCCATCAAATGCACGAGTTTTGGAAGATTCTTGTTTCATGATTTCAAAAAAAATCGTAAATCAAATAAAGCTTGACGGAAACTTAGTAAGAGCAGATGTATTCTTTGACCTACATCTTCAGATATATGCAAATAGATACCGTAATGTGTTGTTGCCTGCAGTTGAGATAGAGACAAACACGTCTTCAATTGTTGAAGCGATTGATAAGCGCTCACTTGATAAATGGATAAAAATGGAGATTAATACAGATGAGGACCCATTTTATAGTCCAAATTTATCAAAGGTAAAGGCATACACATTTCGCGATTAAACATTCTTTATGCTAAAGATATGTGTTATATTAATATGGTTGAGTGAGAGGTATACATGAAAAAAACATTAATTGTGATTCCAGCGTATAACGAGGCGATGAATATTGAAAAGACTGTAGCAGATGTCTTAGCAAATGCAAAAGGCATGGACTATGTTATCGTGAATGATGGAAGTACGGATAATACAATAGAAGTGTTGAAGCGAAATAACTTTAACTACATTAATAGCTTTCTAAACTTAGGCTTATTTGGAGCAGTACAAACTGGTTTCAAATATGCACTACGTAATGGTTACGATGTAGCCATTCAATTTGATGGAGACGGGCAACATGATGCACGTTATTTGAAAATGATGGTTGATGAGATCGAAGCAGGGAATGATATTGTCATTGGTTCACGATTTGTTAGTGAAAAGAAACCATTTACTGCACGTATGTTAGGTAGCCGTTTGATATCAACAGCAATTTTTATTGTTACCCGCAAACGAATTGTTGACCCAACAAGTGGACTAAGAGCTTATGATAAAAAAGCACTTGAAGAATATGCACACGGATTAAACAATCCACCAGAACCAGATACATTGGTGTATATGCTTAGAAAAAAATGTAAGGTTAAAGAAGTACAGGTAGAAATGCATGATCGTGAATTTGGAGAATCATACTTGAATTTAAGTAATACGATTAAATACATGAGCCGAATGTTGATATCCATTTTCTTAATTGAACCGATAAGGAAGGTGAAGTAATATGGCATTTTCATTACAACCATTTTTCATTATTGTTAGTGTAGGAACACTACTGTTTATTTTACGCAATATTCGCAAGAATAAATTAAACATTGATGATTCAATTATTTGGATTATCTGGGCATTGTTCCTTTTTGTGATTAGTATCTTTCCACAAATCATATTTTGGGTAAGTGAAACGTTAGGATTCATGTCAGCAGCAAACTTTATTTTTGGATTATTTACTTTCTTTGTGTATTTACTTTTATTTCGTCAAACCATGCAAATCACACAACTAAAAGAAAAGAATAAGTCGTTGATACAGAAGTTGAGCATTGACAAATACGAGGAAGAAAAAAAGAAGTAGTTTAAAATTGACAACGATTGACTAAAGTTGTATAAATAACATAACAACAAAGAAAAGGACAACAATCTTACAAATTGATGTAGAGAGTAGAGCGGTTGGTGGAAGCTTTATGAGAGATGTTTGATTTACTACCTTGGAGTTGGACTTGAAAGATGTCCCGTTACTCGCGTTAAGAGATTTGAGGTGTAATAGATTATTACACAAATTAAGGTGGTAACACGATGCATTCGTCCTTTGGGATGGATGCTTTTTTATAAAAAAGGAGATACTTAATATGAACATGGATTTTTTAAATGATGAACGATTAAACCGCTTGAATCATTCAGCTGCTCACGTACTAGCACAAGCAGTAAAACACTTATACCCACAAGCAAAGTTTTGGGTAGGACCGGTAGTAGAAGAAGGATTCTACTATGACATTGATTTAGGAGATGACGTCATTCGTGACGAAGACATTCCAAAAATCGAGAAAGAAATGAAAAAGATTATTAAAGATGGAAAACGTATTGTCAAAGAAGAAATTTCAAAAGCAGATGCAATTGAAATGTTTAAAGATGATGAATACAAACTTGATTTAATCAACGCTTTAGAAGATGGAACAATTACTGTATATCGTCAAGGAGACTTTGTGGATCTTTGTCGTGGACCTCACGTAGATACGGTAAAAGAAGTTAAAAACTTTAAGTTGATGAAACATTCTGGTGCATACTGGAAAGGTGACAAAAACAATAAAGTATTACAACGTATCTATGGGGTATGTTTTGAAACAAAAGAAGATTTAGAAGCATACTTAAACTTACTTGAAGAAGCAAAACGCCGTGACCATAAGAAATTAGGTCGCGAGTTAGATATCTTTATGATGAGCGAATACGCTCCTGGTATGCCATTCTTCTTACCAAATGGTATGGTGATTCGTAAATTACTTGAGGACTTCTGGTATGAAGTACACAAAGATGATTATACATTCATTAAGACACCAATCATGATGTCTAAAGAACTTTGGGAACTAAGTGGACACTGGGCGAACTATCAAGATAATATGTACACTTGTGATGTAGATGACCGTGTATACGCTGTGAAACCAATGAACTGTCCAGGGGGAATGTTAGTATATAAAAATGGATTACATTCATATAAAGATCTTCCAATTCGATCAGGAGAGTTAGGACAAGTTCACCGTCATGAAGCAAGTGGAGCATTAAACGGATTATTCCGTGTTCGTACATTCACACAAGATGATGCACATATCTTTATGCGTGAAGATCAAATTGAAAGCGAAATCTTACGTTTATTGAAATTAATCGACAAGATTTATTCAACATTTAAATTGGATTACCGTATTGAATTAAGTACACGTCCAGAAGATAAATACATTGGAACAATCGAATCTTGGGATAAAAGTGAAGTAATCCTACAAAAAGCAATCGAAGCCAGTGGTAAAGAATGGAAACTTAACCCAGGTGATGGGGCATTCTATGGTCCAAAACTTGACTTCCACATTCGTGATTCATTAGGAAGAAGTTGGCAATGTGGTACAATCCAACTTGATGCAAACTTACCTGAACGTTTTGATTTAACATATGTTGATGCAGATGGTAGTAAGAAACGTCCAGTTATGTTACACCGTGCAATTTTTGGATCAATCGAACGTTTCATTGGGATTTTGATTGAACACTATGCAGGAGCGTTCCCAACATGGTTAGCACCTGTTCAAGTAGCAGTCTTACCAGTTAAAAATGAATACCATTTAGAATATGCAAAGGAAGTAGTAGAATTATTAAAAGCACAAGGTATTCGTGTTGATTTAGATGCACGTGAAGAAAAACTAGGATACAGAATCCGTGAGAACCAAATGAAGAAATCACCATTTATGTTGATTTTAGGAGATGCTGAACGCGACGAAAAAACAATTAGTTTCCGTCGTTATGGTGAACAAAAAACGACAACTGTATCACAAGAAGAATTTGTGGAATTAGTAGTAAAAGAAATCGAAACAAAGGAATAAATAAAGAAAAGGCGAAACAATAATGTTTCTCTTTTTCATTATGTGTCAAGGAGGGCATTGCAAAAAACTTAATAGTAAAAAGATGTTATCTGTACATCTAGAAATTATTTAATAAAAAGGGAGAAAAAGAGTAATATGGGAGAAAATGTAAAAGAGAAGTTTATTCAAGAGCACGGCGATACACTGTGGCATTACACATCACCAACAGCTTTGACAGGGATATTCCAAAATGATGAGTTTTGGTTTGGTAATTACGATAATTTGAATGATCATAAAGAATTAATTATGTTCAAAGAAGAAGTATTAGAGGAATTAAGAAAAGATCCATGTAATTGCTTTGATAGAATGAAAGAAATAGAAACTGAGATTGAAAATCAAGCTGAATTATTTTATTTTTCTTTCTCATTATCGAAAGCAAGAGATGATGTAAGTATGTGGGACAGATATGCGCGCGGAGGAACTGGGGTGGCAATCGTTTTTAATACAGATGTATTGTATACTTTTTTGGAGCATATCCTTAATGATAAAATACATGAGAATCTAACGCTTATTCCCATAAATTACGAAAAGAATATAAAAAAGTCGGAGCTTTTGTCAGTACTGAAAAGATATCGTGATGGGAAAGTAATGGGTGGGTTTAATTCATTGAGTGGTGCGATTAGTAATTTGCACGCAGTCTCATACATGCATAAACACAAGAGTTTTACATCTGAGCAAGAAGTACGAATGCATCCGTTGTTTGTTAAAAAAGATGATTCCAATGTTAAACTTATTACTTCAGAAACGATTCGCGTTGTATACGTACTCAAGATAAAAGAAAAACTTAAGGAATTAGGAATTAAGATGGAAGATTTAATCGATTCCATCGTTATTGGACCAAAATCAAGTCAAGGTGAGAAAGACTTAGAATTATTCTTTTCAAAACTAAACTATCCTGAATTAGCTAAAAAAGTATTAGTTTCTGATTGTCCTCTGAAGTAAGATTTATGTTCGTTACAAGTGTATAACATAGATTAAATGAGGTACAAAGTAAGAATGAAATGAATGTTGACATTGATTAATTATGATTGGGTATTTGATTGAAAAATAGAAAAAGTGAAAGTTTTGTGAAATAACAAGGAAATACGCTTTGTTATTTCACTTTTTAGCGTTTTCATATATAATAGAGTGAGTTTCTAAACACTAATTTTTTAGTGTTGTAAGGAGGTACTATGCATTCAGAAAATGCGATAGAAGTAAGAAATCTTTATAAGGATTTTAAGCTAACATATGATAAGCCAAATACGTTGAAAGAACGTATTGTTAATATTGGAAAATCGAACACAGTTCGTAAAACGATTTTAAAAGACATTAGTCTAGATATAAAGAAGGGTGAAACAGTTGCACTTGTAGGTGTGAATGGTAGTGGTAAGTCTACATTGCTGAAACTCATGACTAAAATCTTATATCCAAATGCAGGGACATTGGAAACGCAAGGAAAACTTACGTCACTATTGGAACTTGGTGCAGGTTTTCACCCAGATTTTACAGGTAGAGAAAATATATATTTTAATGCAGCAATTTTTGGTTTAACTCGTAAAGAAATTGATTTGCGAATTGATGATATTATTGCTTTTGCTGAACTTGGTGACTTTATTGATAATCCAATTCGTACGTATTCGTCTGGGATGTACATGCGTTTGGCGTTTTCAATTGCAATCAATGTTGATGCTGAAATCTTATTACTTGATGAAATTCTTGCGGTTGGAGATCAACATTTTCAAGATAAGTGTTACAATCATCTAAAAAAGTTGAAGAAAACTGGAAAGACAATTGTTATTGTTACACATAGTTTAGATGTTGTTAAAGATATTTGTGATCGTGCAGTTTGGATTTATAAGGGAGAACTTCGTCTAGATGGAGATCCACATTATGTAATTTCCGAATATCTTACACAATTGGCTTTGGATCATAAACAAGAGCTTGAAAAACAGATAGAAAGTGGAGAAGCTAAAGTAAAAGGTTCTGTGTTCCTTGATGCACCAACAGCTTTCACAAAAATACAAAAAGGGCATGGAATTGCTATCCAAGGATGGGCGCTTTCGAATGCACCAGAATACAAACTTGTGCTTACTGTTGATGGAAAAGAATATAATGACTTCACTTATGAAGAACGTGAAGATGTACTTCGTGCTTTCCAAGATGAATACTTAGGATTTGTCGATCCAAAGAAAGTTGGATTCAAATTAATTGTTGAAGCGGAAGATCTACCTAGAGATGTTGAAGAAATTAAAGTGGAAGCCACACTATTTGATCATAAAAATAACATATTGTCTTCAAAGGACGTAATGGTTTTACAAGTAGCAAAGGGAGAACAAGATGCAACTGTTTAGAGATTTATATCAGTACCGCGAGTTACTTAAATCTAATGTAAAAAAAGAAATTCGTGGTAAATACAAAGGTTCATTTTTAGGTGTGCTGTGGTCGTTTATTAACCCATTATTGCAAGTGCTTGTGTACGCAATCGTATTCCCATGGATTATGAAAGATACGGTTGATAATTTCTTATTCTTCTTAGTCGTTGGGATCATTCCTTGGACTTTCTTTATAACAGTAATGAATCAAGGAGTGGCAACAGTTAAGTCAAATGCTGGAATTGTCAAAAAGGTATATTTTCCTCGGGAAATACTGCCAATTTCTGTTGTCGTGAGTGGACTTGTTAACTTTATGATATCAACCATTATTATTGTAATATTCGCATTAGCAACAGGTGCTGGTTTAAGTTGGCATATTGTGTTTTTACCTATTATTATGATTTTGCAATTTCTACTTTCATTAGGGTTAGTCTTTGCGCTTAGTGCAATCAATGTGTATATTCAAGATACGGAATACATTGTGTCGTTTATCCTAAGTATGATGTTTTATGGTACTCCGATACTTTACGATGCAAGTCAGTTTTCTGGAAGTCAAATTGGTTGGATCTTTAAAGTGAATCCACTAGCAATGATTATTGATGAATATCGCGCCATCTTTTACTATCATCAAGTACCAGATTTGACAATGATGGCCATTCTTGCTGTAATTTGTATTACAGTATGTATTATTGGATATTTCATTTTCAAGAAACTTGAAAAAGGATTTGCAGAGGAGATTTAATACATGAAAAAAGAATTACGAAGTAATGATATAAATGTCACTTTGGTTGATTCAAAAATTAATGGAATCAACAATCCCTTATACTGGGTCGAGCTTAGCACTAATTTAAGTGCTGAGCATTTTGTTGTTATGGGGGATGGCGTGGAACTAGATAAAGTTGTACGTACACAAATTGTTGATAGTCATCTTATGCTAAGTGCCAAATTAGGAAATGCTAAAGTAATTGAGTTGTTTGTTGTTGTAGATGATGAGCGGAGAAATCTAGAGAAATTGAATAATCGTATATCTAAAAGAGTGAGTTATCGCTTAAAAGAATGTATTTTAAAGGTTCTTCAACCAATCGGAGATTTTATTTATAACTCTGGTAGTTTTATAATGTTCTTACTTAGAAATAGGGATATGGTTCTACATCCATCAAAATGGAAAAAATTATTTAAAACTATTAAGCAAAGAAGAAAAGAAAGAAATCGTTTTGTTTTAAATCCATACGTTCAAAAAGACTATTTACACTACATTCATGTGACAGAAACTCCTGATGTAATTGAGAAGTTTGGTTACAATCCATTAATATCGGTTTTAATTCCAGTTTACAATATTAATCGTGATTGGTTGAGTGCATGTTTAAATTCGATTTTAGATCAGTCATATCAAAATTTCGAGATATGTTTATCTGATGACTGCTCAACCAAAGAAGAAACACTAGCAACTTTGAAAGAATATGGTGAAAAAGATGAAAGAATTAAAGTTTATTATCGCAAAGAAAATGGACACATCTCTAAAGCTACAAATGATGCGTTAAAGATAGCAAGTGGTGAATTTGTTGCACTTATGGATAATGATGATTTGTTGCCTAAAGATACATTGTATGAAGTTGTAAAAGTATTAAATGAAAATAGAGAATTGGACTTTATATACACTGATGAAGATAAATTGGATACTGAAGGTAAGAGATGTCATCCGCATTATAAAACAGACTATGCACCAGATTCTTTGTTTAGTTCAAATTACATTTCACATTTTGGCGTGTTGCGTAAGAGTATTATGGAGGAAATAGGTGGTTTTACAGTGGGTCTTGAAGGAGCTCAAGATTATGATCTTTACCTAAGATTCATTGAAAAAACAACACCGGATAAAATCTATCATATCCCAAAAATCTTATATCATTGGAGAATGGTAGAGGGAAGTACTTCTATGACAATTGACAATAAAGGATATGCTGTTGATGCAGGCAAACAAGCTATTGAAAATGCGTTAGGTCGCAGAGGTATCAAAGCAACTGTTTTTAAGGATGAAATGGTACCATATTACAAGATTAATTATGCATACGATGTTGAACCAAAAGTAGGTATATTTATTCCCACAAAAGACTACGCGAAAATAACAAGGGATTGCTTACAATCAGTTTTTGATAAAACAACATATAAGAATTTTGAAGTAATCTTAATCAACAATCAAAGTGAAAAAAAAGAAACTTTTGTTTTATTTGAAGAGTTTAAAAGCAAATATAATAATTTTCATGTTTTTGATGCTGATATTCCCTTTAACTATTCAAAGATAAATAATATGGCAGTACATGCTTTTGACTGTGATGTTGTAGTTTTATTAAATAATGATACGGAAGTTATAACTCCTGATTGGTTGCAAATTATGGTTGGTTATGCTATTCAAAAGCATATTGGTGCTGTAGGAGCAAAACTTTATTATCCTGATGATACCGTGCAACATGCAGGTGTATTATTGGGGCTAGGAGTTGCTACTCATGCATTTGTAAATGCTCCAAGAGATGATGTTGGAACGAATGGTCGTTTACGAGTTCCATATAATTATTCAGCAGTTACTGCGGCATGTTTAGCGGTTGAGAAATCGAAGTATCTAGAGGTAGGATGTCTGGAAGAAGAACTTACTGTCGCTTACAATGACGTTGATTTCAATTTAAAATTACTCGAAAAAGGATACTATAATGTGTGTGTTCCACAAGTCCAACTTTATCACTACGAATCAAAAAGTAGGGGATTGGACACATCAAGTACTAAGTACAAACGATTTGTATGGGAACAAGAATATATGTATAAGAAATGGGAATCATATATTGCGGACGATCCATACTATAATCCTAATTTTAGTAGAAGTTATTGTTTTATGTTAGATGAACGTGCTTATATTAAGAAGTCACAAGAAGGAGTAGGTAAGTAATGTTACAGTATTTGATATGCACCGTGTTTGTTGTGCTATATATACTCTTTATGTATCTTGTTGGATCTTCTTTATGCGAAAATGAGAAATCGTATCCTTACAAGTTCATTGTTGGGTACTTGGTCTTTAGTTTTGCAGTTGCTATTGTGGGTATTCCAATTCAATTACTGAATTTACCTTGGATAGTATTTGCAGGTTATTTGATGGTTTTGATAATTACGTTAGTAGTTTTTGCAATTGTGCGTTTACGAAAAAGAGGTAGTCTATCATTTTCGAAAGATGGAATTATTACGTTTGTGAGAAATCAGTGGGTGCTTGTTTTATTCGCATTCTTTCTTTCTATATTGGCATTATCTTTTATAAACTGGTTATGGATGAATAACAGTATGGATGATGGGTTTTATTTAGGTAAGATAGCAAGTGCTCCATATAATAGTACATTTGGATTTTTAACAAGTCCATCTACTGGTTTTGGAGAAACTTTATCTGACTACTTTACATATTTATTGAACACTTTGGAGTTGGAATATTCAGTATATTGTTATTTCTTGGGAGTATCGACTACCTTGTTTACTAGATTATTCATGGCATTCTTTAATTATTTCTTATTGGCATGCTGTTTGTATGTGTTTGCAAAAAACATATGGATTAAGCTTACCGAAAATAAAGATGAGTCAGTATTCCAATGGATGACATGCATTATCTTGTTTTTTGGATTTAGTTTTCAGTCCCTAGCAAGTAATGGTATCTTGCAAATTCAAGATTTATGGCAATTTAATAGTGCCATGTACTATGGTTCAAATGTTGTTCGAACATGTGGGATTTTTCTATTGTTAATTTTATTTATGAATGATGCAAAAATCACATGGAAAACAGTGCTATATGTTATAGGTATATGCATTGTATTAGTATCGAAATCAACCATTGCTATTCCACTATGTTTTATTGTAGCAGTATCATTTTTAATATCACACTGGTTTGTTTTCGGTGATAAGAAGCTACGAATTTTAGGTGGTTTAGTTTTGATGGGAATACTTGGCGTTGGCTTTGGAATTACCATTGTTGATGCACTTTATAAGCCGACAATTGTAATTCAAGAAACGGTATATGAGCATTTCTTACTAAATACTTCAAGTTTGCTTTTTATAGGTTCGCTAATTATATTTGCAGCATCCTTTACATTGAAAAATAAGTACATCTATCGTCTAAATTTAGTGTTTATTTTGATGTTTGCATTAATGTTTATAGATCCACTTAATAATGTGTTTGAAACACTGTCGATGTTTGGATTCGTCGCAAGTAGAAATTTTGCTGATTTCATGTATAGTTTTATTGCGTTAAATTTTGTATATTTATTCTATTTCGTTTCGAAATATCTTCTTCGATTTAGATTGCAAAAGACTGCATTGGCGTGTGTTAGCATTGGTCTAATGATTGGCTGCTTGTTTACAAGTGTAGTAGATAATGGAGATTTAATTTCAAATTATAAGATTATATATAATAATAAAATGATTGCTCCGCAATCTACTATTGAATTAGGAAAAATTCTAGAATCACGATATGAAGAGCGTAAAGTTCAAAATGTTGTAATTACACCAGAAGGTGTGATGGCAAATAATAATACTCACTCATTATCGATAATACTTCGTACTGTATCGCCACATAGCTATTCAATATCTGCAGTAGGTAGATTTGGAGAAGACAAGAATGGAAAATACAAGGGACTTACCACAGAGGTTCAAAGTGCTTATTATGCATATCTAATTGAACCAAATGATGAAACTATTTCGAAGTTTTATTCATTTTTAGAAACATATGAAATTGATACAATTGTTGTTCAAAGCAAGACTTATGATAATTCATTGCAAACTATGGGATTCACATACTATGACGGTATTGAGGATCCAAAAGCAGGCGTGAATTATTATGTATATGCACGTGATTGGTAATAAAAAACAAAAAACATGATGTATGTCATGTTTTTTACTTTATAATGATGGTATGAAAAAATATTTGACGGGTGAATTTGCAAAAAAAGCTGGAGTAACTGAACGAACATTACGTTTCTATGATAAAAAGGGTTTACTTAAACCAAGTATAAATCCAGATAATAAGTATCGGATGTATACAGATAATGATTTTATTAAGCTCCAAAATATCCTTATTTTAAAACAGATTGGTTTTAGCTTAGAAGATATTCAGATTCTAATTTCTCGTAAGGACCGAAAAAGCTTAGTTGATATGTTGAATACACAAAAGGAATTAGTAAATCAGAAACTGGATTACTTTCGAAACTTAAAACAAGCAATTGAAGTGACAGAGAAGTCGATTGAAGGAAGGCGTATAGATTGGGATAAAATGATGCATCTAATGCATTTATTGACTGGAGATGGAATTATTGAACATTATAAGGATTCACATCAACTGACAACACGTATTTCACTTCATCAAAAATATACAGTAGGAGAAGTTGATTGGTACGATTGGATTTATTCGCAAATTAAACTTACTCATACAAACCGAATACTCGAAATTGGTTGTGGTGAAGGTAGTCTTTGGATGAATAGAAAAATAAGTTTTCGACACAGAGAGATTTTCTTGAGTGACAAAAGTGAAGGAATGGTTGAAAGCGCACGAAAGAACTTAGGAAATGATTTTAACTTTTTATGTTTCCCATTAGAAAATATTCCTTTTAAAGACCATTACTTTGATGTAGTTATTGCAAATCATACACTGTTTTATCTTCACGACATGAAAAGTGGATTAAAAGAGATTGTACGTGTCTTAGATGATAAAGGTATTTTTTATACAACGACCTATAGTAAGAATCATTTAAAAGAAATTACAAATATTGCAAAAGAATTTGATAATCGAATTACACTTTCTGATGAACCTTTATATGAGGTGTTTGGTATGGAGAATGGTAAACGACAACTAAAGAAATACTTTACTGATGTTGAAATGCACATATATCAAGATCAACTACTTGTAACTAGCGCTAGTGATCTTTATGACTATATAATGAGTTGTCATGGCAACCAAATAAGTGTTATCGGAAATCGAAGTGACGAGTTTATAGCGTTCTTAGAAGATAAACTGAAGAATAATGGCTTGTTAGTGAATAAAGAAGCTTGTTTATTTATATGTAAGAATATGTGAAATCATTTTTAGTGTTGACCTTGACGTTACGTAATGGTTTAGTATAGTAGATACGATACAAGGAGGATTTCTCAATGAAAGGAATCATTTTGGCTGGAGGAAGTGGAACTCGTTTATACCCACTTACAAAAGTAACTAGTAAACAATTATTACCTGTATATGACAAACCAATGATTTATTACCCACTATCAATTTTGATGAGTGCGGGAATCAAAGAAATATTAATTATTTCAACACCTCAAGATACACCTCGTTTTGAAGAGTTGTTAGGTGATGGAAAACAATTTGGTATTTCATTAGAGTACAAAGTACAACCATCACCAGATGGTCTAGCACAAGCTTTTATTATCGGTGAAGATTTTATCGGTGATGATAGTGTGGCAATGATACTTGGAGATAATATTTTCCATGGACATGGCTTAACAAAACGTCTAGTAGCAGCTGCAAACCGTGACAAAGGTGCAACTGTCTTTGGCTATTACGTAGAAGATCCAGAGCGCTTCGGTGTTGTTGAATTTGATGAAGCTGGACAAGCAATTTCATTAGAAGAAAAACCAGAACAACCAAAGTCAAATTATGCAGTTACAGGACTGTACTTCTATGATAACAAAGTTGTCGAATATGCAAAAAACCTAGCACCTAGTGCACGTGGTGAACTTGAAATTACGGATTTAAACCGTATTTATCTAGAGTCAGGCGAATTAAATGTTACCTTATTAAATGACGGTTTCACATGGTTGGATACAGGAACCCACGAGTCATTAGCAGATGCAACAAATTTCGTGTACACAATTGAAACCCACCAAAATCGGAAAATTGCTTGTTTGGAAGAAATTGCATTCGATCAAGGTTGGATAACAATTGAAGAATTAAAAGAAACATATGAAATATATAAGAAAAACCAATACGGTACATATCTTAAACGAATCATTGACCGTAAATATGTAGATTAAGGAAGAAAAGATGAAAGTAATTGATACAGAAATTAAAGAAGTAAAAATCATTGAACCAGATGTGTTTGGTGATCATAGAGGATGGTTTATGGAAAACTACTCAACAAACAAATTTGCTGAAGCAGGAATTGACAATATCTTTGTACAAGATAACCACAGTATGTCAGCAAAAGCCGGAACACTACGTGGACTTCACTGGCAAAATGAACCGTGCGCACAAGCAAAACTTGTTCGTTGTACAAAAGGAACAGTCATTGATGTTGCTGTAGACATCCGAAAAGGAAGTCCAACGTATAAGCAATGGGTTAGCGTGGAATTAAGTGCAGAAAACAAAAAAATGTTTTTTATCCCTAGAGGATTTGCACATGGTTTCTTGTGTTTAACTGATGATGTTGAATTCCAATACAAGGTGGATAACCTATATTCAAAAGAATGTGATCGTGGAATTCGTTATGATGATCCATCAATCAATGTAGATTGGGGAACATTACTAAATGGTATTGAACCGATTTTAAGCGAAAAAGATATGAATGGGCCTACACTTGAAGAAAGTGATGCCAACTTTATATACGGAGAGGTAAAATAATTATGAAATTTTTAGTAACAGGTGGAGCAGGATTTATTGGTGCAAACTTTGTCATGTACATGGTTGATAAATATCCTGAAGATGAAATTGTTTGTTTAGATTTATTAACATACGCTGGAAATTTAGAAACATTAAAACCAGTAGAAGATAAGAAAAACTATAAATTTGTAAAAGGTGATATTGCAGATCGTGAATTCATTTTTGACTTATTTGAAAAAGAAAAATTTGATGTAGTTGTTAACTTTGCTGCTGAGTCACACGTTGACCGTAGTATTGAAGATCCAGAAAGCTTTGTGAGAACAAACGTATTAGGAACTACTACATTATTAGATGCTGCTAAGGAATATGGAATCAAAAGATTTCACCAAGTATCAACAGATGAAGTATATGGTGATTTACCATTAGATCGTCCAGACTTATTCTTTACGGAAGAAACACCATTGCATACATCAAGTCCATACAGTTCAAGTAAGGCAGCTGCAGACTTGTTTGTTGGTGCATACGGAAGAACTTTTGGAATGCCTGTAAGTATCTCACGTTGTTCAAACAACTACGGACCTTACCAATTTCCAGAAAAGTTAATTCCAGTTATTATTTCAAGAGCATTGGCTGAAGAGACTTTACCAGTTTATGGTAAAGGGGACAACGTACGTGACTGGTTACATGTATACGACCACTGTGTTGCTATTGATTTAATCATCCGTAAAGGAGCTGATGGGTCAGTTTATAACATTGGTGGACACAACGAACGTACAAACCTAGAAGTAGTAAAAACAATTCTTAATCAACTAGGTAAATCAGAAGATTTAATTACATATGTAACAGACCGCCCAGGACACGATATGCGTTATGCTATCGACCCAGAAAAACTGGAAAACGAACTAGGATGGGAACCAAAGTATAACTTTGATACTGGTATGGAAGAAACAATTCAATGGTATCTAGATAACAAAGAATGGTGGAAAAACATCATTTCAGGTGAATATCAACAATATTTTGATAAAATGTATAAAGACAAAGGAAGAGCGTAAAAGAATCTTGTAAAAGATTCTTTTGTTATGTAAGGAGAATGCAAGATGAAAGTATTAGTTACGGGTGTTAAAGGACAGCTTGGGCATGATATTATAGAGGAGTGTACAACAAGAAATATCGAAGCTATTGGCGTTGATATTGAAGAAATGGACATTACCAATGAAGAGAAAGTCAATGAAGTCATACGAAATGGAAATTATGATGCTGTAATTCATTGTGCAGCTTGGACGGCAGTTGATGCTGCAGAGGAACAAGTAGAAGCATGTAAAAAAGTTAATGTTGATGGAACAGTTAATATTGCCAATGTATGTGAAGCTTTAGATATTCCAATGATGTATTTCAGTACAGACTATGTATTCGATGGACAAGGGACAACTCCTTGGCAAGAGTACGATAGACGCGATCCGTTGAATGTTTATGGACAAACAAAGTATGAAGGTGAACTCGCTGTTGAAAAACTTGCTAAACACTTTATTGTACGCATTGCATGGGTGTTTGGTGCTAACGGAAACAATTTCATTAAAACAATGCTTCGTCTAGGAAAAGAGCGTGGTGAAGTTAGTGTAGTTAATGACCAAGTTGGATCACCAACGTACACATTCGATTTAGCAAAACTTGCAGTAGATATGATAGAATCTGCTAAATATGGGACATATCATGCAACAAATCAAGGGTTTTGTTCTTGGTATGATTTTGCTTTAGAAATTTTTAAGCAAGCAAATATGGATGTCAAAGTAAATCCTGTTGATTCTTCAGCGTTTCCAGTAAAAGCGGTTCGTCCAAAAAACAGTCGCATGGATGAAACAGAATTAGACAAAGCTGGATTCAAACGATTACCTGATTGGCAAGATGCACTTTCAAGATATTTGAAAGAAATTGAATAGTGTATATGAAAACAATAGCGATTTTTTCTGCCTTCTATCCTCCTCATGTAGGTGGAGTAGAAAGTTACGTATACTATTTATCAAAAGAACTTGAAAGAGCTGGTTATCGTGTAATTATTGTTACAAGTAATGAAGAAAAGATTCAGTCAGTAGAAGATGAAGGAAATGTTAGAATTATCCGATTACCTATTTTTAAAATATTTAGCCAAAGATTTCCATTGCCTAAGAAGAATAAGGAATTTAAACACTTAATGAGTTTATTAGATAGTGAGTCTATTGACCACATTATAGTGAATACTCGCTTTCATTTAACGTCAATGGTAGGAGCGAAGTATGGTTATACTCACCATATAAAGGTGAGTCTAATAGAACATGGTTCTAACCACTTAACCGTTGATCACAAACTGTTTGACCTTCTTGGTGAGAAGGTGGAACATGCCTTAACATGGAGAATCAAAAAATATGTTTTCGATTACTATGGAGTTTCGCGGGCAGCCTCTAAATGGATTGAACATTTTAAAGTAAAATCGTCAGGAGAATGGTATAACTCAATAGATGTTAATCAACAGACTCCTACACGAGAGAAACAAAAGTTATTTACATTTTCATATGCAGGTAGAATTATAAAGCAGAAGGGAATTGAGAATGTACTTGATGCATACAGTAAACTTCAATCTGAATATCCAAACATGCAGTTAATAATAGCAGGAGAGGGCAATCAAAAAGAAGAACTTGAAAAAAAATATAAAGACAATAAATCGATTCGTTTTCTGGGCAGAATCGAAAAAAAAGAGGTACTTAATTTATTGGCAAAAAGCGATGTGTTTCTTTATCCGCCCATTTGGCCAGAAGGCCTGCCGAGCTCAATTCTAGAAGCAGGTTTACTGAGAACTCCCGTTATTACAACTGCACAAGGAGGAATAACGGAGATTATACAGGATCAAAGCAATGGCCTTCTTGTGAAAGAAGATAGTAACTCATTGTATCAAGCGATGAAGGAATTACTGATGCATGAAAATTTGCGGTCTGAATTAGGCAATTCATTACATCGTACTGTTGAAGACAAATTTTCATGGCGAAGTACAGCAAATAAAGTTATTAGTGATATATCAAAGTAAGGAGTAATATGGATAAACAAAGAAGTTTCTTTTCAAATTTTATGTGGAATTCAGTTGGCTCATTTATCTACTTATTTTGTCAGTGGTTACTATCTGTTATTGTGCTTCGTTTATCAAATGATTTCAATAATTCAGGAAATTTAGCACTAGCAATGTCTGTCACAAACATATTTTATTCGGTTGCAGTTTTTAATATTCGCCCATATTTAGTATCAGATAAAAATGGTGAATATAAATCAGGAGACTATGTATTTTTACGTATTTTGACATGTACAGTTGCATTACTTTTATGTATGAGTTATTCTTTATTTTTTGATTATACTCTGGAACAATACATTTGTATTTTTGTTTACATGATGTTTAAAGTTGTTGAGGCTACATTTGATTTGTTAAGCGCATTTGGACAAAGACAATCAAGAATGGATATTGCTGGAAAATCGATGTTAATTAGGGGTTTTCTATGTTTGGGTTCATTTGCTTTCTTTTTAAAGTTAAGTGACTCGGTTTCCATTGCGATTGTTTCTATGGTGGCTGTAAGTTTAGTTTTCATGTTTATATATGATTATCCTCAAGTGAGAATGTTAGAAAGACTTAAGCCGTCATTTGATTTTAAAGTTGTCTTCGTTATGCTAAAGAAATTGTACCCACTTGCTGTTTCTCAATTTCTATTAGCGTTTGCTTTAATATATCCTAGGCAAGTTTTAGAAGTAATTAAAGGCACAGAGGCACTTGGTATTTACGCAACGGTTGCTACACCAACTGTAATCGTTCAAGTAGCAGCATCATATGTTTTTAATCCACTTCTTACGTTATTTACAAATCAATTATATGAAAGAAGATTGAAGAATTTTTCAAATACAGTGATGAAAACAAGCTTAATTATCGCAGTATTGTCAATTTTTGCGATAATAGTTGCAATGTTTGTTGGATCGTGGGGGTTAACGCTTCTTTATGGACAAAAAATTGCTTCGTACACTGACTTGTTAATTCCTGTTTTGATTGCGACGTGTTTGAATGCATTTGTTGCATTTACAAATAACATTATTATCATTTGTAGAAAGTTAAAATCATTATTAGTTGTTAATGTGATTGGAGTAATTGTAGCTTTACTTGCATCAAGACCAATCATTTCTGAATTTGGTATGTATGGGGTAAGCTATGTCTTAATTATTATGCTGTTGGTTGTCAATGTATTGTCATATGCAATTATTGTGTTTTTTATTAAGCAACAAAAGCATAGTCAGAAACTAGAGGTTGGAGAGTAATATGAGAAACTATAAACAATATGATGAAAAGGTGCTAAGAAAACTACAACTAGCACAATTAGAAATATTGAAAGATTTTATAAGAATTTGTGACAAATATGATTTAACATATTTTATGTATGCTGGATCTGCAATAGGGGTGGTAAGGCATAATGGATTCATTCCCTGGGATGACGATGTGGACGTTGCCATGTCAAGAAGTGACTATGATAAATTTATGGAAGTGTATGAAAATGAAGTAGGTAGCAAGTATCGTATACTTACTCCTTATGTAGATTCGAATTATACTGCAAGTGTCACCCACTTTCAAAAAAATGGAACTCGTTTTATTTCTGAAGTATCTAAGGATTTAAAGACGGAAATGACCATAGATATTGATATATTTCCATTTGACTATGCACCAAATGACGAAAAGCAATATAAAAGACAAGTTAGACAAACTAGATTTTTATATCGTTTGCTTTTTTTGGTCGGTCACAGCAAGCCTATCATTCCCATGAAAGGGTGGAAGAAATATATCGCACAAAGTGTTTGTTTCATTACGCACTATATTTTAAAACTTTTTAGAGTGTCGGGGACAAAGATATATGATAAAGCAGATAAAATAAGCCGAAAATACAATGATATAGCACATTCGAAACGATTGGTTTGTTATCAAAGTGCGATACCAGATAAAAGTTACTTGTTGGAGGATGAGTTTTTTCCTGTAAAGCAGTTGGCGTTTGAAGATACTGTAGTCAGTATGCCAAATGCATATGATGTTCAACTTAAGAGAATGTATGGTGATTATATGAAACTACCAGAAGAAAAAGATAGAATTAATCATGCGCCTAATCTAATAGATTTTGGAGACGGTGATATAGTTATAATAGACTAAACTAAAAATAATTAAAAAGGGTGAAAAGGAGGCCAAGCTTATATGCGGATAACAGTAGTTGGGGGAGGAAATATTGGAACGTTAGTTGCAGGTCAATGTAGTGCAAATAATCACGAAGTTACAATGTTTACTCGTGACACATCTCGTTGGTCAAAAACAATTAAAGTTATTGATCATGATACAAACAAAAGTATTACAACAACGCTTAAAAATATTACATCAGACTTATATGAAGCAGTGTGTAATGCATAGTTAATCTTTACAACATTGCCTGCATACGCAAATCAAAAATTTGTTAAGGAGTTATCTTGTTTAAATATCAAGCCGTGTATGCTATGTTTTTATCCGGGTTTAGGAGGTATTGAGTTCTATACGCAAGAATTGGTACAAAAAGGATTTACAGTTTTTGGAACACAGCGTGTATGTTCGGTAGCTCGATTAAAAGAATATGGTCATAGCGTAATAACTGTGGGAAAAAGGAAGCATATGTATATTGCTGCTATACCAAGTTCGAAAACCGTGGAGATGGCAAGCTTGTTTTCAAACCTATTTGATATCGATACAACTCCGTTGCCTAATTACATCAACGTCACATTGACACCATCTAATCCTATTTTACATACAACAAGATTGTTTGTGTTATTCAAAGATTTTGTGGGACAAGGTTACAAAGAATTACCTTTATTTTATGAAAACTGGGATGACGAAAGTTCAAAACTTTTGATTGCATGTGATTTGGAATTGCAAAATATATGCAAAGAAATCCGTGGGTTAGATACTAGCTATGTGAATTCGTTATTGAATCATTACGAATCCTCAGATTATAAGACATTAACAGAAAAAATCAATAGTATTGAAAGTTTTAGGGGATTAAAGACTCCATCGATTGAGAAAGATGGTTTGCTGTATCCAGATTTTGACTCGCGTTATTTTACAGCGGATTTTCCATATGGACTTGTGATTGTTAAGGCATTTGCATTATTAACAAAAGTAAGCACCCCTAATATTGATATGGTATTAAATTGGTATCAAGAGGTTACAAATAAAGATTTTATTAATGGAGACAAACTTGGGAAGGACTGTTACATGATTTCAATGCCTCAAAATTATGGTATAGAAACACTGAAACAGCTAGAAGAACTCTATCGTAATGAGTGATTAAAGACATAAGACATTTTGCCTAAAAGCTGATTGTACAAAAAAAATAAATATATAAAACATTAACGCGCAAAAGTGGGGAAATTACGCGTTTTTTTGTTATAATTAATATGGTTGTTTATGTTGTGAGGAGTTTATGGATGGAAAAAATTTCAAGAAATATAGGGAAGACAGAAATCTAACAATTTCTGAACTTGCAGATGTGGTACAAATTAGTGTGGGCGAACTTATTTGCATGGAAGAGTATGGGTTAGAGTTAAATCAGGATTCTAAAATATATGAAATCGCTGATTATTTTGCTGTTGATGAAGATGACTTCTTGGAAGATATTGACTACGATTTTGATCGAAGACTAATTGATACCATCGGAGTTTGTTTGAAAATACAAGCTGATTGTGAAAGAATGAAGAAGAGAATTCAGCATGAAAGAAGAGTTGATTTTGTTAAACGACACAAGAAAGTTTTCATGTATATTATTTTGATTTTTTCGCTTGTTGTACTGATAGCGTAAAACGAGGCTGTTGGAGTTTGTCGGATGGTTAGATGAATTAGCATGTGGTAAGAGCAACATTTCTTATATAGTGCTACATGGACAATAGTTGTTCTCATTAGTGATAATTAATTATATTGAATTAATATTAATAAAGAGTTTTTTTTGGTATAATTGCAGGGAAGCGAGGGAGTAGTAATGAAAGATGTTTTAAAGAAAATTACAACGCTTGGATTTGTATTCAGTTTGCTTTGTTTGTCGTTCATGTACGTGATAAAAGACGAAGCAAAGTTGAAAGAAAACATTGCAGAAGAAGAGTGTTTAACATTTATTGACCGTGATGGTAATGTCGTTTGTGCTAAGCCAACAACAAAAGTTTCACCGTTATTAGAAAACGCAGGAGCTACGGCGGGATCACTAGACTTAGTGCGCTTTACATATACCGCGGACACGACACCGTTTACAGATTATTATACAGGAGTAGCTGGCTACCTAAGTGCTTACTATATTGAGGATGCTGCCTTTGTAAAATACGAAGGTGATGACGTTATTGCTGTAATGTCTGGGGCGAAAATTCGTGTCAATAAAAAATATGTGCAAGTAATGCCGCTTACGTCTGTAAAATCGACAAGTTTTTACCGTAAGGAAAAAGGAATTTTATATCACTATACATCACTCAATCTTATGGCAGAAAATGTAACCTATGCCAATAAAGTTGGTGGTGGTGTTTCAAATATGCAAGAAGGCGTGAAATACTATAGCTATGATGGTCACTACTTTTGGACAGATTACCAAAAGATGTTAACGGACTATCGTGCAGGAAACTACAATAATTCAATTAACAATGGAAAACCTTATTACAATTATTTTCAGTTCTTAAGTCATAGAAGTACGACAGGAATTAACGATGCTGCTTTTAATGCATTCACGAATGCACAATTGGGTAACACTGCTTCTGCATTAAAAAATCAAGGGGCAGCATTTATTAAAGCCCAAAACACTTATGGAACAAATGCCTTGTTGATGTTTGGTGTTGCAATCAACGAAAGTGCTTGGGGAACAAGTAATTATGCAAAAACAAGAAATAACTTGTTTGGACATGCTGCTTATGACAGCGATCCAAATCAAGCTGCATCCTATGCATCAATCCTAGACTGTGTGAATCAACATGCGAAAAGTTATGTTAGTGGTTATGCGAATCCTAGAGATTGGCGTAATTTTGGAGCGCACTTGGGTGACAAACAAAGTGGTATGAATGTGAAGTATGCTTCTGATCCGTATTGGGGTGAGAAAGCAGCAAACCATGCATGGTCAATTGCTAATACATATCCACACGTTAAAGAAGATTCTAGATATGCCTTAGGTGTAAAGAATAGCACTGATGTGGTCAATGTTAGAAATCAAGCAACTACTTCTTCAACAGTTTTATATAATACAAAAAATACAGTGAATTTCCCTGTAATTATTATAGGAACATCCGGTTCGTGGTATAAAATAGCTGCTGATTATCCGCTAAATTCTGCTCGTACTTCATTAGCAAATTCTCCTGAATATACATCATCTCGTGATTATGCTTTTATTCACGCCGATTATATAAGCAAAGTAAGTACCGGAGGCGGAATTGTTGTTCCAACATACAAAAAGGGTGATGTGAATCTAGATGGTAAAGTTTCTCCATCTGATTATATGAGTGTGAAAAATCATATAATTAATAAATATGTTTTAACTGGAGATAAACTGAAACAAGCAGATGTAAATGGAGATGGTAAAGTCTCTCCTGCAGATTTCATGAGTGTAAAAAATATTATTTTAGGGAAATAAAAGGAGAGAATATGAATAGAATATTTTTAAAAGTAATACCCATTGCATTTGCAATTTCTTCATTTTTTGGAAAGCCACCAATTGCAAACTTTCAATGGTTGAACATAAGTGCCAGTACTGGGCAAGTATATGTTGGAGAAAGTTTTACAGTAACTATCTCAACAGATACTGCAGCAACCTTTTCTGTTTCTGCGACGAATGCAACAGTGGGAGGATATGAACCTTGGGCTGATGCATCATCATCAAAAAGTGTAACGATTACGCCAATAAATGTTGGACCTGTAACGGTTACAGCTTCAGGTCCTGTTTCTAATGAAGATGGTTCGGGAGATACAAATCTATCAAAAAGTGTAACTGTTAATGCGGTTAATAGACCGACAAGCAATCCAGGAACGAATACAGGTGGAAGCAGTAACAATCAAACAAATAACAATCAGACAACTGAGGAACCAAAGGATGAAAAGAAAGATGTGACTTTGAAGTCATTATCTGTATCAGAAGGAACAATGGAACCAGGATTTGATCCAAGTGTAGATACTTACATTGTAAAATTGACAAGTGATAAAACAAGTGTAGAAGTTAAAGCAGAAGCTACAGATGCAACAGTAACTGTTGAAGGAACTGGAAAACACACGCTTAAAGAAGGTGAAAACAACATCACTGTTACAACAAAAGCGGATGATGGTGGTTCAAAAGCATATACAATTCGTTTTCAAGTTGAAAAAAAGCCATCAGTATACTTACCACTTGGTGATTCTAAGGATAAATATGGAATCTTAACATTGGATAATGCAAAGAAACTTGATGGTTTTGAAGAAATTAAAATCAAAGTTAATAACCAAGAAGTTCAGGCAATTCGCAACAACAAGCTAAAAGTCACGTTACTGTATATGACAAATAGTAAAAATGAACGTGGATATTATATTTATGATGAAAAATCAGGCAAATTGACTTCTGTATATATTCCAATTGCTGTTGCTGGGAAAAATCTAGCAATTGTTACTATTCCTGAAGACATGAAAGAAATGGAAGGTTTCACATTTACAAAAGTAAAAGTGGAAGATACGGAAGTTGAAGGATGGACCTTTAAAGATAGTAAATTCAAAAACTACGTGCTTGTTTACTTAATGGATGAAAATGGAGAGATGAAACTATTCCAATACGAAAAATCATCAAATACAATTCAACCATATTCAAATGCTGCACCAATCACTATGAGTGAATATGAAAAACTTGCTAAAAGTGATGCATTGAAACCTGTATTAATGGGTGTTAGTGGTGTATTATCGATCGCGGTAATCGGATCGATTGTTGCATTATTTGCAATGAAAAAGAAACTTAAGAAATAGAGATACAGAAAGCTGATGAAAGTCAGCTTTTTACATATTTATTTACTTTGATTATCAAAATATATTTACAAATAACTAAGATAATGGTAATCTAGTTGCTAGTGAGGATGTATTATATGAAACGATTATCAACAAAACAATTAACCTATATGGCACTATTTAGCGTGCTTATTGCCGTAGGTGCATTTATTAAGATTCCTGTATCCATTGTTCCTATCACTTTACAAACACTGTTTGTGGTGCTTGCTGGACTAGTATTAGGTAAAGTCTATGCACCAATGGCAGTCCTTGTATATATATTGGTAGGACTGGTAGGACTTCCTGTGTTTTCGACTGGAGGCGGTCCAAGTTACATTTTCTATCCATCCTTTGGCTACTTGATTGGTTTTGTTTTTGCTGCTTACTTTGTTGGTCGCTTTGCAAGCCTTAAAACAAGTATGAAGAAGAACTTCGTTGTTTGTACTTTAGGGATGCTAATTATTTATTTGTTTGGGGTATCTTACTTTGTATTTATTCAATATGTGTACTATGGCAAAGTCTTTGAAGCTGGTTGGCTTTTCTACTTCTTGTTTCTTGTCTATCTGCCTGGGGATGTGCTTTCTTGTTTAGTAGCTAGTATCTTATTTAAACGGCTTCCAAACATTACCATCTAACAAAGTGTAGAATATTTGTTATACTATGTGTAGTGTAATGGGGGACATATGGAAAAGCAAATGAAAGTCGAAGATGTAACATCAGTGGAATCCTTGGTTGCCTTTCTTGAACAATAGGGAGAACGCCGGATGACATTTACACACTATACAACACTGGAGGGATTACAAAATATCATCTCTAGTCAACGTTGGTTTTTATCGCGTGGTGATAATGAAAGCATGAATGACCAAGAAGAGTGTATGTATCAAGGAAATCCAGAAGAATGGAAGAAAACCTTTCTCTTGTGTTTTAGTGCAACAATCAAAGAAAACATGGCAATGTGGGGCTTGTATGGAATTCCAAACAACCAAGCCATTCGTCTGCAAATTCCAAGAAAAGCGTTATTTGCTTGGTTAGCAAATATAAAGGAAGTCGAAAGTGTCCAATTTGTAGAGGGGAAAATTTCTTATCAAAAAACAACAGAGTTGCCAAAGCTGCAAGTGCATGATATTGGCTATGTAAGTGACCATAACATTCGTACTCGTCAAGAACGAATTTTGCATACGCAGATCAAAGATTTTAGAAATGATCATCACATGTTGACTGGCTACATTAAACATGTGGCTTGGGAATATGAAAGCGAAGTGCGTTTACATGCAACATTCAAAACGATACAAGATGCAACACATATTGCTTTACCAGTAAATCATGAACTACTGTCATCGATACGTATCATGACGGGGCCAAACTTTACCCAAGAAAAAGAACTGTCGCAATTGTTAATGGATAATGGACTTGATGTAATCCTAGAGCCAAGCAAGTTCAAAGGTTTGTTGCGATATCGAAGTCTCTGCAATTCTTGTGTGTATACCTATCAAAAAAGTAACTAAGATCACAGTAAAATTTGTGATCTTTTTTGTTTAAATTTCGAATTGTTTTATCCATAAATTATATATATTCTATCAAAATGTCATAGAAAGTCGAATTTATGTCATGAAAGTACTTGAAAAATAATAAGTTTTCATTACTCGAGACAAGAAAAAACATATTTGCTAATGTCATATTATCAAAGTGTGTGGTGTCAAATAAACTAGAAAATATACATCATACTTTGAAGTACGATCATCAGTTATCGTAAGCTGACAGGGAGGTGTATGTTTATACGTGTGTGACTAACAAAATCGAAAGACCATTATTGTAAGGGAAATTAGTAGATATTTGTAAATGAAGAGGAGATAAGAAATTATGAAATTACTAACAACAGCATGTATTATGCTATCCATCATGGGTGGTGTTGTGCTACCACAGCCTAACCTAACAAATTTAAAAACAGAAGTGCAACCCTATTATGGAACCGTGAAAGTAAATGCAACCACGTTTCCTGATGAAGAGTTTCGAAGACTGGTGCTGAACCATTACAGTACAGGGGATGAGTTAAACGAAATGGTAAAAAATCCAGAGATTTATTTCGATTGTAACGAATACGACATTCAAGACTTTTCGGGGATTGAATATTTCACAGATGTGGAGTTTCTTAAAATCAATGGATATAAACATGAAACATTAGATCTAACTGGCTTACATAGTTCAGCAACAACTTTTGGTTTGGATGCAAACAATCAGCCATATTACATATCCTTAGATTTAGAAGTAACGGTGATTAACTCGCCCAATGTAAGTAAGGTTGTAACAGGTGAAAATACAGGAAATAAAATCACATTGTTGATGAATGGTGTAAAGACGGATACACTTGACGTTTCTGGTGTACCTATGATGAAAGATTTCATCAATGTGAATTCATCCATCACATCACTGTATATCAAGCATGATCAACCATTGGTTCGCTTTCTTATGATGGGTGTACCAAATCTGACAACCATTCACGGACGTGTAAATGCAGAGGAAATCATCTTAGCGGATATGCCACTTGCAACATTGAATTTCCGTCCGGAGCGTTTATATACTTTGGATTTGATCAACACAAACATAAGTGATGTAAATTTATTGGCACATGCCGTGCATTTGGAATGGTTGCTTATTGGTGGCAATCAGTTCAAGTATTTGAATCTACCTGATTTGGTAAGTGGACGTGTTGATTATCACGACTATAGTGGAGCAGTGTATGCCTATCCACTGATGGATTATCTGTTTGTTGATAGCGAGTTTGAAGGGGTTGAACCCATCAATGTGAAAGCGAATAAAGTTGCATACGTTGCGCAAAAAACAAGTGAAGGTTACGTGGTCAGCACGGAAGGAATCAACATGGATAACGTGTTATTGCCAGAAGATAGCAAGTGGACGATAGAAGGTTCAAACTTTGTTTCGAAAGCACAAGAACTTCCGCCTTTAAACTATTACTACAAACTCGTGGAACCTTTTGCGGAAACGGATAGTCTGTGTTTTGATAACTCACATGCACCAAGTGAATTTGATGCAGCGTATCCTGGTGAAGAACAACTCAGAAATACACATATGTACGTTATGAGTGAGTTGACTGTAAAAGAGGATATCACAAAACCAGACCCACAACCAGAACCAGAACCAAAACCGGAACCAGAAACAAAACCGGAACCAGATCCAATTGTGGATCCAAATCCAGTGCCAAAAGAAGAACCAGCTGTAGCTCCAGAAAACAACAATGGACCAGCAACGGGTGATACAACAAGTGTATTTGGCATGTTTATTTTACTTGCAGGAGCAACGACAGTTCTAGCAAAAAAGAAAAAACATCAATAGTTTAGTAGAAATAAGAAAGAGCACTCGCTAGTAATGCGGGTGCTCCGTTTATGTTATAGGTTATTTTAGAATCGTCATAGCCTTTTGATAGTTGGTGACTTCAACATCTTTATAGGTGCCACCATATTCACCATCAACAGTCCATTTGACTTTCTTTCGGCTTGTGATGTGCAGCTTTTTTGTTTTGAATGCGTACATCTTATCAGTATGCTCAAAGTTGCGCGTCGTAATATCAAAAAGGGTTTGGTTTAAAGTGATAGGTCCTTTTGGATATTTGATGAAGATGCATTCAAAATAACCATCATCCAAAGACACTTCATCTTCACTAAAAAAGTTGATACCACCAACAAATAGGGAATTCGTAATTAAACCAAGGCAAAAATCATCTTCGATCACACCATCGTCGTATGCTATACGCATATGGATTTTATCTTGGCGTGTGACTTTCTTGATTCCCTCAAGGACATAGGCAACTTTACCAATTGTATTCTTGGTGTTTTGTGGGGTGGAGTAACTCACTTCGCTGATGCTACCAAACGCAGCGACGTAGACAAAGTAGCGTTGATCCAACTTACCAACATCAATGGTTTGGATTTTTGTTTCACTATTGAAATTGTCTAAAAGTTTGTCTAAATCTGTTTCCATTTGAATCGACTTAGAGAAATCATTCACCGTTCCGGTTGGAATGTAACCAAGGTTTTGCTTATAGTCAATTTTCATACATGCATTGATCACTTCATTTAGGGTTCCATCGCCACCACTACATATGATTTGATCAAAGTTCGATCCATATTGAACGATGTGATCATAAGCATCGTTTTCTGCTTTTGTGGCATAGGTAACTAGCGCATGATCGTTTGCTGAGAAAGCTTCGATGATCTTGCTTAGTTTGTTTTTGATCATTCCCTTACCTGCAACTGGGTTGTACACAAATAGTATTTTCTTCATACCTATATCATAGACAATTTATGACTTTATCGCAATGGAATTCCTTTATGATAAATATTTCTATATTAAGTCTAATCTATGTATAGAAAATAAGCATGTCACAGAAAGACGGATATATGTCATAAAAGTACTTGAAATAAAAAAAGTTTTTACAATAGAAGACAAAGTTTTTTTTGTTTGATAAGGTTTTTTTACAAATCACAGGACCAGTGATTGTGAAGCGATAGGAGGTATAAAGGGGCGCACACAAGGCTGTGCATGGTCATTCATTTGTTTGGATTGATTTACATAACATTCCGGATTGTCATTAAAACCAATATCCATAATCTACAATCCGAGTGTTGTGTACCTTGTTTACATAAGATGCAAATAAATGGAAACAAACAATCTAGGAAAGGACTTCACAAATACATAAGCAATGACTTATAGTTACTCCTTCCACGAAGTCCTTTCATTTTATAAAACAAAGATTTGCAAGTTCAAAAATTTTTAAATGTTTCTTTTTTCTACTGAAGCTTACATGATTTATCAAATACGGTTAAAAAGGAAATCTTTAAAAGTTTATTTTTTTATCAAAAAAGTGAACCTAAAAGTCGTTTTGTGCGACTAACTTATTATTGTGCGAAGAAGAAAGGAGAAACTATGGAATATCTGATTCTAGCAGTGGGAATATTTTCCATTCCTTTTATCGTTACGTTTCTAGTTTTATTGGGACTCACGTTTATTGTGACCTTATTGGTACGACGATTACTCAAGTCAAAATATATAAAAGAACTTGCGTTGTCAAAAAGTGCCTATGAGGAGTTGGCAAATGTGCTGGACTCAAAACATTGGAAGCACTTGGAACAAGTGGTTGCAACTGATAAAGATAGCTTAGCCTTAGCGCAAAGCAAACAACTGGATACTCGTTACAGGGAGTTATCAAGAACGTTGGATGGTTGCAATACCATGTTGGCTTCGCTTTACGATCGTCCTATTGATGATTATGACTTAAACGAAGCAAATGCAATGTTGTCATATATCAATGAGTTTATCGAAAATGAAGGCGAAAAGATTTATGGTTTACAAAACGATATGGAACAAGTGTTGTTGCAAGCAAATGCATACACGCCAAGTGTAGCCATGCGACATAAACAACCAACTGCAGTAAAAGTCATGGATATACAGGAACATGATCGTGTAGAAAAACAAACGATTGCTACAGTTAAACAAGAACAAACGGAAGTTGAGGAAAAACAAGACATGATGAAATTTAACGACGAGAAATACAAAGAGAAATTTAAAGAACGCGTGGATGAATACTTAGAAGGAAATGAAGTACACGAAACACCAGTGGAACCAATCATTCCAGCTATGCCAACAGAAAGTTCAGTATTTGCCAAAGGGATTGTGATTGATGGAAATGTTACGGTCACAACACCATTATTGGTAAAAGGGGAAATTCGTGGAAACTTAATTTGTAAGGAACGCGTCGAAATCGCAGAGGATGCATTAATTACAGGTGATGTTAGTGCTGCATCACTACGTTTAGAAAATGGAAAAATTGCAGGAAACGTAAACGTGGAACAAGACTTATACGTCGGCAGTGAAACGTTCGTAAAAGGGAACATGCAAGCAAACTCAATGGATATTCACGGTTCTATTGAAGGGAATGTAACTGCGGATAGTGAGATTTCATTCTCACGTACGGCGATGATTCTTGGCGATATCCATGCGAAATTCATTGATATTGAAAAAGGTGCGAAGATCGCTGGTAAGATGAACATCGGTGAAAATCTAAAAGCACAAAGTGAAGAAAACAATTCATAAAAATGCATAAACTGAGAAGGATATTTTTAAAAGAACTTTTTTGCTTAAGTTGTCTATGTGTCTGTGTCCTAAGCACAGTGATTAACAGTCATATGCCAACTGGAAACATCCACCAAGATCAAACCTTTTATTATCAAGATTTGGCAGATGGAAGTGTGCAAATCACACGTTATGTAGGCAAAGAAGCCGTTGTAAAAATACCTGCAACATATAAGGGAAAAAAAGTAAGCGCAATTGCTGAACAAGCATTTAAACAAAACAACGAACTACAAGAATTGTGGATACAGGAGGATGTAACATTTGTGGGAAATGATATCTTTACTGGAAGCCAACAATTCGCAAAAATGCAAGTTCCAGCAAAACGCTCCGCATGGTATGTTAAACAACTTGATGCAAGCGTTTTGGGTAAGGATGTAAAACAAATCGTCATGGAAGAGGGGAATTGTCTTCAAATTCTTTTGAATCAGACAAGAATCGACGAAAGCAACTTACAACAAGGTATGTTATACCAGCAAAAAAAGATAGGTGATCATATCGAAATCGCACTCTCCTATAGTCGAAATGAAACCTATCAATACAAAAATGGAACTTGGCAACAAGTACCAACAAAACAAACAGAAACATTGCCATATGATCAATCAATCACTTGGGAATACCAAGATGCCACTGGTCAACGTACGCATATAGCTAGTGGACCAGTCTTACAACTAGAAATCAATCATAAAGAAGATGCAGGAGCCTACAAAGCAATGTCTAACGGTGTGCTCTGTTTCCAACTTCAACTAGATGTAATTGATGATCAAGACATAAACAAACAAAACATTCCAACGGGTAGTAAAAAAACGTGGCACATTTTTGCCATCGTTTTAGGCGTTACAGGAATCTATGTGTATAGAAAGCGAAGGAAACATTACAGTGTGTGAAGGTGGTGAATATATGCGTCCATCAAATAGACAAATGGAATTGCGAAAAGACATAAAAAGAAGCAAATGGAAACTCGAGATGTTGAAATTGTTGCGTCTGGTGTTTTCATTGACCTTGGCCTTGTATGTTTGTTTAACCTGCATTGTGCGTATTGTCTATGTGGAAGGATCGAGTATGTATCCAACCTTAGAAAATGGAGAAATGGGCTTGACGGGTATTTTAAGTCGCTATCTTGGGCACATAGAACGTTTCGATATCGTTACAACGTACGATCATGAGGAACAAAAGAGTCTTACCAAACGCATCATCGGTTTGCCTGGTGAAACCATTCAATACCGTGATGACATGTTGTATATAAACGGAGAAGTCGTCGATGAATACTTTCTCGATGAACGTTATAAAAGTAAACAAACCAACCATGGAATCGAAAAATTTACCAGTGACTTTGGACCACTGGTTTTAGGTGAAGATGAGTATTTCCTTTGTGGTGATAACCGCAGAGTTTCACGAGATTCAAGAATGTTTGGAGCAGTAAAACGTAGTGACATTATAAGTAAGGGTTTATTTGTCATTGGCAAATAAAAAATTGTGTGAGTATTTATAAATTCAAAATACGGGGGTTGATGTATGAGTGTGGATACAAACGGAAAAAGTAGGGACCATAAAGAATTGGATGTTAGTTACATCGAACGTTTTCAAGACGGTGATGTAGACGCGTTTAATGCCATTTACGATTTCTACAAAAATCCAATTTATTATTTTGGTTTAAAATTGATGCAAAATCAAGCAGATGCAGAAGAAGTGGTACAAGAAACGTTTTTAAGCGTATACAAAAATATACAAATGTTAAAACATCCTAAGAGTTTTCACGCTTGGATTTTTACAATTGCTTACAACAGTTCACAAACCTTGTATCGCAAGCGGAGTCGCCAAGTACAACTTGGAGAAGACACCAATCTTGAAGAAATGGTGGTTGTTGATAACAATCAAGTTCACGAAGTTGAAAGCAAAGAAGTGTATGCTGCAATCAAAAGCGAACTAAATCAATTACCAGAAAAATTCTTTGAAGTGGGTATGTTGAAATATTACGTTGGACTGTCTGTTAAAGAGATATCGTACATTATGAAAATACCTGAAGGAACGGTGAAGACGCGATTAAAACGAGTGCGTAAAGTCATTCAGCCAGGATTAAGTGAACGTGGATATTCACCACTTAGTTACTTCAGTTTTGTATTTAGTCCTTTTGCCTTTCAAATATTTAAAGAATTGTTGCAACAAAAACCATTGTCACCAAATGCAGCAACGCAAATTTATGATTCGGTGGTCCATGTGGGAAAAGCATCCATTGGAGCAGCTGTTCCATTGACTGTGGGTGCATCGAAAACACTTTCCAATCTTTCAAAAGCAGCGATTGTTGGTGTGCTAGGTTTAGGAACCACCACGAGCTATGTCGTGTATCAAAGTTTGCACCTACAAGATGCAGAAATTATTGACGTTAGTTATCACCAAGAACCAACCAATAAAAAGGTAGAAGTAAAAGCGAAGTTGAAAAACAAAGTCGATCATTCCCATATTCAAGTATCAAAAGAAGCGAAAGCCATTGATTTTGAAGTTGATCAAGATGTCTTATCTTTTGTTGCTAGTGAAAATGGAACGTATAAGATCCAAGTCGATAAAGATACACGTAATGTAACCATCGATAACATTGATATCAAAGCACCAGAGATGCTGGAGATTGGATATGCGGACGGGTATTTAAGTTTACAGTTTAAAGATGGAGCATCAGGGATTGATTATGATACATCGTATGTACTCTATCAAGAAACACGTATGCCAATCCCAAGAGATGGAAAAATCAAACATGACTTTCATGGTGAAGTTTATGTAGCCATCTATGATGTTTCGGGAAATATGATTTCGTATGTTGTGCAAGTGGAGCAATAAGCCAATGTCGAATCATAAAAAACGTAAAAAAACATTAGGACAACTCGTACTTATACTCACCATGATAAGTATGATGTTGTTTGGCTTTAGACAACATGTCGTTGCTGCTGAAACGTATTTGGATTTACAACTTTCATCAAGTGCAAAACTTATTGAAACCTCAGGAAAAGAAAAAGAACTTTCCAGTGCTGGATCAATTGCCTATGGTTCCACAGTGCGATTGCAAATTCAAGTTGCCAATCGTTCAGGATCTTTAGATACCCGAATAAGGGTGTTTGAAAAAGAAGGGGTTGCCTTCAAGCCGTATGCACAAGGGGTGCTTCGCATTGATGGAAAAAACGCAACGCAAAGTGAATATCAAGCATTGCTCAAGTCTGGATTATCGATGCAACTAAATCATGTAAAACATGTGATTGAACTAGATGTTACAACAACAGGTTCTTCACGAAACAAAATAAGCGTGGATACGCAAGTACGAGCACAAGGAATTACGGTCGGAGATGCAACGGAAACATACGAACATGCATTCCAGGGAAATTTCGCATTTCGTGCAAACCAAATGCATCAAGTAAAAGTGTATGATGGTGCAACGTTATTACAAACGCATCATGTGGAACACAACAAAAGTCTTAGTTTACATGGATTGCAAAAAGAAGGACACGTCTTTCTTGGGTTTAATTTACAAAGCGATGGAACTGCAAAGTTCTATCAAGGACAACCAATTACAAGTGATTTAAACGTATATGCAACCTATCGATTAAAACAATACTTGGTGTCGTACTACATTGATGACACGTTGTATGAACAGAGGATTGTCAATCACGGGGAAAGTGCCCAAGACATCAAAGATCCACAACTGGACAATCGTGCATTTGCAGGATGGTCTTTAGATCTTAGTCGCATCGTTGAAGATACGGTTGTCTTTGCCTTCTTTACCGATCGTGAGCGACCTTCAAAAGCTCCAGGCGTGTCGTATCGCTTAGATAACATTAAAGAAGGTAGTCACTTAACTTTATATGACGATGAAATCATTGCATCAGCGGGAACTTTCTCTTATGACTTTGTTACTTCATTGAAGATGAGAGCAGATGTTTCACTACCATTTCGATTGGGGATAAGTGCTATACCTTTCATCGTATCCTTGTTACTCGTCGTTTTGTTTATCATGAATCGACGTCGTAAGAAAGGAGGTAAACATGAACAAGCAAAATAAAAACAAAACGTTACTTATTTGTTTTCTATGTGCATTTTTGTGCATTGCATGGTTAATGCAATCAACAAGTGCGGATCAACTAGCAAATAGTGAAAATATCCAAGTCCAAGCGCAAGAAACCAATAAACGTGGACGTGAACTTGTTCCTGATGAGAATTTCTATAACTATCTTGTCAGTCGCCCAGAAATACCAGAAAACTTTAGTACAGACGATTTAAAAAACCTTAGAACAATTAGTTACAATACCGCAGATCCAAGTAAGCGCATTAGCGATTTAACGGGAATTGCATATATGACAAACATTGAAACGCTATATTTAAATGACCACAACATTCAAAGTTTAGAACCGATGCGTGAGGCCATGTATCCAAACTTACGTGCAATGGAGTTCAATAACTGGAAGCGAGGAACTAACGCGATTCACGATTTGTCGTTGTTTACAGCGGAACGTTTTCCTGCACTTGATGAGCAATTGATGCTTAACAATAATGGCATTACCGATGCAGATTTACAAACACTTCCAGTAACTGGAGGTTTAACGAGATATGCCTTGCATCTACAAAACAATAAATTAGAAAACATTGCACATTTAGCAAATTTTCCGGATTTGAAGCGTTTAACTTTAGACTTCAATAACATCAGTGATATTCGTCCACTCTCTGGTTTGACAAAAATCAGTTATTTGGGACTGGGAAACAATAAGATTAGCGATGTGTCTCCACTAGCAAGTATCCAAGTGTCGGGTAGTCGACCACAAGTCTGGTTAAACAATAATCAAATTGTCGACTTTTCTCCATTAGTAAATATGAAAGCGGCCATTTATGCACGTTTTTATTCGGATGCTGAGCCATATTTGGATCCAAACAACAACGAAGGACAACGTTATACCAATCCGGAACATGTCATTGGTGATAAAAAGACAGGGAAAGTAACCATCAAGTCACTTGTAAAAGATCCAAGTGGAACGACGATTCCGATGCAAATTGAGCAGCAGGACGTAACAGAGATAGAACTAACGTTAGATCCAAGTCAAACGTCGTACAGTTATTGTATTGATTATCACATCATCGATACGTTCTGGTTTATTGGAACCATTGAACAACCCATCCTTTGGTGGGATGGTCCAGTGTTTGAAGCAAACACAGTGGACATGTATGTTGGTGATGCTTTTGATCCATTACAGGGAATGCAAGTCTATGATGAAAAGCAACAAAACTTAATCGACAAAGTTGAAGTTGTCCAAAATAATGTGAATACCAACAACGTAGGAACCTATGAAGTGGCTTACAAAGTCGAAGATCAAAAAGGGTATGTCACAGAGTTTACACGAGTGGTAAAAGTTCATGGTTTACCTGAAATACAAGCACCACTGCAACGTTATGAATTGGGGAATCCCAACATCGATTATAGTTTGAAACACCGAATAGAAGCGACTTGGTTAGAAGCTAGCGATACGCCGGGTCTTGCACCGGTAACACGCAAACTAAGTGATGAACAAATTACCTACACCGTAGTTAAAGGAAATCCAGAATTTCGTGACATTGGTATTTATACAATTGCTTATGACGTTCAAAATCAAGATGGAAAAACTTGTACAAAAGAAATACAAGTATTGATTAGCAACAAGCATAGTGTCATGGATCAACTAGCAAATGCCATTATTGGAGCAGACGATCTTGTCTACACCTTTGAACAAGTACAAAGTTTAACCAAACAAAAAATCATTGCGGATGCCAATGTCCATGCCTTCTTGATGGATCGAAACAGCCAAGGTGAAATTCATGAGTTTGTTGGTGCTAGTCAGGCAACAACCGTTCACGAAGCACAGTGGCAAACCATCAAAAATGTTTCCAAACAAGGAGGCATATATGAACTGCTTTACACTGTCAAAGTCGACCATGTGGAAGTCAGCAAGAAAATCAAGGTAACTGTGCTTGGAGAAAGCACATCGATCTTTGATGAAATTGGGGATTTTGTTTTAACTGGTCATGACTTTGAACTTACATATGATGAGGCAAAGCAGTTACAACAATCACAAGCCATTCAATTTGCCGGAGTTGCGGTTTGTGATGGTGATCAAAATGAAGTCGTTGCAGCAAGCATTGAAGCAAATGCAAATCAACTTGCTGCCATTCAAAAGGTAGGAAAGGAAGGGGGAATCTATAGGTTAGCATTTACGGCAAGTGTTGTGGATGAAATAGGGCAGACACAACAACAACGAATTGCCGTACATGTAACAGTCAACAAAGCTTTCGATTTACACGTAGTAGAGAATAGCGATGGTACTTCAATTAGCAACACACAAGCAAGTAGTGCAAGTGTTGCTGCTGGTGATGTATCGAATAAAGCGAACGTTGTTTTTGTCATGATACTTTCCATATGTTTAGGGACATATGGTGTATGGCGAAAAAAAGCAAAAAAGTTTCGCTAAAAATGAACCTGGTAGGATTCAAGCACATCTTACTATTGTCGTAAATTAGTTATGTTTTCAAGTGTGTGATTTGAAAATGAAAACTTATGAAAGGAGAGAAATTGTATGAGAAAAAGAAAAAGTTTCTGGGAAAAGCAGAAAACACTATTTATTGTTGTTTTATGTTTTCTGTTAACCTTTGTTTCACTAGGAATTTCTTCGTTAGTCAGTGATGTCATTTTATCTGCAGATGCAGATGAAGTCGTTGAAGAAGTCGATCAAGATGTAGACGAAAATGAAGTGATTGAAGAAGAACAAGAACCAGAAGAAATAGAGGAACCAGAACAAGTAGATGAGGGAGAAATAGAAAAACCTCAGAAACAAGAAGTAGCACCTCAGGTAGGGACGTTAGCTAGTTCAGTTGATGTTAGCAGTTGGGATCAGTTGCGTTCAGCAATGAGTAATTCCGGTGTTAGTGTAATTAATTTTACAACTAACATCACAAGAACAGGGAATGATGACAATGACTTACCGATGGTGAATCGAAACTTAGTCATTAATGGAAATAACTATACGTTGGATTTCCAAAATGATAAAGATGAAGCATTTATTTTGGCTCGTGTTTCGAATCTAACAAATTTAGGGTTGGTTGGAATCAAAGTTGCGAATGTAGGTTGTACCTACTTAATTCGGCATACGGACAACTCGGATTCGGATACGAATCGTAACGCAAATACAAACAATTGGCATGTATCATTACATAACCTTTCACACACAGGGAGTACGGCAGCCAATATATTTAAAGCAACAGAAAGTAAAATAACACTTACTGGTAACATTACATGGACCACAACTAGCAGAGCGCACAGTGGTGGGAAAAGTTCAGCAGCAGGGGTATTCGTAGCAAAAGAATTTACGATTACCAATGGTGCAAATGTAAATGTTACAGCGCAACACGTTATCTTTAACGCGAACCCTGTTGGTGAAAATGCCATGATTAAAATGGATGTAAACAAAGCCTCAAAGATGACCTTGCATTCGCAAGAGGATGCAGCCATTTGGTTAGGGAAAGAAGGAAAGAAGTACTCGATCCAAGTACACATTAAAGATCCGGGTACAGAAATTAAAGCCTCAGCAAATGGAAATGGTACGGGGAACTCCCATGCGGTAGTATCCTTTGCCGGGACTGCTAACGAAACAGAAAGCGATACGGATGATGAAGGCGACCCCGTTCGGGATTCTTTTGTAAAAATCACCGATGGTGCTGTACTGGATGTAAACAGTAAAGGGGATGGAACAAAATCGTTCCCTGGGGTAATTTCACAAATTACCGGAGGAATGTTTGTTGTTGCAGGTGCCGGTTCAAAAATGAACGTGCAAAGTCTTGGAGGTAGTGACTCTTATGGAGCAACTTTCCGTTTACGACTGGTTGGATATCAACGTTTCGATATCTCGGATAACGCTGAAGTAAACATTTCGAAAGTTGGAACTAAATCAGAAGCTCCAGCGATGCGTTTCTATGGAAAAAGCAATGAGTTTTATGTTAGAAGCGGTGGGAAAATCAAGGTTCTAAACGTTGGTGATGGAACTGCAGCAAACCCTGGTTCAAATGGTAAAAACCAAGGGATTCAATATAAATCTGGGAAGTCATCAGGACAAATATTTGATGTTTCAGGACTTGGTTCATCGATAAACATTCAAGCTGACTATGGAGCAGCCGTAGATATTGATGGTTCAGGAGAAGCACATATTACCTTAGCAGATCAAGCAACCTTTGTTGCTCGCGGACAAACCAAATCAGACGATGAAGCGATTTTCAATGTTCGAAAAGTGGTTTTCGTCAATGATAATCCACTGTATTACGATTTTGCAAATACACGTTATGATGCAGGTAATAAGACTGGTGGATTGGTGTTTGATGTAAATGATCAATCAACTTATACTTCAACGAATTCCGATTTAGCTGTTTGGCACAAAGGAACAAGTATCTATGGCAACCCATATCGGAGTTGGTCAGTGCTTGACTTTAAATTAAACAACGCAGACTTTAGTAAAATTCTAAGTACAAGTCATCCAGGTGAATTTAATACGTCTACATTTGGTTCTATGGGAATGAAAGCGTATAGTCGAATCTCTGGAAACAATGCACGTCCAGTGGTTAATGGACTTTACGTACCAACCAATGCGGATAAGTATGTTTATGGACATGTAGGCGTTCCTGAAGGAATCACTTCAGGTATTCGTGATGCATGGACGGATGAAGTATATGTAACCTTACTGGAAACATTACCTGATGGAACAAAACGTGAAGTGGTTGCTCGTTCTGTAGGAATGGGTGATGGACATGCGGGTGTTTCAATTTATGGTGAACCAGCAAAAGGTGGTATCTTTGTCTTTGATGTTGGTCACTTTATTCAAACAGGAACTACATACGAAGTGTTACGCGCTTGGCGTGGAACGGAAGATCCTGATTCTGGAAGAACACATGAAGCATTGCCTAGTGATATTACAACCGGTGTTGTTACAACCATTGATAAAACACCTCCATTGCCGGTTATCGTAAGTAACACGCTATACGCAAATGGAAACTACTTAGAGGGTACATGGACACTTGATGGTGTACATAATGATGATCCTCCAGTACGTTTAACGGTTACGGTAAATGGAACAAAAATGGCAAATGAAGGTGTTCTGAATGCAAATGGAACGTGGAATTACACATTCCCTGCAAACGTAACACTAAAAGCAAATGATACCGTGCAAATCTTCTTAGAAGATGCATTAGGAAATATCAACCCAGTCAGTGCAACCAAGTATCATGATGCTATGTTCCCACAAGCAACGAAGCTTACAGTGAAGGCGGAGTTATACAAGATTACAGCCAATGATGTCATCATGGGGTATGATGATGCAAAACTGGTTGTAAGTGATGCAGACTACATTCGCCTAGCTAATGCAAAAGGGACAAAAACAACAGATGGAAGCAACGCACCGATTAAAGTAAAAGATACAGGTGGATTCAAAGCAGAAGCTGGTGTTTACACTGTAACCTTCTGTATTGATGGAGATGAAGGCGTTATCAAGAAAGTAACCTTTGAAGTACTTCCTTATGACGTAGTTGTTACAACTGATAACTACATCATCGCTGCAAACCACACAGAGATTACACGTGGTGAAGCTAAGAAAATTCAAGATGATGCAAACTATGCAAAAACAAAATTAAAAGAACTTACAGGTGCTAAAGGATGGATTCGTCAGACCCGTCAAGAAACAGCAGTTTCCCTGGATTCACATACGGTAAGAGATGCTGTAGATTTATACAAAACAACATTCAAAGTGGATGCAGATCCAAGTGTAAAAGCAACAGTTAATGTCAATGTGACAAAAGGACAAGCTCCAATACTAACAGTTGATCCTGCCTTTATGTCAGTTCCACTTGGTGCAAGTTTCGATTACAAACACGGAGTCTTTGCCCAAGATGCAGAAGATGGTGACTTAACAAGCAAAGTTATTGTTTCTGGAACTGTAGACACAAGTAAAAAAGGAATGTACATTCTTGAGTACACGGTAACGGATAGTGATTTCAATACCGCAATAAAACGCAGAGTTGTTGCCGTTGGTTTATACATCGGTAAAGACTATGCCTATGACATTCACAACTATGTCATCCTAAAAGATGATGTAAAAGGTACAGATGCAGAAATTCTTGAAAAAACAAGAGCTCGCGCCTGGGCCATTGCAACGGGTTATGAAGTAGCTGCAGCTGACTTAATGGTAAAAGACAATGGTGGATACAAAGCTGAAGTTAATGAATACGACGTCGTAGTCAAAGCAAAAGCAGCCACTGATCCATTAGATGAAGTATCTGCGATTGCTAAAGTTGTGGATAATGATGTAATTAAAGAAGGCGATAAGTATACACTTGTTGCAAATAACATCATCCTAACGCTTGATCAAGCAAAAGCTATCGCAAGTAACGATGAACTTGTTGGACTTGCAAAAGCAAAAGCATGGAACTTAAGTGATTTAAGTGAAGGAACGGTTGTTTTAGATAGTACAGATTTTGTGGCAGCAAGTGCAACTGCAAAAGAATACACTGCAACATTCAAAGTTGGTGAAGAACCAGCAACGAAGGCAACAGTTAAAATCAAAGTAATCGACAAAGATGTGATTGAACACGGTGATAAATATACCATCGGTGCAAACAACCTCGTTTTAACTGTTGATGAAGCCAAAGCAATCAAAGATAACGATGAACTAATTGGACTAGCGCAAGCAGAAGCATTCAAACGTAAAGATATGAGTGCAGGAACAGTACAATTAGAAAGTACAACGTTTGAAAAAGTAAAAGGTGACTACGTTGCCGTATTTAGAGTAAAAGAAGAACCAGCAACGAAAGTAACCATCCAAATCAAAGTTATTGATAAAGACGTGATTGAGCACGGAGATAAATACACAATCGGTGCAAACAACCTAGTCTTAACATTGGA
>LVZN01000006.1 GCA_001695645.1 Erysipelotrichaceae bacterium MTC7 | reverse complement strand
TCACCATACAAAACATCATGTCGGTATTTTACACACCAGACAAGATGATACTGAATAGAGTAGACATAGCCACGTCCAAAATGGATTTCTGACATGTTAAATACCTCTTAATAATTGTAACATGTGTATTTGATACTTTCGATTGTTTTAAGTACTTTTTTTAATATATATAATTAACACATGTCGATTAATCAATACAGCAAATTATACATGAACGAAGTCGATTCATCTGCACGACTAAAGTCGAAAGTGTTCTCGGCTTATACATAAAAAATAATTATGGATTTTTTTAATTGTAAATTGTAGGATACTCACAATTTTGGTATAATAGGAACGATTTGGAGAGTGATAACTATGGGACGTGCCTTTGAAGTACGAAAAGCCAGCATGGCCAAAACGGCTGCTGCAAAAACAAAAGTTTATTCAAAATTTGGAAAAGAGATCTATGTAGCTGCAAAGAACGGTGAACCAGATCCAGAAATGAATTCCAATTTAAAGAAAGTTGTAGAACGCGCCAAAGCGAATCAAGTGCCTGCGGATGTCATTAAGCGTGCAATTGAAAAAGCAAAAGGTGGTAGTGAAGAAAATTACCAAAGTTCAGTATATGAAGGATTTGGTAGTGGAGGACTTGCGACAATCGTTATTGAATGTTTAACTGACAATGCGAACCGTACCATTGCGGATTTGCGTGGAGCTTTCAATAAAGCAAAAGCGAAAATTGGAGTGAGTGGATCAGTATCATTTAATTATGAAAGTGTAGGACAACTTGTCTTCGCTTACGATGATGAAGACACGATGCTAGAAACGTTGTTGATGGCTGATGTTGATGTTAAGGAAATCGAAATCGAAGATGGACATATGGCAGTAACTGTCGCACCACAAGATTTATACAAAGCAAAGGATGAAATTGAAAAATTAATTCCTGATGTAACATTTGATGTACTGGAACAAACCATGGTACCAAATGAATATGTAACACTTGAAGGTGATGACAAGATGTTGTTTGAACGTTTATTAACATTGCTTGATGATGTTGATGACGTGCAAAACGTATACCACAACGTAGAAGGACTCTAAGCAGAGTTCTTTTTTTCGATAGAAACGGTCTAACTATTGTCGAGTCAAGATGATTTGCTTACGTTATACTAGATTTGAAAGGAGGGTCACATGATTCAAACATTACATGAAATTGTGGAGTACATTGAAACCCATTTGCAAGATTCCATCGATTTGGACAAACTTGCAAAAGCTGTTGGAATGAGCAGTTATCATTTGAAACGAACCTTTAGTTTTGTTGCTGGGGTATCGCTTGCACAATACATTCGTTTGCGTCGCTTGAGCTGTGCAATTGAAGACTTGCATAAGGGTGAACGTGTCAGTGATGTTGCTTATGCCTATGGCTATGATTCGCTTGATGGCTTTATCCGGGCAATAAAACAGTGGACCAACTATACACCGCGTGCAATTGTGAGCCATCATATCCATAAAGAATATCCACGACTATCCTTTCAAATACAAGTAACAGGAGGAACGGAAATGGAATATCGAATTGAGGAAAAACCAGCATTTCAAATAGTAGGTGTAAGTAAGGAAGTCCCGTTACAGTTTTCAGGGGTAAATGAAGATATTGTAGAACTTGCAAAGTCTATCACAGTAGCGCAAAAGGAAGAAATGCATCGCTACATGGATATGTATCCAAATCAAGTGGTGAATGCTTCCTTCAACTTTGTCGGGGATCGTACAAAGGAAGATGCTATGCTGACACATATGATTGGTGCAGTTACAACAAGTTTGAATGAACCTAAGCTATTGATGTCAAAAACGGTAGAGGCACAAACGTGGGCGATTTTTCCAAGTCGCGGTGCATTTCCAAAGGCACTACAAGATACTTGGGCTAATATTGCCGCTGTTTGGCTACCCGCATGCGCATATGAACTGGTCGAAGCTCCAGAGCTTTCTTTTACGAAGTTTTTGGATGCAAACCAACAAGAAGCCTATAGTGAAATTTGGATTGCTGTAAGAAAGAAGGCGAAATAAAATCCTTCTTTCTTTTTTGTTCGAGGTTTGCTACACTGTTTTTATGAAAAATGAGATGCAAATACGACAAGCACGTCCTGGTGATGAATTGATTGTAGAAAACCTATTAACAACAAAAGTACATCAACTAGCCGCAAAAGATATTGTACAATGGGAATTGGATGAAGTTACTTGGGAGGCATTAGCCAAGGATTATGACATTACCAATTTTTATCTTGTCTATCGAGATAACAAACCAGTCGCAACTTTTAGTGTGGTGGATTATGATCCAACCTATTGGTTACATGATAAGCCAAAAGAAGCACTCTACATCCACAAGGTGATGGTATTGGATGAAGCCAGTAAATCTGGAGTATCAACATTGATCTTGGATTACTTTAAAGATTTAGGGCGCCAGCAAGGGTATTCAGTTGTAAAATTGGATGTTAGAGAATATAAAAAACCACTACGCGCTTATTATGAACGTAATGGTTTTACACTTGTTGAAATTGTTGATTTAGACAAGGGATATTTAACTGCCTTATACGAATATAGATTATAGACTACTTATGGTGGTCTATTTTTTTATGATGGGTTGTTGGATTTCTTTTCTAATAAAAGCTGTTTGCTTTTCTAATGGTAACACGCTTGCATAGACCTGTGCTGCCTTGTATTCCATTTCGCGATAGACTTGAGGAATTTGACCAAAACCACTTGCTATATGCACATCTTCCTTGATGCTTGCTAAATAGGCTTGTCCAACTTGGTTAAAACCAAGGATGCGCACATATTGCAACACAGGAAGTTGGTTGACCATCTGTTTGGTGGTGTGGGTTAATAAGTGAATCAAACTTCTTTGAATGCTTGCTTTGGTGTAGCGTTTGGTAATTGCGCCAGTGATAAATTCTTCGTATGTTGTAGCAAGTTCTACTTGTTTGTATAAATGACTTTCGATGCCTTCATCCATTAAAAAGATACTGGCAAGTTCTTGTTTTGGTAATACTTGAAGTTGAAATTTGATAAAAGGAAAGTAGTTTTCCATTAAAAATCGACCATCCAAGTTTGTCATTGGCGTTGTTTCATTAACCATTTCTTGTTTGGCAATTTGCTTACGAATGCTTGTTGCACTTGAAATATTACCCGTCAGTTTTTGTTCATGGTAAGCGTTGGTCCGTTGAATCGTGTACACCTGTATGGGTGCATCACCAATGGCTTTGATATAGTTATACCCAAGAATATCGTTGGGTGATAAATTGCCAAACATCTCTTCATATGCTTTGGCACTTGATTGTCCTGGCTTTTTTATCAGTTCTTTTTCTTTTTTTAATAAGGATTGTAAAAAGGAAACATCATTGGATTCACTACCAAACACAATGCAGTCGACATGCATCATCTTTAAAATATCAATGCTTGCTTTGGCAAAATGATTAGCACTTTGTGTTGCATAGATATATGGTAGTTCCACAACGATATCAACGTTGTATTCCAGCGCGATTTTGGTCCGTTCCCACTTATCAATAATGGCAGGTTCACCACGTTGGACAAAGTTCCCACTCATTACACAAATGAGCACGTCACAGTTGGTTAATGCACGTGCTTGTTGAATGTGATGGATGTGTCCATTGTGAAATGGGTTGTATTCACATACAATCCCGCATACGATCTGTTTTTTCATATCTATAGTATATAGGATTTCACGTGTAAATAGAAATGGGAATATGATAGAATGTTTACTAGAAGAGGTGTAAACATGAAAAAAACTAGTTTAGTTGTATTGGCGGCCGGAATGGGAAGTCGCTATGGAGGCTTAAAGCAAATCGATCCAATTGGACCAAATGGTGAAATCATTTTGGAACTAAGTGTATTTGATGCAAAACGCGCAGGTTTTGATGAAGTGATTTTCATTATCAAAGAAGCAATTGAAAAAGATTTTAAAGAAGCCATCGGAAACAAAATCGCTGAGCATTTTCCAGTGAAGTATGTCTTCCAAGATATGACAAAGATTCCAGAAGGATGCACAATTCCTGAAGGACGTGAAAAACCATGGGGAACTGGACACGCATTGTTGTGCTGTGAGGGTGTGATTGACTCTCCTTTCTGTGTCATCAATGCAGATGACTATTATGGACAAGAAGCGTTTGTGAAAATCCATGATTTCTTAGTCAATAACACAAATGAAGATAACTACGCAATGGTTGGGTACCTACTGAAGAACACAGTAAGTGACAATGGAAGTGTTGCTCGTGGTGTATGTAACGTTGCAGATGGTAAACTTACGGATGTTAATGAACTAACAAATATCACAGTCAATGCAGACGGAACAATTTCAAACACAGAAGATGGTGGGGCGACTGTTGAAACATTAGAACCAACACGCTTGGTATCGTTAAACTTCTGGGGGTTTAACCCAAACTTTATCGATTACATGAAAGCGGACTTTGTTGACTTCTTTAAAAATGAAGTGCCAGGAAATCCATTAAAGTCTGAATTCTTTATTCCAAAAGAAGTTGGGAAAATGGTACGAGAAAATAAAGTTGAGGTTGATGTGTTATCAAGTGAAGACAACTGGTATGGTGTAACCTATCAAGAAGATAAACCAAAAGTAAAAGCAGGAATTAAAAAACTTATCGATGAAGGTAAGTACCCAGTTCCACTTTGGCAAAAATAAGAAGGTAAAAGCAGGTGTAAACACGAACCAAATGGTTACGCGTGAACACCTTTCCTTTTGTAGAAGCGGAACATTTCTATATAAAGCGACAAAGTTTTCCTTGTGTTTTTTGTAAAGTGGGTTAAGATAGGAACGTCTATTAGTGAAAGTTTGAATTTGTGGCAAATGGTTTGTCCAAAATTGGGTCAATCTTTTGTTGACTTATCGTCGGCTTTTGCTATAATATTTAGGCAGGCAATGAGGTGATGATCGTGAAATGGTCAAAGAATGACTTGTTAAATACAAAAGATGGAGTTATTTCTTTTCAAGAAGATTTAACATTTCCCAAAGATACTTTTGCGAAAATCCACCAACTACGCGACCTGAAGGATGTGCATGTTGAAGGTAGTCTTGATTATGATGCGAAAAGTGACTTAGTCACAGTTGACATGGAAATCAGTGGCGACATGATTCTACCTTGCGCAATTACGAATGAAGATGTTCAATATCCTTTCGAGATTGAACCTACTGAAGTATTTGCATTTCGCAAAGTAGATGATACCGAAGACTTACACGAAGCCAAGGGTGATGTAATTGAACTATTGCCGATTATTTTCCAAGATATCATGATGGAAGTTCCCTTAAAAGTTGTCAAAGATGACATTAAGGAATATCCTAAAGGAGAAGGTTGGGAGGTAATTAGCGAAAGTGATTACCAAAAACGTAAAAAAGATGAAGTGGATCCTCGATTAGCTAAGCTAGCCGAGTTTAAGATCGAAGAAGAGTAGAGGAGGTATTTATGGCTGTTCAACAAAGACGTGGTTCAAAACACAGAAAAGCAAAGAGAAGAACGCACTATAAATTAGTTAAACCTACATTGACAACATGTCCAGCTTGTGGTGACTACGTGCGTCCACACAGAATGTGTGTATGTGGTAACTACAACGGTAAACAAATCGTTCCAGAAGCGAAATAGTTAATTTATGAGTGATTGAGGCAGCTACAAATATGTATCTGCTTTTTTTCATGGTAAAATGTAGTTAAGTAATAGGGGATGCAAATGAAAAAGATACGATTTATGCTTGTTGTTTTACTTATGGGTGCTTGTACAACAAATGTGAAAAAGCCAGAAGTAAAAACGATTACGAGTGCTATAACTAGCGAATATGGAACAAAAGTCCAACTCAAAGTGAGTGATTTTTTAACATGTGAAGATGCAGATGTATTACGTGATGCAACAATCGATACAAAAAAGATTGTATACAAAGATGCGACCTATCCAGAAGTTGGTGTGTATCCCATTAAGATAAAATTCACCTTGAACAATAAATCCAAAGAAGATAAGTTCTTTTTACAAGTCGTTGATTCAGTTGCACCAACGTTTAGTCAATTTGAACAGAGTATTTCAATTCCCTACGGAACAAAAGATTATGATTTTTCTAAACATTATATAGCAAGTGATCTAAGTGGTGTACGTGTGGAAATCGACCAAAGCCAAATTGATTTTCAAACAGCGGGAACGTACCAAATGGCAGTTACAGCAACTGATCCGTACAATAATAAACTAACGCGACAAGCAAGTGTTACCGTCGCAGAAAAACCAAAACCAGAGATCAGTCAGCCACCAGTTGCAAACAAACCAATACCAGACATAGAACAGCCAACTCCATCGATTCAACCGACCTATGTCAATGGGATATTGGTCGTCAATAAAAAGTATGGATTACCTGCCAATTATGCACCTGGTGTCAATGGGCAAGCGTTACAATCGTTACAAGCCTTGATTGCTAGTATGCGCGCAAATGGTTTATCTGTATCGGATAGTTACAGCGGGTATCGTAGTTACGATTACCAAAACAACCTATACTGGTCGTATGTGGCTAGGTATGGGCAACAAGCAACGGATACTTTTTCAGCTAGACCTGGTCACAGTGAACATCAAACAGGCTTGGCGTTTGATTTGATTGGAACGAATGGACAGTTGCTTACAAGCCCTACAGAGACTGCTTGGGTGGCACAACACGCTCATGAATTTGGGTTCATTGTACGTTATCAAGTTGGTAAAGAAGCAATCACCGGTTATCAAGCAGAACCTTGGCATCTACGCTATGTTGGAAGTCACGCACCTGCCATCTATGCAAGTCAGTTAACCTTAGAAGAATACCTTGGCATACAAGGAGGAGGGTATTAAACCATGCATGAACTATATGTATTTGTGAAAGAAGAATTATTGAAAATCAAACGACCTGAGAAAATTGAACAACAAGAAGCATATTTGCGAAACCAGTTTTCTTGTATGGGTTTAACCACAAAAGAAAGAAGAGATATCTTCAATCAGGCCCTTAAAAAAGAAGCAAACAAAGATATCGATTGGGATTTGTTGTTTACCTGCTTTGATGATGAATATCGTGAGTTGCACTACTTTGCGTGTTATTACTTAGAGAAGAAAAAAGCCCAACTACGCATTAGCGATGTAGATCGGTTGAAACGACTTGTCCAAACCAACTCCTGGTGGGATTCTGTGGATAGTTTGGATATGACCATTGGTTCGATTGGTTTAGTGGATGAGAGTTTAAACGATATCATGATTACTTGGTCAAAAGATGAAGATTTTTGGGTGCGCCGTATTGCGATCGACCACCAATTGATGCGTAAAGAAAAAACAAATACGCAATTGTTGGAAACCGTTGTGGTTAATAATTTTGGTAGTGATGAATTCTTTATCAATAAAGCCATTGGTTGGGCACTTCGTCAGTACAGCAAAACCAATCCCGCTTGGGTCAAAGACTTTCTGGACAGATATCAAGACCAAATGGCGAAGTTAAGTATTAGAGAGGCAAGCAAATATATTTAAGACAAAGACCAAGATGCTTGGTCTTTTCACTTGTCTAAGGTATAATAAAACATGAATTTAGGAGATTGTTATGCGAGCTAGAATAACCTTATGTGTTGTAAAAATATCAAGATTTCTATTATCTCTACTTGGTCGTGGTGGCTCTTTGCCTGGTCAAATTGGATTGAAACTTGATGGACAAATACTACAAAAAATTACGTATCCAAAAGAAATCATTTTGGTTACTGGAACCAATGGAAAAACAACGACAACCAATATGGTGTATCGATTGATGCAAAAAAAATACAAACATGTCATTTGTAATGAACGAGGAGACAACTTATTGGTTGGAATCACAGCTTTGTTTTTACGAAATACAAAGTTGAACTTACATGTTGCTGCTGATTGTGCAGTGATTGAAGTGGATGAACTGAATGTTCCACATGTACTAAAACGGGTTCCAGTTACAAAAGTGTTGATCAATAACTTCTTTCGTGATCAATTGGACCGTGCAGGAGAGATGGAAAGTGTGGTTAGTAAAGTTAGCCAAGCACTTGAAACTTTCCAAGGGGACTTGATTTTAAATGCAGATGATCCAAATGTGGTGCGTTTAGCAGATACTTCAAAACAAGCACATGTATACTTCTTTGGTGTTGATAAAAATGCAGAAAGTAAAGAAGTCAGTAATGAAGCAAGTGAAGGAAAGTTTTGTTTTCGATGCAATCACCAACTGGTGTATGCATATTATCAATATTCGCATATTGGACACTTTGCTTGTCCAAATTGTGGCTTTGGAAACAATGAACGCTATGTACAAGCTAGCGATGTAAACTTGGATGCACAGAGTTTTGTGGTGGAAAACACAACCTTCCATGCACCACAAGATGCCTTATATGCCATCTACAATGCGACTGGGCTTATTGCCTTAGCCAAACTTACAGACATTCCATTTACGGATGTACAAGCGTTGTTAGAAACGTTTGAATTAAATGATGGACGTATGGAAACCTTCAACATTGGACGCAAGGTACTGTTGAATTTAGTGAAGAATCCAACTGGCGCCAATGAAGTCATGAAGTATATTATGCGAGATCCAGAAGATAAAGATATCGTTATCGTTTTAAATGATAACGATCAAGATGGTACGGACGTCTCGTGGATTTGGGATGCACACTTTGACTTGCTCGTAGACAAACATACAAAACACATCATATGTGCTGGAAAACGTGCGTACGATATGGCACTTCGTTTAAAATACGAAGGATATGAAGGTGATTTAATTGTTAGTGAAGGTATGGAGGCAGCCATTGATGAACTTAAACAATTGGATGATCACGCCTATGTCATTGCGACATATACAGCATTACAAACGATGCGTAAAATTTTAAGGAGGAACGAAAAGTGAAACTAAACGTACTCTGGATGTATCACGATGTCATGGACTTATATGGTGATCGTGGAAATATGCAAGTGTTGAAAAAACGCTGTTTGGATCGTGGTATTGATATTACCATTGATACTTGCGGCATTGGACAAGAAAAAACAATCAAAGATTACGACTTGTTGTTTATTGGTGGAGGAGCTGACCGTGAACAAGGTTTACTCTATGATGATCTGGTTAGTCGTAAGCAAGATATCATGGATGCCATTGATGCTAAGACATTTGTCTTGTTGATATGTGGTGGATACCAATTCTTTGGCCAATATTACATCGACAACAACAACAACCAAATGGAAGGGCTAGGAATCTTCAATTACTATACTGCAAGTGATGCCAAAGTTGGTCGTTGCATTGGAAACATCGAAATTGAGGCAACGCTTGATGGACAAACCATTAATATTGTAGGTTTTGAAAACCATGGAGGACAAACACGTGGCGTTAACCATCCGCTAGGAAAGGTGATTCATGGGCATGGTAATGAATACCAAGGTGGTTATGAAGGATTCTACAACGGTCAGGTGTTAGGAACGTACATGCATGGTCCTTTGTTGCCAAAGAATCCTCAAGTTGCCGATTTTATTATTACCAAAGCACTTGCCAAACGCTATGGGGAAGTGCAACTTGCACCTTTGGATGATAGTCTAGAAAATCGTGCACACGAAGTCATGCAAAAACGTATGGCGGGTGGATAAAATGACCATCGAAGAAATGTTTGATACACTTGGTGATGACAGCGAGAAACGAAAACGCTTCTTTTATGAACTGTTGTTGCATGATGTATACTTATTAGCAGACAGCGCAAGTGGAAGTAAACGCATTACGACAGGAGAACATCTTCAAGTTTTTTCTATGAAATATGATGCGTTTGAATTTGTTCCTATCTTTTTAAGTTTAGAATCAATGAGTAGGTTTTTAAACAATCAGGGTTCACCCTATGTGAAGGCAAATGCTGCTGACTTGTTTGAAACACTCAAAGAACGAGATCTTGTAATCAATCCAGGTAGTGAACATGCACTGATCTTGTTTAGTGCAGAGATTGTGGATTTGTTAAGTAAATCGTTAAACTAGCATTTTGCTAGACAACTTTTTAGGCAAAACATTGATAAATACTGAGCAATGTGGTAATATAGCCATGTTGATAAGAAAAACCGAGAGGGCGAAAGCCCTCTCTTAACTTTACTTATGGGAGGAAAACGTTTGGAAAACAATCTAAAAACAATGATTCAAGAAGTGGTGGAAGCCAACGATTGCCTGTTGTACGATGTCGTGTGGACCCAAGATGGATCAATGAAAATCTTACAAGTCTCAATTTTAGACAAGGCAGGAAAAATGGATTTGGATACATGTGCGAAAGTCAGCAATGCCATTTCTGATAAGCTTGATGCTTTGGATAACATTAACTATGAGTACTATCTAGAAGTGTGTTCTCCAGGAGCAGAACGTGAACTTCGTAACGACGCAGAAATTAACGGCGCAATCGATGCCTATGTTTACGTGAAATTAAAAGATCCAAAAGCTGGAATGGATGAAGTGATTGGATATTTACGTCAAGCAAACGAAAATGAAGTCGTAGTTGAATATGTAGATAAAACAAGAAAAAAAGAAGTAACGATTGAAAAAGACAATATTAGTCTCATTCGTATGTCAGTTAAAGTTTAAGGAAGGAATTGATCATGGAACTGAAAAAAGTCGTAAAGGCGATGCAAGAAATCGAAAAGGATCGCAACATTGATGAAGAAACAATCAAAGAAGCATTAGAGGAAGCATTAACCAAAGCTTACCGTAAACATGTGGAACTACAAGATGCTTATGTACGTGTTTCGTTTGAAGACAAAGACATTAAAGTGTTTGCACAACGTTTGGTTGTTGAAGAAGTCGAAGATGATGAATTAGAAATTTCTTTGGAGGATGCTAAAAAAATCAGAGAAGACTTTGCACTTGGTGAATTTGTGGAGGAAGAAGTAGATATTACTTCATTTGGACGTATTGCCATTATCTTAGCGAAAAACGTCATGAAACAAAAAACCAGAGAAGCACAAAAACAAGCTGTATACGATGAGTACATCGATAAGTTAGAAGAACTCGTAACTGGAGTTGTTGAAACTGTAGAAGAAAAATTCTGCTTGGTGAACATTGGGCGCACGATTGCATTAATGCCAATGGTTGCACAAATTCCAGGTGAAACATATCATGAAGGACAACATATTAAAGTTGTAATCAGTGATGTTAGTAAAGAAACAAAAGGAGCACAAGTGCTAGTAAGCCGTGCAGATCCTGTGTTAGTGAAACGTTTGTTTGAAAAAGAAGTGCCTGAAATTTACCAAGGAATTGTGGAAATTAAAGCAATTGCCCGTGAAGCAGGTGAACGTTGTAAAATGGCTGTGTATTCACATAATGAAAACATTGACCCAATTGGTGCATGTATTGGACCAAAAGGAAGCCGTGTACAAGTTATTATCGAAGAACTTAAAGGTGAAAAAATTGATATCTTTGAATGGAGTGAAGATGTTAGCAAGTTAATTGCAAATGCACTTGCACCAGCAGATATCTTAGCTGTTATTAAGAATCCAAACCGTGAAAATGGTTTGATGGTCATTGTTGAAGATGATCAATTATCACTAGCAATCGGTAAAAAAGGTAAAAATGCGCGTCTTGCAGTGAAACTTACAGGACAAACCATTGATATCAAATCCGTAAGTGATGCTGCAGATATGGAGATTGATTGGAAAACCATCGCTGCTACTGAAGCTGCTACAATCGCTGCTGAAAAAGAAGAAAAACGTAAAATTGAACAAGCGAAAGTGTTCGAAGAACGTCAAAAACAAGAAGCAGAAACATCAGGTATGGATGCTGATTACGTAGATGAGTTATTCGCAGATGAATACATCGAAGAAGAATTCGTTCCAGAAACCGTTGTTGAAAAACAAGAACAACCATCAAAAGCTGAAGTTGAAATCAACAAAGAACTTGAAAAAGTTGAAGAAGCTGCTGAAGAAAAAGTGGAAACAGAACTTGAACGTGCAGCCCGTATTGCCAAAGAAAAGAAAGCACAAGGAATCGACTTAGAGGAAAAACGTGCCTATAAATCAAAACTAGAAACAATTCTAGAAACGAAAAAAGAGGAAACGCCAAAAGCGAAACCGAAAAAGAAAAAGAAGAAAACAGATGATGATCAATTGTTTGTGGAAGATGAACCAATTACGAAACCTACATTTGATCCAAATGAAAAAGACTACGAGTTAAAACCAATCTATACGGAAGAAGAACTTGCCGAAATTGAAGCAGCGCAAGAACAAGAAGAAGAAAAAGATTGGGTTTATGATGATGACATCGATTTCGATGAATTCGATGATTACTACGACGAAGAGAAATAAGGAGTACATGATGCAAACAAAACGCAAGATTCCCCTACGTAAGTGTGTCGCAACACAGGAACAACTTCCAAAAAAAGAACTGATCCGCGTGGTCCGCACACCAGAAAAAACGGTGATTGTGGATGAAAGCGGGAAAGCTAACGGCCGCGGAGCCTACTTGAAACGCTCAAAAGAAGCCATTGATTTAGCACAAAAGAAAGGGTATCTCAAACGTGCACTTAATGTGGATATTGATGATGCGCTTTATGATGAGTTAAGAAGTTTGGTTCATGAGTAATATATATGGAACATTAGGCATTGCAAATGTTGCACGCAAGCTTGCCTATGGGGAAACATTAATTGAAAAAATTCGTGCAAAGAAATGTTATTTGGTGCTTATCGCAGAAGATGCATCGGATAACACCAAGAAGAAAATTATGGATAAGTGTGAGTATTACAACGTCAAATACATCGTTGATGGAAGTAGTGCAGCACTAAGCAATGCGATTGGTAGAGCCAATGTGAAAGCAGTGGGAATCTTAGATCGTGGATTTGCAAATAGTATCATGAAGAAGAAAGGATAGGTGACAATATGGCAAAAGCAAGAAGACGTCCAAATAACAATCGTAAAGGTAATAACAATCGAGGGCATGAACCTAAAAAGCCGGAAATACTCGTTACTGAGATTACATACAGTGGGCAACCTACTGTAGGAGAACTTGCAAAATTAATGCATAAACAAGCATCGGAAATTATTAAGTTCTTATTCCTTATGGGGAATATGGCAACCATTAATACGGTGTTAGATGATGAAACCGTTGAACTTATTGGTATGGAGTTTAACATTGAAGTCACAAAAGAACACATTGTGGAAGAATACAATTTTGAGGAACTAGAAGAGGAAGACGATCCAAAACTTCTTGAAAACCGCCCACCTGTTGTTACCATCATGGGTCACGTTGACCACGGTAAGACGACACTGTTGGATACCATTCGTAAAACAAAAGTTACGGAAGGTGAGTTTGGTGGGATTACCCAACATATCGGGGCTTACCAAGTCACAGTAAAAGGTAAAAAAGTAACATTCCTAGATACTCCAGGTCACGAGGCGTTTACTGCCATGCGTGCACGTGGAGCGAAAATCACCGACGTAACCGTTATCGTTGTTGCTGCGGATGATGGAGTTATGCCACAAACCAAAGAAGCTGTTGACCACGCCAAAGCAGCAGGTGTACCAATGATTGTTGCTGTCAACAAGATGGACAAAGAAGGGGCAAACCCTGAACGTGTTATGTCTGAGATGAGTGAACTTGGATGTATGCCAGAAGAATGGGGTGGAGATACAATCTTTGTTCCTGTAAGTGCTAGAAATGGTGATGGTGTTGGTGAATTGCTAGAAAACATTTTGGTTGTTGCAGAAATGCAAGACTTGAAAGCAAACCCACACAAAATGGCAAACGGAACGGTAATTGAAGCAAAACTTGATAAAGGACGTGGGGCGGTTGCAACACTTCTTGTACAAAACGGTACGCTTCATGCAAGTGATGCCATTGTTGTAGGTACAGCCTTTGGTCACGTTCGTAAAATGGTGGATGACTTAGGTCGTGAAATCAAAACGGCTGGTCCAAGTACACCAGTGGAAATCATCGGGCTTAATTCAGTGCCAATTGCTGGGGATGTATTCAAGGCCTTTGATCAAGAAAAGAAAGCGCGTCAAATTGCCGAAGCTCGTTTACAAGCACGTGTGGAAGAAGAACGTAACGCTTCAAGTGCCATGTCTTTAGAAGATTTAGCAAAACAAATTGAAGAAGGAGAAATCCAATCAATTAACGTGATTGTAAAAGCAGATGTACAAGGTAGTGCCGAAGCCGTAAAATCATCACTAGAGAAAATCGATGTTGATGGTGTACGTGTAAATGTCATTCGTTCAACTGCAGGTGCAATTACAGAAAGTGATATAATGTTAGCAAGTGCTTCACAAGCTATCGTTATCGGATTCAACGTACGTCCAAATGCAGCGGTTCGCAAGAAAGCTGATGATGAAGGTGTGCAAATCCGTCTTCACAATATTATTTATAAAGTTATCGAAGAAATGGAAAGTGCCATGAAAGGTATGCTTGCTCCTGTCTATGAAGAAGTCATTACCGGACAAGCAGAAGTTCGTGAAACATACAAAGTTAGTAAAGTGGGAACCATTGCCGGATGTATGGTTACCGACGGTGTCATTCGTCGTGATAGTGGCTGTCGTTTGATCCGTGATGGAGTTGTGATCTACACAGGTAAACTTGGTTCATTACAACGCTTTAAAGACAATGTAAAAGAAGTTTCATCAGGATATGAATGTGGTATGACCATTGAAAACTTTAACGATATTAAAGAAGGAGATATTATTGAAGCCTTTGAAGATCAACAAGTTGAGGTGGAATAATCATGAGTATTAAAAAAGAAAGAATTGCCGGACTGATTCAAAAAAACATTAGTGAAATCATTCAACGTGCCGTAAAAGATCCAAAAGTTGGATTTGTTACTGTGATGGATGTTAAAGTAACAAGTGATTTATCAGTTGCAAAAGTATACGTATCTTTTCTAGGAAAAGATGCGCGTAAGGAAGCCGGAATGGATGCATTGCACCGTTCGAAAGGATTTATTCGTAGTGAATTAGCAAAGACGTTATCGATGCGTAAAGTTCCTGAACTTGAATTCGTTTTAGACGAATCATTGGAACAAGGTAATAAAATCGAACAAATTATTGCAAATTTACACAAAACGGAAAAATAAGTAAGGGGGACAGACGATGACACATTGGATAGTTGATTTAATGATGCATAGTCTGTTTCTGTCCTTTATTGTGGCAGGTGGGTTCACGCTCATTTACCACCAAGCAAAAAAAGAAAAACGTAAGGGAATCCTGCATGTTTTTCTTTTTGCGTTTTATATGTGCAATTTGTTTTATATAACCGTGGTGCGTGAAGGTTTTTTTACCAATGAAACCGGTGTGATCAATTTGATTCCGATGGTGCAAATGTTAGAAAACTACAAACATGCAGCCCTGCAGTATCCCTTACAATCGTTTATGTATTTGGTGTACAACATCTTAGGAAACATTGTTTGGTTTATGCCCTTTGGTTATATGTTGCACAACTTTGTAAAACGAATATCCTTAAAAAAAGTCATTCTGTATAGTTTCATGTTATCATTTTACATTGAACTTGGACAATATGTACTACGTGTTGGAATTAGTGATATCGATGATATCATCTTGAATACGTTAGGTGGAATGCTGGGATATATCGTATATCGATGGTTACACACAGAGAGGAAAAAAGATGAACATTAAACAACAAGTCATTCGCTTTTGGAAAATCTTCTTAGAAGAAAGAAGCAATTTAGAACGTGCGTTAGATGCTCATGATGTTGCTGAAGTTGGTGAAATCACCAAAATACTAAGTACGTATTTTGAAGAGTTTTCAAATTCTGAATTGGAAATTGCCAAAGAAGCGGATAGTTATGAAATCACCTTTTTAAGTGGACAAGATAAAAATGTTCAACTGATAGGGGTGTTATTAAAAGCATATGCACCCGAAGCAATTCTTGATACATGGATTGTAAATAGTTATTTACCTCCATTATCAGAAAAGGCAATCAACACGATTTTACGTGTGCAAGATCAAGAATACAGTGCCGAAGATTTCATGATCTATTATGAAATTGACGAAACTGCCAAAGCGGTTCACTGCGAGGTATACTGTGATGCATTTGCAGTGATGGATGACAACAAAGCAAATGAAGTAGCTGTCTATATGTTGCAATTATTCATTGGTGAATGTGCACTAGAAGCGTATATTGCAAGCTATGAAGTCACAAGAGAACGCCATGGTGGTTCACAAGTGGTCCTTTCACAATTTTATGAATTGTTGATGGAACTTGTGGATGAGCACGAATGGCCAATGTATCAAGATCCAACACAAATTTATCGTGTGTACAAACTTGATGAAAAGAAAATTAAGGACGAAGTCCGTCAAGATATGAAAATCATCTTTACCACACATCCAATTTTGATTGCAGAAAGCTTACAAGATCAATATGTGAGTAGTCATGAATTTTTTGACTTCGGTGGAGAGTTTGGTTATGTCTACTACAAAAACCAAAATGGAAATGAAAGTGATGCCTTATATCGGCAAGCACTTGAAAAGAAGTTAAACGAGCTTTTGTTTGAAAAAGGGATCGCAAAAAGCATCGGTGGAGCCATGGGAGCCGTATATGCATATGTAGACCTTGCCATTTATGACAAGGAAGCCTTTATTAAAGCACTTCAAAATATCAATCGTCATTTGAGTGTCCAACTAGAATATCGTGCATTCAATGATGAATCGACTGAAATCGCGTAATGCAGCCCTTTATTTTTGATAAACCCATGGAAGCAAGTGATGTAAAAGACTATGCGTACCAACATATTGACCGTTATGCACTTGGTCGTCTATATCGTTTATTAAATGTTGTGATTGCCTTATTGACACTACTAAGTGTTGCCTTACTTACCCAAGCGTATTATGCAGATTTACTGCTGTACAAAGTAGTGAATGTCATTGTAGGACTTATGGTCTTGGCGGTTGTATTATACTTAGGAAAACTTGTATCAAAGACGTATAAGAACCGTGACCCTGAATATACGGTCAGTCAATTAACGAAAGACTGGCAAAGTTATTTAGGAGCGTCATACGAGAAGAAAGTTCAACTGGAAAAGGCGAATATCCAGATTGATGGAAAAGCATATGGAAGTGTGGTTCAAGTTGTGCTTGCAAAGCAGTTTGCCTTACTTGAAACAAAGAAACGCGACTTTGTGGTGAAACTTGATGAAAAAGAGCACGAAGCATGTGTAGCCTATCTTCAACAAGAGGCACCAGAAGTACGCATTGAACTAAAAAACTATATGAAAGACATTGCGGCGAAACGTCGGTATGAACCAAAATAAACAGCGAAATGCTGTTTTTGTTTCGCTACATTGCGTGTATTGTAAATTGATAAACAAGCCCATTAATGGTACTATTATTGAATGAAAGAAAGCGAGAATCTATGTTAAAATACTTTACCCCAGATGCCTATGTAAAAAGTTTTGAATCGATTGATATTGACAAGCTTGTTGCGCAAGGTTTTACCTTGATGATTTGTGATATTGACAATACGATGGTGGCACATGATCAGTCACATCCAAGTGATGCAGCTCGTGCCTTTATCACAAAAGTAAAGCAAAGTGGTATGCAAGTTTGCATGATTTCAAACAATTACAAAAACCGGGTAGAGACATTTGCAAAAGCTTTAGATGTTCCCTTTTACAGTTTTGCTAATAAACCGTTAAAACGGACCTATAAAAAGATCTTGCGTGACTACCATGTACAAGCAGAACACGTGGTTGCTGTAGGGGATCAGTTGATGACTGATGTACTGGGAGCCAAACGTATGCACATGTATGTGATTCATACAGCACCATTGGTACAACGTGATATCAAAGCAACAAAGGTGAATCGTATCTTTGAAAACTTTGTCTACAAACAACTAGAAAAGAAAAATATACTTAAAAAAGGAGTATTTGATGAGTAAAAAATGTAAAGGATGTGGTGTTACACTACAAACAGAAAACCCAAATGGACTAGGTTATGTCGCAAATATGGACCAAGATTACTGCAAGCGTTGTTTTCGTTTGTCGCATTATGGCGATGTGATGATCAATATGCAAAAAGGAATTGATAATGATGCCTTACTTGCAAATGTAAATGATTTAGATGCACTAATTGTTTGGGTGGTTGACATCATGGACTTTGAAGCAAGTATCATCAAAGGGATGAACCGTCATTTCATCGGTAAAGATATTCTTTTGGTTTGTACGAAAAGTGATCTTTTACCACGTACAACCAGTGCAAGTAAGATGGGGAGTTTCATTCAACAACGTTTGCATTCCAATGGAATTCAAGTGGTTGGAATTGTTGCTGTACCAAACATGCACAAGCAAGAAAAACAAAGTGTAAAAGAAGTGATGGCAGCGATTGCAACCTATCGCAAAGGTCGTGATGTCGTGATGCTAGGAAATGCAAATGCAGGAAAAAGTACCTTACTTAACGCTTTGATGCACACTCATGACTTAACGATTTCACATCATCCAGGAACGACGTTGGACTTGAACCCCATTCCATTTGATGGGTATACGTTATATGACACACCAGGTATGGTGAACACGCAAAGTTATTTAACCTATGTGCCAGAAAATCAGTTGAAGGATGTCATGTTTCATAAAGAAGTGAACCCAAAGAAATTTCAACTACGTCAAAACCAAACCTTATCTCTTGCTGGTTATGTGCGTTTGGATTTGTTTGATTGTGAGAATGTAAGTTGTATTTGTTACTTCTCTGATCGTTTGCACATTCACCGCAGCAAGCAAGAAAATGCAGATACGTTGTGGCAAAATCAACTTGGTGAACTTCTTAGCCCAAGTATTGAAACAAATGCAAGTGAGATGAAGAAAACCTCATTCACCAAAAAAGAAGATAAAATTGATATCGTGATTGCAGGACTGGGTTGGTTTTGTATTCATGGTCATGTTTCACGCATCGATGTCTATGCAGATGCTGCAGTAGAAGTCATCCAAAGAAAGGCTATGATATAATGTTAAATGGAAAGCAAAGACGAGCGCTACGTGCGCTTGCTGTAAATACAAAAGCTTTGGTACAAATTGGAAAAGGTGGGCTAAGTGCCAACTTGGTTGAAAGTACGGAAGTGAGTTTAGAAGCACACGAACTGGTAAAAATTACCGTATTGAAAAACTGCGATGATAATGTCAAAGAAATGGCATTGGATTTAGCAAGTATGACCAATAGCGAACTTGTGCAAGTGGTGGGACGAGTGATTGTACTGTATCGTCCAAGTAAGAAGAAATTAATTCAAATATGAGAAAAATCGGTTTATTAGGAGGTAGTTTTGATCCTGTCCACAAAGGACATATCGCGATGGCAAAACATGCCTTACAACAATTGCATGTCGATGAAGTTTGGTTTGTCTTAAGTGAACAAACGCCTTTAAAAGACAGAAAACTTACAAGTTATGAAGATCGTAGAAAGATGTTGGAACTTGCTTTTCACAAGTTTGCTAAGTTTAAAGTTTGTGACATTGAAAAAGGTAGTAAGCAAAAAAACTATACGATTGACACGGTAAAAAGACTAAAAAAGCTACATCCAACAACCGAGTTTTACTTTCTGTTAGGAAATGATCAAGTCGATCAACTGGACGCATGGAAAGGTATTGATGAGTTGCAACACTTGGTGCAACTATGTGCCTTTGCGCGTAATGGTAAAGCAAGTAAGAGTCCGTATAAATGGCAACACCTTGCAATGGATGCTGTTGCCATTAGTTCAAGTGACATTCGCAGTGGAAAACTAGAACATGTTGATGCGGATGTGATTTCGTATTTTTGTACGAAACTGCTTTATGATGACATTTTAAAAACGGCGATGAGTACATATCGTTATGAACACTCGCTGTCGGTAGCCACATTATGTAAAGAACTTGCACACGCGCATAACCTTGATGAAGATTTGGCGTATCTGATGGGCTATTACCATGATATCAATAAAGAATTCAAGCGCATAAGTGTTGAAGACAGTAAGCGCATCTTACATGTCTTAGCACCAGACTTGTTAAAGGAAAAAGAAAGTATTTGGCATGGATTTATGGGTGCATATGTCTGCAAAAAGCAGCTGTTTTTAAAAAATGATACTTTGTGTGAAGCAATTGCACATCATGTCTTAGGTAATTGCCACTCAAATTATGCTAAAATATTATATATCGCTGATAAGTGTGATCCTTTGCGGGATTATGATAGTTCAGCTCTGATTGCACGTAGTAAAGAAAACCTACATGAAGGGTTTCGTGCAGTAAAAAAAGACCAAGCAACATACTATGGAGAAGAATACAATGATGGAAAATAAAGTAAAAGTAATCCTTGAAGCAATTGATAACACCAAAGGGGAAGATGTCATGATGTATGACTTTACGGCATTAAACCCATTTATTGACCGTGTGATTATTACAAGTGCTGATAACTTACGTCAAGTATATGCGATTGCTAGTAATATCGAAACTGCGTTAAAAGAAAATGGTTTAAGCATTCATCACTTTGAAGGGGATAAAAATTCGCGTTGGATTTTAATCGATGCTGACGAAGTGATTGTGCATGTGTTCTTAGATGAAGAACGTAATGTGTATAAACTGGAACGTTTGTATGGAGATTTACCAAGATTGGAGAGTCATGTATAACCAATTAGCTAAACATTACGATAGTTTGGTGAAAGATGAACAAGCAACTTGTTCGTACGTCGACTTTGTCAAAGCACATGCAAAAGGAACCAACATGTTAGAACTGGCATGTGGTTCAGGTGAGATTTCTTTGCAACTTGCAAAAGCAGGGTATCAACTACTTGCCACGGATCTGTCCGAAGAAATGTTAGAAGAAGCACGTAAAAAAGATGTGGACCATTTGGTTACTTACGCCTTTATGGATATGTATCAAATGGAACAAGCGAAAATGTACGAGAGCATCATTTGTTTTTGTGATAGTATCAACTATATTGATGAAGCACATATTGAACATGTTTTTAAGCAGGTCTATGATCACTTAGAAGTAGGTGGGACATTCTTGTTTGATATGCATACCATGGACCGTTTAACGGAATTTGCCCAAGAATTCTATGAAGCAGGGGTGGTCGATGGTACGGATTATATTTGGAGTATCATCGCAGATGGTAACCGGTTATTGCACAACTTTGTCTTTTATGAAAAAGATGGAAGTACGCATTATGAGCACCATGAACAGTGGGTTTTTAAACCTGAATACATAACGGATGTCTTGCAATCTTTAGGCTTTACTGTTTCAATTTGGACAGATTTTGAACAAGCCGGTATGGTCGAAGGTGAAAAATATTTTTATGTGTGTCAAAAGGAGGGTTAAACATGATTTGTATTATTGCAGCCATGAATAGTGAAGTTGAAGCCATAAGTGCGAAAATGAGTGGAGTGAAACGTAAAAAAGTTATGGAAATTCCAGTGATTGAAGGAAAACTTGCAGGGAGAAAAGTAATCCTAGCACAAAGTGGTGTCGGTAAAGTACAGGCGTCGATGACAACTGCTATTTTACTATGTCACTATAAAGTGAACTATGTGTTGAGTACGGGAGTCGCAGGGGGCTTTACAGAAAACCAAAAAATACTTGATATCGTTGTCGGAGATAAAATTGTGCAACATGATTTCGATACAAGCCCAGTGGATGGGGAAAAAGGATATGGTATCTATTCCTATTCCTATTTAACATTGATTCAACTAGCACACCGTATTTGCGCGGAAAAAGGATGTGGAAAACTCCACATTGGAACCATTGCAAGTGGTGATCAATTTATTGCCGAACAATCACAAATTGACTTTATACGTCAACACTTTAAAAAAGTCATCGCATGTGAAATGGAAAGTGGAGCAATCTCACGTGTTTGCAACAAGCAAGATGTTCCATGTATCGTGATTCGTGCCATTTCTGATAACGTATGTTTTGATGGAAGTGAAATGGATTACGCAAAAAACTTGGCCGATGCAACGGTGCAAAACGCCAACTTTATCGAAGAATTTGTAGGGAGAAGTTAAACATAGATGAGAAATTTACTTCATCGCTTTGGTTTGACCGCTTTTATTGTGTTATTACTGGTTATTATTTGTGTCTCATTGATGGGCATCTTTGTAAGTGGACCGGTCTTAAAAAACGAATATGAGCAACGTCGTATCGAAAGTGAAATCAAAAGTGAGAATAAAGCATGTGAACAAATCGAACGTCACAGTTTTCGTTATGTCACATTCACTTGCGAAAGCGATGAAAGCTATACCATCTATGATGAAAACGCAAAGAAAATTGCGAGTCGCAAAAAAAGTGAAGCAGACTTCGCTAAAGCGAATGAACTTTTAGCAAACTACAAAGAAATGGCAAACACCACATTTTCGATTGGTTATGGTTATGAAGGAATTGCCTATGTGGCAAATAGTGGTAGTACCATGCTGGTTGTTGACTTTGATAGTTTTGAAGTCTTATTTTACAATGGAGGACAACGATAATGAATATTGCAAAAATGCCGTATTTCAATCGACGCAATTATATCTTAAGTGAAATGAAGCAATTGGATGTCAACATCCAAGAAGCCTTTTTACTTTTATACATCGATTTTTGTAATGAGTTTGCTATGGATTTCACGATGGAACTTGCTAGTGAAAATCTTGGATTAACGATGGAAGAAGTGGATGAACTCATCGCCAACTTGATTCAAATTGGGTATTTGGACATGCAGATGCACCAAGGAAAAGTGCACTATAACATGGATAAATTGTTCACGATGAGTGTGCAAAATGAACCAATCAACCAACAACAATTTGAAAGTTTGTTTGAACTTTATGAAGATAGTTTTGGTCGTCCACTAACCCAACCAGAAGCGACCAAACTAACGGAGTGGATGACAAGTTACGATTTACAATTGATCGATTATGCCTTACGTGAAGCCATTGTTTACAACAAAGTAAAAATGGAATATGTGGAAGCTATCTTACGGGCGTGGAAAGCTAAGAATTTTACAAGTGAAGATTATGAAAAGGGAGATCGCTAATGGATGTCTCTTTTATCTTAGGGACCTTGAAGGATATGTTTCCAGATGCCCACTGCGAACTCAATTATCATAGTGACTATGAGTTGTTGATTGCAATTATCCTAAGTGCCCAAACAACGGATAAATCCGTCAATAAGGTAACACCTGCCTTGTTTTATCATTTTCCAACACCACGTGCACTAGCGGATGGTGATATCAAACGTATTGAAAAGGATATCTCGAAGCTAGGTTTGTATCATGCCAAAGCAAAAAACATCAAAGCATGTGCGAAAGTACTTGCAGATGTTTATGACAGTAAAGTACCAAGCAGTTTTAAGAAACTTACAGAACTGCCAGGCGTCGGTAGAAAAACGGCAAGTGTAATGCAAACAGAATACTTTGACATTCCCGCAATGCCAGTAGATACCCATGTGGAACGAATCAGTAAACGCTTGGGATTTGCCAAGTTTGCAGATAGTGTTGAAGTCGTTGAACGCAAACTAAAACGAAAAATCCCACGGGATGAATGGAATATGGCACACCAATTGTTTATCTTTTTTGGTCGTTACTTTTGCATGGCTAGAAACCCTAAGTGTGAGCAGTGTCCATTTCTTTCCATTTGTAAGAATGAGAAATTTGAAGCCTATAAACGTAAAGAGAAAGCAAAACAGTAGTATTCCTTTTTTCTATAGGGTAAAAATGATATAATGACAACACGATTGAGGTATATATGAGGGTTAAAAAATTATTGGTAGTACTCGTAGTTTTACTAGCTGCGATTGGTCTGGATCAATGGACCAAACAAATCATTGAAACAACCATGCATGTGGGTCAAAGTCACACGGTGATTCCGGGCTTTTTTGCCATTACGCATGTACAAAATACAGGAGCTGCTTGGGGGTTATTCTCAGGTGAACAAACCATGTTTTTCATTGTGACCATTATCGCTTTGGTGTTGTTGACAATATTTCTATGGAGTACATGGAAAGACTCTTGGATGTCAAGCATTGCCATTACGTTAATGATTGCAGGAACCATTGGAAATTTCCTGGATCGTTTACATATGGCATATGTAACAGATTTCTTTGACTTTAATCTTTTTGGTTATGACTTTCCGGTGTTCAATATTGCCGATATGTGTCTAGTTATTGGAATTTCCTTATTGTTGCTATTTGAATTATTAGAAATGTACGGGGTTAAAAAACATGACTAGAGAAGAAATTATTGTAAATGAAAATCATCAAGAAACACGACTTGATAAGCTGCTAACAGAAGCTTATGATTTTTCGCGTAGTCGCGTGCAAACCTTGATTAAAGAAGGCCATATTTTGGTCAATGGAGTTGCCACAAAAGCAAACTATAAAGTGAAATTAGATGATGTTATTCAGGTAAACATTCCTGATGATGAAGTGTTGGCAGTGGAAGCAGAAAACATTCCCATTGAAATCGTTTATGAAGATAGCGATCTCATGGTCATCAACAAACCACGAGGAATGGTGGTACACCCTGCAGTGGGAAATTTAAAAGGAACATTGGTAAATGCAGTCTTATATCACTGTAAAGATCTAAGTGGCATCAATGGCGTGTTACGTCCAGGGATTGTACACCGCATCGATAAAGACACCAGTGGACTTTTATTAATCGCAAAAAATGATAAGGCACATTTGTCATTAAGTGAACAACTGAAAGATAAAAGTGTCTCAAGAAAATATAAAGCATTGGTTCATGGTGTGATTGAACATGACTATGGAACCATCGATGCACCAATTGGGCGTGATGTAAAAGACCGTAAACGTATGGCGATTACAGAACACAACAGTAAACAAGCGGTGACACATTTTAAAGTATTGCAACGTTTCCACGATTATACGTTCGTGGAATGTACCTTAGAAACAGGAAGAACACACCAAATTCGTGTGCATATGCAATACATCAAACATCCCATTGTTGGTGATCCTACCTATGGGTATCGCAAAACGATGGAAGTGGGTGGGCAATTGCTACACGCCTTTGAAATCACGTTTGTACATCCAAGCACAAATGAGCGTATGACTTTCAATTGTGAGCTTCCTCAAGTATTCTTAGATGTACTACATAACTTAGAAATGGAGGAACTATGATCGAAAATAGAGATGTGATGTTATACCAAGTCATGGATTGTTTGGTTGCAAATTATGGATACCATATCATTCGCTTTCAAGGACAAAAGAAAGATCTATGGCTAACAAATAAAGATAATCCACATTTTCCTATTATTCGGTTAACGAGTAAAGTAAGTTCGTCTATTGTATTCGAAAAAGATTATTTGAATCGTGTAAAGTCGTTTCTTGGACAATTCATCTTTGCTAAAGAAGCGCAAGGTGAAATCATTATCATCAATAGCAATCCAGAGAGTGTTGCTTTCCAAGAAGATAACTTCACACAAATACAATTGTCATATGAACCACTCAATGCACGCTTACAAGAAGCTTTTCCAAAACTAGCTTCTTATGTACATCCAGTGGAAAATAACGATGAAGCGGTTGCACAAGTCAATCGTAATTTAGAAGCGTATCAGAAAAAGAAAGCAAAAGAAGCCAAACGTAAAAATATACCAAAGTTTACCATTGGCTTGATTGTCCTTTGTGTTGTAGTTTATGCACTGCAAGTATTGCTTGGACAACATTTAAATCAAGTTGCTGGTAACGATTGGAATACAACACTCATCCTTAGTGGTGCCTATTATACCAACTTTATTACTGGTGCACATGAGTACTGGCGTTTGTTTACCTATGGTTTTCTACACGCGGATATAATTCACTTGTTTGTGAATATGGTATCCCTTTATTATTTAGGAAACTATTTGCAACGCGTGTATCCTAGACGACAATTTATTGTGATCTTACTTGCATCCATTCTTGGTGGTGGACTGTTAACGTATATTGTAAGTCCAACGGCACTAATGGTAGGGATCTCCGGAGGTCTTTATGGACTTTTAGGAGCGTATTTATTATCCATCATTGAAAATGATATGATTCGAATTCCACAAATACGCGCAAGCGTCATTCAAGTGGTAGTAATCAACGTTTTGATTTCTTTAATGCCAGGAATATCTTTGGCTGGACACCTTGGAGGGTTTGTGGTTGGAATTGTAATTGCCTTTTTATTCTCACATGCACGTCGTTTCAAACCCTACAAGATTCACGTTGCGATTAGTATGAGTATTGTGTTAGCTGTTGTTGGTTACTTTGTTGTACAACCACGTGCAAACATGAACATTTACTATGATACAAACCGTCAGGTGATTCGTGATTTGGAATACATCCATTTGGATGGATATGCCAATCATCTAGAAAACCAATTACATAATTATTTATCGGAGGAATAGAAAATGAAACGGGAAAACTATTTATCATGGGATGAATACTTTATTGGGTTGGCACATTTAAGTGCTTTGCGTAGTAAAGATCCAAACACACAAGTAGGTGCTTGTATTGTTTCTCAAGACAAAAAAGTTGTAGGAATTGGCTACAACGGTTTGCCTAAAGGATGCGATGATGATGCATTTCCTTGGGGAAAAGAAGGAGATACTTTAGATACGAAATATCCATATGTTGTCCACGCAGAATTAAATGCGATTTTAAACAGCGGGGCAGATTTACGCGATTGTACCTTATACGTATCGTTATTTCCGTGTAATGAATGCGCTAAGGCCATCATTCAATCAGGAATCACACGTGTCGTTTACGAGTGTGATAAAAACTGGACCAGTGATGGAGCCATTGCATCGCGTAAGATGTTTGATGCAGCATGCGTTACTTACGATAAACTGCCAAAACGCTATACCATCAACATGCACATTGAGGACAATGTGTAATGGGTTTCTTTGAGACATATATTCAAAGCATTGTAGATGCATGGAAACAAGAAGATTACAGTACAGCAATCATACGCTTTGCGATTCCCTTACTTGTGATATGGTTTATCTTTTGGATCTTAAAAACGATTTTAAACATCGTATCGCTTTTGTTTTGGCCAGCACTTATTTTAAGTGCAATTTACATTCTCTATATCATCGTTGATGAAAAAAGTAAGTAGTGTCTTTTAGACGCTACTTTTGTTATAATGGGCACATGAGAAATATCGTTATTGTCGGAGGTGGACCAGCTGGTATGATGGCAGCTATATCCGCTAAAAAAAATCATACAGATGCACAAGTGTATCTATTAGAACGCAATCATACATTGGGTATGAAACTGTCTTTAAGTGGTGGAGGTCGTTGCAATTTAAGCGTTCGTGTTTCACCTGAACAGTTCATTAAAGACACCGTACGCAATGGAAAGTTTTTGTATAGTGCCTTACAACAATTTACACTCGATGATATCGAACAGTTTTTTACAGAAGCAGGACTGCCTTTTAAGGAAGAAGACCATCATCGCTTATTTCCAACAACGGAAAAAGCAGAAGATGTTATCGCTGTTTTAAGACAAACTTTAAAAGAGTTAGGTGTGAATATCAAGTACCAACAAACTGTAAAGCAAATCGATTTACAAAACAAGCAAGTGGTGACCAATCAAGGTTCTTTTGTTTTTGACCATTTGATTTTGGCTTGCGGAGGGAAGAGTTATCCAACCACAGGTAGTGATGGACTGGGATACCAACTTGCATTGCAAACCGATCATAGTGTTACCAAGATACTTCCTGCTGAAGTGTCTTTGGTAAGCAACGATGCAATCATTCAAAGTAAAGAACTGCAGGGCTTATCCTTTCCTGATGTCCAAATAAAAATCAAGAAGAATAATAAATACAAAGACCTTGTTCGTCATGATGTGATTTTTACACATTTTGGTTTATCAGGACCTGGCGCTTTACGTACAAGCAGTCATATCAATAAACAATTACAAAAAGGTCCAGTAACACTTGCGCTTGATTTTTTAGCTGATGTAAGTAATGAACAACTCGCAAAAGAAATAAAGACAAATGGACTGTTATCCTTGGCGAAAACCTATGGGTTACCCAAACGTTTCTTACAATTCATTGAAAAACAAGGTGGCGATCCACTTATGCAAATTAAACGCTTTCCACTAACGATTTATACAACGCGTAGCTTACAACAAGCATTCGTAAGTGATGGTGGTATAAAAATCAAAGACATTGATCCAAAGACGATGCAATCGAAAATGCATCCAAATATATCCTTTGCCGGTGAGATGATGGATGTCCACGGATACACTGGTGGATATAACATCTCCATTGCCTTTATTACTGGGTATGTTGCAGGGTATTATGCATAAAAAAAGCAATCCTTCATATTTGTGAGGATTGCTTTTTTGCGCTTATTTCTCTAATTTTTCTTCAACAACATGAACAATCTTATCTTGTCCAACTTTTGTTGTTAGTTTAGCTTTTGCTTTTTCAAATTTAGCTTTTGTTTCTTCATCCATATCGTCACCAGCAAAATCCAATAGCATTTCAGCTTCTTTCAATGTGTTGATTAGCTCTTCTGGATCTTTTTGAGCGAAGGCTTTTTTTACTTGGCGTTCCTTTACTTTTGTAGCAACAAACACACCAGCTCCAGTTGCCAATACGGCACCAGCAGCGACTCCTAATACTTTATTTAAACGTTTCATGGTAAGACCCCTTTCTTTTATAGTATGTTTCATTAATTATAACCATATTGTACTACGGATACTACTGTAATGCTCACTCTTTCGCTAGAAAAATGGTTCGTGAGAAATAGTGTAAGTGCTTGCATTTTGTTTGTGGATTCGCTAAACTACAAGTAACATACGTTCTGAGTACAAGGGTACGTCCCGCGGATGAAGGCGAAATCATGTGTAGTTTTTTTCATGTGGTCTCATCCTTGTCACTCAGGCAAGGATATTTTTATTGGAGGACACGATGGACACAAGAATTGCACAAATTGGGATCTTTGTTGAAGATAACCAAGCGACTGAAGAAATGAACAAATTACTATCTGCATATGGTGAATACATTGTTGGGCGTATGGGAATCCCTTACCGAAAACGCAATGTAAATGTGGTGACGATTATTATGGATGCACCACAGGATATCATCTCTGCATTATCTGGAAAACTAGGTATGATTAAAGGCATCAACAGCAAAACCTTATATGCAAAAGTTTAAAGAGATTGTGGATCGTTTACAAGCTAAACGAGCAGTGAGTGATGAAGAGTATAAAATCCTACTACAAACAAAGGATGAAAAGAAACAGGCATATCTACATAAAGCTGCCCGTGAGGTTTGCCAATCCATCTATGGAAATGGCGTTTTTATTCGGGGTTTGATTGAGATATCCAATTACTGTAAAAATGACTGTTATTACTGCGGCATACGCAAAAGCAACCATCATGTCTCCCGATACCATTTAAACAAAGAAGAAATCTTATCGGCATGTAAACAAGGCTATGCACTTGGGTTTAAGACCTTTGTGATGCAAGGTGGAGAAGATGGTAGTTATGATGATGTTTTGATGGTCGATATTATCAAAAGTATTCGTACTAACTATCCTGATTGTGCCATCACCTTGAGTTTGGGAGAAAAATCAAAAGATGTGTATCAAAAGTATTTTGATGCAGGAGCCAATCGTTATCTATTACGACACGAAAGTGTTTGCGAAAATCACTATGCAAAGTTACATCCAAGCAATATGCGCATTCAAGATCGCGTGCAATGCTTATGGGATTTAAAAGAAATTGGTTTCCAAGTGGGTAGTGGAATCATGGTTGGTTCACCTTACCAAACTTTGGACCATATTGTGGCAGATATTCACTTTTTAGAAAAATTACAACCACAAATGATTGGACTAGGACCATATTTACCACATAAAGATACACCTTTTAAAGATGAAAAAAAAGGTGATGTAGAAATGACGATAAACTTACTTGCCATTCTACGCTTAATGCATCCACAAGCACTAATACCATCAACGACTGCACTTGCAACAATATCAAATGATGGAAGAGAAAAAGGGATCTTGGCTGGTGCCAATGTCGTCATGCCTAACTTATCACCAGTGGAGCATCGCGAAGCGTATAGCTTATACAACAACAAAGCAAACATGAATGCCGAAGCAGCAGAGAGTTTGCATTTGTTGGAAGCAAGATTGCAAGCCATTGGCTACACCATTTCCTACGATAGAGGAGATTATAAGAAAGAGGGAGAAAAGTAATGTACAACAAAATGTCAAATAAGGCGGAAGAGTTTATCAGTCATGATGAAATTCTTGAAACGCTAACTTACGCAAAAGAAAATAAAAGCAATAAGCAACTGATTGATGAGATTCTAAAGAAGGCAGAGATGTATCAAGGGCTGGAGCATCGTGAAGCTGCTGTTTTATTGGAGTGTGATTTACCAGAAGAAAACGCACGTATTGAAACACTTGCCAAAGAGATCAAACAAAAGTTTTATGGCAACCGCATTGTGATGTTTGCCCCATTATACTTATCAAATTACTGTGTGAATGGCTGTGTGTATTGCCCATATCACTATGAAAACAAAACGATTGCCCGCAAAAAATTAACACAGGAAGAAATTAAGAAAGAAGTCATTGCCTTGCAAGATATGGGGCATAAACGCTTGGCTTTGGAAACAGGGGAAGATCCCATCCATTCACCAATCGAATACGTATTGGAAAGTATTAAGACGATTTATTCGATTCATCACAAAAATGGAGCCATTCGTCGTGTCAATGTGAACATCGCAGCAACGACGGTGGAAAACTATAAACGTTTAAAAGACGCGGGTATTGGAACCTACATTTTATTCCAAGAAACTTACAATAAAGACAACTATGAAAAACTTCATCCAAAAGGACCAAAGCACAACTATGCTTACCATACCGAAGCAATGGACCGCGCTATGGATGCAGGAATTGATGACGTAGGTATTGGTGTACTTTTTGGTTTACAGTCCTACAAATACGACTTTGTGGGTCTACTGATGCATGCAGAACACTTAGAAGCGGCTAAGGGTTGTGGACCTCACACGATTTCCTTGCCACGCATTCGTGCCGCAGATGATATCAATCCAGAAGATTTCAAAGATGCAATCAGTGACGATATTTTCGCTAAGTTAACTGCGGTCACTCGAATTAGTGCTCCCTATGCAGGAATGATCATATCCACCAGAGAAACGCAAAAATCAAGAGAACGTGTACTTGAATTAGGAGTCTCACAAATCTCAGGTGCATCATCGACAAGTGTTGGTGGTTATGCAGAAAAAGAAGAAGAAAACAGTGCGCAATTCGATGTGGAAGATACAAGAACCTTGGATGAAATTGTGAACTGGTTATTATCGCTTGGACATGTGCCAAGTTTCTGTACGGCATGTTATCGCGAAGGACGGACAGGAGACCGCTTTATGTCGCTAGTTAAAAACGGACAAATTGCTAACATCTGTCAACCCAACGCTTTAATGACACTTAAAGAATATTTAGAAGATTATGCAAGTGAGGAAACTAGAACTTTGGGTGAACAAGTCATAGCTCGTGAAATGCAACGTATTCCAAATGAAAAAGTAAAAGAAAAAGCACAAGCGTATCTTGATCAACTTCATGAGGGAAAACGTGATTTTAGATTTTAGGAGGGATGTATGAGTCTACAACACACACCGCATGCCAATCGCTTGCACGTTGGCATCTTTGGGAAGGTTAATAGTGGAAAGAGTACTTTGCTCAATGGTTTAACCAAACAAAGCGTTGCTATTGTTTCTGATAAAGAGGGAACAACGACCGATCCAGTCTACAAAGCGATGGAACTTCATGGTGTTGGACCTGTCGTTTTTATTGATACTGCCGGATTTGGTGATCTGAGCGAACTTGGTGAAAAACGGATGGAGAAAACGAAACTTGCAGCTTTAAAAAGCGATATTGCAATTATTGTTTTTGCCGATGAAGATATCGAAGAAGGTAAAACTTGGTACCATACATTCAAAAGCCAACAAACAAAAACCATTTTACTTATCAATGACAAAGGTACAAACCGTGTGGGTAAAATAGAACTTGCGATTCGTTCGTTTAGTGAGGATATGATTCTTGTTGTCGATGCCCAAAAAGAAGATGGAATCGAAAAGGTGCGTCAAGCCATTTTGCGAAACATTCCGGAAGCCTTTGATCCAGAAAGTATTACCAAAGGTCTTGTCAAACAAGGGGATGTGGTTGTTCTTGTCATGCCACAAGATATCCAGGCACCAAAAGGTCGTTTGATTTTACCGCAGGTGCAAACACTACGTGATCTGCTTGATAAAAAAGCGATTGCAGTATCTTGTACAACTGATATGTTTGCACAAACCATAGCATCTTTACATAAAGAACCTGACCTTATCATTTGTGATTCCCAAGTGTTTAAAACTGTGTATGAACAAAAACCAAAAGCAAGTAAACTAACCTCGTTTTCTGTCCTATTTGCCGACTACAAAGGAGATATTTCGACCTATGTAGAAGGAGCTAAAGCTATTGATACTTTACATAAAAACAGTAAGGTCTTAATTGCGGAGGCGTGCAGTCATGCACCGTTAACTGAAGATATTGGTCGTGAAAAGATTCCACGTATGTTAAAACAAAAATTTGGTGAAAGTCTACAAGTGGATGTCGTTTCAGGAAACAACTTTCCTGAGAAACTCACAGATTACGATTTGATTATTCACTGTGGTGCTTGTATGTTCAATCGTAAGTATGTCCTTTCACGTATTGCTAAAGCTGTAGCAGATGGCGTACCGATGACCAACTACGGCATTACCATCGCGCATTTGCAAGGAATTCTACATAACATCAGTTTGCCAAGTGAGGTGCAACATGATTAAAATTGTACTTGTTTGTGCTGGTGGTATGTCATCAAGCATGCTTGCAAAAAACATGGAAAAAGCGGCGGAAGAACGTGGGTTAGAACTTAAGATTTGGGCGATTGGTGAGCATGAAGCCATTACGAAAGTGGATGATGCACAAATCATCTTACTTGGTCCACAAGTTCAGTATCGTTTATCAGCAGTTCAAAAACAATTCCCTTCATTGCCAGTTGCTATGATTGATATGCAAGATTATGGCATGATGAATGGAAAAGAAACTTTAGAAAAAGCCTTGCAATTCATTAGATCCCATCAGTGAACAAACTACACCAATCGTGATACATGCGGTTGGTGGTTTTTTTGATACGGAACTGAGAAGTTGCATTTTTTGTATTTTCAAATGGATTTATCTTGGTTTATGCTATAATAGACAAAATTGTAATAGGGGGCCTGACATGCATATTGATCAAATATTAAAGAAAAAGAAGACATTATCGTTTGAAATATTCCCACCAAAGAATAAGACTGGGGATATTTCAAGTATTTACCATACCGTTGAAGCTTTGAAGGATTTACATCCTGATTTCATTTCTGTAACGTATGGTTCTGGAGGTTCAACCATTGGAAAAACCTTGGAAATTGCAGATGTGATTAAGAATACATATGGAATTGAACCGATGGCACATTTAACGAGTATTGTGTCCACAAAAGAAGATGTGGATGCTTTTTGCACGTGTTTAAAAGAAAGTCATGTGGATAATATTTTAGCACTCCGTGGTGATATGCCTCTGGATGACAGTGTGGTTTGTCCAAAACAGTTTTCTTATGCAACCGATTTGATTACGCATATCAAAAAACAATTCGCTGATGATTTTTGCTTAGCAGGTGCGTGTTATCCAGAAGTACATCAAGAAGCAGATTGTTTTGAAAACGATTTAAAAGCATTAAAAGCAAAAGTCGATGCTGGGGCAACGTTTGTGATTACCCAAATCTTCTACGACAACAATTACTACTATCGCTTGGTTCGTGAAGCAAGAAAGATGGGGATTGATGTACCAATTCTTGCTGGAATCATGCCAGCCTTAAATGCAAAACAACTGCTACGCACAACAAGAATGTGTGGTTGTACTGTACCCTTTGAATTATCAACAAGAATTGAAAAATATTATTACAACGATGAGGCGATGCAAGAGGTTGGAATTAGCTATGCTGTAAATCAAATCATTGATTTGATTGCTAACGGTGTGGATGGACTTCACATCTATACGATGAATAAACCGGAAATTGCCAAAAACATTTTTGCGCAAATTCCGCATATTCTAAAAGATTTTTACAATTATGATTAAAGAAACAGCACTGAAATATATGGGGTACACCAATCAAGAACTTGATGAAGGATTTTTAGAGTTACTTGATGCTTGTGTAGAAGAAGTGAAAGAAGTTGCACATTTTAAAGCAACGTACGTGATTAATGAAGTAGAAAAACCGTTTACGTTAAAGAAGTATGGCATAGAAATTGCTTCACAAGATCTTATTCAAGCACTTGACACATGTCAGGAAGTCGCGATTGTTGCATGCACGTTAGGGATGGCAATTGATCAAAGAATTCGTTATTACAATGCAACCGATATGCAAAAAGCCATTGTTTTTGATGCAGTTGCTTCTGCCTATGTGGAGTATTGTTGTAACAGATATGAGGATGAAGTGTTTGGCGTGCACCATAGCTATCGCTATGCCCCAGGCTACGGGGATATACCTTTAGCTCTCAATCAAGATATTTATAAATTGATGAACTTACATAAAAAGTTAGGATTATCACTCGATGCTTCCTCGCTTTTTGTGCCAATGAAATCGATGACTGGTTTTGTGGGCTTACAAATGGATAAGCAAGAGAAGTCTTGTGGAAGGTGTAAGCAAAAACCACACTGTGGATTTTTAAAAAGGGGGACAACATGTTACAAGAAAAATTAGGAAAACAAGTTCTGGTTTTTGATGGAGCCATGGGAACGCAATTGCAAAATATTGGTTTGCAAGCAGGGGATATTCCAGAAGAATATAACATCACACGAAAAGCAGATATGGTCAAAATTCATACGTCTTACTTGGATGCTGGTGCTGATTTTATCACGACAAATACCTTTGGCTGTTCACCTTACAAAATGGCAGACAGCTCATATGCATTAAAAGATTTGATTCAACATGGTATTGCCAATGCCAAAGTGGCAAAAGCACAAGTGAACCGTGAAGTATACATCGCCTATGACATGGGACCGATTGGACAATTGCTTGAACCAATGGGAACCTTATCCTTTGATGGAGCCTATCAACAATTCAAAGCACAAGTTGAACTAGCAAAAGATGAAGTTGACGCATTCATTGTCGAAACCATGACAGATATTTATGAAGTGAAAGCAGCAATTCTAGCGATTAAAGAAAACTGTGATTTACCGATTATCGTCTCGATGACGTTTGAAGAAAATGGACGTTCTTTAACTGGAACAGATCCATTAACGTTTGTGAATGTGGTAGAAGGATTAGGTGCTGACGTACTTGGTGTCAACTGCTCGCTTGGCCCAAAAGAATTGATGCCCATTGTTAAGGAAATCCTTGATGTTGCACGGATTCCCATGATTGTACAACCCAATGCTGGTTTGCCTTGTTTGGAACATGGAGAAACGCATTATCACTTAACCAGTGAAGAGTATGCTATGTACGCCAAGCAGTTTATCCAAATGGGGGTAAGCATCATTGGTGGCTGTTGTGGTACGACACCAGAATTTATCAAAGAGGCAACAAATGCAAGTCAACAAGGAATTCACTTTACACCAGCTGTGAAGAAAACAAGAGTATCAAGTGGTAGTAAAACCGTAACCTTTGATGGACAAGTCGTGATTTGCGGAGAACGTTTAAATCCAACTGGAAAGAAGAAACTAAAACAAGCGTTGCTTGAGGGAAGCTTTGAAGAAGTGATTCGTGAAGCCATTCGTCAACAAGAAGCAGGTGCAGATGTACTTGATGTTAATGTTGGTGTTCCTGGTCTTGATGAAGCAAAGGTGATGGTAAAAGTTGTAAAAATGTTACAAGAAGTTATGAATGTCCCTTTGCAAATTGATAGTTCTTCGCCTGAAGCGCTTGAACAAGCATGTCGCTATTATAATGGGCGACCACTCATTAATTCCATCAATGCAAAACCATCGGTCATGAAAGCGATTTTACCAATTGCCAAGAAGTATGGTGGGGTTGTGATTGGATTAACCTTAGCGGATCAAATTCCATTATTGGCTAGTGAACGTGTAGACCTTGCAAAAACCATGATTCAAGAAGCTAAAACCTACGGGATTCATCCAAAAGATGTCATCATCGATTGTTTAACTTTGACTGCTAGCGCCCAACAAAAAGAAGTGCAAGAAACCCTAGAAGCTGTACGCCAAATGAAAGCACTTGGGCATCATACCGTACTAGGAGTAAGTAACGTGTCGTTTGGGTTACCCAATCGTCCTCTATTAAATCGCACGTTTTTAACGATGGCGATGCAAGCAGGTCTTGATTTGCCAATCATCAATCCATTGGATTTTGAATTGATGTCAACCATTGATGCCTTCAATGTGATCACGTACCAAGATAAAGAAAGTGTGGCATACATTGAACGCCAAGCAAATGTTACTGTAGAAAAAACCATCACCACGACAAAAGGAAAGATGGCAACAAACATGGATGCTTTAAATTTGTATTCGTGCATCATGCGTGGCTTAAAAGACGAAGTCAAAACTTTGACAGAAGTAGAATTACAAACCAAAGAACCGTTGGACATTGTGCAAGAAGTGGTGATTCCAGCATTAAACCAAGTTGGTGAAGATTATGAAAAAGGAATCATCTTTTTGCCACAGCTGATTCAATCTGCGGAGACCACAAAACTTGCCTTTGAAGTACTACAAAGCAAGATGCAAGGTGAAGCAAAAAGTAAACAAGGGCCGATTGTCATGGCAACTGTTGAAGGGGATATTCATGACATTGGTAAGAACATTGTGAAAGTTGTACTTGAATCCTATGGCTATGAAGTGATTGATTTAGGTAAAAATGTACCGGTGCAAACTGTGGTTGATGCCTTCTTACAATACAAGCCAAAAGCGATTGGTTTATCAGCGCTGATGACGACGACAGTGGTATCGATGAAGAAGACAATTGAAGCTCTTCATCAATACGATAATGTCCCACCCATCATGGTTGGTGGTGCCGTATTAAGCCAAGAAATCGCAGATGAAATCGGGGCAGATTATTATGGTGAAGATGCCATGGCAACTGTTAAAATTGTCCAAGAAATCATAAAGTAAGTATAAAAAGGTCTGGTGTTTGGTAACTGGGCCTTTTCATTTGCTTTGTGCATGCTATAATAAAGACTGTCAATTTGCGTGCGTTGGTGCCATCATAAAGGTGGATAATAGGGAATGTAGTGAGAATCTACAACTGTCCTAGCAGCTGTAATATGGAGTGTATATCATAACCACTGTAGTTTCTATGGGAAGGGATGTACATGTTGAAATGAAGTCAGAAGACCTGCCACTTGCACAAGTTTATGTTTGTTTTCTAGGGTTGAAACAAGGAAAGAGAGAGATGGATGAATAAAAAAACAAAATTGATTATTGCAGCAGTGGTACTATTGATTGCTGTGGTGGGTGGCGTGTATGGTTTCCGCCAGTTAAACCAAGACAAGAATGATAAGGCAATTGAAGTCATTATCATGGTGGATGATAAAAAAGTCTTTGATGAAACTGTGGACACTAATGCAGGAACGCTTGCCGATCTACTAAAAGAAATGAAAGAAGATAAAGATATTAAGTTGAACTATGAAAATAGTGAATACGGGATGTATATTACCGGTATGGGAAAAGATAAACTCTACAAAGAAGATAAAGCGAAAAACAAGTTTTGGACATTTACTTCAGATACAAACAAACAATGTACAGAAGCTGACTTTTGCCCGGGCGCAGATGATTTAAAAATCGCTAATGAAGATACATTTGTTTTTACCCTTGTATCGTTTGCCCAATAGGATGAAGGACTTAAGAGCTACACTGATCTATACGATGTGTGCAGCCTTGCTTGTTGTTTCAAAGGAAATGCTTGCCTTTTTACCTAATGTGGAATTGGTGAGTTTTCTTTTGATTATCTTTGCTTTACATTTTCGTTTAGCAGGTTGTATTTGGATTTCGGTGTTATTCAGTTTTATCCAAACCATCTTGTATGGCGTAGGGACATGGACACCGATGTATTTTATTGTGTGGACACTGCTTGTTTGCGTGGTGTATGTACTTCGACCAATTTTGAAATCAGACATCCCATGTGCATGTTTTTCTGGACTATTTGGTTTAAGTTTTGGCTTGTTGTTTGCAATTCCTTACTTTCTAATGTCGATACAAACAGGGGTTGCCTATTACCTTCGTGGAATTCCTTATGATTTGATTCATGGGATTGCCAATTTCCTATTGATGCTTGTATTATTTAATAAGGTAAATCAAGTGCTTGCCAAACTTGCAAGTACGTATAAACTGTAAAACATGTTCCTAGGAATGTGTTTTTTTTAGTGATGTAGCATTAGAGTACCAAAAACGATGAAAATCAAGGTATAATGTATAGAAGAAATAGAGGGTATATGAACAAAAATAAAACGATACTACAAGGATTTGAATGGTATTTAGAACCAAATGCAAGTCATTGGCGTTATGTAAAAGAGCGATCTGGAGCGATTAAAGATGCAGGAATCACTGCCGTATGGTTACCGCCAGCCTATAAAGGTGCACAGGGTATTCATGATGTAGGTTATGGAACTTATGATTTATATGACCTCGGAGAGTTTGATCAAAAAGGAAGTGTGCCAACCAAATACGGTACCAAGCAAGAGTATCACGATTTGATTGATGCTTTGCACTATCATGGCGTGGATGTCTACGCAGATATCGTTTTTGATCACTTTTTAGGAGCAGATGAAACTGAAGAAGTTGAAGCTATTCGCTTTAAAGATAACGATCGAAATGAAGTGATTGGAGAACCAGAAAAAATAGCTGCATGGACAAAATTTACCTTTCCTAATCGACATCAAGCCTATAGTGATTACACATGGACTTGGAAGAATTTTAAGGGTGTCAATCACGATGAAAACACGGGTGAAAATGCCATTTGGGGATTTGAAGGTAAACACTGGGAAAGTGCGGTTGACCATGAGAATGGAAACTATGATTATTTAATGGGTGCCGATTTGGATATGGACTATCAAGAAACGGTGGAACAACTGGATCTATGGGGTCGTTGGTATTTGCATCAAAGCCATGTGGATGGCTTTCGTATTGATGCTGTCAAACATATTCGTTTTTCATTCTTTATTGACTGGTTGAAAAAGCGTAATGAAGAAGCAGGTCGTGAATTGTTTGCGGTTGGTGAATACTGGAATGGTGAAGTGGAACGATTGGAAAACTATTTGGATTCCTGTGGCGGTATGATGCACTTGTTTGATGTACCTTTACACTTCAATTTATTTCATGCAAGCAGTTCCAACGGAAGCTATGATATGCGTACGATTTTTGATCATACCCTGCTGACATCAAGGCAAGATTGGGCAGTTACTTTTGTGGATAACCATGATACACAAGAAGGACAAAGCCTACAATCCTGGGTGGAAGATTGGTTCAAACTACAAGCCTATAGTTTGATTCTTTTACGTGATACCGGAATTCCATGCGTGTTTTACACCGATGTATTCGATGTGCAAACCGGAACGATTAAAGAGGATATGCGCATTTTGATGAAAGTCCGTGAATGTTTAGCATATGGTTCACAAATGGATTACTTTGATGATCCCGATATTGTTGGCTTTACGCGTCACGGTGATCCAAGTTATGAAAATTCAGGAGTTGCCATTGTGTTAACCAATGCCAAAGGTGGTAGCAAACGCATGAGTGTTGGTGCCATGCAGGCCGGTCATACCTTTGTCGATTGTCTAGGAAATTGCGATGAACGACTCATCATTGAAGAAGATGGGCGAGCCGACTTTCCAGTAAAAGATGGTTCTGTATCCGTTTGGATTAATGAGAGCGCACTTGCGCAAGTGAAATAGAAAATATTTGCATATAGAAAAATAAATTATTGATTGACAGACATAGATGATATGTTACAATGTAAAAAACAAAAACGATGAAAAGAAGAGTACCTAGACATACCTTTCTTAGAGAGTTCCGCTTGGTGAAAAGGAACAAAGGCAAAGCTAGTGAAGATGGTCTTGGAGTTGTATACATGAGCGTAAGTGAATGTATATCGGGTTCGCCCGTTAAAGCGATAGTGTTTGTTAGAACATGAAGAGGTACAGCTTGTGAGAGTTGTACGAATATAGGTGGTACCACGAATCTTTCGTCCTATGGATGGAAGATTTTTTTGTTTACAAGGGGGACATACAGATGAAAGTAGAAACAAAAATATTACACAGCGGATATGAAGCAAAAAACGGTGAACCAAGAGTTTTACCAATTGCACAAAGTACAACATTTGAATACAACTCAACAGAATATGTTGGTGATTTATTTGATTTGAAAGTACCAGGGTTTTTCTATACAAGACTGGCCAATCCAACCACTGCAGCAGTTGAAAAGCGCATTGCCCAGCTTGAAGGTGGAGTTGGTGCATTATGTACAAGTAGTGGACAAGCAGCAAGTTTTATTGCGATTTTAAATCTCGCACATAGTGGTGATCACATTCTTTCAAGTAGTAACATCTATGGAGGAACGTATAACTTATTTGCTCATACACTTAAAAAGATGGGAATTGAAGTAACGTTTGTTGACCAAGATTTACCTTTAGCAGAATTAAAGAAACACTTGCGTGATAACACCAAAGTGGTGTTTGCTGAAACGCTAGCAAATCCACAGTTAAGTGTTTTGGATTTTGAAAAGTTTAGTACTCTTGCACATGATCATGAGGTTCCGCTAATTGTCGATAACACATTCCCAACACCATACTTCTGTAACCCGTTGAAACTAGGTGCGGATATTGTGACGCACTCCACAACAAAATACCTTGATGGACACGCAGTTGCTGTAGGTGGATGTATCGTTGATGGGGGAAGCTTTAACTGGGATAATGGAAAGTTCCCACAAATTAGTGAGCCAGATCCTTCCTACCACGGTTTAAGTTACACGAAGGCATTTGGTAAACAAGCTTACATTACCAAAGCACTTGCACAGTTGATGCGTGATTTAGGTTGTACACCTTCACCACAAAACTCGTTTTACCTAAACTTAGGGATGGATACCTTACATCTACGTATGGATCGACACTATGAAAATGCATTAAAGGTTGCCACTTGGTTGGAACAACACGATAAAATTGAAACAGTGAATTACCCAGGATTGCCATCAAATGCATACTATGATTTACAACAAAAATACTTACCGAAAGGTTGCAGTGGAGTGCTTTCGATTACCTTAAAAGGAGATCGTGAAGACGCAGCTCGTTTATTGGATAACTTAAAACTGATCAAAATGGAAGTGCATGTAGCGGATAGTGCAACTTGTGCCTTGCATCCAGCAAGTGCAACACATCGTCAACTAAGCGATGAAGAACTTGAAGCAGCAAATATTCCGGCAAATCTAGTTCGTATTTCTGTTGGACTTGAAAATGCGGATGATATTATTGCTGATCTTGAACAAGCACTAGCACATGTTGGAGCTTAGTTTTGCCAATTAACGTACAAAATGATTTTCCTGCCAAAAAAGCATTGGATCAGGAAAGTATCTTCGCTTTATCCAATGAACGTGCCATGTCACAAGACATTCGTCCACTTAAATTACTGATTGTAAATCTAATGCCTAAAAAAGTTGAAACAGAAATCCAATTGTTGCGTTTGATTAGTAAGACACCACTACAAATTGATGTTGATTTCTTACGCATGGATTCGCATATTTCAAAAAATACTGATATTTCTCATTTGCATAAGTACTACTTAAGCTTTGAGGATGTAAAAGATCGTGCATATGATGCCTTAATTATTACGGGAGCTCCGGTTGAACAGTTTGCTTTTGAACAAGTGGATTACTGGGAAGAACTGTGTAACGTGATGGCGTGGTCAAAGCATCATGTCACAAGTACCTTGCATATTTGTTGGGGTGCGCAAGCTGGGTTGTATTATCACTATGGGATTGAAAAGGTTGACTACAAGCAAAAACTGTTTGGAATTTACCGACAAGAGCTTGTTGGCAAGCACTTTGTGGTTGGTGGCTTTGATGAAATCTTTGACTGTCCACAATCGCGTTATACAGGGATCAACGAAAAGCAAGTTTCCAATCATGACAAACTACGCGTGCTATCAAAAATTCCAGAATTAGGATCAAACATTTTAATGAGTAAAGATCAAAAGAATTTCTTTATCTTAGGACATTTGGAATACGATTTAGATACACTAGCAAAAGAGTATTTACGTGATGCAAATAAAGGATTAGCTACTGCAAAACCACATAACTACTTCGTCAATGATGATCCAACCAAATTGCCACATTACACATGGAGAGCCCATGCAAACTTGCTATACCAAAACTGGTTGAATTTCATTTACCAAGAAACACCGTACGATTTAAAAGATATTACATAATAAGGTGATGGATAACATCATCTTTTATTTTGTTTGAAAATCTATGAAAGTTCACGAAAACTTCAGTTAGTCCTGTTACACTGTTTACATTATCTTTCATTTAGTACCGAAACAATGGTATAATAATGTTTGAGAAGGGAAGTGAATGTTATGAAAATAGGCTTTGCCCAAGTCGAAATTACACCAAAAGTTGGAATTGAATTAGCCGGATATTTAGGAGAACGAATTTCTACGAAAGTTGATTCACCACTTTATGCGAAAGCTTTGGTGTTTAAAGAAAAAAATAAACAATACCTTTGGTTAACCTTAGATATTGTTGCTGTGGACTACCATTTTTACAATGAGTTAAAAAGAGAATTAGAAGTACGTTTATATAATTTTAGTGATATTCAAATTATCGCAACCCATACACATTCCGCACCAAAAGGTGTGTGTGAAACAAAATCGCTACAAGATTTATTTGGAGAAGTGGATGTTGCATTCTTGCGTCACTTAGCGATTAGCAGTATGCGAGCAGTAAAAAATGCAGTGATGGATTTGGATGATTTTACTTGTTCGGTCTCACAAAAAGAAGTACAAGGTGTGGCTGCAAGTCGTCATGATCCATACATTCCTCTGGACAATGTAGTCACTACATTCCAATTCAAACGTAAAGAAAAAGAACCAATCTTACTGTACCACTATCCAGTGCATCCTACTGTACTGCGTGCTGATAGTACGGTAATCTCTTCCGATTTAGTTGGGGGAATTGCTCATCATTTACCAGAGTTTAAAAATCAAATGTTTTTGAATGGTGCATCAGGAAATGTAAGTACACGCTTTACACGCAAAGGAAGTACGACAAGAGAAGTGAAACGTTTAGGTAAGATTGTGGCAACGGCAATTAAAGAATCACTTACAGAAGCGCGTGATGTAGCAATGGATGAGATTTATGCATTGCATTATTCATACGATATGAAAAAACGCGAATTACCATCGCTTGAAGTTTGTGAAGCACAAGTACAAAAAGCAACAAAACACTTAGAACAAGCGATTGCCGACAACTTACAAGATCCAATGGAAATCCGGTTTCTACAAAGTATTGTTGAAGGGGAAACCATGTTCTGCAATTTGATTAAACATGACGATGGCTTGCCAAATCAAGAGATCCATTTTGCGATTGTGGTATTGGGCCCAATCCGTTTTATCTTTATGCCATTTGAGATTTTCTCAACACTAGCAAGTAAAATTGATTGTGATAATTGTATTGTGGTTAATTATGCGAATGGGTATGAATACTACTTACCAGACAAAAGTGCATATGAAATGGAATACTATGAAGCAAATATGACATACTATGAAAAAGGTGAAGGTGAAGGATTTATCAACTTTATCAATGATAAAATTCACGCATTAAACAAACGTTTGGATAAAAAACATAAAGAAGCAGCTACCTCGTAAGCTGCTTTTTTTGTACAATAAAACCAATGTTACGTTAACGGCTTTATCATCACGCGGGTCAGTTTCTACGTCAAATTGAACGTAGTCACCTTCTTATATGTTGATGTATTTTGTCCCAGTGTAATCATCTGACATAAAAAATGTCCTTATTGCAAAATCGTTAAATATGGTATCATGTAAGTACTAGGTATGTGGGGTAATGAAGTGAAATACAATCTGTGGAGGGTAACATGATTGATACATTAACGGAAAAAACAATCCAAATTCTACTTAAGATAGATACTCCAATAACATCAAAAATGATCGCAAGTGAAATAGGGGTATCTGTTAGCAGTGTAAAACATAATATGGATTATGTACGAAAGTTTATACACGAGAGTGGAGCAATATTAAATTCGGTCCCAGGAAAAGGGTTTTGGATCAAAGCAACAAATGAAGTGCGTAAAGATCTTGGTGAAATGATCAGTCAGCACCGTGATAAATCGTACTCTTTTGCATATCGCAAAAACTACATCTTGGATATATTGTTTCGCAACAATTCAAACTATACCATACAATTATTTGCTGATGATTTAGGAGTTGGTCGGAACATTATTTTGCGTGATTTGGAAGTAATCGAAAAATGGCTTCAGTATTTTGACTTGAAGGTTATTAAAGTTCGTAATAAGGGCGTACGGATTGAAGGTGGAGAGTTTGACATTCGCCAGGCCATCATGTACAACAACAGTGATCGTTTAGAAGAAACCAAATTGGAACATCATCGTCCTGATGAGGTACTGGATTTTCGAATTGATCAAAGATTCTATAACTACTTTTTAAATGTGTATCCAAAGCTGGATATCATCGAAGTCCAAACTTTGCTTCAACAAGTGGAGAAAGATACGGATTTCTCTTATGATGATGTCTCTTTTGTACAGCTGTTGGAATACATTGCCGTATCCATTTTACGGGTGAAAGAGGAAAACATTATTCTAGAGAAGAATGTTCTCGTGAATTGTCGGATTACCATCATTGAATACACGGCCGCTAAAACACTACTTGAAAATATCGTTGGTGATTTGCAAGCCTATTTAAGTATTGAAATACGTTGTATGGCAGCCCAGTTTCGTATACACGGGTCGTACGATGTTGCAACAAGTCTTATCAAAGAAGAGTATTATGATGAGATTGCGCGTAATTTTATCGAACGTTTAAGAAGCATCATCGTCAATAAGACATTATTTGTTAACGAAGGTCTCATCAGTGATATCGGTTTGTTTTTCCAAAAGAAGAAAATGCAAAAGAGTTTTCAAATGATAACGGGAAATTACTTTCGTCGTGATGTGAAGAAGCAACTTCCTAGTCTTTACGGCATTGTGCTTGCTAATATCATTCCTGTTGAAAATAAATTGAATATTCAATTTACGGAAAATGACATTGCATATTTTGTTATGTTGATTGACAATGCGATGGAGGACACAATCTATGATCTAAAAACCTTATTGGTTACATCGTATGATATGAATACCTCAAAGTATATTGAAAACAAGATAAAACGGAGTATTGAATATATTAATATTTCAAAGGTCATCTACAGTGAAAACCTAAATGAAGTAAACTTGGATGATTATGATCTTATTATTACAACAACACCGATTGATGCGGAACGTTCCTTTAAAATCTCCCGAAGAGTGGGAACTGCAGATTTTCATCTAATTGAAAAAAAGGTGAAAGAGATACAATATGAAAAACAAAAGATTATCGTGAATGATCATCAGTTATTTTCTGAATCTTTGGTTGTTGTCAACTGCAATTTAAAACAAAAAGAAGACATCATTGAGCTTGGTTGTAAACTGTTGAAAGGTGAAGAGTACATCAGTTCAGGTTTTGCAGAAGAGATTATGATGCGGGAGAATATAAAGCCCACATCTATTGGAAATGGAATTGCGATACCCCATGGATATCGTAAACACGTAAAGAAAAGTGGCGTGGCAATGATCAAGTTGGATTATCCAATCAAATGGTCAGAAGATGATGAAGTTGATATCGTATTTGTGATTGCGATTGACTTTGAAACACAAAAAGAAATTCACAGTTTCTTCTCCAAATTTTATGAATTAATTGATGATAGAGAACGGATTAATGATATTCGAAATGCAAAAACGAACGAACGTATCATTGCGATCATACGTGATGTTGTCTTAGAGAAAAATCTATAAAAGTTTAAAGTGAAATAAGAAAACGAAAGGCATTTGCTGGTAAGGTGAATGTCTTTTTGCAGTGTGCCAGGCATGATACATATCTAGTTGGTGAAAGTCCAACCGCAGGTGTTACCGCTAAGTGTAGCGAACCACAAGCCGAAGTCGGTGACGACGGGGTGAAGGAAGTGGGGAAGCAAGTCTTTCGAGCCTACGAACAGAAACTTGATATAAGGCTAAATGGTGGATAAGGGCGCAACTCAAACCGAAGTCCAAAGGGTAAACGTAAACCAAGACAGTAAATCAAGAGGTTGTGAAAGTGAAAAAGATATGTATCTTACCCTGGGATACCTTACGGACGAATAAGCACGAAAGCTTTAACACAGTAATCGTTAAATGGGTCGGTCGAAAAAGGTTTATCGTAAGGAGTCAGCTGAGGTCATAGTAGTTGTCATGCCTAGACAATGAAGGACTTAATGTATGTATAGTGTGAATCACTATGAGCAATGTTCAAATAGTCCGAAAATGAGAATACCAAGGAAAGGTGAAGCGTAATCACTGATTGGGAAAGTAATGGGGATGATTTTGAATACATCTACAAGCAGAGGAGGAACAGCGAATGAGATTAATTGAAGAAATGTTTACTAAAGAAAATGTAGATAAGGCAATTAGGTAAGTCAAAAGTAACAAAGGCGCACCAGGAGTCGATAAGATGAATGTGAGTGAAATTGATAGTTATTTCAAAGAGAATGGAAGAGAAATTATTAACTTCATTATACAGATGAAATACAAGCCAATGCCGGTACGACGAGTCTATATACCAAAAGCAAATGGTAAACAAAGACCATTAGGGATACCCACAGTAGTAGATAGAGTTATTCAACAAGCAATTGCACAAAAACTTAGTGAAATCTATGAACCATGTTTTAGTGAACATAGTTTTGGTTTCCGCATGGGAAGAAGTGCGCATGATGCAATGGAGAATGTACTTGAAAACCTTAACGAGGGGTACGAATGGGTCATAGACACGGATATCGAAAAGTATTTTGACAAAGTAAATCATGATAAATTAATCTCAAAACTTAGAGAGCGAGTGAATGAAAAAGAAGTACTACATTTAATCCGTTCATTCTTACGAGCAGGAGTTATGGAAGATGGACTAACAAGTCCAAGTTCCGAGGGTGTCCCACAAGGAGGACCATTGAGTCCAATTCTATCAAATATTTATTTAGATTCATTTGATAAAGAGTTAGAGGAAAGAGGACTTCGATTTGTGAGATATGCAGATGACTGCAATATATTCGTAAAGAGTGAGATGGCAGCAAATAGAGTAATGAAGTCAATCACATCGTGGCTAGAAAGAAAATTATTCTTAAAAGTGAATGCAAGGAAAACAAAAATAGTGAGACCAACAAGAAGTCAGTTTCTAGGATTTACATTTTTCAAAAATGGTCCAAAATGGAAATGCAAACCTACCAATGATAGAAAAGCAAATCTATATGCAAAACTTAAGGAAGTGCTCCTTAGGAAACATGCGACATCAAGACCATTATCGGCAACATTTATAAGAGTAAATCAAATCGTAAGGGGATGGATTAACTACTTTCGTATTGGAAGTATGAAAATCTATCTTGAGAAGTTTGGAGAATGGTTACGACACAAGATAGGAGTCATAATCATTAAACAATGGAAGATACCAAAACGAATATTCATAAATCTACAAAGATTAAACCGAATACAACGCTTTTACTTCACTGATGAAGATATTTATAAAGTTGCAAATTCAAGGTTGGGATGGTATCGACGATGTGGAATGGATGTAGTAAATTACATTCTTAATCCAAATCTACTAGCAGTAAAGAAAAAGGATAGATCAGGGTTGGTCAATCCTCTTCAATACTATCTAAGATAGTCGTGCTTAATACATATGTAGCGCCGTATACGAGAACCGTACGTACGGTGCAATGGGAGGGGCGAAAGGTTTTACTTTCCCGCTACCCTATTACAAAAAACCTTTGTTTAAGGGATTATATTGATTAAATCATTTATGCACCAGACCTAGTGCAAAACTAAACGTTATGAAATTGGCTATTTGACATAAAGTTATTTATGATGGAATTAGAAAAGAAGTAACCGGTGATTCTAAAGTAAGAAAGGAGAGAAAATGAGAATAAGATTTGGAGTTGATTCCTTTATTTGGAGTGAAGTATTCAGTGAAAAAGATTTATGGATTATTACGAAAGCAGAAGAATTGGGATTTGAAACAATTGATATTGCAATTGCACATCCATTTACCTTTCCAACTGAAAAAGTAAAAGAAGAATTAGCGAAAACAAATTTGGAAATTGTGACGACAACGACCTTAAATGCCGACAACAATCTGATTTCAGATGATGAAGCAATTCGCTTGAATGGTATCGATTCATTAAAAAAATTAGTGGATATCAATTTAGCACTTGGCTCAAAGATTTTAGGGGGAGTCAATTATGCAGGTTGGGGATGCTTGAGTGGAAAACCCAAAACTGAATTGGAATGGAAACACTCAGTTGAAGCGATGCGAGAAGTCGCAGAGTATGCATTGGAACAACATCCCGATTTACGTATTTGTGTAGAACCTGTAAACCGCTTTGAAACACATTTTATCAATACGGCAGAAGAAGGTGTTCGTTATTGTAAGGATGTTGGCACAGGCAATATACAAGTTCACTTGGATTGTTTCCATATGATTCGAGAAGAAACAAGTTACACAAAAGCGGTTGAAACTTGTGGAAAAGAATACCTAGGATATGTTCACGTTTGCGAAAACAACCGTGGGATTCCAGGAACGGGACTTGTACCTTTTAAAGAATTCTTCACTGCATTAAAGAAAGTTGGATATGAGGGACCTTGTGTTATTGAAAGTTTTGATCCAAGTTTTGAAGAGTTGAATGCAAACTGTGCCATTTGGCGAAAGTTCGCGGATACAGGTGAGGAACTAGCAATTCAGGGTCTTGCAAATTTAAGGAAAATAGGGTCAGAAATTGAATAGATATGTATAGGAGGAAATCTAGATGTTAGTAAATATGAAACAAATTTTAGAGGAAGCAGAAAAAGGTGGGTATGCCATCGGTTGTATCAATACACCAAATGTAGAAACATTACGTGCGGTAATTGGTGCAGCTGAAGATTTAAATGTGCCTATCATTATTGACCATGCACAAGTGCATGATTCATTAATTCCAATTGAGGAAATTGGACCAAAAATGGTTGAATATGCAAAGAAGGCAAAAGTACCTGTATGTGTACACCTTGACCATGGTAGTGACTATAACTTTGTGATGCGTGCAATCCGTTGTGGATTTACATCAATAATGTATGACTTAAGTACTCTTCCATATGAAGAAAACAAAGCAAAATTAAAAGAGTTCACAAAACTTGCGCATGACTTAGATATCACAGTTGAAGCAGAATTAGGAATTATGACTTCTACTGAAGATGACACTCATGGAGATGACACTGTTTGGGATAACGAATCAATTAAAATTACGTTTACTGATCCTGATCAAGCTGCAGAATTTGCAAGAGACACTGGTGTTGATGCATTAGCTGTATGTTTTGGAACGGCTCACGGTATTTACTCAGAACCTCCAGTATTGGATATTGAAAGAGTTAAAGAAATGCGTAAAAAAATGCCTAAAGAAACACGCATTGTTATGCATGGTGGAAGTGGTGTTGATGCAGATCAAGTGCGTGCTGGAATTAGCGCAGGATGTTCAAAAATCAACTACTATTCTTACATGGCGAAAGCAGCAGCGAAACATATCTATGAAGAGCTAGACAAAACGGAAGGTAGTGCTTACTGGCATGAAGTTCAAGAGAGTGCATACGAGTTTATGAGAGGGTATGCAAGAGATGTGTTAACTGTATTTAAAAACGGAAAATAGTTATGGATACAATAAATTTAGCCGAAGTATTAAACAAAGAAACATGCATTTTAGATCATGAACCATTTGCATCAAAAACTGAAGCATTTCAGTTTATGGCTAATAAATTTAAAGATGCAAACATTATTGATGATGTAGATACATATATCGAATCATTAGAAGAGCGTGAAGCGATTGGCTCGACATACATGGGAAATTTCATTGGTTTGCCACATGGTAAAAGCGAGGCGGTACGAATACCAGCAATCGGATTTTGCCGATGCAAAGAACCTTTTATGTATGAGAGTTATGGCGAAGTTGGAGAAGTCAAATACATCTTCATGCTTGCAATTTCGATGGATCAAGGTGCAGATCATTATATGCGTGTATTAGCAACACTAGCCTCATTGCTAACACACCAAGAAGTTATAGAAATCTTAGATCAAGAAACTTCATACGAAAACATTATTAGTAAATTACAGACATACGAAAAATAGAGGAGTCAGTATGAAAATCGTAGCAATTACATCATGTGCAACTGGAATTGCACATACATATATGGCTGCAGAAGCTATAAAAAAGATATGTAAACAGAAGGGACACGAATGCAAAGTCGAAATGCAAGGAGCTCTTGGCATTGAAGACAAACTTAAGGATGTCGATATTAAAGAAGCTGACATAATTGTCTTTGCAAACGATGTAGGAATCTCAAAAATTGAGAGATTCGATGCGTATAAAGATAAAATAAGAAAACTTACGCCTCATGCGGTCATTCAAAACCCTTCGATCATTTTTGAAGAATAACTTAAAAAACATAATAAGAAAAAGGTGAGAAAGATGAAAGAAAAATTAAGAGAAATACAAAGTGCTTTACTGACAGGTGTATCCTACATGTTGCCATTTGTAATTGCAGGTGGTGTGTTGATTGCAATCGGGTTTGCAATTGGAGGATATGACATTCCAAACACGGTTGAACAATATGGAAACTTGGCATCAACAATATTCTGGTTAGGAAAACAAGCGTTTGCACTCATGGTTCCAGTTCTTGGAGCTTATGTGGCATATTCAATCGCTGACAAACCTGGACTTGCAGTTGGTATGGTCGGTGGTGCACTTGCTGATTACCAAGGATCTGGATTCCTTGGAGCTTTAATTGCGGGGATTATCGCTGGGTACCTCGTGAATCTATTAAAGAAGATTCCAGTACCAGGACAATTACGTTCTTTACTTCCAACACTTATCATTCCAATTTTAGGGGTTGGTGCTATCGGACTAATTATGATTTATGTGGTTGGGGAACCATTAACATTCCTTACGACTGCTCTTACAGACATGCTTAATTCTTTAGGAACAGGAAACTTAATTATCCTAGGAATTGTACAAGGATGTATGTTGGCATTTGATATGGGTGGACCTTGTAACAAGGTTGCATATGCATTTGCATTAGCTGCAATGGAAGCAGGAAACTTTGGTCCTATGGCAGCTAACTTTATCGGAAGTATGGCTCCACCATTAGGAATTGCCTTTGCAATTCTAATTGCTAAAAAGAAATTTACGGATGAAGATCGAGCTGCGCTACCTGGTTTATTTGCTGGGGCATTTGGAATGATTACAGAATTTGCCATTCCTTTTGCAGCTGGAGATCCAATTCGTGTAATTCCATCATTGATGGCAGGTTCAGCAGTTGGGTGTGCACTTTCATATGCATTTGGCTTAACAATGAGAGCACCTCACGGTGGATTGTTTGTACTGTTTGCCTTAAATAATGCATTGCTGTTTATCCTAGCATTACTCATTGCTGGAGCAGTAACTGCAGCATTACTAGTTGTATTAAAGAAACCAGTTCAAGAAGTGACTACAGAAGAATAGAGGAGACAAAATGGCTAAATTATTTGATATCATGGGGAAATTCCCATTCGAACCAGAAGACAAAAAACCAATGTTAATTAAAAAGAGTGAGTATTCTACAGCATTGTATCCACCAAACGATGCTTTCACATCAGACAATACATTCACAATGATCACAACGGATACATTCATGCTTGGAATTTACGAACTGGGACCAGGGGGAGTGTTTGCTCCACTTGATGTCCATCCTGGAGATGAATCATATTATATTTTAAACGGACCGGTACTACAAAGAAGTGGAAATGGCCAATTTGCTTACTTAGAAACAGGTGAAGGATTGTTTATGCCAGAAGGAGCTTGGCACTGTTGTCATAACTTCTCTGATCAAAAAGCACGAATTTTATACTTCATTACGCCAAAGGCATGGAGCGAACAAATTCCTCCAGCTGTAATTCCTACAGAAGAAGAAACAAAATTCTACAAAGGTCCAAACAACGATAACTTACCAAATATGCGCAATGTAATCAAAGATATTTCACGTCAAGGATGTACAGATGACATTGGTCACTGGCCAGTTGATGCTAAAGAGGCTAGAGATACTGGAGCAGTGTATGCAGTAAGAGATTTTGAAAAATTAAATAACGTACATGGTGTAAAACATCCTATGTTAATGCGATTCATTACAAGTAATGATTATGGACACTTTGGTGAGTTTATCTTACCAGCAGGTGGGTATGGGCCAAGATGTTCAGATCCTGACTCACATACAGGAGATGCTGCATTGTACTGTGTTGAAGGACCAGTAACAGTTAACTTATCAGAATTAGAAGAAAGTTTTGTCTTAGAACCAGAAGACACATTCTTTATTCCAGCTGGCGTAAAATACCAATTAGTTAATTTTGAAGCAAAACCAATTAAAGTTGTATTCGCAATTACAGAACTATAAGAATCAGCAAGGGTGTAGTTGCAATACTGCATCCTTGTTTTTAAAAGTAAGGAGGGTTGGAATGAAAATTGTAATCGGTTGTGATGAAGCAGCATTCAAACTTAAGGAACAAATTAAAGCGTATTTAGTAAATAAAGGACAAGAAGTTAGTGATGTTGGAGTATATGATGAAAATCCATCAAGCTATCCAGACATCGCACAAACGTTATGTAAAAAGATTACAGATGGTTCTCATGATCGTGGAATTCTTTTATGTGGAACGGGAATTGGAATGGCGATTACTGCAAACAAAATCCCAGGAATTCGTGCGGCTGTTTGCCATGATATGTTTTCTTTAGAACGCAGTATAAAGAGTAATAACTGTCAAGTGCTGTGTATGGGTGCAAGAGTGATTGCCCCACAATATGCAGAATTATTAATCGACACATGGTTAACTTGTGAATTTTCAGGAGGAAGAAGTTTACCTAAAGTCGAACGTATTATGGAAATCGAGTCGCAATATACAAAGCAGGAGGGTTAGCATGCAAAGAATAATTAACGAACCAAGTCTGGTTGTAGAAGATATGTTAAAAGGATTTGAACGTTGTCACAAAGATATCATTCATATTGATGATGATAATCCTCGTGTGGTAATTTCAAATTTCGCAAAAGATAAGAAAAAAGTAGGGATTGTTACCGGAGGAGGAAGTGGTCATAAACCTGCATTTGTTGGGTACTGTGGTAAAGGTATGGTCGATGCAGTAGCAGTCGGAGAAATCTTTTCTTCCCCAACGGCAAAATCATTTTATGATTGCATTCGCGCTGTTGATCAAGGCATGGGTGTCGCTTGCTTGTATGGAAATTATGCAGGGGATAATATGAATGTCAAAATGGCGATGGAATTAGCTGAAGATGACGATATCCAAGTTAAAGTTGTTGTTGCCAATGACGATGTAGCTAGTGCACCAAAAGAAGATATAAAAAAACGTCGTGGTGTCGCAGGTGAGGTTTTGATGTGGAAAGTTGGAGGTGCAAAAGCAGAACAAGGGGCAACTCTTGATGAAGTGATTCGTGCCACACAAAAAGCTATTGATAATACAAGAAGTGTAGGGGTTGGTTTAGGACCTTGTACCATTCCAGCAAATGGAAAACCAAACTTTGCAATTGCTGAAGGAACGATGGAGTTTGGAATCGGACATCATGGCGAACCGGGTATCCGTATTGAAAAACTAGCATCCGCAACAGAAATTGCAAAAGAGATGGTATCGCTAGTTGTCGAAGATTTACCATTTACAAATGGAGATGAAGTTGTTGCACTAGTTTCAGGACTTGGAGCAACACCAGTGATGGAACAATACATCTTCTTTGATGAAGTCGCAAAGAATTTAGACAGTCTTGGAATTTCCGTCTATAAATCGTATGTAGGTAACTACTTTACTTCTTTGGAAATGAATGGAGTTACGTTAACGTTAATGAAAGTAGATGATGAGTTAAAAGAATGTATGGATGCAGAAGTAGAGACAATGGGTTTAACACAACTAAGGAGAACGTAAGATGGAATATGTTGTAAATGAGAAAAATGCAAAAATTACTTTACAAATAATCGAAGCGATTCACACGAATGCAGCATATCTAAGTGAAATCGATGGCGCAACTGGTGACGGAGATCACGGCGTAAATATGGACAAAGGGTTTATGATGGCGAAAGAAAGAATTCAGTTAAGTATGAATTTTTCGGAAAGCCTCAAAGTACTTGGTCGAACTTTAGTTATGGATATTGGTGGTAGTATGGGACCAATTTATGGAACCATGTTTTCACGGTTGAGTAGACGATTTAAGAAGGAAGAACGAATCACAAAAGAAGTCATGGTGGAAGCGTTAAACAGTTCAATCGATGGATTAATGGAACTTGCGGGTGCTAAAATTGGTGATAAGACATTACTCGATACTTTGTATCCAGCAACAGATGCGTTTACTCAAGCAATGAATCAACAAAAAAGTTTTAAGGATTGCTTGATTGCATTATCAAAAGGTGCAGAAGATGGTAAAGAAAGCACCAAAGACATGGTCGCAAAGATTGGGCGTGCTGCAAGACTTGGAGAAAGAAGTCGCGGTTTCTTGGATGCAGGTGCTACATCTTGTTGCATCATTTTACAAACGATGACTAGTGCAATGATAGAGGAGCTTGATAGTGAATGATTATAAAGGTATCATCTTTGATTTGGATGGAACATTACTCGATACACTAAGTGATTTAGCCAATAGTGTAAATAAAGTTCTTTTACATTATCACTTTCCTGTACATGCAAATGATGTATATAAGAAGAAAATTGGTAAAGGTTTTAAGGATTTACTGACACGAAGTATGCCAGAAAACACACCAGAATCTATTGTGGAAGAAGGACTTTCCTTATTTCTTGAAATCTATGATCAAGATTACATGAAAACCACAAAACCATATCCTGGTATTGTGGAACTCTTGCATACACTGCAAGCTAAGGGAGTGAAACTGGCTATCAATTCAAATAAACGTAACGATTATACAAATTCCTTGGTAAAGAAAAACTTTCCAGATATCGAATTTGTTGGGTGTTTTGGTGAGCGCAAAAACATACCAAAAAAACCAGATCCGACGGCAGCTTTCGAATTACGTAATATGATGATGTTAAAGTGTTCTGAGGTTCTTTATGTCGGGGATTCAAAGACCGATATGCAAACAGCTGAGAATGCAAATATGGATAGCATAGGGGTACTGTGGGGTTTTCGTGACAAAGAGGAACTGCAAGACTACCATGCAACATATATTGTAAAAGATGCTAAAGAAATCGAATCGATAATTAATAATCAATTCTAAAAATGATTTAATGTGAAAAAGGGACTTCCTTGTGTGTGATGTACTCTATGTCAAGTAAACAACTGAAATAAAAAACGACTCGTTAGAGTCGTCTTATGCGTTAATTAAACTAATGTTACGTTAACGGCTTTATCACCACGTGGGTCAGTTTCTACGTCAAATTGAACGTAGTCACCTTCTTTTAAAGTTTTGAACCCGTCTGAGTTGATGTTTGAGTAGTGTACGAATACATCTTTCCCACCATCAGTTGTGATAAATCCAAATCCTTTTTCTTCGTTGAAGAATTTTACTTTACCTGATTCCATTAAATAGTACCTCCTGTCTATAACAATAAGAGGTATTAATGAAACTATAAAGCCAACCTACTTCTTACATTACTCTTGGATTGTAACACACTAAATCAAAAACAACAAGTATATTCGCTTTTTGAAGACAAAATCGTTCGATTTTCAAAACAAATGGACCAAACACATGTTATTCCATATATAATCGACGTTTTCTTGCGTTTGAATAGATAAAAAATGTTATGTAAACTATAATAATATGTATAGGAAGGTGATTGTATGAAAATAGAACATAAGAAGGATGCCATTATTATGGTCAATGAGCGTGGGGAAGAAATTGCAGCTTTGGAATACCGTGAAGTAAACAATGTTTACCACTTAATGAGTACGTATGTAAACCCAGCATATCGTGGTCAAGGATTGGCTGGTGAACTCATGGAAGAGATGATTGCATTGTTAAAAGAAAAGGATGCTAAGACATCTCCAGTATGTGGTTATGCGGTAAAATACTTCTCTTTACACCCAGAGTTTAAAGAGTTACTTGATCGCTAAAGAAGAAAGCTAATATGAAGAGTCAATTGATGACTCTTTTTTTGTGTTTACATTTTTGCTTACATATTTTAAAATATGTAATATAGATATGAAAGAGGTAAGTGAATGAGTAAACAACCATTGTATAAGGGAATTGAAGCAGATTTACTTATGAAAATCGAAAATGATGAATATGCGGAAGGGAGTATTATTCCCAAAGAGGTAGAATTGGCAAAGGCGTACGGAGTCAGTCGACCAACGGTGCGTCAAGCCATTCAAAATTTGGTTGCACAAGGATATTTGACAAGAAAGAAACGACTGGGAACCATTGTTACGAAGCGTAAAATAGATCAAGAGTTTGCAACTGTGATTGAAAGTTTCGATAGTGAAATGAAACGTAAGGGGCTTTTACCAACGACTACAGTGATTAGTTTCAAACAGGATGTGGCAACAGAAGAAGTTGCTCAACACTTGCATCTTGAAGAAGGTGATGCCGTTTGTAAGTTGATACGCTTACGTTATGCAGAAAGTAAGCCGATTGTACTGGTAACCACCTACATTCCAATGGAACTTATACCTGATTTACTTAGTTATGATTTTAGTAGTGCATCCTTGTATTCTATATTTGGTGAACACCATATTCATGTTGCTCGTATTCGTCGAAAACTTGATGTCATCAACGCGGATGAAACGGTTTCTGACCTACTTGAAGTGGATGAAGGTGCACCGTTGTTTTACTTTCATTCCACTGCATTTGATACAGATGATCAGCCTGTGGAATACTCCATTTCCAAATATCGTGGGGATACCAATTCGTTTGTCTTTGAAATTCGTAATCAATAAAAAACTCGAGATCGCTCGAGTTTTTTTAAATCGTAAATTCCGTTTTTCCAGTTGCTTTTAAAGCTTCGATGATTGCAATTCCTGCACTTGTTCCTATGCGGGTTGCTCCTGCTTGTATCATTGCAAAGAACGTATCAACATCGCGAATGCCTCCAGCTGCTTTTACTTCGACTTTGTCTTGCACCACATCTTTCATCAGTTTTACATCTTCAACAGTAGCCCCTGATGTTCCAAAACCAGTTGATGTTTTAATAAATGTCGGTTTTACAAATGCAGCGATCTCTGCCACTTTGATAATTTCTTCTTTCGTCAGATAGCAGTTTTCAAAGATAACTTTTGAAGGGATTTCATGTTTTTTACAAATATCAACGATGGCTTGCATCTCTTGTTTTACGTATTCGTAGTTTTTTGCTTTGAGTTCGGTAATGTTAATCATGTAGTCAATTTCGGTTGCACCTTGGGCGATGGCATCCTCGGTTTCGAAACATTTTGCTTGAATCGACGTTTGACCTAGTGGAAACCCAATCGCTGCACCAACATGGATATCGGTGTTGGTAAGTAGGGTAGCACATAGTTTAGATTGCACCTGATTGATGGCAACCATTTTAAAGTGGTACGTTTTTGCCTCATTGCATAATTGAATCATGTCTTCTCTTGTTACATTCGCTTTTAAGTTTGTGTGATCGATAAATCTTGCTAATTGATCTAATGTGTATGTTTTCATGTTAGCTCCTCTCTAATATGTTATGACATAAATATAGTATAAAGTCAGATAATTGTCAATGAATAGTTACATAATGTTAAATAAGTAAAATAAATAGTTGACAGCGCTTACATAATTCATTAAAATATGGTTAGTTGTAATTACATATTATATTATTCTAGTTATATGTAACTATTTAATGTGAAAGGAGGACAAAATGAAAATACTACTAACAACGCACGGGGGATTTGCGAATGGTATTTTAGAAAGTTACAAAATGATTGCAGGAAGTACAGAAGATATTGAGGCAATCAGTTTGGATGATGATGGCATCACGGTGTATCAAGAGCGTCTATATGCTTGGCTTGACGCACATCAAAAAGAGGATGTCTTAATCTTAAGTGATTTAAAAGGGGGGACCCCTTTTAATGAATGTTACGCCTATTACTTAAGTCATAGTACACACATTCGTTTGCTTGCTGGTCTCAATTTACCAATGTTACTTGAAACTGGCTTGCAATTGCCCGCTGCCTTAACACTAGATCAATATGCAAGTATTGCATATGAGACAGGAAAGCAAGAAGTGTATATGGCAATTGATGAAGATGAAGACTCATTGGAGTTATAACAAGGAGGAACTATGAGTATTACATTAGCAAGAGTTGATGACCGCGTCATTCATGGACAAACAACCACACGCTGGTCACGCGCAAGAAATGTTGAAGGGATAGTGGTTGTTGGAGATAAAATTGCCAACGATCCACTACGAAAGAAAGTATTAAAAGCAGCAGCCGGGAATTTAAAACTTGGGATTTATCCGATGAATGTTGCTGTTGAGAAAGTGAAGATGGGATTGGTATCAACAAAAGACTTATTTTTGATCAGTGATTCTCCACAAAACTTTGCTCAGCTAGTCAAAGATGGAACTGACTTTGGAGGTGTATTAAATGTTGGTTGTATGAACACTCGAGCAGGTGCAAAAGTGTTGGGACGTACGGTATGCATTGATCAAGCAGATTATGATGCATTTGAATATATGGAAGCCAATGGAATTACAATCGAATTTCAATTACTTCCAGGTGATGAAATTAAATCGTGGAAAGAAATGAAAGCAAAATATGATGCTTTAGAATCATAAAGGAGAGAAAACGATGGAAATGGATTTATTAATACCAGCATTACTAACGGGAATCTTTTGTTACTTAGGGGCAATTGAATCTGCCTGTTTATTTGGAATGTCTGGGGGATTTTATATCGTAGGTAGACCACTGGTTGCTGGATTATTGGTTGGTGTTGCATTTGGTGATGTGCAAGCTGGTATTCTTTGTGGATTAGCTGTACAAGGTGTATTTATTGCAAACTTATCAACCGGAGGAGCCACCAATAGTGAGATTACGTATGCTGCATATGGGGGGATTGGACTTGCCATGGCGACAAGTAAAGATCCTGCAATTGCTGTTACATTATCAATTTTAATTGGACAAACATTCGGACTTATTTTTTACAACACAAGAATGGCATTGTATTCGTTTTGGAATCGTCGTGCAGATATCGCAGCAGAACAGAACGACCTTGCCGGCATTCGGATGAATCATTTAGTGGGACCACAAATAACGAATTTCTTATTGCGCGCAATTCCAATCTTCTTAGTTATTTTCTTTGGGAAAGATTTGGTGGATTGGTTATTACAAAATATACCACAAGTGGTAACAGATACGATTTCTGTTCTAGGTGGAGTTTTACCAGCACTTGGTATTGCTATGTTGATGAATATCGTTATCAAAGAAAAAAGTTTATTTATCTTTTTCTTTGCTGGATTTGTCTTAACCGCATTTGCTGGACTAAGTATGATTGCTTTGGTGTTTATTGCAGCACTCGTTGCATACTTGGTGTTCTTAGCAACCAAACCAGGACTTGCTTTGGTTGCTGAAAGTGCAAATCAAAATACAAGTGAAGATGTCATCTTTGAAGATGATTATCTATTTTAGGGGGTATATATGTCTCAAACAAAAGAACGACTAACAAAGAAAGAATTACGTCAGATTTGGGCACGTTGGGGATTCACGCATTTATCTTCTATGAGTTATGAAAAACTCCAAGCACACGCTTGGGCATATTCATACATTCCTTTTGCCAAGAAGTATTATAGTGATGATCCAGAAGCGATGAGAAGACTGCTTGTGCGTCAATCGATGTTTTATAATACAGAACCACAAACTGGACAAATCATCAATGGAATTGTTGCTTCCTTAGAAGAAGAAATAGCCATGGGTGGAGATGTGCCAGAAGAAATGCCAATTAATATTAAAGCCACATTAATGGGTCCATTGGCTGGGATCGGTGATTCCATCATTCAAGGAATCATTGTGCCTATCTTATTAAGTATTGGGATGGGACTTGCAAGTGGTGGAAGTGTAGTAGGTCCTTTATTTTATATTGTATCGTATGCTTTAATTGGACCAACGATTTCTTATTTGTGTTTCCATAACGGATATAAACTTGGAATTAATGCAATTGATGTTATCATTGGTGAAAATGCAAAACGAATCACGGATGCATTTAACATTTTAGGGGTTATGGTTGTTGGTGGATTAGCAGCAGGAAATGTTGCCCTAACAACGAAACTTGAAATTCCAATGGGAGATGAACTTTCCTCATTACAAGCGTTATTTGATAGTAACTTTCCAAAGATACTGCCATTAATCATGGTGTTGTTATCATGGTGGATGATTTCTAAAAAACGTATGTCAGCTACTAAAATTATCATTGTATTAACCGTTATTTCTGCAGTTGGAGTCGTACTAGGAGTATTCTAAGTAAAAAGGTTTTCTCCTTACGATAAAAAAACGCCCGTTTTCTGGGCGTTTTTATGTTATTGCATCGCTTTGATGTAGTTTAACGTTCCACCAGCTTTGATGATGTCAATGTCATATTGACTTAAGCCATGGTGAACTGTATATGTTTTGTCTTTGGTTTGGTTGATCACCGTTAATGGAACATCAACCGCGAGTTGATCAAGGTTGTTGATATCTAAATCATCCATTTCATCGATGGTATCATAGTCTGCTTCGTTATCAAACGTTAATGGTAAGATTCCAAAGTTTACTAAGTTTGCTTTATGAATACGCGCAAAACTTTTTGCGATAACTGCTTTAATTCCTAAGTACATTGGTGCTAGAGCAGCATGTTCTCTTGATGAACCTTGTCCGTAGTTAGCACCAGCGATAATGTATCCACCACCATACTCTTTACATACTTTGTCAAAATCCGGTTTGTTGTTCATGAAGATGAACTCTGAGATTTTTTCAATGTTACTGCGGTATGGTAAGACTTTTGCACCTGCTGGCGCAATGTGGTCTGTGGTAATGTTATCTTCTACTTTGATCATAACTTTCTTGTGGATATGATCATCTAGTGGTGTATTGATTGGTAATGGTTTGATGTTTGGACCACGTACAATCTCTTTTGATTTATCACAATCTGGTGTTAAAATCATCGAATCATCAATTAGGAAATGGTCTGTTTCTGCAGGTAGTTCAAAGTCAACTTTACGTGGATCGGTAATTTTTCCAGTAAGTGCACTTGCAGCTGCTGTTTCAGGTGAAACAAGACACACTTTGGCACTTAAGGTTCCACTACGTCCATAGAAGTTACGGTTAAATGTACGAAGTGATAATGCATTGGTAATTGGACTTTGTCCCATTCCAATACATGGTCCACAAGTTGATTCAAGAATTCTTGCACCACTTGCAATCATGTGAGATAAGGCACCGTTTTGTGTAATCATTTGCAATACTTGTTTACTTCCTGGTGAAATAACCAAACTTACACTCGAATCAACGGTGTGGTCTTTTAAGATGTTACCAACAATACTTAAATCACGAAGTGATGAGTTTGTACAAGAACCGATAGCTACTTGGTCAACATGCATACCTTCAACTTCAGAAACCGGAACAACGGCATCTGGTGAGTGTGGCATGGCAATCATTGGTTCAAGTGTATCTAAATCAATTTTATATGTTTCATCATAGATGGCATCTGCATCTGCTTGTAATTCTACCCATACATCTTCACGTTCTTGTTTGCGTAAGAATTCTCTGGTAACTTCATCCGAAGGGAAAATCGACGTTGTTGCTCCAAGCTCTGCACCCATGTTACAGATTGTCGCACGTTCTGGAATTGATAAACTTGCAATACCGGTTCCGCTATATTCAACGATTTTACCAACTCCACCTTTGACACTCATCAATTGTAGAACTTTTAAAATGATGTCTTTTGCACTCACACCTTTTTGTAGTTTTCCACTTAAATTTACATTTACAACTTGTGGTGTTGTTAAGTAGAATGGACGACCAGCCATTGCACAAGCAACATCAAGCCCTCCTGCACCCATCGCAATGGAACCAATTCCACCAGCTGTTGGTGTATGTGAATCACTTCCTAAAAGCGTTTTTCCTGGAGCTGCAAATCGTTCCAAGTGCACTTGGTGACAGATTCCGTTTCCTGGTTTTGAAAAGTATACCCCATAAGCATTTGCTACGGTTTGTAGGTATTTGTGGTCATCTGCATTTTCAAAGCCACTTTGTAATGTGTTGTGATCAACATAACTCATTGAGCGCTCTGTTTTGACTTGGTCAATTCCCATCGCTTCTAGTTGCAAATAGGCCATCGTACCTGTTGCATCTTGGGTTAAGGTTTGATCAATTCTAATCCCAATTTGTTTACCTTTTTCATAGGTTCCCTCAACTAGGTGAGCTTGTAATATTTTTTCGCATAACGTTGCCATTATTTGTCCCCCTTTATAACAGTTGTTTCATATTATACCATAAGTAGCTTTAAAGATAACATAGGAAATCCAATTATTTGTATTTGTGTGGTGTACATGTGTGCGCCTCATGTGTTATATAATAAGTAGTTGAAACACTATCATTCTTTGAAAATATTTACATATGGATATTGTAATAATTTACATTTGCACTTATTTTTTGTTTTTAAAGATGGTATAATCATAGAACTAGTGTTATAGAGGTAAAAGTATGGATAAAAGATTAGAGACATTTTTCGAGAAAGCAAAAGATATTGGCTTTATCGATAAACAATTATATAAAACACATTCTGTCAAAAATGGATTACGTAATGAAGATGGAACGGGTGTTTTGGTCGGCCTAACAAAAATCAGTGATGTTGTTGGGTATTGTCGTCAGTGTGAAACGAAAGTTGATCAGCGCGGACAACTGTTCTATCGCGGGATTGAAATCAACGATATCGTAAATGGGGCAAGTCATAAAAATCGCTTGGGAAAAGCCAACTTGTTTGAAGAAACCAGTTTCTTGATCATGTTTGGATATTTGCCAAATGCTCAAGAATTGGAACATTTCACAAGAATTTTGCATAAGAAGTTTCATTTACCAAAAGACTTTTTGGAAAGCAAGATTTTACGTGCACCAACAAAAAATTTAATGAATAAACTCCAACAAGATGTACTAACCTTATACAATTATGATAAGACACCAGATGATGTAAGTGTAGAACACATTGTTGATCAAGGGTTGCACATCGTTGGGAAGATGCCTTGTTTGGTTGCATATAACTACCAAAGTAAGGTTCATTACTTTGAAAATGAGAGTATGTACATTCACCATGTGGATGAGGATTTGAGTTTTGCCGAAAACATTTTGCAGATGATTCGTCCGGACCAAGAGTTCACTGAACTTGAAGCACATCTACTTGATATCATTCTTGTGGTTCATGCAGATCACGGGGGAGGACCAAACTCTACCTTTGTCAATGTGGTGATGTCGAGTACGGGAACGGATATCTATTCCAGTTTTGCAGGTGCAATTGGTTCATTAAAAGGGCCAAAACACGGTGGCGCAAACATTAAGGTTTGCCAAATGATGGATGAAGTCATTGCCGATATTGGGTATGAAGCAACTGCTGAGCAAATCAAAGATGTTTGTTTAAAGCTCTTGGCAGGTTCATACTTTGACCAACGTGGATTAATCTATGGGATGGGACATGCCGTGTACACCTTAAGTGATCCACGTAGTGAAGTTTTAAAAAATGGAGCACGTGAACTCGCTCGAGAGAAAAACTTGGAAACTGAATTTCACTTCTATGAGCGCTTCGAACAAGTTGCCAAAGAAGTAATTAAAGAAAAGAAAGGCATTAACGTTTGTAGCAACGTGGACTTTTACAGTGGGTTTGTTTATGAGAAAATGTTAAACATTCCACGCGATTTATATACACCGTTATTTGTTTGTGCCCGTAGCATTGGTTGGTTGGCACACAACTTAGAAAGCCAAATGTACAGTGGGAAAATTGTACGTCCAGCAACGAAATACGTTGGTGAACTTTGCGAATATATTGATATGGATAAAAGAGGGGAATAAAGATGAAAAATATTACAGTTTTAAAAGGTGATGGTATTGGACCTGAGATTTGTTTAGAAGTTGTTCGTGTCCTTGAAACATTGGATTTAGATTTGAATTTTGAAATGTATGAAGTAGGAGAAGCTTGTTACGAAGCGTGTGGAGAATTAATTCCGCAAGCAGTCTTTGACTCAATTGAAAAAAACAAAATTGTATTGAAGGCACCAATTACAACACCAATTGGAAAAGGGTTTAAAAGTTTAAATGTACAATTACGTAACAAATACAACCTGTACCAAAACATTCGACCAGCAAAAAGCTTGCCTAACATCGATACACCATTTAAGAATATCGATATTATTACCTTCAGAGAAAATACCGAAGATTTATACATTGGAGAAGAAGTACAAATTGATGAGAATACCGTACATGCAATCAAATTGATTACACGTGAAGCGAGTACCAACATTGCCAAAGCTGCCTTTGCATACGCTGTGGCAAATGGACGTAAAAAAGTAACATGTGTACACAAAGCAAACATCTTAAAGCTAAGTGATGGATTGTTCTTAAGTGTATTTAATGAGGTAGCGAAAGACTATCCACAAATTGAAGCAAACACCATGATTGTTGATAACACATGTATGCAACTCGTGATGAAACCAGAACAGTTTGACATTATGGTCATGCCAAACTTGTATGGAGATATTGTAAGTGATCTTACAAGTGGTCTGATCGGTGGACTTGGATTGTTACCAAGTGCAAACTTAGGGGAAGACTTTGCGATGTTTGAAGCAGTGCATGGAAGTGCACCAGACATTGCTGGTCAAAACAAAGCAAACCCGCTAGCGTTATTACTTGCAGCATGTTTGATGTTAGATTACTTAGACTACCGCAACCAAGCGACAAAAATTCGCAACGCCATTGATGAAGTGTTAAAAGAAGGAAGTGTTCGTACAGCCGATATTGGTGGAACTGCTTCTACGACAGAATTTACAGATGCAATTATTGCAAAGCTATAGAGAAATCTATGGCTTTTCTTTTGCGAATACGGTATCAAAGCGATAAATGAGTATGATATAGTATGAATAAAATAACTACATGTTGTAAGGTGTAGTGTTGGATGAAATATAAAATGCATGCATCCGACGTAAGAAACATAACGTATGAGGTAAAGATGAAAATATTAGTTACAGGATTTGAAGCGTTTGGAAATGATGCAATCAATCCAACAGAAGAATTGTTGAAACAATTACCCAAAGAAATACAGTCAACCAAGATCGATACTTTGTTGCTGCCAGTGGTAGGGTGCAAAACGCACGACATCTTAAAAGCTGCAGTGAAACAAAACTACGACTATATCATCTGTTTTGGTTTAGCTGGTGGAGCAAGCGGGCTTCGCATCGAGCGTGTGGCAATCAATATTGATGATTATCGCATTATGGATAATGATGGACATCAACCAATCGATGAACCAATTGAAACTCGTGGTAAAAATGCGTATTTTGCAACTTTACCGATCAAAGCGATTGTTGAGGATTTACAAGCCAAGCACTTTGAGGCAATGGTTTCTAACAGTGCAGGAACTTATGTATGCAATCATGTGATGTATGAGGTGTTATACTTCATTGAAACGTACAAGTTATCAACACGCGCAGGTTTTGTTCATGTTCCATATTTAGACAGCCAAGATAAACAACCATCATTGTCATTATCCAACTTGGTAGAAGCAACTATGCAAATCATCCAAACATGTCGTCAAAGACAATTGGATATCAAAGTTACGGGTGGACAAGAACATTAATTCACTGCGCATTTATTGTTGAATTTTGTTATACTAGGAAAGAAAGAGAAGGTGGACTATGTATAAATTAATTTGTGTCGATTTGGATGGAACTCTGTTAAATACCCGTGGTATTATCACTCCCCAAAACAAACACGCCATTCGTGAAGCGTTGGATGCAGGAATTGAAGTTGCCATTGTTAGTGGAAGACCCAACTGTTTTACGATTCGTATTATGAATCAAATCTCAGTTAAGATGAGTCATATTACATTTAATGGAGGGTATTATCGTGTTGCTGGAAAAACACGTACATTCCCAATTCCCGCAAAAGCTGCAGATAAGATTGCAGAGCTAGCAGAAACTTATAATGTACGTACCTACTTTAAAAATAAAAACTTAGCACTTTGTACAAAAACGGATCCAGGTGTCTTGGATTATGATTTATACAAAGAAGTAACACCAGAAAAAGATCGCATGGATATGTATTACAGCGTAGATACGAAACGCATCTTAGAACATGATGCAGAATATTTAAAAATCATCGCACTACAAGATGACATTGATGCATTAAACAAAATGGCAGATGAAGTTGCTAAAATTGAAGGTATTCGTATGTATCGTTATCCGGATTACTTTGAAGTATCAAGTATAGATACAAGCAAGGGGTTGGCAATCAAAGCGGTTTGTGAAGATTTAGGGATTGATTTAGCTGATGTGGTTTGTATTGGTGATAACTTCAATGACTTGCCGATGTTTGAAGTTGCTGGATTAAGTGTTGCGATGAAAAACGCACCAGATGCTGTTAAAGAAAAAGTCGACAAAGTTACATTATCGAACGATGAAAGTGGTGTAGCATACGCCATTGAAAACTTTGTATTAAAGGAGCAAAAATGAAATATCCAATTTTAGAAATTGCACAAGTGCCTCGTGGGTTTAAAAGTAGTGAAGCAGCATATCTTGTGAACTTCGTGTTTGAAGGTAAAGAAAACTTTGCCACAGATGAACTGCGTGAATCGTACATCAACTTCATTGAACGTGAAGTACACGGCTTAATTGAGAGTTTACATATTTTGTATCGTCCAGAAATCGTCCAATTGGATGGACAATACTTTGTTTTATTAAAAGACAACATGGATGAGTATCAAGTGCGTGACACCATTAAGAAAATCCTTGGGGAAGTGAATCAATACACCGAAGGAAAAGTAAAAGTTACTGCACATTTATTGATGGGTTTGTTGTTGGAACAAGGAAAAGTTATCAGTGTCTTTAAATCGAGAAAGATGGGAGATCCAATTTTCACATCAACAGAGTATGCAAACAGTGTAGTGGAAGGAATGAAACCATTTGATCCAAAAGAACTTAGCTTTGTGACACCATGGCAAGAGTTTGTCATGTTACACAGCAAAAAAACAAATTAAACTGTATATGATGGAGCATCCAGATGGGTGTTCCTTTTTGTTTGGGTACTTTTACATGTGTATGTCTTTGCAAAACTAAGGGTTCATGATATGTTTCATATGAAGGAAGAGATAGAAAAGGGAGAGGATCAAATGAAGGGATTAAAGCGTGACATAACCTATGTGTTGGTTTTGTCATTGCCTATTATTGTCGAAAACATTCTTCAAACACTGTTGGGAACTGCAGATACGTATTTTGCAGGGCAATTAAATGACGTTGCCATTGCTGGGGTTGGTGTGACCAATTTGATGATGAATGTTTTTATTGCGTTTTTTACAGCAATTAGTGTAGGGACGAGTACGATTGTTTCGCGTTATTTTGGACGCAAGGATTATAAAAATACCAACAAGGCAATTACCCAATCATTGGATATAGGAATTGTCTTGGGCCTTGTCGTTGGTTTGATTTGCTTTGTATTTGCACGTCCAATTCTGCATATTTCTGGTATCGAAGCAAGCGTGATTTCATATGTGCTTCCATACTTTTACATTGTTACAGTACCTGCAATCTTTTTATGTTTGCAGTTAATTTTATCCAGTTGTTTTCGTTCCATTAAAGATACACGTACACCGATGGTTGCCACCGGGATATCCAATGTGATTAATATTGGTTTAAATGCCTTGTTTATTAAAATGGGGATGGGTGTATTTGGACTTGGCCTAGCAACAACAATCGCACGCTTTATTGGTGTTCTACTGTTGTTTGTGAAACTCAAAGGACATGATGCGAACATTATGTTTACGTTCAAAGAATTTAAAGTACATAAAAACATACTAACATCGATTTTAACAGTAGGAATTCCTGCCGGTGCTGAAAAACTCATTATGCGCATTGGCCAATTGCTATACAATGGAATGATTATTTCCATTGGGATGTCTGCTTATGTTGCACACAATGTAGCAGGAACGATAGAAAGCTATGCCTATATTCCGGCGATGGGGTTTGGTTTAGCAGTTGCAACTTTGGTTGGCACATCCTTAGGTGAACACAATCCTCAAAAAGCGATGCATTTGACACATGTTAGTTATGGTATTTCCGTCACGATTATGCTTGTGATTGGTGTCGTATTCTATATATTTGCACCACAACTCGCGGCACTATTTACACCAACTTTAGAAGTTCAACATATGGTCGTAGATGTACTTCGCTTGATTGCTTTTTTCCAACCGTTCTCTGCACTTGTTCAAATCATTACCAATGCTTTACAAGGTGCAGGAGATACCAAGTTTCCGATGTATACAACATTGGTAGGTATCTGGGGGATACGTTTGGGTATCGGCTATCTTCTTGCGGTATACGCAAATTTAGGTTTACTTGGAGTTTGGTCAGCTTACGCACTTGATATTACTGTGCGTGGGATCGTTTTATTTATTCGTTTTTATCGTGGTAAGTGGAAAACTATTAAAGTTCTTTCAACTTCAACGACCTAAGTTTTGGCTTTTGCTAAAACTTTTTTCTTTACCTTGTAGCAATGCTATAATTGAGATATGCATAAGGTCAAAGTAAAAGGGATATTATCTCCAAGAAATGGAATGAATTTGTATCGAGGATGTAGCCATGGTTGTATTTACTGTGACTCTAGAAGTGCGTGTTATCATATCGAACATGACTTTGAAGATATCGAAGTAAAAGAAAATGGTCTAGAGCTTCTCGAACAGAAATTAAAAAGTAAACGCAAAAAAGGAATGCTAGGTACAGGGTCGATGAGTGATCCATACATTCCGTTGGAAATGCAATTTCAATATGTACGTAAGGCAATGCAACTTGCTTACGACTACGGTTTTGGTTTTACCTTGATTACGAAAAGTGATCGGGTATTACGTGATCTTGATTTGCTTAAAAAACTGCATCAGAAAACACGTGCTGTTGTACAGATGACACTAACGACTTTTGATGTAGAATTATGTAAAATCGTAGAGCCAAATGTCAGCACAACAAAAGAACGTGTACAGGTACTTTATACACTACGTGATGCAGGCATTCCAACGGTTGTTTGGTTAGGGCCCATACTACCTTTTATTAACGACACCAAAGAAAACGTAATGGATATTCTTGAATATTGCATCAAAGCAAAAGTCAAAGGAATTGTTTGTTTTGAAATGGGTATGACTTTGCGTGAGGGCAATCGTGAATATTATTATGAAAAACTGGATCAATACTTTCCTGGACTTAAAGAACGATATATCAAAACGTATGGAAATAGTTATGAAGTACGATCACCCAATCATAAAGAATTGATGCAACTTTTTAAAGAAACATGTAAAGCACATGGTATCCTCTATGATCTACGTGAAGTCTTTGGTTTTGTGAATCAATTTGATGTATCTCCTGAAGTCGAACAATTATCATTATTTTAATCGAGCAATCCATAGGTTGGATTGCTTTTTGAATGTTTCATGAAATCTTATAAATTTAGCACTTAAATATTGACAGTGCTAAACAAAATGATTACAATACTATTAGCACTTATTTAGGTAGAGTGCCAGGAGGTATAGAAATGGCAAAAAAGAAAGCGTTTAAAGCAGAGTCCAAACGACTCATGGACTTAATGATTAACTCTATTTATACACATAAAGAAATATTTCTACGTGAATTAATTTCAAATGCATCAGATGCAATTGATAAACTTTACTACAAGGCATTAAAAGAAAACTTATCTGATGTGAAGAAAGAAGATTTAAAAATTGAACTTTCAGTAGATAAAGACAATCGTACACTTACCATTCGTGATAATGGGATTGGTATGAGTAAAGAAGAACTTGAAAATAACCTTGGTACCATTGCAAAATCAGGATCGTTTGATTTTAAAGCGGAACATGATAAAGATGAAGAAATCGATATCATCGGACAATTTGGGGTAGGGTTCTATTCTGCCTTTATGGTTGCAGATAAAGTCGAAGTGATTTCAAAACAATACGGTAGTGATAAAGCGTACCGTTGGTATAGCGAAAACAGTGATGGATATGAAATCATTGACTATGGTAAAGATGGTCATGGTACAGAAATCACCTTATTCTTAAAACCTAATACAGATGATGAAAACTACGATGAATATTTAGAAACGTATACCATTGAACGACTCATCAAAAAATACTCGGATTACATTCGTTATCCAATCGTGATGCAAGTAACCGAAGAAAAGAAAAAAGAAGATAGTGATGAAGTAGAAACAGTCGTTGAAGATAAAACGTTGAACTCTATGGTTCCTATTTGGAAACGTAATAAAAGTGAAATCAGTGAAGAAGAATATGACAACTTCTACATGGATAAATTCCAAGACTACAACAAACCACTTGATGTCATTCATACAAGTGTGGAAGGTACAGTGTCATATGATGCATTGTTGTTTATTCCAAGTAAACCACCAATGAACTACTATTCAAATGATTATGAAAAAGGATTGCGGTTATACTCATCTGGTGTATTCATTATGGATAAAGCAAGTGAACTTATCCCTGAACACTTTAGATTTGTTAGAGGATTGGTTGATTCTCAAGATTTATCGTTAAACATTTCAAGAGAGATGTTGCAACATGACCGTCAATTACGTGCAATTGCTTCACGTATTGAAAAGAAAATCAAAAGTGAATTGTTGAAGATGTTACGTACGGATCGTGAAAAGTATGAACAGTTCTGGAGTGCGTTTGGAACACAAATCAAATATGGTGTATACGCAGATTTCGGTTCACACAAAGAATTGCTACAAGATTTATTGATGTTCTATTCATCTAAAGAAAAGAAACTGGTTACATTGGATGAATACGTAAGTCGAATGAAAGAAGATCAAAAAGAAATATACTATATCAGTGGAGATGACGTTGATAGCATTGATAAAATGCCGCAAGTTGAACTACTTAAAAATAAGGAATATGAAGTTTTATACTTGAGTGATGATGTGGATGAATTTGCATTACAAATGATGCAAAACTTTAAAGAAAAAACATTCAAGAATATTGCGCAAGGGGACTTAGATTTAACTGATGAAGATGAAAAGAAAAAACTTGAAGCAGAAAGTAAGGAAAACAAAGACTTACTTGAAGCACTGCAAGATGCTTTAAAAGACCAAGTTTCAGAAGTTAAATTATCTGCACGTTTGGTATCACACCCAGTGGTATTAAGTGCAGCAGATGGTATGTCATTTGAAATGGAAAAAGTCTTGAGTCAAATGCCTGAGGGGAATCCAATGGGTATGAAAGCAACAAAGATTTTAGAAATTAATCCAAATCACGACTTGTTTAAAGCATTGCAAAATGTATATGCAAAAAATAAAGATGAAATTGCTGATTATGCAAGCATTCTATATGATCAAGCATTGTTGATGGAAGGTTTTAAAATTGAAGACCCTATCGCATATGCTGATAAAATCGCAAAATTAATTGTAAAAGCAAATGCGTAAAACAAAATAAGAGTCACTAAAGTGGCTCTTATTTTGTTTTACACAGTGCGTTTGCTATAATGAAAAATACATAAGGGGTATAATTATGCAACTATTTAAGAAACGAAAAACAAAACAACAAGTTGAAGAACCGGTGCGTCAGTTGGAGTTACCAAATGAAGTGATGCAACGACTTGAAATGCAAGATGGACAAGATGCATTTGTTCGAATTGAAGGAAAGAGCATTCGAATTGAACCGGTTATTAAACCCAAAAAAGAACCAAGGAAGCACTTGTTGTGGTTGGTGGGGAGTGTAAAATAAACTGTGTAAGTAGAGAGCGTACGGCTCTGCTTCACAGTTTTTTTAATTGTATATGTTAAACT